>LXQD01000032.1 GCA_003326215.1 Nostoc minutum NIES-26 | reverse complement strand
CGGGGCAAAAGGTGATATTGAGGTTCACCATATTCGTGCCCTTAAAGACCTCAAAGCCAAGGGTAGAAAGGAAAAACCGCAATGGATGCAAATTATGTCCGCACGTAGAAGGAAAACTCTCATGGTTTGCCCTCAATGCCATGATGCAATACACGCTGGTAAACCAACATCTAAACGAGTCTCGTGATAACAGAGTACTGGAGAGCCGTGTACCTGGAAATCTCGTAAGCACGGTTCGGAGGGGGCTAGTTAGAAAAGGAGCTAATAATTGGAAACCTCGCTAGCTAGCTACCCACTTTTGACAAAATTGATCATAATGTTCTGCTGTCAAAATTAAATACATTCCCCACCATTCGCCGACAAATTCGTGCATGGTTAAAAGCGGGAGTGATTGATTTCTCCGAATATGCTTTGAGGGAGAAATCCGACAACACAACATCGATGGGTGTTCCACAAGGGGGTACAATTTCGCCGTTATTAGCGAATATAGCCCTCCACGGTATGGAGAATAGAATTAAACAAGTTGCTTTAAGTTTACCCGGTTGTAAAGCGGCGAACTATACAGCAATAAGCTTAATTCGATTTGCAGATGATTTTTTGATTCTGCACAAAGACCTCCCCGTTATCCAAAGATGTCAGCAGATTATTAGTGAATGGTTAAGCCAATTGGGGTTGGAATTGAAGCCAAGTAAAACCCGAATATCCCATACACTTAATATGTATGAAGGTAAGGTTGGTTTTGACTTTCTGGGCTTCACTGTTCGACAATTTCCTGTTGGAAAATATCACAGTGGTAAAAGCTCAAGCGGAAAATTACTTGGTTACAAAACTCTGATTACCCCAAGTAAAGCAAAGCTGAAGACGCACACGCAGAAGATAGGTAAATTGATTGATGAGCATAAGGTAGTACCACAATCTGATTTAATCGCTCATCTGAATCCCGTCATCCGTGGATGGACAAACTATTACTCATGTGTCGTCAGTAAACGCATATTTAACCAGGCTGATACAACATTATTTAGTCAGCTAAAAGCATGGGCAGAACATCGTCACCCTAATAAATCTTCCCGATGGAGTTGTCAAAAGTATTGGCAAACCGTAGGGTCTGATAATTGGGTATTTAAACCCCATAACCAGAAAATTCGCTTACTCAAGCACCGTGAAACTCCTATTGTGAGACACATACAGGTGCAAGGAAGCCGTAGTCCGTTTGATGGTGATTGGGTGTACTGGAGTTCCAGAATGGGTAAACATCCCGAAGCTCCAATCAGGGTGGCAACACTCCTGAAGATGCAGAAAGGAAAGTGTACTCACTGTGGACTGTTTTTTCACCATGAAGATTTGATGGAAATCGACCATAAAATCCCCCGCTCCCAAGGCGGTAAGGATAGTTATGACAACCTTCAATTACTTCATGGACATTGCCACGATGCTAAAACGACAGCAGATAATGCTGTTACAGTTCCAGAAATAGATGAGGATTATCTCAACTGTAATCCCTTTTAGCTCTGAATTTAGAGGTGTGTGTGACAAGCACTAAATCACCGAGGAGCCGTGTGAAATTAACGTTTCATGCACGGTTTTGTAGCCGAGTCAGAGAGGTGACTTTCTGGCTTAGGCATCCAAGTAATGCAATCTAGTTGGCAAGACAATAAGTGTAATACTCCTTCCGTTTCTTCTACTGGATTTAAATCTTCGCGCTGCAAATTCTCCAGTAAAGACAGCTTAAAAGCCGAGGCTTCATCAACTTCGATGATTATGATAGGAACTTCAGCCAAACCTGCATCTTGTGCAACACAACCATTACAACAACGTCAACTCACTCAGGTTGGTCGTGCCAAACTCCGAGAACGTGTTGCTGTTTCTGATGTTGAATGGTTTCTAGCCTCATCATCTTCAAACCACTAGTAGGAGGAAAATTAGCACCTCGCCCCTGAGGTCGCTCTGGTTGTTTGTTGCTAAGTGCTAACTGATATCGTGAAAGGATAGTTGCCAATACTAGTTTTATTTCAAATAAAGCTAAAGCTTCGCCAGGACAACGACGCGCACCACCACCAAAGGGTAGAAATTCATAGGGAGAGTACTGTCGTTCCAAAAAACGCTCTGGCAAAAATTGCTGTGGTTGCGGATATAAATCTTTATTCTGATGCGTCAAATAAATACAGCCGATGATAATTGTTCCTGGACTTAACTCATAGCCCATAACCTCTATCGATGATTCTACCTTTCTAGGAAAGGTTACTACTTGAGTCGGATAAATCCGCAAAACTTCATTACAAACAGCATTGAGGTAAGGGAGTTCGATAATCCTCATTGGATCTGTTGAGTTACCAAGGCTGGCGATTTCTTCTAGCAATCGCTTGCGAACTGCTGGGAGACGATAAATCCAATACAATGACCAAGTAATTGCAGTAGCTGAAGCATCTCTACCACCAAATAATAATGAAGGAAACAAATCTCGTATTTCTTCATCTGTCATTAACTCGCCTGTTTCATTACGGGCAAATATTAACTCGGAGAGAACATCGAGACCAAACGAATTTGGTTGTAGGCGGCGATCGCTAATTTCGGCGTAAAGCAGTTGGTCAAATTGTTGCCAGAGGTCAAGAAAGTAACCCCACGGACTCCATCTACCTAAATCTTGTTGTAAAAACGGAAAAGATAAAGATATGCCAACAAAAGTAGACCTGGCATAATTCATTAAAGTAGAAAGTACTTGTCTGAGTTTTTCGTAACGCTCTCCCTCGTGTAAGCCAAATAAAGTATCTAAAATTACCTCTAGAGTAATCTTTTGCATAGTTGGGTAAGCTAAGAAAGATTTGCCAACTGGCAACTGCTCCATGACTTTTTCTGTTAACTCACAAATTCGCTCTCCATAAGCTCGTATCCGAGTACCGTGAAAAGCAGGCATCAGTAGTTTGCGTCGATGTCTGTGGCGTAAGCCATCCAACAGAAGTAATCCGTTATTTCCCACTAATGGAGCCACATCTTGGTTCAACTCTCCAGAGGCTATAATCTCCGTTGTACTGGTAAAAATCTGCTTCATTCCCTGCGGACTGCTAACATACACTATCGGCGTAGAATCCGCCATAATCGTGAAAATGTCACCATAGCGCTGGTGAAAATTATCCATACAACCAAGGGGATCGGCCGCAAATTGCATTCTCAGCAACCAGCCAGGAATCTTAGGGGTTTGAGGTAGTTTCATGTATTTATTTCAGTAATTATTTATACTAAAAATTGAATTTTCGAGCCAGTGCATGATTATCCTAAACAGAGCTAGAAACAAAATGTCGCGGTTGGCGTTGATGTCCCTCGATCTCACGCATCACCATCTTGACGTTACTGGCTGGATAGCACATTAGACCGTCAAAATTTGGTTGCTCTGGTCGTTTGTTGACTAGCGCTAATTGATAGCGTGAAAGAATAGTTGCTAATATTAATTTCATTTCAAATACAGCTAAAGCCGCCCCAACACAACTGCGAGTACCACCACCAAAGGGCATAAATTCATAAGGAGAGTATTGCCGCTCCAAAAAACGCTCTGGTTTAAATTGCTGTGGTTGTGGGTATAAATCTTGATTCTGATGGAGTAGATAAATACAGCCCATGAGTATTGTCCCCGGACTCAACTCATAGCCCATTACCTCAGTTGATGATTCTACTCTCCGGGGAAATGCGAATAATTGAGTTGGATAAATCCGCAAAGCTTCATTACAAACAGCATTGAGGTAGGGGAGTTGAACTATGTTCATCGGGTTGGGGGATTCACCAAGACTGTCAAGTTCTCTTAGCAATTGTTCGCGAACTTCTGGTAAACTATGAGTCCAGTACAACAACCAAGCGATCGCCACAGCTGAAGCATCTTGAGCAGCTAACAGTGGCGAAAGCAATAAGTCGCGCACTTCTTCATCTGCCATCATTTCACCCGTTTCATCGCGGGCAAATATAAGTTCGGATAGAATATCAGTGCGAGAAGAGTCTGCTCGTTCGCGGCGTTCTTGAACTTCGGCGTAGAGTAGTTGGTAAATTTCTTGTTTTAGCTGTAGAAGGTATCCCCACGGACTCCACGGACCTAAGTCTCGTAATAGAAATGGAAGAGTAAAGCCAACTTGCATCATTGGCGATCGCATATGCTGAAATATGGCAGGAAGTAATTGCTTGAGTCGTTCGTAACGCTCTCCTTCGCGTAAACCTAACACAACTTCTATGCTTATCTGCAATGTAATAGCTTCGATAGTTGGGTAAGCTAAGAAGGGTTGGTCAATGGCAAGCTGATTCATGACTTTCTCAGTCATCTCACAAATCTGCTGTCCGTATGCTTGCATCTTAGCACCGTGAAAAGCTGGCATGATTAGCTTGCGTCGATGTTTGTGGCGCGTTCCATCAAGTTGAAGTAACCCTTGCTTGCCGGTAATCAGAGCCATATCTTGGTTCAATTCACCAGGAGCTGTAATATCTTTTGTATTGCTAAAAATCTGCTTAATTCCCTGTGGGTTGCCAACAAAGACTATAGGTGTAGAACCAAAAAGGATAGTAAAAATGTCTCCATAGTTTTTAGCTATCTTGTCAAGATAGTTAAGAGGATCGTTTGTAATTTTATAGTCAGACCAAAGAGGAATTTTCTTGAGTTCAGGTATTTTCATTATTTGTATTAACCTATTAATATATATTCACATCAAAACTTTTTGAGCATGAGCAAGACAAATTTTTAATTTATTTGCTAGCTCTTCGACATGTGGTTCGACGAACATAGAAAAATGATTGCCTGAAGCTTCAATTGTTTTGATAGGTTGGCTAGAACATTTGCCCCAGCCTAATAGTGGATCGTCAGTATGGAACTCTGAACTTTCAAAATCGTGAGTAATGATTTCGCTGGCTTTAAATAAAGTAATCTGATGAGGATAGACTTGTGGAACATAGTTTCGCATAGCTTGAATGTGAGCTTTAAAAAGTTTAAAACCACGTAGGTATTGTTCCATTTCTATATCGCTTAATTCGAGATTTGCTTTTTTAAATAACAGATGAAATTGCTCATCTACTGGCAAATTTCTCAACTCTTCGTAAGAAACAGAAAAATCAACATTAAACCAGTTTTTAACAGACTCAGCCAGACGAAGTAAAAATTTAGCATCATCGTCTTTTGTCGGATGAATAACTATTTCTGGTAATATAGCGTCAACGATCGCAAGCAAATCAACAGTTTCACCTTGCTTTTGTAGTTGTTGTGCCATTTCAAAGGCAATTACACCACCATAACACCAACCTCCCAAAAGGTAGGGGCCTTCTGGCTGAACAGTACGAATTTCTTTGAGGTAGTTAGTTGCTGTAGCTTCTACTGAAATAACTGCAAAATCCAATTGTTCGGGAGTCTGTTCTAAAGCATAAAATGGTTGTTCTCTACCCAATTTTTTTGCCAAGATGGGGTAATTATTCACATCTCCCCCGGCTGCATGTACGCAGAAGAAAGGACGCAAAGAACCAGAAGACTGAATTGCTACCAAAGGGGAACCCGAACCCAAACTAACTGGCTGACTGACAATTTTTGCTAGTTTTTCAATTGTTGTATTTTCAAAAAGAGTAGATAGAGGTAGGTTGTGTCCAAAACGCTCAGAAATTTTCGCCATTAAGCGCACAGCTAAAAAAGAATGACCCCCTAAATCAAAAAAGTTATCGGTTACTCCTATAGGACTTATATTGAGGAGATTTGTCCAAATTTTCTCCAAGGCTAATTCGGTGAAATTCCGAGGAACAATGAAGGACTTAGGAGAATTGGGATGAATTATATCATCAGTTGGTAGCGAGTTTTTGTCTACTTTTCCATTGGGTGTTAGCGGTATTCCATCTACTACCACAAAAGCAGACGGAATCATAAAACTCGGCAATTTTTGTTGCAAGTTTTGCAGTATATGTGAAATTAAATTTTCTTGCTGAGTGACTATATAAGCAGTCAAATATTGCTCACCTTCAGCATCATTATGAGATATAACAACAACATCTTGCACAGATGGATGTTGAGTAATTGCTGATGTAATTTCTCCCAATTCTATCCGAAAACCGCGAATTTTAATTTGGTCATCGTAGCGATCTAAATATTCTAACTGACCATTATTGAGATAGCGTACTAAGTCGCCAGTTTTGTAAAGCTTAGTTCCGGGAATAAAAGGGTTATCAATAAATCGTTCGCCAGTTAATTCCAAACGATGCCAATAACCCTTTGCTAAACCATCTCCACCAATATACAATTCTCCAACTACGCCAATGGGAACAAGTTGCAAATGACGGTCTAAGACATAAACTTGTGTATTGTCTATGGGATAACCAATGGGAACAATTGTAGATTGTTCAGTTAATAAATTTGTATCGTAAAAAGTTACGTTAGCAGAAACTTCAGAGGAACCGTAAAGGTTAATTAGTTTTGCATTTGGTAGTAACTTTTGAAAATTTTGTGCTAAATCAACAGCAAGGGCTTCTCCACTGGAAATCCAAAGTCGAAGATGGGACAAATTTTGGATGAGATGACTGTAAGCATCTAAAAGTATCCGCAGCAACGAGGGAACAAGTACTAAGCGCGAAACTTTGTGACGATCGAGAATTTCTAAGAAAAGTTGGGGATCTTTAGCGATCGCATCAGGAATAATAACGCTAGGAATCCCCTGTAATAAAGGGGCAAAAATTTCCCATACCGAGTCTACAAAACTAATAGCTGTTTTTTGACAGCAAATTTCGTCACTCACAAAAGGATAGGTCTTCCACAACCAATGTAAGCCATTAACTGTACCTCGATGCGTACCGAGAACACCTTTAGGAGTTCCGGTGGAACCAGAGGTGTAAATGACATAAGCAGTATCGTTTCCACGAGATTTGCTGACGGGATTTTCTTGACTTTCTTTCTGAAGAATATCCCACTCGGTATCAAGAGCGATCGCTGTTATTTGTTCTAAGCCATTAATTAACGAGCTATTACTAATTACCAATGAAACTTGGGAATCAGCAAGCATAAACTGAAGACGCTCAATGGGATAATTGGGGTCAAGGGGTAGATAAGCACCGCCAGCTTTGAAAATAGCTAGAATCGCCACTACCATATCAATCGAGCGTTCTAAACAAATACCAACAAGAGTTTCACTCGTAATTCCTAAATTTATTAAATAATGGGCAAGCTTATTTACCTTTTGATTTAGTTGTTGATAAGTTAGCTGTTCTGACTGACTAATTAAAGCCAAAATATTGGGCGATCGCTCGACTTGCTGCTCAAATAATTGGTGCAAAGAGGCATCATGAGGATAATCTGCGCGGGTATTATTCCACTCTTCTAATAATTGTTTTCGCTCTGGAGCGGTCAGTAGTGATAGTTCAGAAATACTTTGATTGGGATTACTAACAATACTTTCTAGTAATGTTTGAAAATTGCCAATAAATCTTTTAATTGTTAATGAATCAAATAAATCTGTATTGTATTCCCAAAATCCAGTTAATTCCTGTTGAAATTCGGAAATCGATACAGAAATGTCAAACTCAGATGTACCACCATCAATTTCTAAAGCCCGCAAGTTTAAACCGGAAACTTCTTTAACAGACGTTGGTGCATTTTGGAGAATAAACATTACCTGAAACAAAGGATTACGGCTTAAGTCGCGTTCGGGTTGCAATGCTTCTACTAACTTCTCAAACGGCAAATCTTGGTGTGCATAAGCGTTGAGAGTTACCTCTCTGACTCGACTTAAAAGTTCTCGAAAGCTAGGATTACCACTAAGATTGTTACGCAGTACCAAATTATTGACAAACAAACCAATTAACCCTTCTAATTCAGCTCGATTGCGATTTGCAATTGAAGAACCTACCAAAATATCTTCTTGGTCTGTGTAGCGGTAGAGTAATGTATTAAACGCTGCCAGCAGAGTCATAAATAAGGTACATCCTTCTTGCTGGCTGAACTCATTGAGTGCTTGAGTCAATTGTTTGGATAACGTAAAATATTGTTTTGCACCTTTAAAAGTAGCAACAGCAGGACGCGAACGATCTGTAGGCAACTGTAGTGTTGGTAGCTTACCTGCTAATTGTTGCTTCCAGTAATTCAGTTGAGTTTCGAGTAATTTTCCTTGCAAACGATCGCGCTGCCAAATAGCAAAGTCTGCGTACTGGATGGGAAGTTTGGGTAGAGGAGAAGGTTTACCGACACAGAAAGCAGCGTACAACTTTGCTAACTCTTGTGCAAATACACTCATAGACCATCCATCTGTCACAATGTGATGTATAGTCAAAAGCAAGACGTGTTCTTCTTCGCTCAAGCGTAACAAAGTTGCTCTGACTAACGAATCTTTAACTAAATCAAAGGGTTTTTTAGCTTCCTCATTTGCTATTTTTGTAACTTCTACTTCCCAATCTGTGCCAAACAAATGTTCAATCTTGATAATATTTAAATTGCCATTACCTTGAGATGATATTACTTGTAATGGTTGTTCGTCTACTGTAATAAAGTTTGTGCGCCAAGCTTCATGACGGCTAATAATTTCGTTGAGACTTTGCTGAAGTGCTGTGACATTTAAAAATCCTTTTAAATGTAGAGCGCTGGAAATATTGTAAAAAGGACTACTATGATAAAGTTGGTCAATAAACCATAGTCTTTGCTGAGAAAAAGACAAAGATACTGGTTCTGATTTTTGGCGTTTAGGAATAGTCTCAGCTTTAAATTTTCCTCCTTTCAATTTTTCTAAAAGGGCTTTTTTCGTAGGTGATAAATTAGAGTATTGCTTGTCCATAATTAAAAATGTATTCAAAAAATTAATTATTTCACTGGCAGTTCTGATACCAATTCACTAAAATTATGAAACAGATGTAAACCCTGAAAGCCTTGCTGCATCTAAGTTTTTTAATTGCGGATTGCGAATTGCGAATTGTGAATTGGTATGACTGTTGACAATTAACCTCGAATCTTATTCAAAAAAGCTTCGGCTTCTTCTTCAGATAATTCGGCAATTTTTTCAATCATAAATTCTTCAATCATTTTTGCTTGCTGGGCGACAGTCAAAGCTTGCAGTAAAAGTTCGCGCAGTGGTAATTCCACAGGGAAATTTACTTGTAGGCGAGAAGCTAATTGAGTAGCAATTAGAGAATCTCCTCCTAAGTCAAAGAAATTGTCATAAATACCGACTTGCTCAATTCCTAGAACTTCTTGCCAAATCTGGGCAATTTGCTGTTCCAATTCGTTAGTCGGAGCAACATAGGAATTAACGAGTTTTGGTCTGGAGTACTGTGAGTATAAGTCTTTTATCTCTGTTTCTTTAGAATCAAAAATTGGATTTATTTCATCTGTTAATAAAGTTGGTGATTTAGCTTCAATCCAATAACGCTGACGTTCAAAAGGATAAGTAGGTAAAGGAACGCGGTAACACTCCTCATAGTTATAAAATTCCGACCAATCTATTTCTATACCTGACAGCCAAAGATAACCTAATGTATTTAATAAAAAGGTAATATCTGATTGTTGTTCTTGAGGATGGCGTAAGGATGTGAGTACTAATTGGTTTGTATCCGGCGCTAAATGTTGTTTAGTTAATGTGCTTAAAGTCCGTCCCGGGCCAACTTCTAAAAAAATTCCTTCTGGCTGTTTCAATAACTCAGATATTCCAGCGGAAAATCTGACACAAGAACGTAGATGCTGGCTCCAATAATTTGGATTTGTGGCTTCATCATTTTTAATCCAAGTGCCAGTAAGGTTAGAGATAAAAGGAATTTGAGGCGATTTTAAGCTAACTTTTTTGACTCGCTCTTGGAACGATGCTAAGACAGGTTCCATCATCTGAGAATGAAAGGCATGAGATGTATGCAAAAGGCGACAATCTATACCTTTAGAGCCTAAGTAAATTTGTAACGCTTCTATAGCCTCTGTTCTCCCCGAAACTACGCAGGTGGATGGACTGTTAATTGCAGCAACGGAGAGTTCCTTGCCCAAAAAGGGTTGTACATCTTTTTCAGGTAGTGGCACAGCAAGCATACTTCCAGGGGGCAGTAATTGCATCATTTCGCCCCTGGCTGTGACTAAAGCTAAAGCATCTTCCAAAGAGAAAACGCCTGCTAAAGTTGCGGCGGCATATTCACCAATGCTGTGACCAATCATACCAGTGGCGCGCACTCCCCATTGCATCCATAACTTAGCGATCGCATACTCAATAACGAATAGTGCAGGTTGAGCGATCGCTGTTTGTTGCAGTTGCGCTGAGGCTGTTGCTATTTCTTGTTCGCTGGGATAAATTAGCTGACGTAAATCAAGCCCCAAGTGGGGTTTGAGAATATCCGCACATACATCTACCTGTTGGCGAAATATTGGTTCAACTTCGTAGAGTTCCCGCGCCATATTTACATATTGCGCGCCTTGTCCAGAAAACATCAAGATGACTGGACGGTTGCTAGGTTTTTGGTAGTAATTAACAACTCGTTGTGGATCTAAGGTAATCAAAGCCTTTAACGCATCATCAACGTCACGGCAAACCACCATACGCCGATGCTCGAAAGTCCGCCGACCGATGTTGAGTGTATAAGCAACATCAGCTAAGTTAAGTTCGGGATGCTCTTTTAAATGATTTACAAGATTAGCTGTTACCTGCTCAAGAGCATTCTCAGTTTTAGCCGATACACACAACACTAAATATTTACTTTTGAATTTTGAATTTTGAATTTTTAATTGAATTGGTGCTTCTTCCAGAATTACATGGGCATTAGTTCCTCCGATACCAAAAGAACTGACTCCCGCGCGGCGAGGAATGCCGTTAGTCTTCCACTCTGATAGCGTGGTATTCACGTAAAACGGACTGTTAGCAAAATCTATCTGGGGATTGGGGCGATTGAAGTTTAAGCTAGAGGGTATTTGTTTGTATTTCAGAGCTTGAACAGTTTTAATTAAGCCAGCCACACCTGCTGCTGTATTTAAGTGGCCAACATTAGTTTTTACAGAACCGATTGCACAGAAATTCTTTTTATCAGTGCTGGAAGCAAAAGCTTGTGTCAAAGCCGCAATTTCAATTGGATCTCCTAAGCAAGTGCCAGTACCATGAGTTTCAACATAAGAAATAGTTTCGGGATTGACTCCAGCTAAAGCCATTGCTTCCGAAATCACTGCTGTTTGTCCATCCACACTTGGAGCTGTATAACCAACTTTTAAAGAGCCATCATTATTAATTGCCGAACCTTTAATAACTGCATGAATATAATCGCGATCGCTGATAGCATCCTCTAATCGCTTCAGTACTACCACACCCAAACCACTACCGAAAACAGTTCCCCCAGCGTTGGCATCAAAGGCTCGACAATGCCCATCTGGTGAAACAATTCCCCCTTGTTCATAGTAATAACCAGTTATTTCTGGCACTGTAATTGAAACACCACCTGCCAAAGCAATATCACTTTCGCCATTCAGCAAACTTTGACAAGCAAAATGAACAGCCACTAAAGATGTAGAACAGGTTGTTTGGACATTAACGCTTGGCCCTCTCAAGTTTAATTTGTAAGAAATTTGAGTTGGCAAGTGGTCTTTATCATTGCCAATAAAAATTTTGAATGTTTCCGCTGGTTTCAATAAATCCCGATGGGCATAGAAATTAGAAAATATATTTGTCAGTAAGTAAGAACTGAGAGCGACACCAGCAAAAAGACCAATTTGACCGGGATAAGTTTCGGAATTATATCCCGCATTTTCTAAAGCTTGGCAAACACATTCTAAAAAAAGGCGATGTTGGGGATCTGTGATTTCCGCTTCTTTAGGAGTAAAGCCAAAAAAAGCAGCATCAAATAATTCTATGTTTTTCAACACACAGCCAGCTTTCACATAACTGGGGTCATTTAATACAGTCGGATTTATTCCGGCTGCCGCCAATTCTTCATCGGTAAAAAAAGAAATTGACTCTACACCATTTTGCAGATTTTGCCAAAAACTATCAACATCTTTCGCGCCAGGAAAACGGCAGGACATGCCAATAATAGCTATTTCATCCTGTCTAGATAAGCTATTTAAATCAGGCAAAATATTCATAAACCTACACCAGTATAAGGCAGGAGGCAGGGGGGCAGAGGGGCAAGTGTGTTTGTAGTGAGTTAGCGCGGTGAAGCAGTACGGTCTTGGGGTTTCCCCAGGTGGAGTAACTGCTGAACCCGAAGGGTCTTGGGGGTTTCCCCCATGAGCGACTAACGAACCCGAAGGGTGAGGACTTTAGTCCTCGAACATGAAAGCACTAAAGTGCTTACTACGAACCCTGCAAAAGCAGTCTTCAATAACTCTTGCCCTCTGACTTCTTCAAGATACAGAAACTTCTGATGCAATCTGTATCTGGTCGTTCAAAACTGCATCAATATCATTTTCAGTTGTTAGCGGGTTAGCAAGGACTGCGCGCAAAGCAATAATCGGAATTTCTTTACCCATACAGTTGGTTGTTTTTGTGGTTCGGGAAATAAAAGTACGACCAGCTTGACGCTGTAATTTTTGCAGATTTTGATTAAATTCACTAATAAATAAATTATCAATTTCTGTCAATTTTTGTTGAGCAACAAGTTCTCGGAATTGCTCCGGAACATAGCGATATATAACTAAGTTAGTATCGGGTTCTGCTAGCAATTCAAACTCAGGCATTGCACAAATACGATTAGCTAGATACTGAGTTTTTCTAATTCCTTCATCAATCAAAAATTCATATCCCTTAGTCCCGATTAGATTTAGTCCCGCATGTAAGAATAAAGCCATACCTGGTCGAGAACCTTCCAAAGCCCGTTTGCCCAAATCGAACGATCCCTTACGCATGGTATAGCTAGCTTGTTTTTCAATTGCCTTTGCCGTATGCGGTTCGCGCATGAAAACCATACCAATACCGATTGGCAAATAAAGTTGTTTGTGTCCGTCAATGGTGATTGAATCAGCCAGTTCGATCCCTGCAAGCTTGTGGCGATGTTGCTTGGAAAAAACTAACGGCCCGCCCCAAGCAGCATCTACATGAAAATGAACATTAGCTTCATGTGCTATTTCTGCAATATCTAAGAGCGAATCTACTCCACCCGAATCTGTAGTGCCAGCAATGCCAGCGATCGCAATAATACACAAATTTTGGTCTTGGCATTCTACAACAGCCTGACGTAGCGATCGCAAATTGACTCGATTGTTACTGTCAGTCGGAACTTTAATTAAACTACGAAGACCGATACCTAATAAGTCAGCGGCTTTATCAAAAGAGTAATGCATCAATTCTGAGCCAATAATTACGGCTCCTTTGTAGCCGTAATTATTGAGCGCTGCTGTTAAACCTTCCTTTTCTACACCAGAAAAACCATCCTTAGCTCCCAAAGCCGCATTGCGAGCGCACCAAAGCGCTGCAATATTTGCTGTAGTACCACCAGATACCAATATTCCCAGCGTACTTTGACTATTTTGAATATGCTTCTCGTAAAAGCGATCGGAAAAATTGTAAATTTGACGATGCATCATCGCCAAAGCCTGACGTTCGTAAAAGCTGAGAGCTTTAGCAGTCTCGATTTTAACGGCGTTTTGATTCATCGCCGTCATCAGCTTGGCAATAGGTCTAACAAAATAGGGGAGCGCCGAGGTCATGTGACCAATAAATCTAGGCGAAGATGTGTGTATTGAATGATCGATAACATTATTACTTAGATATTCAATATATTTTTTAATATCAGCTGGTTTTTCAGGTATTTCACTGTCATAAAACTGATTTTTCAATGAGTTTAAGTCAATATCAGTATTAGCATTATTTGCAATTAAAAAAGAATCACATAAATTATCAACCAACTCATCCATATTTTTTTCTACAGATGTTGATTGACTAGGTGTATTAAATAATTGCATTATCTCTTGCTCAATACCATAATGCAATATTTGCTCGCTCTCAACAAAGTAATTCGGCTTGGAAATTTCTTGTTGGCTTAATGTCATGTGATTTTCATCCAAAATATTTTTGCTTTCTTCTATGGCTCTTAAGAATTTGCTTTTACTTAATTAAATACTCTCCCCTTTTTGTTTAGCTGTTCTATGCTTTTGTCTAATTTCTTTACGGCGCTGCATTGATGTAGTTCTGGTTTCAAATTGGCGAAGATTTTGTTCCAAAGATATTTGCGGACTTACCTCTTGACTAAAAACTTTTGTTAAGTGATGAATAGTTGGATATCGAAACATTTCAACTAAAGATAAATCCTGTTGAAATCTTTGTTGTAACTTGTGATGAACTTGAATCAATAGTAGTGAATGACCACCAAGTTCAAAGAAATTATCATGTATACCTATTTCTTGAATATGAAGCACCTCATGCCAAATATCAGCAATGGCTTGTTCTATCTCTGTTTGAGGAAGCTGTAATTTCTGGTCTAGTTCGGGACGTACACCCTCCAGTATAGGAAGTGCATGATAGTTTACCTTGCCGTTAGGCAGTAATGGCAAAGCTTCTAACATTACAAAAGCTTTTGGCATCATATATTCGGGTAGCTTCTGTTTGAGCAGGTGATGCAACTCAGTAATAGTTATTACCTGCTCTGCTTGAGGAACAACATAAGCCACTAACTGCTGTTGGCTGTGTTCATCTTTTCTAGCTACGACTACAGTTTCCTGCACTTTTTGGTGATGACTTAAAACCGCTTCAATTTCTCCAAGTTCAATGCGGAACCCACGCAGCTTAACTTGATGGTCAACTCGCCCCAAGAATTCTAAGTTACCATCAGCTCGATAGCGTACAAAATCTCCTGTTTTGTACAAACGCTTTGTTTTATCCTCCAGAATTGAAAGAGTGTTGAGTGCTGAGTGTTGAGGAGCCACTGCGTTGCGGGGGTTCCCCCCGTTGTAGCAAGTGGCGTTGCTGAGTGCTGTTAGCGGGGCGTTTAGCCCGTGCTGAGGAGCCACTGCGGTCTTGGGGTCTCCCCAAGTGGAGCAAGTGGCGTTGCTGAGTAAAGATTTCTTCCTCTGCTCCTCTGCTCCTTCTGCCTTCTCAAACGAACTTGAGATAAATCGCTGTGTTGTCAAATCGGGTTGATTGAGATAGCCTCTTGCCAATCCTGCACCGCTAACATACAGCTCACCAGGTACGCCAACAGGAACAAGCTGTAGGTTTCGATCCATTACATAAACTTGTGTATTGTTAATCGGACAACCGATCGCAACACGCAAAGTCTCATCTTCAGTACCCATCTTATAGCAAGTAACATCAGCAGCTACTTCTGAAGAACCATAAAGATTTAAGAGGATACTATTAGGCATAGTCTGCCGAAACTTCTGCAAAAGTTCTAAAGGCAGAGCTTCTCCACTAGTTACCCAAAACTTCAATTTGGGTAGTCGCTTTTGCAAGTCGCTGTCAATATCCAACAGTACGCGCAGCAATGAAGGAACAAGTACCAACCTTGTAACATGATTATTGGCAAGTGTTTCCACAAACTGCTGTGGATTCTTGACAACATCATCGGGTACAATTACCGTCTGCACTCCTTGCAGTAGAGGCCCAAAAATTTCCCAAACTGAGTCTACAAAGTTTAAAGATGTTTTCTGACAACAAACTTCTCCCTGCGTAAATGGATAAGTCTGCCACATCCAGTAAAAACGATTGACAGCGCCTCGATGCAGTCCGAGAACTCCTTTCGGTTTGCCAGTAGAACCAGAGGTGTAGATGACATAAGCGAGATTGTCGGCTGTTACATTACTAAAGGGATTCTCTAAGCTTTCTTCGGCAATGGTATCCCAGTCAGTATCTAGGCAAACTACTTGTGCTTGATGTTCGGGAAGTCTTTTGATTAACTGTTGCCGAGTTAATACCACTGGAACATCTGCATCAGACAACATGAAAGCTAACCGCTGCTGCGGATAAGCAGGGTCAAGCGGCAAATATGCAGCGCCAGCCTTGAGAATTCCTAACAGCCCCACTATCATCTTAAGGGAAGGCTCCACACAGATGCCTATGGGCATTTCTGGTTTCACATCCAGCTTTTGCAAATAATGTGCTAGTTGATTCGCACGCTGATTCAACTGTGCGTAGGTCAACTTTTGGTCTGCAAACACTACAGCTACAGCATCGGGTGTACGCTCTACTTGAGCTTCAAACAGTTGATGAATGCACTGTTGTGGATACTCAGTTTGGGTCTGATTCCAGCGTGCAAACTGCACCTTCTCAGCCTCAGTTAGCAGTGGTAACTGCCAAAGCTGCTCCTGGGGATTAGCAACTATTCCAGACAACAGTATTTGCAAATGCCCTGCCATCCGCTCAATAGTAGCCACCTCAAACAAGTCAGTATTATACTCAAAAGTCGCTTTTAGTCCAGAATTTACCTCTTCGACAAACAAAGTCAAATCAAACTTAGCTGTATTACTGTCACTGACAACAACACTCAAGTTTAAACCTGGCAACTCAAACTCTTGAAATAGAGGTGTATGGCTCAAAGAGCGTTGTGGCTGCAATTGTTCTACCAGCAACTCAAAGGGTAAATCTTGGTGTGCATATGCTTCTAAAGCGACTTCACGCACTTGAGTCAATAACTCCTCAAAAGTAAAATTGCTTTCGAGCTTGGTTCGCAGTACTAAGGTATTGACAAAAAAGCCAATTAACTCTTCTATTTGTGCATGGTTACGATTAGCAATTGGCGAACCGACAACAATATCCTCACTGCCACTGTAGCGATAAAGCAGGGTTTTAAAAGCTGCCAGCAAAGTCATAAACAATGTACAGCCTCGTTGCTGACTGAAGTTTTGCAGTGCAGTTGTCAGTTGTGGAGATATTTGAAAACTATAGTTAGCACCTTGGAAAGTTTGGACTGCGGGTCTTGGGCGGTCAGTGGGTAACTCAAGGACTGCTGGTGCGCCAGCCAGATGTTTTTGCCAGTAAGCAAGCTGAGAATTGAGTACATCTGCTGTTAGCCATTGTGTCTGCCAAGCTGCAAAGTCTGCATACTGAATTGGTAG
>LXQD01000031.1 GCA_003326215.1 Nostoc minutum NIES-26 | reverse complement strand
TGGAGCCTGAAAACCCGACTGCTGGACTGTGGAAGCACTTTCCAAATGGGTAACAAAATCCCACTGACTAAGTGCAAGTAATCAATATTAAACTTAGGCAAATCCGAGATTTCTTTCGACCACGCTGCAACAAACTCATCAGCCGAAACCTGCCGCCAAGTTGATGACTCCAATTGTTCGACTGGGAAGCGAATTTCTTTTTGCGGTCGAATCAGCAAAACTCTTGCTACAACACCACCCTCAGAGTCAAACGTGCTATGAGTTGGAATTGACACAGCCGCATTTTGTGACTTCTCATTGATCATGAGTCGTCCCTGGTGCATATTGGAAAACTCCAACATCTCATCCGCGGTTCTAATGTTGTTCTTGTGAAGTCTTTCAATCTTCAGATAGTTTGTGACGCTACCAGTAGCAGGATGAGTGTACACGGTTTCCTGGCTTTCAACGGTAAATTTCTCAGCCCGTAAAGTCTCCACACCCATCTCGTAAATTCCTGCGGCTCGCGCTGCTTCAATCTGCTGACTCAGCAATAGCTCAAACCTCTCGAAAATCACATTCTGCATATCGATGCGTAAAGCCAGCAAGCGGTTGAGGAATTGCCGCAGTGGTGGTAAATCTATCTTCATGCCGCCTTCGTGGGAAGTGAGGCTGAGTCCTGTCATGGCTTCAAAAGTCCCTAAAGGCACTTCAGCAAATCGACCCTGATAAATCTGCTTGAAAAGTTCATACAAAGCGTGTTCGGCATACTGAGATTCAAGGTTATCCTTAGCCTCAAAGATGCCATTACCACCAGTCTGCCTCTGTCCCCGTGTGAGTGCGCCCAAGCTGTCCAGCCGTCGAGCAATAGTGCTGATGAATCGGCGTTCACCGCGCACATTTGTAGTCACTGGTCGGAAAATGGGTGCAGACGCTTGGTTTGTACGGTGCGATCGCCCAAGCCCTTGAATAGCATTATCGGCTCTCCAACCGGCTTCGAGTAAGTAGTGCGATCGCCTTCTACGATTGACCGCATTTAAATCTGCGTGATAGCTTCGACCTGTACCCCCAGCATCACTGAAGATGAGAATTAGTTTCTCACCCGACATAAACGCAGCAGTTTCGGCAATATTCGCCCCACTGCCCCGTGAATCGACAAACAATCGTCCAGATTCATCTTTTAAAACCCGTTTGCTGCGACCAGTCACTTCAGCAACTTGTTTGTGTCCGAAGTACCACAATAGTTGTTCTAAAGCCCCTGGTATCGGATTAAGGCTGGCGAGTTTGTCTACTAAAGCATCGCGTAAGGACACAGCCTCAGCCGATACAATGGGTGAGCCATCGGCATCAAAGGCAGCTTCAGAGTGTTCTTCTCCGTCTTCTCCTGAATGAATCTCATGAAGATGAATCGGAAAGGCACTCATGAGATAATCCATGACGTATTCACGAGGAGTTAGGTCAAGGTTTAAGTCTTTCCATTCTTCTGCCGGAACCTCATTGAGCCGCCGCTTGAGTAATTCCTCATTTGTGGAAACTATCTGAATAACAACAGCATTCCCTTGAGCTAAGTCTTGCTCAATGGCTTTGATCAGCACTGGGCATTTAATCCCGGTTAGCAAATGGTTAAAGAAACGCTGCTTGTGAGATTCAAACTGTGACATTGCAGACATTTTAGCAGCACGGTTATATGTTTTCGCGCCAGTGATGTTACAAGCTTCTAGTGCTTTGGTTAAATTGCTGTGGATAATTTGGAATGCCGAGGCGTAACTGTCGTAAATTCGTTCTTGAGTCGGTGTTAGTTCAATCTCCAATGTATCATATTCGACACCATCAAAAGAGAGACTCCGCGCCAGATACAACCCCAAAGCCTTCAAATCCCTAGCCACCACCTCCATCGCCGCAATGCCACCGACAGAAATAGACTCCACAAAATCCTCTCGTGAGGTAAACGGGAAGTCGCCAGTCTGCCAAAGTCCCAAACGATTCGCATAAGATAGGTTTGAAACCTTCGTCGCGCCAGTTGCCGAAACATAAACCACTCGTGCTAGGGGGAGTGCATTTTGCAACCGCAGCCCAACAACGCCCTGCATTGATGCTGCAACCATACCAAGCTTGCCTTCAACTGCCATTGCATTGCCCATCGCGTGGCACTCGTCATAAGCAATTATTCCTTGAAAGTCCTTCCCTACCCACTCAACGATTTGTTTGAGCCTTGATTTGCCATTCTTTTGTGAGCGCAGGGTTGAATAGGTGCAAAATAGAATGCCTTGGGTGAATGGGATTGGATCGCCCAGCTTGATATTTGAGAGGTCGATTATATCTTTCTCATTACCTCCCAAAGCACACCAATCTCTTCGGGCATCTTCAATCAAGGCAGAGCTTTTTGATACCCAAATTGCTTTTCGCCGCCCTTGACACCAATTATCTAAAACGATTCCTGCAATTTGTCTACCCTTTCCACAACCCGTTCCATCGCCAAGGAACCAGCCACGCCGAAATCTTACGGCATTTTCTTCGCTGTTTGCCGCAACAGTCACATTATCCCATGAATCATCCACAGTATAAGACCCAGATAGAAATTCTGAGTGTGCTTGACCTGCGTAAATCACGCTTTCAAGTTGTGCTGCTGATAACAAATCTTGTGAAACAATATTGCTAGGTAAGTGAGGTTTGTATGTAGGAGCTGGTGGCGAGACGAGTGCCAACGCTGCGCTCTCGCAAAGTAGCGAGGGATGGGGTAGGGCATCCTTGAAGAGGATTCGCTGTGGTTGGTAGGTTTCATATAAAGTATCTTTCAGTCCTTCAGTAGCAGTCCACTCAACAACCTCATACTCCAGAACAACCACATCTGGGATTTCTGCGGAGAGTTCTGGTTGTGCCACTGTTTGACGCTTGGGCAGTTTAACCACCTTCGCCACCGCAGCAGCGGCTAAAACAGTTGTGCGTTGCCACGGAGATCGCCCTGGCAGTTGCTCAATCAGCGTCAACAGTTGGGGCAAGTCCAATGTCTCACAAATGCAAGGAATTACGGCAGGATTATCAGCCGGAACTTTATCAATCACGGTGATTCGGGTTTCCATTGTTGTCCCGTGTTTGGCGTAAGCTTTCCCGTTGACCCCAACTGAAAGCACCACACTGGCAAATTCCTGCCACTTAACAAAAGTCTGTTGCCAGCTTGGGTTAGCCGGAGAGAACCAGTTAGCACTGATAGTTACCAGTCGTCCCCCATCAACTAGCCTTTGCAATGCCGAGTTGATATGCCGGGGTGTTGCGTTACTGTTGCGTTCCCTCTTAGGGTTGCCGAAGGCATCGCTAATTTTGGGAGACGACGAGAATGGCGGATTCATCAGCACGACTGAGGGCTTGGTTTGTCCTGCCAAATAATCGTTAATTTGTTCCGCGTTCACAGAAAATAGTGGTGTGCCACCGAACAGCCGACGCAGAATCTTGTTTCTATCTGATGCCAATTCGTTCAGCATCAGATTTGCACCTCCTAGCTTGGCAAATTGGGCTAATATTCCAGTTCCCGCACTAGGCTCAAGCACCAAATCGTTGCTGTTGACTTGTCCTGCTTTTGACACTAAATAAGCTAGCGCTAACGGTGTTGAGAACTGTTGAAGTTGAATCTGCTCCTCGCTCCTTCGGGTATGGGTAGGGCAAAGTGACTCTAGCTGTTGCAGTTGTTTGAGGGGATTTTGTGGCAGTCCTTTTTGTCGCAGATATAGGATAAGTGCAACTTCGACTGCTTCGTAAGCATCCTTCCAAGACCAAGCACCCTCTGCCGCAGTACCAAGGAAATAGCGATTCATCTGCGACTGAATTGTTTTTGTAGACAGAGGTCGATGAGCAATTAGTGATTTGGCTAGTTCCTGGGCAACATTGATTATCGATTGCCCGTAATCCAGAACTGTTTGCAGGTCAAATAGAGAACCTTGTGTAGCGATTTGGTTCACCATGATTACCTTTGTATATTAATTGTCGTCAAAATTGGTGTGGGTAGCTGATACTGCTGTGCTGAGTTGTTGCAGCAAAATATCAAAAAGTGGGATCGCGCTCACAAAAAGTGCAGTCCCACTTGATTCGAGTTGATATTGATAGTGATGTCAAGCTGCTTTCTGACGTGGTCTTTTGGGTTTACCTTGAGATTGGGGCAGTGTAGATTTGGATTTAGCGTTGTCAGCAGACTTGTTGGAATTTCTGGTACGCTTTGATTTGTGTTGTACTTTTGCTGGTGACAGCAGTTTTAATGTAGGGAATGGCAGTACAACTGATTGGGTTTCGACAGCTTGGGGTTGTAGTTCTAGTTCCATCTCCCACGGGTTAGGGATTTGTTCAAATTGTGGCGTGACAGCAATCAGCTCATGTTCCGTTAGAGGTACAGGCTCGAAGTGGGGCGTTGCTGTAACTGGTACTAAAGTTTGATTGTGCCAGAGTTTAAAAAGTCCATCAACAAAATCAAATATTATTAGTGTTACAAATGCCCAGAAAATAGTCTCAATTGCTAAGTTGGTAACATTCGTTAGTTCCATTTGATTTTGCTCCTTGTGTATATTTTTCACAGAATTACCGCTTTGCGGTATCAAGAGTTTTGAAAATAAGTCAACAGCCAGAACAGAAAAACTCGTTGAGCTTGAAATATAAAATGCTTGAAGAAGTATTCAGCTATTGTCAATTCAAGAGTCAGAACAGGAAAGTTATTTTGGCGTAGCCACTGTGAAAATTATTTGACCAAAAACAATGTGATTAGTTGTACTTAAGCACTTGAAAATACTGTGTTAAAGGCTAAGATTCAAGAGAGAACGATAAATACAACCCGATTAATGTAGACAATGCCCAGCAAGATTATTAACGTCAAAGAATACACAGTAAAAGCGCATCAGCGGCAGATTCACACTCGCGTCTTCAACTTTATCTGCAAGCAATGTGAGCAACCTACACAACGCGAAACTTTTGGCCCCCGACCGCTTTACTGTGAAACATGCCGCGCTCCTCAAGCACCCAAAAAATCTGCAAAAGCACTTAACAAAAGGAAACCTAGACCTATGACCTACAAAAGCGGTAAAGACATCGCTGGTTAATTTGTCGTTTTAATCATTAGAAGAGCGAACTGATTTTTTAACTAAACTACACCAATAAGTCGGCATTGTGTAGCGCAACTATATATTGATGTAACGAATGGCGATTGCAAAAGCGATCGCCATACATAGATTTTAACTAATGCCTATTAAGTAATAATGGTGGGGAGCTTTGCACTCATTCCTTTGCCGTCTACCTTCATTTTTTGCACCTTCTAGGGCATTACACTTTTTCCTAAATTAGTGGAATGTCCCCCAGCATCAATCAAAAACTAAGAAACGCTTGTGACTCAAAACCGTAGATGGCTAACCACAAGCGTTTTTGATAGGTAATGCTGTGCAACACTTTTGCGAAGAAGTGGCTACTTGTGCTTTTACCCCTTGAATGACCAAATTGTGAACTATAGCCTGACCAAAAGTTGTCACTTAAAGGATAAGGTGGCTCACATTCCCTATGCTGCAAGGTATGATTCCATAACACCCTTGGTAAATGAGCCAACCGACAGTAGTTGTTACCCTAAGTTAGTGAAATCCCACAGACTAAGGGTATTGGCTTGTACTCCGATTAGTGTGGCTAATAGCTCACCATCTTGTTTGCTGATTAGAGTATCGCTAGTGTTGGTGCCAATGCCTTGAGTAATTGAGATCTGTTCAAAGGTCAGACCATTCAATAATCCTAGATAATCGCTACCGACTTTAAAGTTGAAAATAGTGTCACTTCCAGACTCGCTCGCCAGTACAAACATATCACGACCGCTACCGCCGTACAATGTATCTTCACCAGTTCCACCATTCAGGATATTGTCACCGCCACCTGTAAGATAGTCGTTGCCACCCCTGTTGTAGATTGGCTCCTCACCGTCATTACCGAAGAGATAATTATCTCCGTCCGGCGCTTGCGCGATATCAGCATAAAGCACGTCGTTACCAGCACCACCATCTAACGAGTTGTTACCAGCGCCGCCGTAGAGCTGATCATCGTCGTCGTTACCAAAGAGATAATCATCTCCTTCCTCTCCTTTCAGGATATCGGCATTGTCGCCACCCTGAAGATTGTCATTACCACTGTCTCCATAAAGAGTGTCGTTACCTTCTTGACCAAAAAGTTGGTCGTCACCCTCGCCGCCTATGAGTTGGTCATCGCCCAATTCACCCTCTAGGTAGTCATTATCAGCGCCACCATCAAGAATATCGTTGTCTGCGCCGCCGTAGAGTTGGTCGTTCCCTGATCCGGCTATGAGTTGGTCATTGCCTAACCCACCTTCTAGGTAGTCATCGCCAGCACCCGCATTAAGGATGTCGTTCCCTTCTTGACCAGAGAGCAGATCGTTGCCATCGCCTCCCAAGAGATTGTCATCTCCGACTCCACCATATATGTTGTCATTATCAGCACCGCCATTGAGGGTATCGCTACCGTCTTGACCATAGAGGAAATCATTACCGTTACCCCCGGTCAGTTGGTCATTGCCGTTTCCACCTTCAAGGTAATCATTGCCAACACTGCCATCAAGGGTATCGTCGCCATCTCGACCATATAGTTGGTCATTGCCGTCGCCACCATCTAATTGATCAGCGCCAGAGCCACCATCTAAGTAGTCATTGCCAGCCTGCCCTAGCAGCTTATCAGCATCATCACCCCCATAGAGGAAGTCGTCGCCGATGCCGCCATCAAGGTAGTCACGCCCTTGCTGTCCGAAGAGTTGATCGTCACCTGTTCCCCCTTCAAGGCGGTCATCGTCATTGCCACCATCAAGATAATCTTGACCAGCTTGACCGTAAAGGCGATCGCTTCCATCTCTGCCATAGAGATAGTCATCTTCGGTACCACCATCTAGGAAGTCAGCGCCAACGCCACCATCCAGGATATCGTAGCCTTGCTGACCATAGAGGCGATCGCTACCTTCGTTACCGTTGAGTTCATCATTGTCCAATCCGCCATCAAGGTAGTCATCGCCAGTATTGCCGTTGAGCAGGTCATCACCAGCTTGACCGTAAAGGCGATCGCTGCCTTCATTGCCATTGAGAATATCATCATCTGACCCACCATCGAGGTAGTCATCACCCGCTTGCCCTAAAAGGGTATCTATACCATTACCTCCGTAGAGAGCGTCATTTCCCGCTCCACCATCGAGGTAGTCATCACCAGCCTGACCGTAAAGTTGATCGTTACCGTCGTCGCCATAAAGTTGGTCATTATTATCACCTCCATCTAGGAGGTCATTGCCCAACCCGCCATTCAGGGTGTCTTCACCGACTTGACCGTAGAGGCGATCGTTGCCTTCGTCACCGCCATCGAGGAGGTCATTTCCGTCACCGCCATCGAGGAGGTCATTACCCGCGCCACCATTTAGGGTATCTTCACCGACCTGACCATAAAGTTGGTCATCTCCGTCACCTGCATTGAGAAGATCATTGCCTAACCCACCTTCAAGGAGGTCATCGCCTGTGCCTCCATTGAGGATGTCTTCACCTTCCTGACCATAAAGCTGGTCATTGCCATCGTCGCCATTGAGCAGGTCATCGCCAAACCCACCTTCGAGATAGTCATTACCAGCATCGCCATTTAAGGTGTCGTTGCCGTCTTGACCGTAAAGTTGGTCGTTGCCGTCGTTGCCAAATAGCAGGTCATTGCCAGCTTCACCCTTGAGGAGGTCTTCATCGGCTTGACCATATAACTGGTCATTGCCGTCTCCACCGTAAAGGCGATCGCTTCCTGTGCCACCATCGAGCCAATCGTCGCCAGTTTCCCCGTAGATGAGGTCATTACCACCCAAGCCGCTGAGGATATTGTTGCCAGCGTCACCAATGAGTAAATCCTCAAATTCTGAACCTTCGAGGTTTTCAATGGCTTCGAGGCGATCGCCTTTGGCATCTCCAGCCCAGCCTTTACCTGTTGTGAGACTGACAGCTACACCAATTGCAGAGGTGAAATAGGAAGCTGTGTCGTTGCCGATTCCCCCTATCAGAACATCACTACCTATTCCTCCGACTAAGGTGTCATTACCGTCAGCCCCATCAATAGTATCGTTTCCATTAAGACCACTAATACTATTATTGTTGCTGTTACCAATTATGGTATTGTTGAGGTTATTTCCTGTCGTATTAAAAGCAGAAACACCATCTGATGCTAGAAGAAATAAGTTTTCTACATTTTCTGGAAGAATGTAATTATTAACTGGTGTGTAAACTCTATCGATACCCTCATTAGCAAACTCTATTACTTGAGTAGTTGGGTAGTTGTATACATAGTATGTGTCATTATCTTCACCTCCACTCAGTTTATTTTCTTCAGTATTAGAGTAGATGTCTTTTAGAGTATCTTGTAGAGTATCCTCCCCAGTCCCTCCTACTAAATAATTATTACCTGCTATTGCTTGGAGGAAGTCATTACCTGCTCCTCCGTCAATAACATCATCTCCCAAAGAATCAACTATAGTATCATTTCCTTCTCCACCACCAACAATATCATCTGCAACCGAGGTTACTATAGTATCATCTCCGTTTGTTCCATTAATTATGGGTTTAAAGTCTTGACTAAAAATAGATTCGTAAGACTCCAGTTCTGAATACTGAATAGGGGTGGAATTAACAATATAACCATCTTGGTTAACAACAAGCAATTCAAATTTTGAACCATCTTTTGTCCGTTTTATAACTTGATAACCAGCATTGTAATGTGCTGCTTCGATAAAACCATTAGCATTGCTGTCATTAACTATTCCATCAACCGACTTTAAATATATTTTTTCATTCCCAAAGTTGATGATATAACCAAATTCGTCACTGAGTAACTCTACTAATCCATTAGCTTCAACTACGTTGTTAGCTTCATGGATAGAGGAGTCATTATTGAAATCTTGTTGAAAGTCTTGTTCATAAAGACGTAAATCAATATTATTGATTAGTTTCTCTGATAACTTACTACCATTCCTATTGACAAGCCAGAGTGAATATGCACTTAATGAGCTTCTCATTATAAGTTTATAATAAGGCTCATTTCCTTCCTTAGTTGCACCAGGAATAACTTCAGCCGCAATTGGTTGCCAATTACTCAGTTGGGTAACAGTATTACCAGAGTCGAATATTTTAATAGCTTGATTATTGCTCTCTTTAATTCTGTATTCATCTTTTTCAGGCAAGTATACTACTGTTGCATTACCAACCTTTTCGATAAGAGTAACTGGGCCGATGAACCCGTCTTTGTTGAAATCTTCATCAAACTGACTTTCATAAGAAACAATTTCAGAACTATTTATACTCTTAGCTAGTGAAGGACTAGTAGATGGTTTTGCAATAGTGCCATTTATCGCAAATTTCCAAATAAACCAAGACTCAATTTCTGGAGTTGAGTCTTTCCACATTACATCTATCAGTCCGTTAGAATCTTGAGCAGCTGCTATTGCTTGTAGCTTGGAATTGTATGGATTGTTGTAGGGATATAAATTGACTCCAGAACTAGTTTGAAGCTTGATTTCACCTAAGCCGAAACCATCAGGATATATGCCATAAAACAGACTACCCTGAGAAGTTTCTCTTAATGTCAGGATAGTATATTCATTTTTATCGATATCAGAGTCTATAACAAGGTTAAGTCCCCGTTCACCATCTCCTGTTATATCCTTTTGTAAAGCTACTCTTTCGTAATAACCTAATTGCTCTGGGGTTAATTTATATTCTGCAATTTTTTCATTTTTTTCATTGATATCCCATTGAGTAGCGATAGGAAAATCAATTGTTCCACCTATAAAAATGACAGCACGATGACGCTGAATTTCAAGTGGATTATTAGGATTTGGAGTACCAAAGTAGTTATATTCTTCACTAATAGCGCCCCTTAGTTCTCCTGGAAACTCACCACCAACTAAATATTTATCTGACTCACCTATAGTATAGTAACCATTTCCAGCGTTATAGATATCAAGTGAATTATATTTACCCTTAAAAACACGTGGCCCTGGATCTATGATGTTATTATGATTGAAATCTTGGTTAAAGCTTTTTTCATAGAAGCTTACATAATCGCTATCAACAGCTTGCGCTGATTCTTGTTCAATATACCGATTACCCTTTGCATCTCTTTTTTCTACTCCTGACCAAAGATAATAACCATAGCCATCATCTTCAAATATAATTTCATACTTTCCATTGCTAGTTCTTTCAACTCCTTTAGGTTGAAAATTAGCAAAACTTATTAGTTTTCCAGTACTATCAGTAGCACCATAAGGAGTATAAAACTGTTGACTATTTAGCTTAACTGATGCATTTTGATTATTGCGACCTACAAGATAGATGCCTTTTTCAAATAAGTCGTTTGAATCAAAGTAGTTAACATTGTCAGGCTCTTTACTTACATCTATTTCATCAGCTTTATAAATAACATAATCACCACTCTTTAAGTGTTCAGGCGGTTGAGTTGGTTTACCAAGTCCAATTTCTGGGACAGCGATAAAACCAAAAAATGTATTACCTTTATTTTCTACCACTGTTGCGACTAAATCATCTTTAGTGAGAACAGGCTTTGAAACTAGGGTATTTGATATTAAATCATTAAGGTCAAGAGATGTAGTAAATGTAAGTTTGGGTATTTCTATAGACTTTGATGCGTTAAATAAATTAATTGCTGGCAGACTGAGTAAGGGTATATCTTTATTAAAAAGAGGCCCAAATTTATTTTTGCCTAATGTTACTTCTCCTATCTTGGCAAAAGCAGAGAGTCCTGTAGACAAGGAGATATTGCCAGTTATTTTAGGATTAGCATACCCGACTTCAACTTTTATATCAGCTTTACCATCATTATTTGAATCTAAGATATTTCGGGTAATACCTGATATTGCTTGCTCAACAGAGTTTAAAGAAACTGGTTTATAAGTTCCATTTTCAAATGTTAACCAAGCATTTAAGCCACCTAAGTTAAGACTAGCTTCTAAATCTAAATTAACATTTGCTTTGACACCACCGTCAATGACTGTATAGCCAAAATTCCCAACACCTGGAAGTGATTGAGAGTTACTTAATAATTTAGCTAAAGGAAAAGTATTGCCTAATAGCTTTACTAACTCTGCATCTAAACTAAATATAGGTATAGAGCCTTTAATACCTAAACCCTTTACTGTAATTTTATCTTTTATTCCATTTATAGAAGGAAGTTGAGGAGCCAATGATATTCCACTAATAAGTTGCGTGGATGTCTTTGAGCCTCCACTTGAAATATCTAATAAGTTGTATGTTGCGCTTAGTGCATTAGTACCAAAATCAAAATTTTTATTAATTTCTAATATGCTAGATTTAAATGTTGCATCTAGCTTGCCTCCAATTTTTGCTTCAATATCTGCTTTGAAAGCAATACTAGGAGCTTCAAAATTAAATTTGGGTAACTCAGGATTGAATGAACCAATTTTTAGACTATTGCTTCCTTCTAAAAATTGAATAGTTAGCCCTTTAGTATTAGCCCAAGGAAAATCAAGATTTATTTTGCCTAAATCAAGAGTAGCATCTAGATTTAATCCTGCTCTGATAAAGGGATCTTTAATTGTTAAGTCTACTTTACCTAATTTTTCTACTTCTGTAATGTATTCAGTTACTTGTTTAGTATAGGGTATTCCTAATGTACCAAGCAACTCTACTGTTTTACTAATTGGTTTAGTAACTGAGTCACTCCATGAATATGATTGCTTTATTGGGTTTGAAAATATTGTTGTTTTTCTTGTATCTATTCCAATAAATTTTAAATTATCAGGTAACGTAATAGGTTCTTCTTTACCTAGAATTAATTTATTAAAATTTAGTTCCTTGTTGATATTTTTTACATCAAATTTGATAGCCATTTTATTTGATTACTCCAGTTAAGATTAAAAAAAAATACTTAGCAAGTCTGTGCCTCTTAAAATACTTTAACTGCTCGTATAAAGTTTGACGGTCGGAAAAGGTAGGAGAAAAGTTGGTAGATTTACGTAAAGTTTTCCGAAAAAATCAACTTTATCGTGGGAATTACGCCCTGATGAAAAATTTGAATAAAGATTTAGAGGCAGATTTATGTACTACAACTGAACCACATAAATACTCTACTACCTGGTATAAAGTTTGTAGGTCGGAAAAGGTCGGAAAAAAGTCGGGTGTTTTTGGTAGATTTACGTAAACTTTTACCAAAAAATCAAGTTGCTCGTGGGAATATTGTAGTTAGCCTGTATGACTACGCAATAAATGACGGTTGAAGAAGCGATCGCACTAGTTGAGCAATTATTAGCACGGGGAAGCTTAACAAAAGTTCAAAAGATTGTCTTCTGTCAGTCATGGGCAGGACAAACGTACTTCGATATGGCTATAGAGTTCGATTACAATCCTGGTCACATTAAGGACGTTGGTTCTGAACTGTGGCGATCGCTCTCTCAAGCTTTAGGAGAAAAAGTTACCAAAAATAACCTGCACGGAGTATTGAAGCGAACTGCACAGCGACAAAAAGATACAAACGCCTCCTCAACCTTAAATTTTCAACCCATCACAAACTGGGGGGAAGCAATCGACGTTTCTCAATTCTATGGACGTACTACTGAATTAGAAACCCTCAGCCAATGGATTGTGCGAGATCGCTGCCGTGTAGTGACACTGCTAGGTATGGGTGGTATGGGCAAAACCGCACTCTCGGTGAAGCTAGCAGAACAGCTACAGGTCGAATTCGAGTACGTCATTTGGCGATCGCTGCGACACGCACCTTTTTTCAATGACAAAGTGACGGACTGCATCAAAATCCTGTCTCATCAAGAAGTTACAACATTACCCACTAACCCTCATGAGCAAATTACTTGTTTAATCGAGTACCTCCGCAAATCTCGATGCTTACTGATTCTGGATAATTTCGATACGCTATTGCAGCAAGGCAAACAGACAGGCTGTTACCGTGAGGGCTACGAATCCTATGGCGAACTTTTGTGGCGATTAGGAGAAACTCAACATCAAAGCTGTATTTTGTTCACCAGTCGGGAAAAACCTGCCCAAGTCGCTGCTCTAGAAGGTGATGGTTTGCCAGTTCGGACTCTTGCTCTATCCGGATTAGAAGTCGCATCTGGAGAAACAATTCTGTCGCTTAAAGGACTATCAAGTACAGACAACGAAACCCGCCAACTGATTGAATGTTACCGAGGAAATCCGCTAGCGTTAAAAATTGCTGCAACTTCAATTCGGGACTTGTATGAAGGCAGCATTACCCGCTTTTTTACCGAAGGGACAACGGTCTTTAATGGTATTGGCAATCTCATAGAGCAGCAATTCCAACGACTTTCCGCCTTGGAGCAACAAGTCATGTACTGGCTGGCGATTCACCGGGAAAGCGTCTCTGTAGCTCAATTGCAAACCAATCTTGCAACACCACTATCTAAACCTAAATTAATAGAAGTTCTGGAGTCTTTATCCTGGCGTAGCCTGATTGAAAATAACGCTGGCGGATTCACACAGCAACCTGTCGTCATGGAATACGTGACAGACCGTTTAATTGAGCAAGTATGTCAGGAAATTGTGACTGAATCGCCGCGATATCTGCTGAGTCACGCCTTGATGAAAGCCCAGGCAAAGGACTATATCCGTGATAGTCAAATTCACCTGATTGTGCGCCCTGTCTTAGATCGACTGCAAGTAACCCTTGGCTCTACTCGTCAGCTTGAGCATAAACTTGGCAGACTGATTAATAAATTGCAAGATGAAATTGTAGATACAGTTGGATATGGTGGCGGCAATCTGCTGAATTTGTTGGTTCAATTAGAAACCGATTTGACAGGGTATGATTTTTCTCGTCTTAACATTCGTGACTGCGATTTGCATAGGCGCAGCCCAACCCAGGCATCGCTCAACTTACATCAAGTCAACTTTACCCAAACCACGTTTCGCGATTGTGTTTTTGCTGCAACCTTTAGCGGTATTACTAGCGTTGTCTTTAGTCCAGATGGGCGTTGTCTTGCTACCAGTGATACCAACGGTGAAATTTATATTTGGGATGCCAACAACGGAAAACAACTCTTTAGCTGTAAAGAACACAACAGTTGGGTGTGGAGTGTTGCCTCTAGCCCTGTGCATTCGGTCTTAGCGAGTTGCGGTCAAGATTACACTATCAAACTTTGGGACACTACCACAGGAAAATATCTTCAAACGCTGCATGGACACACCAGCATCGTCATAGCCCTGGCTTTTAGTCCCAACGGACAATTGCTGGCCAGTGCTAGCGACGATCGCACAGTTAAACTCTGGGATCTGACAACAACAGAATGCGCGCAAACTCTAGAACATGGCAGTTGTGTGTGGAGTGTGGCATTTCATCCCACAGGAAAAACCCTAGCAACAGCTGGTGAAGATAACACAATCAAGTTGTGGAATCTAGAAACTGGATGCTGCGTACAAACCCTTAAGGGACATCAGCATTGGGTAAAAGCGATCGCTTTTAGTCCAGAAGGGCAAAGGTTAGTTAGTGGCAGTTTCGATCAAACGGTGAAACTTTGGGATCTGCATACTGGGATGTGGATGTGTGTGATGACGTTGCTAGGACATACAGGATTTGTCACATCAGTAGCATTCAGCCCCAAAGAGGATAAAGTGGCAAGTAGCAGCTATGACCAAACTGTGAAGATTTGGGATATACATACCGGAAAATGCCTGGATACCCTGAAAAATCATACAAACCGAATTTGGTCAATAGCTTTTCACCCCCAAGGACACTTAATTGCCAGTGGTGGAGATGACCATGCAGCTAGAGTTTGGGAAGTTTCGACTGGACAGTGTACCAAAACCATACAAGGACACAGAAATGCAATTTATGCGTTAGCCCACAGTTGGCAGCAAAACCTGCTTGCCAGTGGACATGAAGACCAGACAATCAAACTCTGGGATGTCAACCTTAATGCTCCGCAACAGTTAAAGGCTGGTCTCCAGCCTTTTGGCGTACTACACGGACACAGCAATCGGGTCTTTTGTGTTGCCTTTAGTCCCAGCGGACAATTTCTCGCCAGTGGCAGCGCCGACCGTACTATTAAACTTTGGAATCCCCATACAGGAAAATGTCTCAATACTTTGCACGGTCACGGGAGTTGGGTTTGGGCAATTGCTTTTAGTCCAGACAGTAACTTACTTGCTAGTGCCAGCCACGACCATACAATCAAGATTTGGGATGTGGGTTCTGGTAAATGTTCGCAAACATTCCAGGGGCATCCTGGCTCTGTGCTAGCGATCGCTTTTAGCCCTAACGGTAAAACTCTCTTCAGTTGTGGCCATGAAAAGATAGTTAAGCACTGGGATGTTGAGACAGGAAAATGTCTGAATACTTGGGAAACAGACTCTAACCGTGTTTGGGCAGTTGCCGTCAGTCCAGATGGTCAATACATTGCCACTGGTGGCGATGAGCAGATAGTCAAACTCTGGGACATTCACACAGGAACTGAAGAGCGAATATTCCAGGGACATACTGGACAAATTATCTGTATTCTATTCACCGCCGATGGTAGCCGTATGATTAGCAGTAGTAGCGATCGCACGATCAAAATTTGGCATATAACTACTGGAGACTGCCTTGCTACACTAAAGAACCACCAAAATTGGGTGTGGTCGCTCAGTCTGAGCCACGATGATCGAACTATCCTCAGCGGTAGCCAAGATGAAACAATCAATTGTTGGGATATTGCTACAGGGCAATGCTGGACAACTCTGCGGCCAGCCCGTCCATACGAAGGCATGATTCTTACAGAGGTTAAAGGGTTGACTGAGGCAGAGATATTAACTTTAAAAGCTTTGGGGGCAAAGTAGGTGAATTGATGCAAGCCACGACTACGCAAGAACAGTGAACAGCATTGGCTCTCAAAACCATTGGTATCGCTTGGCTGTAATAATCAAAGTAAGAAATTAAGTCCCAGAGTTTCTTACTTTGTGGTTTTTGAAAGCATTTTTCCCTCTCCAGCTAGGTAGCGATCGCATTGCAGTTTTTTGTTCTAACTACTACTCTTCACAAGAGAAAGCGTATTGCTCCTAGATTGCAATCGCCAAAAACACTATATTTTCCTACTTTCTACACCCCCTTCTATACTTTTTCTATACGCATTCATTCTTGAAGCATGTATTAAATAAGCTAAATATATACGCTTTCTATACCATCGTCTGTACCCCTTCAGAAGTCGGAAGTCGGAGGTTGCAAGTCGCAAGTAATTGTCCGCGGTGCGATCGCGCTGTGTTTGGGGTGGGTTAGCGCTTGGTATTGCCAAGTTGCGATCGCTTTGGCTTGTGCTTGGGTTAGCAGACTATAGTGGAGCTTCCAATAGGCGTTGCAGTAAAGGGCTGTGGCGGTCAGTTTATGGTTTCAATCGAAGTCTGAAAATCAAGGGTGGAGGGAAAAATAGTATTAATCGTAGTTTATATCGGATAAAAGATAAGGGTCTCTTATTTTGTATTCCCAGGCGCGATCGGGTATGATGGTTGAGGTCGCAGGTCGCAGGTCGCAGGTCGCAGGTCGCAGGTCGCAGGTCGCAAGTAAGAAGTCGGAGGTCGGAGGTTGCAAGTAAGAAGTTGGAGTAGGTGCTGTTATGGATAAAAATGTTGGGATTGTTGATCGCAGTAAGGTGTTCGCAATTAGAATCATTAAAGCTTGCAGCTTTCTTGATGAAAAACCGGGTGTTTGCCGTACTCTTTCTAAGCAACTGTTGCGTTCTGGTACGAGTATTGGTGCGAATGTACGGGAGTCGCGGTCAGCTCAGTCTGATAAAGACTTCTTGCACAAAATGGAAATTGCTTTGAAAGAGGCACGTGAAACTGAGTATTGGCTAGAAATTTTAATTGAATCTGAGGTTGTTGAGAAACCTAAGTTCGAGCAATTGCTTAAAGAAGCCAATGAAATAGTGAAAATACTCATTGCTTCTACCCGCACAGTTAAAGAGAAATTGAATGGCAGCAAATCCAACGGCAGAAAAATGGAGGCAACAAGCGACAATCAATAATTTAACTCTGAATAGAGAATAAATATATAGATAATTACTTG
>LXQD01000030.1 GCA_003326215.1 Nostoc minutum NIES-26 | reverse complement strand
CAGTTACTACCTCAGTAGTCTCAAGACATCTGCTATCAACTTTGCTCATGCTATTCGTGGACACCGGGACATTGAAAACGGACTGCATTGGATCAAAGATGTTGTGTTTGGTGAAGACACTGCACCTTTTTGTGCCTATAATGCTGCTACTAACTGGTCTATTATTCGGACTTTTGTGATTAATCTGCTCCGTGCAAAGGGTTATCGCTCATTGACCAAAGCACAGAGATTTCTGTGTCATGATCTGGAACAACTTTTTTCTCTCCTTACAATGAATTAGCCCTACTGGTCAAGGGGGGATCTAGGTTTCAGACTTCAGTGCGTGAGTCCTAGCCTCAAAAGCTGAATTCAACCCGTCTTTATACTTCAAATAGTAATATATCAAGATTACTTGAAGGAAAGGTCAAAAAATGTAGTTTTTCCATCTGTCAGACTTGAGAAAAGCAGGTGTGTTGGGCTAGATGCTTGCAATGCAATACAAGGGTTGAAATGAGCAGTGATTCCGAAAGTTACGCGCTTAGGCTTGATGAGCCACTTTCATCTCAAATCTAGCTAGCCTGTCTTGTTCAGTATTATTGACTTTTGGTTTTGGCATACAAACACACCCCACACTATTCGCGATAATAACTCGCGAATTATTTTCCCTCTCTCTTATATTTTTTCCAAATTGGGATGTTCCGTCTGAAAAGGCGTTACTTATAAATCAAGTTCTCTGAGACTGCTTTTTGCATTTTATTAATTCTCGTACTGCTAGTAGAGTACTAAAAGCTAGAGAACCAAATACTGTTACAGGTTCAGGCACTGTTTTACTTTTAAACACTTCATGTGTGCTGAAACTGATATTGTTAAAGCTAGCATTTAGGCATACGTTCACATTAGAAGGTAAGCCATTAACTTTAACTGTTTGTCCTTGAGTTTCACTAGGTGCTGTATTAGTCACAACTTCTAAATGCAAAGGTACTTCATTACAGAACGACGACTCACTTAGGTTAATAGCGGCAACTAAATCCCAAACTTGCACAGGATTTTCTACTCCTCCAGCAACCACTTCCAATGAATAATCCATTAACTGTGATGCCAATATGCTTTCAGGTGTGCCAACTGCTTTCCAAGCATCTCGGTCTGCTGCCGTGAACGCGATCTGGTTTGTTGCATCCAGAGATGTTAAGAAAATTGGCAACCCTGACGAAAATACTTCTTGTGCTGCGACTGGGTCTGCCCAGATATTGAACTCTGCAACTTTATTCTGTGCCAAAATTGGGTCAGTATGAAAAGTTAAATTACCCTCTACATTTATTGCACCACCCATAATTTCTACAGTCGCAATCTTATTTACAATTGATGGTTCTTGGCGAAGTGCTTGTGCAATGTTGGTTAGGGAGCCAGTTGCCAAAATTGCCACAGGCTGTGATGATTGCTCAACAGTATCGATAATCAATTGAGCAGCATTTCGCTCATCCACAGTTCCTCTTGGTATTTCCGTTAAAGAAGGTACATAAGGGGTGTAAAAACTATCTGCATCGGCTCTCCATACTTCGGGAAAAGCGTTACTTCCTGCTAGGGATACTTCACTGCCAACTCCTACTGGGATTTCTGGAACATCCAGCCGATTAAGAGCTTTAAGCAATTTCTCACCAAATATTTGTGGGTGAGCCATACCATGAGAAATGGTGATTGCTTTGACTTGAAATTTGGGGTTTTGCAACATATAGGCTAAAGCAATCAAACCGTCCTGGCTACCGTCATCATCCACGATTAAAGGGATGGGTTGATTACTAGTCCTTAAGTCAGCACCAAGAACTGGTTGAGTGTGAATGAATTCAACTACTAGTGCTGCACCTAATACCAGCCCAGTAATGACTTTAGTAACAACAGCTTCTAAGGTTGAAATTTTCTGAATCATTATCTTTATAGAGGTAAAACTTGCTCCCGGTTGTTCACCGATATATTACTGTATTGTCATTTCTTGAAGGTTAAGAAAACTGCATTTTTAATAAATTGGGATAGTCAAAGGCAAAAAAACAATTTGGGTCAAAGCTTTTAGAAAAATTTAATATTTCCTAAATCTTCGTTGATTTGGCACTCTTAAGAATAAAGAAATTAGTTTACACACACAACGTCAAAGCTGGAAATTGGTTTTCCAATTTTGGAATCTTTGGGCTTATTGCAGCTTTTCCAGAGGTGAAGTAGGGGCAATTGACGCTACTTTATACCGCAGAGAAGAGCATATACTGTGTGCCTGGGTGAATATTTGCTTTTGGGTTAGGGCAGAGTATGTACTGTACTCTGCACTAAAAAGAAATTTTATCTGCGTCTGCTTCCTCCTTCTGAACCCAAGGCTTACACCCAACAAACCACGACCGCGCAAGAAAGGTGCGAGACATTGGTGGCTGTAATCCTTTATAGATAAAGCTTTGAAGCCAGTAAGAATTACCATTGCTTAATTTTTGCTTGTGCGATTCGATGTCGCACGTTGGAGAGTGAGTCCCGAAAATCGACTCCTGGCAAGTGTCCAGTGCCAGTACCCGCCCAAAGGGGCAATAGGAGTAATCCGGCTGTCTCACAGCTAGAGGGTCAAGTGTGCCAAACCCTGTCAGCCGTAATGATGGGATAGGCGCTAGGGTAAAGCCAAAATGGTTAACGCGAGTGAACCCTTGCAGAGGCATCGTGAAGTAAGACTGTCGGAAACGGCTTAAACGGCAGTGCGGGGTAACGAATTTCGCTTCAAGCAAGGCGAAATATTAGGACACCACAAACCCCCGGTGTATAGAGGGAACCATTACTGGCTGTATCTCACGCGTGTGAAACAATGATAACTGGGTGTTTGGGAACAAACTTTCCGGTCTTCACTTGTTGAAATTTAGTTGGTTTAAGATTAGCAGGCACTGTCTTGTAAAAGGAACATCATCACCTGATGACCCAACGCTCAAAGAATATTGGTTAAACAGAGAAAAGGATAAATCCAAAAATCTGACCAAAAGCCTTGAGAAACTCGCACTTAAACAAGATAATCGATACCCATTATGTGGTGACTCTCTGTTTAATGGAGAAACCCTACATCGGCATCACAAAATTCCTCGCCACCTTGGTGGTAAAGATACTTACGCCAATCTTCAACTAGTACATTACTATTGCCATCAACAAATTCATTCTTCTCAAAAGAAAAGCATTCTCAAAGAAGAAGAATTGCCGCTTTGGTAGCTTTATGGCTTGCTTGAGCCGTGTGCATTTATAAGATGCAAGCACGGTTCTTAGGGGGGAAGGGGATAGCAATATCCCTGCCCTACCTGACACTGCTGCTAAATTCCATAGAAAAAACCCTCATAAACACTATGAGGGCATTCGTTTATATTTATGTCAGTTCTCAAGTGCGGAAACGTCTTTTACCCTGCTTTTGTAAAGCTTGTTTTTTGCGCTTGGATTTTTCAATAGGCGTTTCAAAGTGACGATGCTTCCTCATATCTTGAAAAATCCCTGCCTTGGAAACTTCTCGCTTAAATCGGCGTAATGCTGACTCAAGGTGTTCATTTTCACCCACTACTACTTGGGTCATTATTTCTCCTACTAAATCGACTTCATCAATGGCACGATCGGGCGATAACAGTGTAAAAAAAAGAAAGACTCATTGTCTAACCTGAAGGCTTGCTTGTGAATTTTAAGGTTTAAAGCTTAGTAGCGGTTACGTCCACCGCCACCGTATCCTCCCCGATTACCACCAAACGAACCTCTGTCTTCCTTGGGTTTAGCCTTATTCACTTTCAGGTCACGACCCATCCATTCAGCACCATCAAGAGCTTCAATGGCAGCAGCTTCTTCAGCATCTGAATTCATGTCCACAAAAGCAAAGCCGCGCAGACGACCTGTTTCACGGTCATTTGGTAGCACAACCCGCTTAACAGTACCATATTCGCCAAAAACACCTCTAATATCATCTTCTGTAACTTGGTAAGAAAGATTACCTACATAAATTGACATCGATTTTTTCCAAAATTATCAGCGTGTAGAGATTTAAATTTCGGAGATAAGCCTGTGAATACTAAAAACAAACACTGTCACCGAATTAACTCTCCTAATTAGGATGACATAGAAGCTAACTCTATGCATCCAGTAGATGCTTAGTTAACCAGTGATGGCGTGGGTGCAGTTGCAACTGGGGAGATAAAGCTAATGCTACCTAACACTTTTGTCTTATTGTCTTACACAGACTTACGGCTGAAGCAATATTAGCTTTCGTTGATCAACCGCAGCAACTCTTGTGTTGATATTTTGCCACTTAGATCGGCACCTTCGAGCAGGCTGTCTGCCAAATCTCGCTTGTGGTGATGCAAATCCACAATCTTATCTTCAATAGTATCTTTCGCTACTAAACGATAGATAGTAACTGGGCGTTGTTGTCCGATGCGATGGGCGCGGTCGGAGGCTTGGTCTTCTACCGCTGGGTTCCACCAGGGGTCCATATGGATTATGTAATCAGCGGCAGTGAGATTGAGACCAGTACCACCCGCCTTGAGGCTAATTAAAAATACATCTCCTGACCCAGCTTGGAAAGCATCTACCCGTTTTTTGCGTTCTGGAGCGGGGATACTGCCATCTAAGTATTGAGAACTAATACCTTGTTTATCTAGATAATCTCGAATGATGTGCAAATGGTCAACGAACTGACTAAACACAAGGGCTTTATGGCGATTGTCCAGCAGATCGCCCAGCACCTCAGCAAAAAGTTGCAATTTCGAGCTGGATAGTTCAGTATCAGGCATAACGAGGCTGGGATTACAGCAAGCCCGGCGCAATTTCATAATTTCTGCTAGCACTTGCAGGTGTTTCTGACCAGCAATTGCTTCACTTTCAGTCAGTTTGGATATTGCCTCCCGCCGCAACGCTTCATAAAATGCCATTTCCTCCCGACTCAATTCCACATGCAACAGAATCTCAGTACGAGAAGGCAACTCTTCTAGCACCTGATTTTTTGTACGACGCAACAGGAATGGTTGAATGAGTTTTTTGAGTTTGTTGCGTACTTGTTTGTCCTGAAATTTCTCAATTGGGATTGCAAAGCGTTGATTGAAGCTTTCAAACGAACCCAGAAGTCCAGGATTAATAAAGCGGAACAAATTCCACAGTTCGCCGAGGTGATTCTCAATCGGAGTCCCGGTGGTAATCAGCTTAAAACCACCTTTGAGGTTCATTGCCGCCTGGGAACGTTTGGTGGTCATATTTTTGATTGCCTGGGCTTCATCCAGCACAATTGTTTGCCACTGCACCTGGGACAGCATTTGGGATACTTCTTCCTGCTGCAACAGACCGTAGCTGCATACCAACATATCAAACGGTTGTAACCCAAAGAGTAATTTTTGGCGATCGCGTTTCCACACGGGTGGTGGGCGAATCTTCCCAAAAGACCAATGGGTGTCCAATTAAGGCAGAGATTGCCTTTGCGTTGAACGTATACTCGGTTTTGCCGTGATATCCATAATCGTAGTCAGTAAATGTTTCAATGCAGGCACATACCCGGATATCCTGGGGCGTGAGATAATCAAACTCACCCAGGTTCCCGCTCAGGCGTTTGATAGCTATGGGACGACCTTTGCTTCACTCCCCTTTGGCGTTAATCTTTTGCTCGCGGGGTTGCAAGATACATTTGCTGGGATAGAAAGTAATAAACCATGCCAAGCGAAGTTCTGCTGAGGCTTTTACAGGTGCTTGCGGTTCCTCCTCTAGATTGAAGAGCGCGTTTAAGCAAAGCTCCCAAGGTTCTTGAGGTCGAATCAAGTCTACTATACTGTGAATGCCGCTATCTTCACGTAATACTGCTGCTTGTGTGTTATGTCTACTGCGCCCTTTGAGCCGAGACAGGAATTCTGCGGTTTTCATTGCTAGCCAGTGATAACCAGATCCTAGCGCCTGCTGACATAACGGTTCAACAACTTGGGCAAACGCTTTTTCGCCTTGTCAACATCCACCCAGTAGAGGCATAGGGCACATAAGAGTGTTTCTAAGCTGTGATGCTCTTCTAAGGGAGGAACTTGAACGCTGATATAAATTCTTTTTGGGTGATATCATCTTGCTGGACTTGCAGCACGATTTTCAATCTTGCATAAATAGTCCTGAGCCAATGATCTCCCTGGTGGGAAATCAGACTGGCGTACTCTTGGGCTTCAAGGAGGCGTGCGCGCGAACCATCCTTTAATAGAGCCAAGATAAAAAACAAGCCGCCCATAGTATTAAAGTATATCTTTTGCTTGCTCCTGGCTTTTCTGAGGGCTTTGAGACCAACTGTGTAATATTTAATAGCTTGGTCATTTTCACCTTTCAGAAAACTCAGCCAGCCCCAAAAGACAGCGGTATTATCTCGATAATTCTCAGATATACGCTCTAAACTTTGTTGTGCTTCTTGTATACAACCCCTAACAAGCAGTTGTTCCGCCAAAATCAGTTGCAGATAATCCGAGCAGTGTCCTCCCTTTGTAGAGCATTCTTCTAATAGCAGTGCAAACGGCTCTTCAGCAAGAGAACATTTTAGGGCTGCATTCAGGAGGATGCTAGATATGCCGCTTTCAAATAATCCTTGTGGCAGGGTGCGAAACCAATCAGCATCAAATGGGTTATTGCAGATTTGCTCGAAGATTTTATTTACAGATATCTTATTGCTGTGACTGTATTTCTGGTAGTCTTCAATCTGTTTATTAATGAAATTGGGGTCGTGACGGTAAAAAAGAACATGAGTCGCAGCTATCAAACTAATTATGCTCAGAAGCCCCAAAGAAGGAGGGCAATCAATTAAAATGAAGGCATATAGTCATGTATCTGCTTGATACTAATCACTGTTCCTAAACACCAATTTATTCGATTTATATCATTGTTATTAAATAAATTATTATGACCATATTTGGAAGCCATTAGAGCTTTAATCTTATCTGATTGTTCCATAGAATACTGTGGACTACGAGTTGATTTGATAACAGTATTACTAACTGTAAGTATAAGCTTCGTATTTCTTATTACTTCTGCTCCTTGATATGGGTAACTAGTATAGTATTGACAAATTTCATATTTACAATCGAATTTTATACATTTTAAAAAATTCTTTTTAAGAAGCTTGTATAATTGTCCACGAGATATAGGCTGAGTCATTATGCAATCTGTCTCATCAAATATCATTTTTGTATTCTTAATGGACAGTTTTTTTGTTCTTCTGTTACATGTGAAGGATGAATAAAAGCCGCACTGACTATAATTCCGTCAGACCGAGTATATTCTTTTCTAAGATGTAATGCTGATTTACAGTGTGGACATTGATAAATTCCTTGGTGATCGTCATATTTAGCTTCAGAAGCTTGTACAAATTCTCCACTTTTTATAAGACGAGCCTTTTTCATATTATTAATATTGTATTTTATTAATAATATTTATAATATTTTATTATTTTGTGTAATGACTTGAGTGATTACTCGTATTTTGATAAAGTTTACCAGGCATTGTTTAGTAATTAATATTGTTAACTGCATCAATTTTATTGCATTTGGTCACTGTACGCCGAATACTTGTAGAAAATGGCTTGATTGATAAGATTGCTTTTGATAATTTTCTAGAAAATATATTTAGTTAAGTGCGATCGCTCTTTCAAACCAATGGTGCAACTAATGCCCACACTGGATTATTGCACCAAGCGATTTACCAGCTATGGCATGGTTCGGTTACTGAAGCAAAACAACTGCTGGCGCGGCAGATAGCAGGGGAGAGCGAATGTGTTGATGCTGTTGTAGGGGTATAGGGATGGCGAGGGGTTTTAAGAATGGTGGGTATGAGTGGACTTGCTGCTCCTAGCGCTATAGAAATGCTTATTATCATTGGCAGAAAAACGGGCAGAAGAAAACCAAATACATTCCCAAAAAATTACTAGGGGATATTCAAGAAGCCGAAGCCGCTAAACGTTCAGTTGTAGAGATATTAGGGCTATTGGGGGTTGAGGTCAGCCCTAGTAAATTACTAGGGGATAAACAAATAAACCCTAGTAAAATGCGGCGAAACAAGGGAGAGGGTAGCGGTAGTATTCATTGGCGCACGATTACCAAGAATGGCAAGGATTACTAGTAGGTGTACTATCACGCTTGAGTTTCGGAGCGAGGGCGATCGCACTCTCTAGTCATCGAAGTATATCCCCAAGCGTTTACTGAAGCGCGTTCAGCAGATGGAGCAACAGAAAGCGGTGGTTAGGGAGATTTTGCGGGTGTTGAGAATAACGAAACGATGATTTTGAAGCTGAGTTCACGCCTGACTACACCAAGCCATGTATTAACTGAAGCACGGTTCGGTTGGTGAAGCCAAACAACTGATGGGTTGGCAGATAGCCCAAAAGAGCGAACGTTAAGAAAATTACTATTTTTGAGGAGGAATCGATTTTTTCCAAATTTTATTCAGCTTATTTACTAACGTAAATCTACTGACACTGCTAACATAATTTTAAATGCTGTTCTGAGGATTTGTACGATTAGAGCCACAATTACATGAAAAGTGGTAGCTATCGGTGTTTAGTGGCTTGTCTCTTCTTTAGAATTAACTGCCGTGAAAAGGATTTTGATTTTAACAGCTAACCCAAAGAATACAAGCAGACTACGCCTGGATGAAGAGGTCAGGGAAATTCAGGCAGCGTTGGATCAGTCAAAACAACGAGACGAATTTGAAATCATCACTCGTTGGGCAGTTCGAGTAGACGATTTACAGCCAATTCTATTGGATCGAAATCCTGATATAGTTCATTTTTCAGCGCATGGTGGAGGAAGCCAAGGTTTAGCACTAGAAGACGAACTAGGGCAAATGCAACTGGTCAGTTCCACAGCGTTAGCAGGGCTGTTTAAGTTATTTAAGGCGAAAGTAGAATGTGTCTTTTTGAACGCCTGTTATTCTGAGGAACAGGCAAAAGCAATTCATCAGCACATTAACTGCGTGGTAGGAATGAATCAAGCGATTGGAGATATCGCAGCTGTTAAGTTTGCTAAAGGTTTTTACCGAGCGATCGCGACTGACAAAACTTACAAAGAGGCTTTCGAGTTTGGGTGTAATTTAATCGATCTTCAAAATATCCCGGAGTCTTCTACACCAGTAATTAAGCTTAAAAAGCCAACTCAGGTAAAACGCAAGAAAGCTGTATCTGCCTCCACTAAGACAACCAGAGTATTCATTAGCTACCGCAGCCAATCCCCCGATAGAGACTTGGCTCAACAGTTTTTTGAGGCGCTCACGGCAGCAGGGCATGAAGCATTTATGGCAGGGGAAAGTATTCGACTAGGTGAGAACTGGCCGGAGCGTATAGATAGAGAATTAGAGCAATCTGATTACTTCCTGCTATTGTTATCTCAGAAATCTGCAACCAGTGAAATGGTGACAGAAGAAGTAAGACGTGTGAAACAGTTGCAGGATGCACGTCTTAATCATAAACCAGTAATTTTGCCAATTCGCATCAATTTCCCTTTGAATTCGCCGCTGAATTATGATTTGCGGGGTTATTTACAAAGAATTCAACAGCGAGAATGGAAATCATCCGCTGATACTCCCAAAATTTTGCAAGAAATTTTGATCGTTCTGGCAGAAAGTCATGAGCCTAGCTTGACGGAAGAGGAGCTAATAACAACTCCACCTGCTGTAGAAAGCCTAGAATCTCCACCTTTACCAGTTGCAGAACCAGAATTGCCGGAAGGGCAGGTAGATTTGGCTTCTCTATTTTATGTGGAACGCTTTCCTATCGAGTTTGACTGTTATGAAGCAATTTTGAAGCCTGGTTCTCTTATCCGTATTAAAGCACCCCGGCAAATGGGTAAAACTTCACTGATGGCACGTATTCTTCATCGAGCCTCACAACAAGGTTCTCTAATCGTATCTTTGAGTTTTCAACAAGCAGATAGTAAAGTGTTCGCAGACTTGGAGCAATTTTTGCGCTGGTTCTGTGCAAGTGTCGGTCGAAGACTGCGATTACCAAATCGGTTAGCGGATTACTGGGACGATATTTTTGGTAGCAAAGATAATTGTACGGCTTATTTTGAGGAGTATCTTCTAGCACAAATCAGCGAACCCTTAGCTTTGGGTTTGGATGAAGTCGATCTTGTATATCAGCACCCTGAAATTGCTTCTGATTTTTTTGGACTCCTGCGTGCTTGGCATGAAGAGGCAAAGAATGGAGGCATATGGAAGAAATTGCGATTGATAATAGCTCATTCAACAGAAGTTTATATCCCAATGAATATTAATCAATCGCCTTTTAATGTAGGGCTATCAATTGAGTTGCCAGAGTTTAACGTTGAGCAAATCCAAGATTTAACACGCAGACATGGGCTAAATTGGGGTTCTAGCCAAATTGAACAACTGATGGCAATGGTCGGAGGACATCCCTACTTGGTACGGGTAGCACTTTATCGCATTGCACGGCAAGCTACCACGCTGGAGGAATTACTAAAAGTTGCTCCTACAGATGCTGGGCCTTTTGGCGACCATTTGCGACGACACTGGTGGAATCTGAAACAACATTCAGACTTAGCAATGGCAATGAAACAAATTGTTGCAACAAGCACACCAGTACAGTTAGAGCCAATACAAGCTTTTAAATTAAAAAGTATGGGATTGGTAGAACTAGAAAGCAATAACGTTTTACCCAGGTTCAACTTATACCGCCAGTATTTCCGCGATCGCGCGGCTTCTTTATAAAGACAATCTTATAGTTTCTCTGTATATGAACGCAGCACAAAATCCAGCCTATGAATATCAAGTCGGAGGGAGCTTGCCAATTGATGCTCCTACTTATATTGTGCGGCAAGCAGATCAAGACCTTTATCAAGGATTAAAGGCAGGAGAGTTTTGCTACATACTGAATTCGCGGCAAATGGGCAAGTCTAGCTTGCGGGTACAAGTTATGCAAAAACTGCGAGCAGAGGGCTTTGCCTGTGCAGCAATTGATTTAACTAGAATTGGCAGCCAGCAAGTGACCCCAGACCAGTGGTATGCAGGGATTATTCGGATTTTGGTCAGCAGTTTTGAGCTTTCAGAAAAGTTTAATTTGCGGAGTTGGTGGCCTGAACACGATCATCTTTCTCCTGTGCAGAGATTAAGTGAATTTATTGAAGAGGTAGTGCTGCCAGAAATTGATAAAAATATTGTTATTTTTATCGATGAAATTGATGGTGTCCTCAACCTAAAGCATTCTGTAGGGACTGACGATTTTTTTGCTTTCATTCGAGACTGCTATAACCGACGTGCTGATAAACCAGAATATAAACGCCTAACTTTTTCTCTTCTAGGAGTAGCAACGCCGTCAGATTTGATTGAAGATAAAAAACGCACGCCTTTTAATATCGGTCGAGCAATTGAACTATCTGGTTTTAGTTTAGAAGAAGCACAGCCATTAGCTATAGGATTGGTCGGTATAGTTAGTAATCCTCAGCTAATACTGCAAGAAATATTAGCTTGGACTGGCGGGCAACCCTTTCTAACTCAAAAACTTTGCAGATTCATCCTTGGAGCTTCCCTTCCTTTATCAGATAATAATGAGACGTTGTGGCTAGAAAACTTAGTGCGCTATCGTGTGATTGAAAATTGGGAAGTCCAGGATGAACCTGAGCATTTGCGGACGATATCTGAGCGAATTTTAAGCAGTGAAAAAAGAGCAGGAAGGCTTTTAGTACTGTATCAACAAATTTTGCAACAAGAAGAAGTTTTAGCTAATGATAGTTCCGAACAAATGGAATTGCGGTTATCAGGACTAATAGTCAAGGAACAAGGTTGTTTAAAAGTTTATAATCGTATTTACCAATCAGTGTTTAATCTAAATTGGGTAAATCAAGCTTTAGCAAACTTACGACCATATGCAGAATTAATAGAATTATGGCTAGCTAGTAATCGTCAGGATGAATCCCGACTGTTGCGCGGACAAGCATTGAAGGATGCAAATACTTGGGCTAGAGACAAAAGTTTAAGCGATTTGGATTATCAGTTTCTAGCTGCTAGCGAGGATTTAGACAAGCGAGATGTGCAGAAAAAATTAGCAGCAGAAGAACAGGCAAAGCAGGTTTTAGCAGAAGCCAACCACAAAGCTAATCAACGCATTCGTATTGGAACAGTGGTGTTAGGTTTAACTTTGGTAGGAGCAGCAATATCTGGAATTTTTATTCTATCAATTACTAAACAGGTGCAGCTAGCTAAAAAAGGCACAGAATTAGAAAAAAAAGGAATTCTAAATATAGAGCAATTTGAGTCTGATTCTGTAAAAACTTTGGTAGCTGCAATTGAAACTGGGCAAGAGTTAAAAAAATTGGTAGATGATAATCGTCTGAAAGAATTGGCAGATTACCCAACTACCAGTCCAATTTTAGCTTTACAGACGATCCTGGACAAGATGTTGCAACCAAAGGTACTGCCAGAGAAGAATATTATTGACAGTGCTAGCTTTAGTCCTGATGGACAATATATTTTCACAATTGCAAACAAGACTGTGAAAGTTTGGAACTTGTCTGGACAAGAAATTATCACTTTGAAAGGACATCAAGGCAGAGTCAATACTGCCAGTTTTAGTTCGGATGGACAACGTATAGTGACTGCTGCTGATGACAAGACTGTGAAAGTTTGGAACTTGTCTGGCCAAGAAATTATTACTTTGAAAGGACATCAAGGCAGAGTCAATACTGCCAGTTTTAGTTCGGATGGACAACGCATAGTGACTGCTGCTAGTGACAAGACTGTGAAAGTTTGGAATTTGTCTGGACAGGCAATTATTACCTTAAAGCATAAAGATAGTGTCAAGAGTGCCAGTTTTAGTCGATCTGAACAATATATTGTTACTATTTCTAGTCAAGAAGATAAAACTGATAATCTCAATGATAAACCTCCTGTTATAGCCAAGGTGTGGAACTTGTCTGGACAGGAAATTTTTTCCTTGAAAACCAATCAAAGCAAGGTGGACAGCGCAAGTTTTAGCCCGGATGGACAAAGAATTGTCATTGCTGGTGATGACAAGACAGCCAGTGTGTGGGATTTATCCGGACGAAAAATCCTGACCTTAAAACATAACGATATTGTTAGGAGTGCCAGTTTTAGTCCGAATGGAAATTATATCATTACTACTTCCGACCCAAATAATATAGCTCAGGTCTGGGATGACTCTGGAAGCCCAATTCCTGTATTCACAGAGCGAGAAAATCTCAAGAGTGTCAGTTTTAGCCCTAATCAAAATTATATTGTTACTACTTCCGAACCCAATAATATAGTTAAGGTTTGGAATTGGTATCGTGGAGAATTACGTAATATCGTTAACTTAAGTCATGTAAATCCTGTCAATAGCGTCAGTTTTAGCCCAGATGAAAAACACATAGTTACTATCACTTCTGATGGCTCGGCTCGGATCTGGTTAGTACAACCGCTGCCATTACCAGGATATCTGGGTAGTTTTAGCCCAGATGGAAAGCAAATTCTGACTATATCCTTGGACAAGACAGCTAAAATCTGGGATTTATCGGGACAAGAAATTGCAACTTTACAAGGAAATCAAGACATAGTAAATAGTGCCAGTTTTAGTCCAGATGGGAAATACATTCTCACAACTTCCTTGAGTAAAATAGCTAAGTTGTGGGATTTATCTGGACAGCAAATTGCTACCTTGCAAGGACATCAAGATATATTAACTAGTGCGAGTTTTAGCCCTCATTCCCCATATATTGTGACAACATCTGTTGACAAAACCGCTAAGTTGTGGGATTTATCTGGACAGCAAATTGCTACCTTGCAAGGTCATCAGGGCATAGTTAATAGTGCAAGTTTCAGCCCAGATGGAAAACGTATCGTCACTGCTGCTGATGATAAGACGGCTAAGGTATGGGATTTATCTGGGCGGGAAATTGCTACTTTAAAAAGTCATGAGAGCATAGTAAATAGTGCGAGTTTTAGCCCAGATGGAAAACGCATTGTTACTGCAAGCAATGACAAGACAGCTAAAATCTGGGATATATCTGGACGACATCTTGCTACCATGAAAGGACATTTGGGAGTTGTAAACAATGCGAGTTTTAGCCCGAATGGACAAAATATCGTCACTTCATCTATTGACAATACGGCTAAATTATGGAGTTCTTCTGGGGAACTAATTGTTTCCTTGCAAGGACATCAAGGTATAGTAAATAGTGCGAGTTTTAGTCCTGATGGCAAACATATTCTCACAACTTCTCTTGATGAAACTGCTAGAGTCTGGAGTTTATCAGGGCGGGAACTTGCTAGTTGGTCTGATGTGAGTAAAGCTAGTTTTAGCCCAGATGGTCAAAATATCTTGACTACTTCGTTTAATAATTATGCTTATATACGCTCAGTAAAAAACTTAGATCAACTTTTAATACAGGGGTGTGAATGGTTACAGGGCTACATACCATATAGAGCTGATATACGTGAAACTTTAAAACTTCCTACTTGGCAACAAGCTGGGCAAATCTGCAATTTTTTATCAACAGTGCCTTTGACATCTTCATCTTTAACACTCCAGCAAAAATATATAGTAGTAGTTGATCCCGGACATGGTTTCCCGCCAGATACTGGAACTAAAAGTATTGTGCTTGAAGACGATGTAAATTTATCTATCAGCAAAAAGATAGCAGAAATTTTGCAGCAATATGGCATTCAAGTAGTGCTAACACGGGATACATATGACAATGTTTCTGTAAATAGCATAAATGAAAGTTTGAGATATAGGGTAAACAAAGCAAGGCAGGTTGGTGCTTCCTTATTTGTTAGTATTCATGCAACTGCGTTTAATGGGAAAGTAAATGGAGTGGAAACATATTATCTTGGAAAGAATCAGCGTCTAGCCAGAGTAGTTCACAGTAGTATTATTCAGAATATTAATGGCTTAAGAGATAGAGGGCTTAAATCGGTCAACTTCTTTATTCTTAGGAATAACACTGTGCCTGCGATTTTAATAGAGACAGGTTTTATCGATCACCCAAAAGATGGATTGCGATCTAATAATGTAGATTACCATAATCAAATGGCTGATGCGATCGCTAGTGGTATTCTCAAGTATTTACAACAAAACGAAGTAACTGAATAAGAGCTAATTTTTAAATAAATTTAAAGTTTTTGTTGGTGGAGACAGGGAACAGGTAAAAAGTGTACTGAGTTTTTTTCAGAAATCAAATGTGAGTCCTATATTAAGGAATCTCTTGTAAATAGTCGCTTTGAATATTAATTATAAATTGGTAAGTAAACGAGCTTTTTTAATAATAAATTGTAAAAGCGTTTCTTCTTTTGAAACTATATCTGCTGTTCCTTCCATACCCGCTTGCAGGATACATTCTTGATTTCCTGCTTTTAGCTTCAAACTTTCGGGTTTAATTGTGATTTCATAAGTTTTCAAAGCCTCAGAAGATTCATTTTGGGACATAAACACATCTGGAGAAACAGCACTTACTGTTCCTTGAAGGATGCCATATTCTGGATAAGGACAAGCAGAAACCCGCATCTGTACATTTTGCTTGGTTTCCACCTTGCCGATGTCAGCAGAAGTGACAAATGCTTTTACTATTAAAGGAGCATATCTAGGAGCAATTTGGGCAATTTCATCACCTGGACGAACAAATTGCTGGCGATTGCGGAGATTAAGTTTTTGAAGGATACCAGCAACAGGGGCACGAATGACTGTATTTTTCAGTTCCGTGGCAATTTGTTGGAGTTCGTGGCGATCGCTAATCAGTCTAGTCTCGATTTCTATACGTCGCTGGACTAATTCTTCTTTTGCTTGATTTAACTGGGCAAGAGTCGCTTTTCCAGTGGCGCTGGCTTGGGCAATTTTCTCGTTTGCTATTGCTACTGCTGCATTGCTAGGATTAATGGCTGCTTGCACTCTTTGAAGTCTCGCTTTAGCAGTTTTGAGACCAGCTTCCCGTTCTCTTAATTGAAGTTGGGGAATCGCCCCTGTGTTTGCTAGTTGTTGATATCTAGCCAGTTCTTCTTGTGCTAATTCTAAGGCTACTTCTGCTTCGGTGACTTCTGCAACGGTGATAATTTTGCTATCTTCATACTCTCGTTGATTTAATTTCAGTTCTGCCTTAGCTGAGGCGATCGCCTGTTGCATTTTATCTGTTTCTGCTGCAATCTGGCGATCCAAAGTCTGAAGTTGGGCATTCATTTGCCGGATTTGTTGTTGGTTTTGGAAAATACTTACTTGCAGTAGCCTCTTTTTTGTTTGCAGACGCGAATCCTCTAGATAAGCAATTGCTTCCCCTAATTCAACTTTTTGGTTGTCTTTGACTTCAATGCGGGAAATAGTCCCTTCAGTAGCGGCTTGAACCAAGCGCAATTCACCCACAGGACGCAGGATAGCTGGGACTTTGACAGCGGTTTTGAATTTCAGCACACTGGCAAGCAAAATTCCACTACCAAATATTACCAAGCAAGCGAACCCTGCCCATGTCAACTTACGACTAATATTAGGCAGAAATTCCTCCGGAGTAGCAATGTGCAGGGATTTGGGAATGAGTTTAGGCTTTAATTCGCTGTATTCGTTAACGGTATTTACGATTTTTTCTTCTGGGTTTGGAGAATTAATTTTTACCCATTGTCCGCTGCCAATGCAAGCATATCCTTTGTGAACAAATTGAATAGCCTCTTTCAATTGAGCAGCAGAGGTTTTTTGTTTAGAGACATAGCCCATCGCCCCTGTTGCAAATGCTTTATTTATATAATCTTCACTATCATTGGAACTGAAAGCTAAGACTTTGATGCCTATAAATTGGTTACAGATAATCTGGGCAGTACTTACTCCATCCAGATTGGGCATTTCTATGTTTAAAAGTACTATATCGGGTTGTAATATTTTTACTTGGGCGATCGCACCATGACCGTCATCAGCAGTTCCCACTACCTGTAAATCTGACTCTGACTCGAGCATATTCGTCAGATCGTCTCGAATGGATTTTTGCTCATCTACTATGAGAATGCGAATCATGGATGGATCAGCCCCTTCTCCTGCGGAGACGCTACACGAACGGGGAAGTCAAAAGTCAAAAGTCAAAATTTTGATCCCCCCTAGCCCCCCTTAAAAAGGAGGAAACTTCTAAAGCCCCCTTGAAAAAGCAGGGCTGTTTCATTCTAAAAAGGAAAAAAGTAATTTAATATCATGGGCGCAATGTCGTATTGCTCTTGTTAGGGAATCAAAACCATTGTGAGGCAAGAGATTAATCACAAAACTACGAATAATCGAGAAATTAGCAGCAGCATAGCCATCAACCATTTGGGCAGAGTCTTCATCAAACACAACATGTTTTACCCAATGAAGACGATTTTCCACACCCCAGTGACCACGAATGCCTTGAGCAAAATCCGATGCTGGAATGGTGAGTGAACTAATATAGTATGCAGTTTCTTGATCGG
>LXQD01000029.1 GCA_003326215.1 Nostoc minutum NIES-26 | reverse complement strand
TTTTATTTTCGCTCTTTTTGTGAATGTCTCCAGATGGTGGCTTTGATGAGTTAGAACTGTCTAAATCTCTACTGACTTTTAAACGTTCTATTTCTTGCTGTAGTTCGTAGATGATTTTCTGTAACTCACGTATTACCTTGCTCTGCTCAATGATTATCTCTACCAGTTCTTCCTTCGACAACTGGTTCAAGCTTTCTCTATCTAGTTCTTGAGGCAGGTTTTGGTTCATATTTGTGATACTCCACCTCCAATGTCCCCTTTGTCAATACTCTTTCACCTGAATCCTTACGAACAAACTACCAGTGTTGATGCTGTCTTGAGCGCTTAATGTAATAGCACCCCCGTTTCTATTACTGTCAGAATTAGATAATGAGGAAGAGTCTAAAATGTCTGTGGTAATGCTACCATTCTCAGCTTTTAGGTTAATTTCACCCCCATTAGTTATCATGCTTTTAGTACTCACATCCCCGGATGCTGTCGTTAAGCTAACTATCCCCCCAGTGCTATTAAACGGCTGTAAGGAAACATCTCCACCTAAAGTAATTCCCTGTGGCACATTTCCACTACTAAACGCAGGTATATTACCAGAATTGACACCCCCATATGCTAGAGTATTCTGTCCAGAACGCATAATTAACGCTGTACTCTGGCTTAAAGTTGCAGTATCTTGCCCAGCAGGTATACTAGTATCCGGCGTAGTAATATTTATATCACCCTCAAAGCGAATATTACCCTTGCTTTCAACTAACAAAGATGATCCTGTATAGTTAGCTGCAATATCCACATCGCCATTACTGCTAATTATTGGGTCATAAAGGCTCACGAAGTCTGCCACTTTTCCCGATACACTCCTGAGCGAAAAATTACCACCACTAGCAAAACGAGCATCACCAGAAATAATTCCATCGCTGATTAAACTGAAATCACCTCCACTCACAAACGGTATCTGCGTTGGATGATTTAGCGCCAGAATATCAATTCCTTGATTTCCCTCAATTATGAGAATACCACCGGCTTGAGCTAAAAAGGGAGTTTTCACACTGTCTCGCACCCGAACTGTATCCTGTGCTTGCAGTGTTAAATCTCTGCCTGCTTTAAGATGTCCTTGCAAATCAAGTTTGTCAGCTACTAGTGTCAGGTCTTGCTTGGGTGCTAAATTTCCAGTATTGGTAATCGTCGCCCCTGGCTGACTTGCTCCATACTGTAACCCTGGTGTAATACTTACCGACAGTAATGGCGGTGCTTGGGGATTGGTAACACTGAAGATAGTACCATTAGGAAACTTAAAACTGCTTGCCGTAGTTGCAGAAAATGAGCCGCCAATATCTAACCGGGCATTTTGTCCGAAAACGATACCATTGGGATTAAGTAAGAATAGGTTTGCTGTACCGTTAGTGCGAATTAAGCCATCAATATTAGAAATTGACTTACCTGTTACTCGTGTCAGGATGTTCTGAATATCGAGTGCATTATTGAAGAAAGTAGTATTGGCATTAGGAACAGAGAATTCCTCAAAGCTGTGGAAGAGATTAGCGCCTCTTGTGGTTCCACCCTCAATAATTGTGGTGTTACCGTCTAATCTGACATTAGAATTATTTGGCAGACTGCTATCCGGTGTAATTTGGGCAATGGCGCAATTAGCATAGAGTACGATCGCACCAGCAAACTGACAAGTTAGGGCTTGCGTCATTGTAATTCCTAGCCCTTTGAAGCATCCTAAATGCATATATTTTTTCAAAATTGCATCCCTCTAAAGAAATAGAAAAAGCTTTTGCAGATATCCAATGACACCAGTTGCTACTCTGCCAGAAGCCGCTAACGCGTCTACAAGTCGGCAGAGCCGACGACAGTCGCCTCAAGTCGGGAAACCCGCCCACGACGCTGTCTCCCCAACGCACTAGTTCCTCTATGCCCATGTTAGAGAGTACAACAAGGGGGGATCGCTTCGGTAGAAATATTTTCTAACCCTACAGACTCCAACAAATTTTTCCAATCATTCGCCAAGCTTGCATCTTGGGGTTGGCGGGCACGAAGTTCTCCTAAAGTAGTTAGAGCATCTTGCCAAATACCTGCTTGAGCATAAAGGGCTACTTGTTGACGTGGGGTTGTTGTCTTGAGGCGACGCGTTAGTTCCTCGTTTGGGACAATGCGTTGCACTAACCCTTCAACAGCTATGTCTTCTGAGCGGCTTTGCGGGTTACAATCAATCAAAAAGTACCAATGATAATATTGTCCAATTTCTAGAGGTTTCTCTGTTGTCGGAACACTAACCCTAATCACTCCTGGCGTGTTGGATAAAGTAATCGGAATTGGTTCTTTGGTAAGAGAGTTATTTTTTTCATCCAGTAAGACAAATTTCACCGAGTTAATATTCTTAGGTAAATAAGGAACGTAAAACCAAAAAGTTGGATGTTCGGCTGTGGTTAAGCCTAAAACATATTGCATGTTAGCTGTGCCTGTTGTTACTTGCTTGTGATTAGCAGTTATTGACACCAAAGGTACTAAGGTTGTGAGAGGTTTGTTCGTCACTGGGCAATCACCGCGAGTTCCTGCACCTCTTCTGTCTCTTGGTGCCCCTCTATTTTCTGGTTGCCTTTCTAAGACTGGCTGAACAAAATGTATTGTTGTAGTGTTTGATTGCTGAGATTGTGCTGATAATTGTGTAACATTAATGACTGTAAAAAATCCACTTAGTACTAATGCTTTTTGTAATGAAAGAAGGTTGATTCTAGCCATAATTAAACTCTCAATTATTTCCAGTTATTTTATTTCTAATTACTGAAATTTTTTTGACACTAATTCCAGTAATTACTAATCCCAGTGCAGAGGGAAGGAATGGCATCCAACCCCCATACAGTAAGAGAATAAAGCAGCAACCGTAGAGGATGAGCAATTCAGCACCGATGAAAATAGCAAGTTTCAATTGCGAGCGACTGTATACAGCTAATATTCCGGCTATCAAAGACGAACTGCAAATCCAGAGGATTTCACCCCATACAGGTAAAACCCATAGCAGCGGTCGCTTGTCTAAAACAGCACTTATAATTTGACTGACCATGTGTGCGTGAAGCATTACCCCCGGAATTTCCTGTTGGGGGGTAGTTGCCATACTGTAGGGTGTAAGAAAATAGTCTTTAGCGCTTTGTGAGTCAACGCCAATCAAAACAATTTTATCTTTTACCCAGTCGGGGTTAAATTGATTATTCAGGACTTGTGCGAGACTGACTTGTTTGGCAACCTCCTGCGAAGAGCGATAATTAAGCAGTATTTGGTGTCCTCCGGCATTAAATTGTTGATAACCACCTGTAGGGACATCTATGGGTTTAAAGACTATTTTGCCAAGCTGCAAGTAGCCTTCGTCATTAATATGGAATTGGATGCCTTCTTTAGCTAAATATTGTCGTGCGAGTTGGAAGTTGAGGGAGTAGCGCGACTTGCAATTTGATTCGGGTTCTGGTGTCATAGATAGGAGATGACGACGGATTACCAAATCGCTATCAAATGCAACATCACTAAAACCTATACGGCTAGATGGAATTTCCGGTGGTGGTGAAATTCCAAGTGTTTGTTGTTTGCTACCACTAGCTTGACAGATAGCAATAAAGTTGTTGTTTGTTCGCAAACGAGTTGCTAAATCTGAATATTGAGAATCTACCGGAAAATCTCGATAAATATCCAAACCAATGGCTCTTGGTTTGTATGATGACAATCTCTGCAATAGTTCTTGTAGCGTACTATCTGATAGCGATGATTTTTGTCTTTGTTTTTGAGCCTGAATATCTGCTTCTGTGACTTTAATTACTAAAAGACGTTTATCTGCACCTTCGTCAGGTCGCATCCGCATCATTGAGTCGAAAGCTGATAGTTCCCATTGTTGCATGAAGCCGAGCGATCGCACCCCCGTAATGAAGCCGGCAACCAAAACACTCGCTAAAAATGTGATTTTCAGATTCCGCACTGTTAATTTAGGAAAAGCAATTATATTGATTTGGCCGCATAATTCTTGCCAAGTTAGAGTTTCTTCCGCTATATTTTGACAAATCACTGGTAGCCAAGAAGCACCAGGAAATTCCTCTTCTAATCCCTGTAATCTTGAACGTGCATAACGCACAGCTAAATAGAAAGATTGACCTTCAGAAAACGCTCTCAAGAAATGTTTCACAAACTCTTGTGCTACTAAATCGGGTATTTCTTCCCGCATGACAATAATTTGGGGAATTTGCAAATCAGCTAACTGTCGCGCTAATCCCAAACCATCACAAGAGTTAAAAATAGCTATTTTTAACCCGCGTGCAATAGCATGATTCAAGGCATTTTTTAACTCTACTATTGTTAAACTACTAGTTTGATTTATATGTATATGACCGCGGTCGTCTTGGCTATGACTGTGCCCTGCGAAAAACAGTATATCCCAGCCTTGTTCGTCCCAAAGCCACTTATCTAATTCCTGGCGTGAAGGTTCTACTAAAAATACTGTTGATGCACTTGGTAATTGTTCTAGAATCTTTCTATCTTCCTGAATATCAATTCCTTGACTATTACCCAAAATTGCCAATATTCTAACTTTATTTTTTTGCTGTTTGGGTAATGGTATTACTCGCTCATATTTGGGAGTACTTACAGCAACTTCGCATAATTGGTAATGCTCAACAAAATTCCACAAATGCCAAGGTAGCCGTCGTACGAGATGATCGCCTGCTTCAATAATGACTTGAAATTCTTCATCTAAAGCCAATTTTTCTCTTAATTTTTGGTCGATGGTGCGAAATAAATCAGAGTTTAGCCAAGAATTGATTGCCTCATATAACTGTTCTTGAACTTCACTAAACTCTACCTCGCTAACATTAGTTAAACCAGTCGATTCTACTTCAAGTTTAGAACGAATTACGAATCGTTTATAAATTGCTTGATATATTATTTGAAAGCGTTTATAAAGTTCAGGAATTTCTGGTGCAGGTGGTAAACTACCCGTAAATTTTATCGGACGAGAGTTATTGGTTTCCCACAATTGTGCAGTTACAGGGAAAAAACCATCGTTGAAGTTACCTTTTTCTAAATTGATAACAATTAACTTACTCATCTTTAATTATAAGATAGCTATGATTCACAGCCAAAAGGTATACCGCTTTAATGCATATTATAAGTGTTTATCCGTTACCTCATGACTTAAAAATACTAATTAGCTAATATTATTAAGTTTGCTGAGTTTCCAAGGTACTCTGTTAGGGAAGCAATACGTTGCAAAGCCATCGCCGTAGACGCGCTCTGCGCGGCTTTTCGCAGAATAACAAGTGGCGTTTGCAGAACAAAACTCCACATAAGTTTAAAGTTCAAGTTGGTTTTACAAAGTTCAACCCAATCTGTATTGATAAATTTTATTACAAGTAATCATCCAATTTGATGGAAATTTAAATCGAAAAATTTTCTATCATTCTGAAATTATCAAGAATAAGTTGGATAGAAAAGCTGGTTCCGCTTAAACCTTTGAAACGGTTAAGCTGAATGTAGCAATCTCGACTTCTTGATTGAATTTGTTGGAGAACATCTCCTGATTCTAAAAGCATAATTTTGAGGTTTGGCGGCAAATATTTTTGATTACCAGTGGGATGAACTTGGACGATAACAGCAATTTTTTCGTCTTCTTCCTGCGAGAGAGCAAGCATCAGTGCTAAAGATTGTCCTCCTAATTCGATCCCTAAATCAATTAGCTTGACTCCACTTACACCTGTTTTCCTAGTAGCAGAAAGACTTCTGAACTCATATACTAAATTTCCTAATTGTGAATTTAAAACTTCGTCAATAGGTTGCCAACCTGCTGTAAACAGCTTCTCAAACCATTGATTAAGGTTCACTTGAATAAATGAGGTTTCTATACTTGGTGACAAGTCTTTCTCAGCAGTAGAAACAGTTTTTTCTTTACCTAAACGTTGATTATAAATTTGTTGTCGCCACTGTTCGTTGGAAATCAATGCTGCCCACTGAGCAAATGGTATATCCAGTAGTCTAGGAGAATAAATAAAAGTATCACTCAATGTCTGCAAAAGGTTTTGATCTGCTGCTGACAAAGTTACTTCACTTGGCACTTCTTCTCGCCAACGTAGCCCCAGTGTAGCAAAAAGTAAGGTGAAGTTTTCAGTTAACTGTTCGATAGGTAAAGAATAAGTGCGATCGCTTGAATTATATTTCCCTTGGTTTTTCAATTGACGATGGGTAGCAAATCCGCATACTCGTATCCAAGAATCATCATTATCGCCATCCAAATTTACCTGCACTGGTATATAATAATCAGCCGCCCAACTATTAATATCTACCCATTCTTGCGGTACACACAATTCTTCTATATCTATTGTTTCAGTCGGTACTAATACTATTTTTGTTTCACCTACTTTAATTGCTGTGCCATTTACGAGTTCTAAGATACTAAACAAATTTTCTTCACTAGGAAATACCTCTGCACGTAAAGTGGATTCTTGTAGCGACTCACTAAACCAAGGCAGTAAGGTACTCAAGCAGATGCGATTGAGATAAGCATTATAAATTGCGATCGCATTTGAGTGATGTTGAGAAAGTTGCCATATCTTTTCTTGTTCGGCTGTCTCTACCTGCAACCAAATATGGTTAGTGTCAATACTTACAAAATCTGATAAACTTAGCATCATATTCTCTCTCCCTAATACAGCTAATACGACTGATTTTGAATATACATTTCCACTAGAGAAATCTTGTCTTCTGGTTCTAATTCTTTATTTCCTGATTTAGCTTCATTTTTCAACACTAGTTTTATAAGAGATTTGTAGTAATTGCCTAACCATTTTTCTAAATATTCTTTAATCCAAATATTTATTTCATTCATCAGTTTATCTTGTAATTGATTTCTTGCTTTAGTAAGTCTTGTAGCTATTTCATTTAAGTTAATCTCTAACTGAGACGCAATTTTTATTTCATCCATGTGATCGCCATAATAAAGTTGCAAAATCTTGCGTTCTTCATTTGCTAATTTCTTAATGGCTGACACCAAAGCTGCTTGAATCAAATCTGAGTGTATTGGTGCTTGATACTCGCTTTCTAACCATCCTTCTACATACTGTTTAACCCATTTTTGGGGTTGGGAGACTCCTGCTACAGTTTCTAATAATTTGATTGTAGATTTAGTTAAATAACGAGAAATTGTACTTTGATGAATTCCTAATCTATCTGCTAGCTGTTTTTGATTGAGTTCAAACCCATAATAGAGAAGTAAAATTTTGCGATCGCCCAGTTTCATTGATTGAAGTTTCTCAGATAAAATTGAATTAACTTGATTCGCCAAAAATCCTTGTTCTCTTGTCTCCTCAGCATTTGATATCTTTTCCCATTCTATTTCCGTAACTTGTAATTCTGATTTAGCTTCAAATTCACCTACTTGAAAGGCATCAAGTGAAAATTTCGGTAAAATTGATATCGGGTAAGTTTCTAAAGCTTTAATGCAAATCTCCATCCAATCTTGAATTTGTTTTGCAGTCACTTTAGTAGAATTAGCAAATACCTCATGGGGCGCAGTTGGTAACATTTTTTCTGCGTTATAACATTCAGCAGATTTTAAAAAATCATCTTCATCAGGGGCTATCCATTTTTTACCTGTAGTTCTGCTTGGATTTTTAACTTTGTTAATTAAATAAACTTGCTTAAAGTATTTTCTAGCAAAAATAATTAATGAAATTTCTGGTTCAATGATTCCGAATACTTTTAGTGCTTCTATAAGTTCTTTGTCACTCTTTTTGTATAACAATCTCCACCGCGAAAATCTACTAACTTCTGCTGAAGATTTAATATAGTTTGTTAATGTGGTAGTTATATATGTATCTAAATTTGCAATCTGAGAATTATATTTAACTAAAATTTCTTTCACTTTTAGGGGATTGTAAACTAGCAATCTAGCAATAAATAGATATTCTTCCCAAGAATTGCTCTTACGCTCTTTACATAAATCTTTAGCAGCCCAATAGCATTTTTCTTCAAAGTAACTTGCTAAATGTTCATAGGCAAGTTTTGTTTTATTACTTGGTTCCCAATCTGCTATTAATTGTGATTCATCAAATGCTACTTTTCGCCAAAAATTTGCTATGTCTATTCCTTTATCTTCGTTATAAAATAAATTAGAAAATTCCTGATGATTTTCTCCATATAATTTCAAATTACGTTGCAGATAAGGTTGATGTTTCCATTGCAACGCTAATTGATTATTTTGGTTATTTAGCACAATATAGGTAGAAAATTTATTAAGATTATTCTTTCGCTTTGGTAGTACAGGAATACTATAAAATTTGGTAAAATTAAGCACCATAATTTTTTCTCCCTACTAGACAACAAAATGAGGCTGACAATATATGCAAGTATTAAATACACTGCCTTGTTTTGTGTAATTTTAGCTTTACTGAACTTATTGGGAGCAAAGCAAACTAATTATGCAGATCGTAGGCATGATAAAAACTTTGAGAGTAAAAATCAGTCAAAATGCATATACTTTATACCTTGCTCGCATAGAACATTTATTTATGAAACAGCAAAAAGACTGGTTTTAGCAAGCTAGAAAAAATAAATAATATTGAAGCTGATGCAATTGCCACGTAATTTGGGTATAATGAAAAACAAATCCTGTTAGCGTATTACAAGGACTATAACTGCTACTGTGCTTAATATTCTCCTCTTTTGTAGCTTTCTGAAGCAGAAATCAAATGTAACTTTTAAAACTCTGACTGGATTCGTCTCTCCAATTTTTGGAGTTACTATATAACTATAGCAATCCGAATTTAATTATGAGAAAACACGTAGATTCAATAGCAAGATTAAAAGTAACATTTTATTCAGCCCTGGCGATTAGAAATCGCGGCTATACAGACATAACCCGCCTGCGCGGGTTATTTTATTAAGTCCACGTAGGTGGACTTTGTTTGTGTAGTAGCGAATTCTATTCGCCCAATTAGTTCTAAATTTCTCATGAATGATTTAGGCTTGCTATAGCTTTTGTTTTAAGTAAGTTTTTGCGACACAATCTTAAATCCAGCCAGAAATTTCTACGCTCGTTAATGATTTCCCTAGTTTTTCATACTCTGTTTGAGTTGCTTTCAGAATATGCTTCATTTGTACAGGCTCCTCTGCATCGGCGGCCATAAAGGCTGAGTTGAGGGCAATAATGCGGATATTACCGCCAGGAGCGTTAAGTTGAGCCAGTTTTTCAAAGTTTAAGCCTTCAGTTGGCGTATCAGGCGGAAAAATCCGTCGCCAAATTTCAGCTCGATGGGCGGCATCTGGGAGAGAAAACTGAATCACGAACCGAAGCCGCCGCATAAATGCAGGATCTAAATTACTTTGTAAATTCGTCGTTAAAATAGCCATTCCTGGATAAGATTCCATTCGCTGAAGTAAATAGCTAACTTCTAGATTGGCATTGCGATCTTTAGAATCTTTAACTTCACTCCGTTTACCAAAAATAGAGTCTGCCTCATCAAAAAGCAAAATTACACCGCCACTCTCAGCTGCATCAAATATCTGCTGTAGATTTTTCTCGGTTTCACCAATATACTTACTGACAACAGCGGAAAGTTCAATTCTATAGAGATCGAGGTTCAGCTCATTGGCAAGAACACCTGCTGCTAGAGTTTTTCCAGTTCCGCTAGGCCCGGAAAATAGCGTTGTAATACCTAGTCCGCGTCTACTCTTAGATGCAAATCCCCACTTTTCGTATACTTTAGCCTTCTGTCGGACATGAGCCGAAATTTCCTTAAGAATTCCCTTCTGAAGAGGCGGCAATACCAAATCTTCCCAAGACAATTTTGACTCAATTCGCTCTGCAAGCTCATCTAATCTAGGACGAGCTTGAACGCGACAACTTTGCCACAAAGCCTGTTTTAGAGAAGGAGCAGATGGTATTGTCAACTGCCCGACAGCTGCTGTACAGGCTCGACGAATCGTAGAAGTACTAAGTTGAAACTGAGAAGTAAGTTCTTGTAAATCTTGCATTAACTGTTCCGAGTCTGAGATAAGCTTTCCTTGCCCATTGAGTTGAGTTTTGAGTTCGGCCACGGAGTTTTCCCAGGTGATTAATTGCTCCTGAGGTAGGGGTTTAGGAACATCAAAGCGAATCATCTGACGCTTTATGCCTGGAAGTGGAGAAACTGTAGTAGCGATCGCAAAACATTGTAGTTCCTCAAGCAGTTGATGTACAGAAGCAAGTTGTAGCTTGTCGGAATAGTCGATATCCTCACAAACTAGAAGAAGTGCTTTAGCCTCCAAAATACATTCTCTTTCCAGTCGGCGGATAAAAGTTTCTAATTCATTGGGTCTAAGAGGAATACGATGGCAGTTCAAAAGATTTACTTGTAGATTAAAATGCTGACAGACAGCTTGAGCAATGTCAGTTTTATCCTCCATTTCTGAACCACATAGCTGAATCAGAGGCGGAGAATTCTGCAATGAATTCAATCCCCACAGAGCCTTTATACTATCTGCCAAGCATTGATGAGAAGGAATCAGTTGTTGCGTGTCAGCTGGTAGCTCAGTAATTTCTGTTAATAACGGATCTGTTGTTTTCACACCTATAAGATAATGAAGAATTCTCTCATCTATATAAAGGGATGTATTAGTTAAGATATTATTTGAACCTAACTCAATTAATTTCCAATAGCGGAGTGGGCTATCAGGTGCTAACGCACTCCAATGGGGATTAGGTAATATACTAAGAGCCAAACCAAATGTTGGGTTGTATTGAGACTCTGTACCGTGAGCCTTAGTACACAAATGTGGAAAACGCAAATCAATTTCTACCCCAGCACAAAATACCAATATAGAGCGCTCAAATTCTGAAAGCTTAAACCTTTGACAAAGTTGCTCCAGAGCTGGAGGAGATGTCATCGTTGCTGCTGCCTCTTTTATCTCTAGCTCAGATCGATCTTTTTGTAGACTTATAAGTTCTATATCAGGGCTATCGTCAGGCTGTTTAACGTAGTTCTCAAGAATTTCACGAAGCTGATTTAAGACCATAATAAAATAGTTTCTATTAGATTCATACCAAGTACCAAAATCAGTTGAAGCATACATAAGAGAACGTCCTTCGAGTCTGAAGATTTTATAAATAATTTGATTTGAAAATTAGCAAATATATTGAAAATTATAATTTTTAAATAAAACATTTATTATTCAAATAAACTTAATTTTATTAGATATATCGATTAAAATAAAATATTTTTATTTACACAGCAAAATCGAATATTTTCTTAACAATAAATCAAAAGATATAGTAAACTTTAAAAAAATTAGCGAACAATTATATTCCTATAGGAATGCGGTTTGATTTAGAGAAATTACTTATGTAGGCAGGAATAAGAAACTGGAAGAGAAAAAAAGACTCTTTGAGGTGTACTGAGTTTTTTCACGCAATCAAATGTGAGTCCTATATTTACAATAAAATGCCTAGCCGTCGCTTTCGCCTCAAAGGGGCAAAAGTGCTTGAATCCTTGGGTTGAGCCAAAATATCTTTTATACGACTGGGCATTTTATTTTTTGGATTCCTCTGCCTAGAGTGATGGAAGAACACTAATTTTCACAACTCATTGAGGATTGCTATATCCATATTTTGCCATTTTGTCAGGATCTCCGCCATGATCGGTAGCTCGCTTCTGGGCACTACCTCCGATATGGTAGTGCTGCTGATGATCCGCTGTTGGCATTAATGTAACTTTTCCCTTATCAGTTTGAGAATCGTAGTCAGCGTGGTGATGCCAAGTCTCACCACTACCAGGCCCGCCTCGTTCAGTTCGAGCTACTAGTCCTCGAATATCTTTTGCTGAATCTCCAGATAATTTTATCTTTTGCGTCATTATCGCCGAATCACCAGGTAGGAGAATGGGGTTTCCATGCCTATTTTGATGTACTTGCGGAGGAGCGCCTGGCCTATCTGGAGGTTGTGTTCTTCGTTTAGAACCTTCTGCAAGGATATTATTAGCATCTAATCCTTGCCTTGCGGCTGCTTGTTTCTGTTTTTCGACTTCGCTTCTAGTATTAGGCATTTTCGATCCTCTAATCTTGATAAAAATACTTTTATTCGGTAAGGTAGTTATTCGCTAGTTGATCCACTTAAAACCTATAAATCTACAACTTTCTGCCTAAAGCTCTATACATTGCAGCCTTGCTCCTCAACAGAAAATTGAATAGTTGGATGCAAAACAAAAGTTTGCTCATTTGATACTACCTCAAGCTCACTATCTTTTTGATACTTATATAGTTGTTGATGAACAACTTGAACCTTTTGAACCCCAGCATCTAGATTGTGAGGCAGTTTAAACAAAATTCTGTTGTCTTCAACAATTTGTGGTTCTAAGAGGTTTTCTCCTGCGTTCAGACGCAGCAAAGTTATATCTGCACTCAGATTTTTGCCATAGATGATTAGACTGCTCCCTGCTACAATCTGGTTATTTGTAGGCGATGCAACAATTTTCTCAATTTGCGGCTGATTCAATGCCTCTTTACTAGAACCTGGAGAAGATTTCTGAGAGCCAATAAACACCATTGATATTTCGTAGGCAATTGAGGGTCGATAAGAACCATGTAAGAGCGACCACAATCTCGACATCTGCTCTGTATCTAACAAGTTTGGTACGATTTTTACTTGGTCTAACTGCTCGGTCAAAGCTTCAACAGAAGTCGATTCAATCGCTTGTGCCAAAAGACCGGAACGATTGATGGTTGCGACATGATTTAGCGCTGCTCGAATCCTGGCGTTGGATAAAACCGGAGTTTGATGCATTAGCTGCATCACGTAACCCAACAGTATTTCTGTCTGAAAGTCTTTGTTTCCGTAGGCAGTCAATACATAATGGAGATTGATGGCTAAGGGGAGAATTGCACCTTCTTCTGTACTGACTTGATGATGGGTTGGCTGGTAACGATCGCTTTTACCTAAGTCTACATTCCGATTTTGCGAAACCTGGTAGAGAAACAGATTTAGCTGAGGTTGACCATCAACGCCAATAGAAATCTGATCTGGGGGAAGTGTCGTTACTAATATATTTCCCATACTCGACAGTGCTGCATTCTGAACCAAACCGTCTTCTATCAAGTTTTTGAATACAGCTGTCATCGCTGCGATCGCTAATCCATTACTCATAAGTGCTAAGTGCTGATACCATTTCACTAAATAAATGAGACAAATAATTTCTCCTCTGTTCCTCTGCACCCCTACACGCCAGTTGCTACAAGTCGGCACAGCCGACGACAGTCGCCTCAACATAGGGAACCTCCGCACGGCGCTGTCTCCCCAACGCACTGGCTCCCCTCTGCTGGCACGGCAGTTGCTCCACTTGGGGACACCCCAAGACCGCACTGCCTCCTAAATGTATCAACCTTAAAGTGAAACGGTATGAGTGCTGAGTGCTGAGTCAAGAGTCATTAATCTTTTACTTCACCCGTTTAAACCCTTCGTAGGCTACTTCTACTTCCTCTATTTCTATCTCTTGGCTATTAGATTTAACATCTAAAATTTTGTACCGCGATGGCCAGGCTGCCGTAAGTTCAAATCTTGCTTGGGGTTTTCCATCTTCATGGATCGTTAGAATCGCATTTTTTCGCTGTTTAGCCCAGTTACCATCCTCAGTCAACTCAAACCATTTCCATAAAGCAGCCGAACTTGTCATTCCTCGCAGTAATGTTAAATTTCCGCTCTTTGCATTACCTGGAAGTTTCGTTCGTACAACCTTTCCTTTACTTGCTTTGCCCCATCGACTTGAAGTAACTTCACAAAACTCAATTACATCTTGCGAGTAGTCAAATCCTTGGCATTCTAAGAAAACTGCGTCTACCAAGTCACTTGAACCATCAAGCTTTAAATCTAGATAGAAATTAGATGCTGTAAAAAAAACGGGATTTCTAGATGAATTTGCCATAATTTATTTCGTCAAACTAAAAAAGCTGAATTACCGAACCAAACAAAATTAAAAAAGAAGGTTTGCCCTCTTTCAACAGAGGGCAAGTGATTTATTTTTGCGCGACAATACAGATATTAACTATTGTTCGCGTGTGACTTCTTGAGCAACTAACTCTATCGTTTCGCAAATTAATTCTCCACCAGCAGAAGTCATTGAAGAGACTGAATATTTGCAGGGATAGCATTGCTTAATCTGCCATTCCATAACTGGCTTACCATCTGCATACGCAGTGATTTTTGCATCTTCAAGCTGTCCTTTCCAGTCAGGATTCTTACCTGTAGGAGGATTAACTTTGTTAAACCAAGTATAGGCACTCTTATCTTTACATCCAGCTAAAACAATTGTTGGGTTCTGCGGCTTAACGGGTGTTGGCTTCGGTTGGTATGTTTTTTCTCCATTTTTTCCAGATCCAGCAACATGATCGGTTGGAGGAGCATCCATACCCATATTACTGAACTCTTTAACTGGTAAGTCCTTGATCTTAGACCCAGCGCTAAAGGTGAAGCTAGAACACTCAATGTAATCTTGACCTGGCATGATTTTTTCTCCTAGTTATTTTGTTCAATGAATAGTTGACTTGAGAAGCTTGTTAGCTTTGTTCTGTTTCTAGAGAATTCCACTGGCTGATGCGGAAGACCACAAATTCAGCCGGACGTACAGGGCATACACCAACATCAATATATAAACGCCCCAAAGTTATTGTTTCAGGTGTATTATTTTCAGCATCGCACTTGACGTAAAACGCTTGATCAGGACTAGCTCCAAACAATGCACCCTCGCGCCATATCCGCTCTAAAAAATTGCTAACGGTATATCTAACCTGCGTCCACAACTCTTCGTCATTCGGTTCAAAGACAGCCCACTGAGTTCCAGCTTCAATTGAGCGCTCAATGTAGCTGATGAGCCTTCTGACGCTGATATATCGCCATTCGGTTTTGTCTGGTTCAACCAGGGTTCTAGCACCCCAAATCCGAATTCCTCGGTTAGGAAATTTACGAATACAGTTAATACCTAGCGGGTTAAGAAGTTCTTGTTCTCTAAAGTTGATATCATATGCTAGACCAGTAATTCCTCTGGGGACTTCATTCGCAGGAGCCTTATAAACACCCCGCGATTCATCCGTTCGACCCCATACGCCCATCATATGACCAGAAGGAGGAACAAGAATTGGTCGCCCTGCATTTCGAGGATTGGGTACTTTAACCCACGGATAATAGAGAGCGGCAAACATGGAACGACGACCGAAATCATCTAACCAATCAACGACATCTTGAGGCTTAGTGCGATCGGGGGGAGGATCTAACACAACCATTCGATTCGTTGGCCCTGGCATATCGCCGCTAGTAGAACCTTCAGACATGCTGATCATGGTTTCCATCACACCATGAACTTGTTCGAGGTTTAAAATTTGAGCTTCATAAGCTCGCATTAAATCCGGAAAGCATATCATTGTAATCTCGTCAATTTCAAAGATACCAAGAACGCCAGTTCGTTCGCTGCGATCGCCTTCTATTTCATGAGCAAATTTTTCAGGTGTAGAATTTGGTGCTGGAGGCAGTAGTTCGTATTCGCCATTTAAAGGTCGTCGAGATAAGGGTAGTCCGGGCTTAGCAATATCTTCAATCGAAATATACTTAGAGTTTTTTAGAGCCTCAACAACGTAGGTTGCAGCCTGGGTTTGCGGCTTTGGATCCATACTCAAATGATTGTATTCCTCAAGCACTTGGCCGTCTCGGCACACTTTTACACAGAAGAATTCACCTGGATTATGAGGTATTTCTACTTTATTCGCTCCCTGCGATTGACCTTTAATCTGGTCGCTTGTTTTATCGGCATCTTTAGCAGGAGGTAACGCCTTTGGCGTTCCATCCTGAATTTCGATTTGAATGGGCCCGTTATCGAAGTGTTCCGGTCGAATAGATAAGTTTAAGCTTGGGCGATTACCGCGTCTTGGGATTTCTAAAACAGGTGCTTGCCGTTTTGAATTTTCTTGCCCAATACCAGGGAGTTGCGTTCCAATACTTGTAACCCAACAACGTCCGCCTCCATTCATGAAATATCCTCGAACAGAGAAAGGTAAGTAGGCATCGAAGTCTGTGAACCCATTAGAGTTGGGTCTAGCAAAGTATTCCAGATACTGAGTCCAACTTGTGACAAGCATGGGTTTAAAGAGTTCGGCCCCGCCTCGTATATCTTCAGTAAAACCGATAAATCCGGCGACTGAAGTACTGACTCCCTCTATCGGACGACTGCCGCGATCGACTTCTTCAACATAAACGCCTGGTGCAAAATAGTCTAGTCTAGCCATGTTAAGTGTTCCTTGATTTGTTTGATAATTGGTTGATATAGAAATTTAGTAGGCGGGCATAAGTAATATCTCTTTGGGGATACATGGTTCTCCGTCTACAAAAACATTGAGCATTTTAAACTCATAGCCAGATCGTTTCAGGTGTAAAATGTAGTTTCCAGAGGTCAAATTCTCAAAGATAAAATAACCTTCATCGTTGCTAGTTACTGATTTTTCGGTTCCTTGAAGCATGATTCGGACTCGTTTTAATGGTTTTGCGTCTAGAGTATTTTTGACAATGCCAGCAATGGCAAATCGCTGAGTTATAGATCCGCTTTTGCTGATAGCTGGAATTGAATTATTGACTCCGAAATATCGTTCTGTAACCAAAGGTACAGTTGTTTTTCTCCATACATTAAACGGAACAGTTACTGTCAGATAAATAGCAGGTCGTATGGGAAGAGAAAGAGAACTCCATAAACTTCCTACATCAATAGGTGGCTCGTTTGTGACTGATAATGATAAGTTGCCGTGACCGCGAAGGTCAGGAGTGAGAAACTCCTCCCGTAATAGTCGATTACGCATTAATAGTAGTAAAGTCTCAGACAGAAGGTGAAGCTCTCCCAATACAGTGCGATCGCGAGCTGTAATTACAATGGAGATATCGAACCAACTAGGCGCTCTACATACTTCTGCAACCTGTCGTGAATCATCAAAATAGCGCTCAACCTGCCTGCCATTAGTTGGCATTTTTTTACTTATCCGCACATCATAAAGATAGAGATTAAGTGATAGCTCTCTATGACTATTTTCTAAACTTGCCGGGTGACTAAAATCTATTTGCTCAGTGCTAGTGAGAACAGCTCCGTTAGCCAACATTTCAGCAAGAGTTTGAAGAATCGAATTGAGCATGAGCAGATATCTAATTCGTTTCTATATACTTAGATTAAGCTATCTCCTAGCCAATGCAATTATACTTATGTACTAATTTAAATTCAAAATTTATAGCTTAAGTAAGTCGTGGAGAAAATTTACAAGTATGTAACAAAGAGTTAAGCAGAAGAACTAGAGTTAAATCTTACACGTTGCGTACTGTAATTTCCTTTTTCTCCTCTCGTTTGGACTCCATCAATGACGGCATAGGCAAGGTCTAACTCATCCTCAAAAGTTTTCGCGGCTAGTTCATCTTTTTTGAGATGTTGCCATTCCAATTCAATCGGGTTCATTTCTGAGCAATATTTGGGTAGAAAGAAGATGTACAAACCCATGTCTTCCCACTTTGACCATAATTGAATAACTTCTTTAC
>LXQD01000028.1 GCA_003326215.1 Nostoc minutum NIES-26 | reverse complement strand
AAATACGTGTAAACTGTCTGCCACGGCGGAAAATCCCCAGGCAACCCTCGCCATCTCACTCCTTCTAGCAGGACATAGAAGATCGCGTTTAGAACTTCCCACATATCGACAGAGCGCTTGCGACCACCGGGTTTTGCTTCTGGAAGCATGTCACTCAGAAATTCATATTGTGCATAGGTCAGATTGCTGGGGTATGCTTTACTCATGTTGCTCTTTTGGTGCTGTCTACTATCTATTCACAGCTTATACCGAGAGAGCTTTTTTACAACCTGACCGACTTTTCAAACATCCTCTTAGACACCTATCGTGCTGCGGCTGAGAAAGCAGACGCAGAAGCCAAAAAGTCAGACACAAAAACAACACTCATTACTCAAGTTATTGCTAAACACGAAGAAGCCCTCAAGTATTGGCGTTTAACAAAAGACCTCCAAAAAGCTTTACAAAGCTATCAAGAACAACTTGCTCCATATCAGGAAATGGGTTTACTTGCTGAACAAGCCCAAAGCCTCTACAACATCGCCAAACTGCAACGCCAAAATAACCAATTGCAAGCAGCCCTCACCGAGAAGTTACAAGTCAAGACTTACGTACTTCCTACTTCGCCACGGTAGAGGATTATTACAAGTTCTATATCGGCCTGCTAATGCAGTTGCACAAAAAAGACCCATCAAAAGGATACGACGCATTGCCACTGCATATCAGCGAGCGATCGCGCGCCAGGGGTTTGGTAGAATTGTTGACCGAAGCTCATGCAAATATTCGTAAAGATATTGACCCCAAACTTTTACCTATTATGTCCTCGCTTTGTATTCTGGTTGGAATCGAGTAAATGGACTGAAATTAAACCGTGCAATTGAAATATCTCGTATAGAAGCAGCTGTGCATGAAAATTAGAGAGTAGATGCGTAGTAGAGACGTTGCAATACCACGTCTCTACAAAGGTTATCGGCGGTGCAAAATATCTTATCTAAACCGTATTTAGCTATCAATGTTATAAAATCTGGATTGCTGGATAGTTGAACTGCCAACATTGGCAGTGCTAAAACAGTATAACCGTTTATTTGCTGTTCAGATAGCAGATTTTGTCCGTGGTATTACAGAAATATAAACCTCCCTCGTTTGCCAGAGTGTGAGGCGATCGCTTATAAAAGAAGTATAGTTAATAAATTTTTTGCAATTGACTCTAAATGTCAATTGATTTAATAAACAAACTTAAGTTTTCAAGGGGAGCATGAGATATGGATATGCAAGTCCTGAGAGAGCGTGCGGGGCTTAGCCGTGCAGAGGTTGCCTTCAGGCTTGCAATCAGTGAAACCAGTGTCCGCAACTGGGAAGCTGGGCGTACTGAACCCACAATGACACCGAAAAAATATTTAGACGCTTTGCGTTTATTTAAATGCACACCTGAAGAATTGGCTGCTGCAAGCGAAAAGTCAATCAATCAACGACACAAACGCAAACCAGGCAGACCTAAGCGCTTTCCAGACGATCGGGTAACTCAGGTAACTGATTCTCCAGTTTGCAGCTGATAATATGCTTTGTGAAAGTTAGAGCCATCGATAAAATCAATCAAATCTAAATTTGTGCGCTTTGTGTGCTTGCATCTTCCAGTACGGGTAGTTGCTAGCTGACTAGTACTTGACAGAAATTAATTTTTACCTTGTCAAGAACATTTTTTCCCTCCAACGCCGAGAAATCAGCAAAGTGGCTTAATTAATTAAGTAGTTAACTATATATACGCTTCAGTAAAATTACTATTTTTTTCATTTTGGGAACAGCTTTGAATGTGATTTTGATATAGTTATGTCGGTAATTACTCCCTACTAGCGGCATAGCAATTAGATAGACAGAGAAAATAAGGAAGAATCTTTTTACCTTTAATCTTTTGTTTGTCTGTACCTGGAGCAGTTGATTCAGACAACCCAATTTCTAACTAGTGCGATCGCTCACGGTATTGACCGCAGCGGCGCGATAAGATTCTAAAACAATAGTCGTACTAAAGGTCTAAATGGCAGAAACACTATTCTTCAACGCTCTGCGGGAAGCCATTGATGAAGAAATGGCGCGTGATTCCAGTGTGTTCGTTCTTGGTGAAGACGTAGGTCACTATGGCGGTTCCTACAAAGTTACCAAAGACCTATACCAAAAGTATGGCGAACTCCGAGTTCTGGACACTCCCATTGCTGAAAACAGCTTTACAGGCATAGCAGTGGGAGCAGCAATGACTGGATTACGACCGATAATTGAAGGCATGAATATGGGCTTTTTGCTCTTAGCCTTTAACCAAATATCTAATAACGCTGGAATGCTGCGGTACACTTCCGGCGGTAACTTTAAAATACCAATGGTAATTCGAGGTCCCGGAGGTGTAGGAAGACAGCTAGGAGCAGAACATTCCCAGCGATTGGAAGCTTACTTCCAAGCTGTTCCTGGTTTGAAGATTGTTGCCTGCTCTACACCTTACAACGCCAAAGGACTGCTGAAATCGGCTATCCGCGATGATAACCCAGTGTTGTTCTTTGAACACGTTCTGCTTTACAACTTAAAAGAAGATTTACCAGACGAAGAATACCTGCTGCCTTTAAATAAAGCAGAAGTTGTGCGTCAAGGAAAAGATGTCACAATCCTCACCTACTCACGGATGCGCCATCATGTACTGCAAGCCGTGAAAACTTTAGAAAAACAAGGTTATGACCCAGAAGTAATTGACTTGATATCACTCAAGCCACTAGACTTTGACACTATCGGTGCATCTATACGCAAAACCCATCGAGTAATTATCGTAGAAGAAGGCATGAGAACTGGCGGTATCGGAGCGGAATTAATCGCCTCAATTAACGATCGCTTATTTGATGAATTAGATGCGCCAGTGTTGCGGCTTTCTTCCCAAGATATTCCCACACCTTACAACGGCAACCTAGAGCGATTGACAATTGTTCAACCAGAGCAAATAGTCGAAGCTGTGGAAAAAATGGTGGCGATGCGAGTTTAGAGACTGGGGACTAGGGACTGGGGACTAGGGACTGGTAAAATTTTTCCTTATACCCAATCCCCAATCCTTGCTCATAACGCTGTAAAAGAGCGCTATCATAACCTTTGTCAGTTGCGAGTTATGGTATGCAAAGACAGCGATCGCTATTAGCCTTGATTTTAGTCTTGGTAATCGCCGCCGTTGTGGCGATTGTCAAAATTCCCGTACCCTTGGGACTGGACTTACGTGGAGGATCGCAGCTAACAATTCAGGTCAAACCAACGCCGGAAATTAAGCAAATCACCCAGCGAGAATTGGAAGCCGTGAAAAAAGTCGTCGAAGGTCGAATTAACGGCCTTGGCGTTTCAGAACCAGTCATCCAAACTATTGGTACAGACAAAATTTTAGTACAACTGCCAGGGGTCAACGATCCTGAGCAAGCAGAACGGGTGCTGGGAGGTACAGCGCAGTTAGAATTCCGCACCCAAAAGCCAGGCACAGAAACCCAACTGTTTGCTTTCCAAACATCAAGAGCCGAATTAAAAGCGAAACAGCAAGAGTTGAGAAGCAGCAAAGACCAAGCTGCGATCGCCAAAAATCAAGAAGAGTTGCAGAAAAATAATCAAGCGATCGCTGAATTATTTGAAAGCACCAACCCACCTCTATCTGGTAAATTTCTCAAAGATGCCTACGGCGAACCTACCCAAGGCAACAACTGGAATGTTGCCATTCGCTTCGATCAAAAGGGTGGTGAACTGTTTGCTCAATTGACAAAAAATCTTGCAGGTACTGGACGCAGCATTGGTATTTTTCTAGACAATGAACTAATCAGCGCTCCTGTAGTAGGACCAGAATTTGCCTCTACTGGGATTACTGGTGGTGCAGCCGTGATTACAGGTAGGTTTACGGCACAACAAGCTAATGACTTGGGTGTGCAGCTACGGGGTGGTGCATTACCTGTACCAGTAGAAATAGCAGAGATCCGTACTGTTGGCGCAACATTGGGTAAAGACAGTATCACTAGCAGTATCTATGCTGGAGCCGGGGGTTTGGCTTTGGTATTAATATTTATGGTGGTGTACTATAGACTACCAGGACTAATTGCCGACATCGCACTATTGATCTACTCCTTGCTGACTTGGGCTAGCTTTGCTTTGTTGGGTGTAACTTTGACCTTGCCAGGAATTGCCGGTTTTATCCTAAGTATTGGCATGGCGGTGGATGCAAATGTGCTAATTTTTGAGCGCACCCGAGAAGAATTACAGGCGGGCAAATCTCTATATCGTTCTGTAGAATCAGGCTTTTACCGCGCTTTTTCCAGTATTTTAGATGGCAACGTTACCACAGTTATTGCCTGTGCCGCACTATTCTGGCTGGGAGCTGGTTTAGTCAAAGGCTTTGCCCTCACTTTGGCTTTGGGCGTAGCAGTGAGTATGTTTACCGCAATTACCTGTAGTCGCACTTTCATGTTTTTAGCAATTTCAATTCCCGCACTGCGAAAACCAGAACTTTTCTCTCCGAACGTGCCAGCCTCAAATAAGGTAGAGGTGGCTCGATGAAACTAAGTATTAACAAATCGCGATCGCTATGGTGGGCTTTTTCTAGTGCCATCATTCTCGCTGGTATCATCTCAATGGTGATTTCCTGGCAAAACCCCAGCATCAAAGCACCCCTACGTCCCAGTTTGGATTTTGTCGGTGGTTCAAGATTGCAGTTTGAACGGGATTGTACTAAACCGGGTAACTGCGACAAGCCAATAGATATCAATGTCGTCCGGGAAGTAGCAAAAGCAGAAGGATTAGGCGATAGCAGCATCCAAATTGTTGCTGATAAAGACACAAAAGCAGAAAACGGCATATTGATTCGCACAAAAAATTTGGATCGCGACCAGCGTACCAAGTTGCAAAATGCCCTAAGCGAAAAAGTTGGCACTTTTGACGAGCAAAAAAACCAAATTGACACTGTTGGTCCTACCCTAGGGCGAGAGTTATTTACCTCTGGTGTCATCGCCCTACTCGTCTCCTTTGCAGGCATTATTATTTACTTAAGCTTCCGCTTCCAGTTGGACTATGCCATCTTTGCGATCGTCGCTCTATTCCATGATGTGCTCATCACGGTAGGGATTTTTTCGATTTTGGGGTTAGTACTGGGCATTGAAGTAGATAGCCTCTTCATCGTCGCCCTATTGACGATTACAGGGTTTTCAGTGAACGATACAGTGGTGATTTACGATCGCATTCGGGAAACGCTGCAAACAAATCCTAACCGCCCGATTGCCGACATTGTGGATGACGCAGTCAACCAAACCTTAGCTAGGTCAATCAACACAACTTTAACTGTGTTGCTGACATTATTTGCCATCTTTTTGTTTGGGGGAGAAACACTGAAAAACTTTGCTTTAGCTCTAATTGTTGGTTTCACGATGGGGGCTTATTCCAGTATTTTTATCGCTGGTACTCTGCTTACTTGGTGGCGAGAACGCACAGGCCAATCTACAGTAGTAGCAAGCGTAGCAAGCACTGAGTCCATTGATACATCTACTACTTCCCAGGATAGTTAAGCTACCTTCGTATCGCATAATTGCGTGAAAGCATCGTGCAAATTCCTGACCCAGATGTTGTAGTTTTCTTTTCCTATGGATCGACCCGAACAACCGTCAATTTCTAACAAGACTGAGAATACTGACCCATCTTTTGCCCAACAAGTACAAAAGCTACATCAGCTGACAGTATACGGCAGATGGTTGTTCGTCATTTGTTTGTGGCTCACCATTGCGCCTATTTGCTTGTGGAATTTACGCTCAGAAATCACGCTTTGGCGGCAATACTTCACTTGGGTGGCAGTACGCTACGGACTCTTCTATCATCCACTGTCTACTCTAGGTTTAGCATTTTGTATCGGTATGACAGTTGCTGTTTTAGTTTGGCAGAGTCGAAATATTCTACTTGGGTTACCACCCGAAGAACAGCAGCGTTTAGAAAAACAAGTTTGTCGAATACGGCAGCAGGGATCGACTCATCCTCTGTGGAAGTGGGTTTGTCATGAAATCAAGACTTAATGAAGAAATTCTCAAATAGTTGTATATAGATATACGCATTCAGTATTTTATTAGCAAGATATGACTTAATATGACTTAACAATAATAAAGATACTGCCAAAATTGGGTGTCTACAAATGAACTATTCTCAAATTCAATTTCGCGATTGCCACTCTGAAATTGACCTTTACCAACTCCAAGAATTATTCAATATTTCAGCTTTCTGGGCAAAAGGGCGTAGTATCGAAGATTTGGGCATAGCTATTGCTAACAGCGACCCAGTAATTTCTGTCTGGGATGGAGACAAACTCATTGGCTTTGCCAGAGCTACTTCTGATGGCATCTATCGTGCCACTATCTGGGATGTTGTGATTCACCCAGACTATCGTGGTACCGGGCTGGGAAGCAAATTAGTGGAAGCTGTCTTGAGTCATACTCGTATGAAGTGGGTTGAGCGCGTGTACTTGATGACAACTCACCAACAGGAATTCTACAAAAAAATTGGTTTCCAGCCCAATAGTAGTACCACAATGGTGTTATGTAACCAATCTAAATTTAGTTCCCTTTCAGCTACAGAGATTCAGCTTCAGGAAACGCTAGGGGGATAGACATTTGCAGCCTAGTATAATTATTGGTCTGTTCATTAGTAGCTAGAGGCATGATTTCTAGCTTTCCTCCCATGACTTCCAAGAGAGTTTGATTGAGTAATAGCTTCATTCCTGCTGAAAGAGCGGGGTTCTCATCATTATTGTGAGGAAGCATCTCTTCAGATTTGATAATGTCAATCGACTCACTATCGGGTAAAGCGTGAACTGGCACATCCAAGCAAATGCGAACAGTCTTATTTGTAGGTGAAAGGCTACTGGAAATATGGATACTGCCTTCCTCCATTTGAGCAATGGCAGTGTCTACTAAACTGACTAATACTTGTCGCAGCCAGCGGTGGTCTGCCAAAACATAAATTCCTGGGTCGGGAAGTAACACCCGCAAAGGAAAATTTCGATTTGCCGCCAGCATATAAGTTAACTGATTAACTTCCTGCAAAACTTCAGCTAGGGATCGCGGCTGAATATCTAATTTGTTAGTACCATGTTCTGTTCTAGCAATACTGAGAATTTCATCGATCAGATGTAGCAGTTTTAGTGCCTTCTCGTGAGCTTTGGTAATAAATTCTCGCTCTTCAGCTGGATCTTCACACAGATCCGACAAAATTAACTGATGTAAGCCAATTAGACTATTGAGGGGCGATCGCAATTCATGAGTCGTCCGCGCTAAAAAACCTGCTTTAAATTGGCCCATTTCCTGTGCCATTTGGTACGCTAGCTGCGTTTGCTTTATCTGTTGCAGGAGTTGTGGCATGTGCTGTTGCTCTGCTGGTGCTACTGGGGACGAGCTAGAAGCGGCATTTGACGACCGCGCAAATAACCAACGAACACCCATCCCCACTACCAATCCTGCTCCTAGGTATACCCAGTTGCTCCAATTCATAATTTGGCGATTATTAACTTGTTAATTAACCACAAGGGAACAAAACAAAGTTCCGGATTTTTCAATTTATCCGTTTCTAGCCTTAGTTGATGATTTTTCTGTTTCTTGCCTACGATCGAGAAAACAAAATTATAACTACGATTTGTCTTTATTAGTCTAAAAATATAATACTCATTCAATTAACGTGAGTTCAACGAACTCACATTAACTGTATTATGCAATTGACTAAAATTCAACGATGTCGTTTCATTTTTGCTTGTTGTTCTGGGGTTAAAATTGCCTGCATTTGTTGTCTTTGATCGCTGAGAATTTCCTGAACTTTTTGTTTTTGATCTGCTGAGAGATCGAGCGATCGCAATGACCTCACTGGCGATCCACGACCATCTTTGTTCGCAGCTTTAAATTTTTCTTGTTGCTCGGCAGATAACAGAGCGAGTATTTTCGCTTGAGTTTGCTCTCTTATCTGTTTCATTTGTGCTTTTTGATTGTCAGTTAAATTGATATCCGATCTTTTCCCTGGAGCTTGGGCTACCTCAGTTGTGGCTGAGGAAGAATTTGCTGCATCATCGGTACTTGGAGCAGACGCACCAGTGGGAGACGATAATTGACAACCAGCAGTAAAAATTGCGATTGTAGCAGCACCCAATAGTAGTTTTAGATTAAATTTATACTTCATGAATACATCTCCTAAATATAATTAGCTGTTGGCTGTTGACTGTCAACGACCGCTACAACATTTATGCAAATTAACCGCACTTTCGCTGATTAAGGCTGATTGATATTTATTATTAATGCTCACTTTTGGACAAATTAATTCAGACAAAAGTCATACTAAACACATGACTTTTGTCATGAATTTAAACTGTAATTACTTCGGTAAATAGAGTATTAACATTCCTATCGATGCTAACTAAGAGCGTTGGCTCCTTTGCTTTTTGACTTAATGATTGTGACAAATCCCTCGGTAGAAACGCACTATGAAGCGTCTATGGGTATAATTGAACCGCGCCTTGACGTAAAATTTGCCAATTCATTCCCGTCCATTTAGCAACAGTCGATGGTACGCTAATCTCTGATGCACCTTGAAATTCTGTAGCTGCAACCAAAACTTCAGGAAACTGAGCTTCAATTTCTGCCATCGTTGATAAAGGCGGTTGACCTGAAAAATTAGCACTAGTGGTAGCAAGAGGGCCTGTTTGCGCCAAAATAGTTTGAGCGATCGCACTATCAGGTACTCGGATACCAATTGTTGTTGGATCGGTAGGGTTCATTTCTTGGGGTACGCGTTGGCGCAGCCCGTCGGAGACATCGCTTGCTGGCAAAACTAACGTCAGCGCTCCAGGCCAATATTTGCTTACTGTTTCTTGCCAAATTTTATACTCATTCTCGCTACCTTTGACATAAGGCCACAAATCCTCTGCGCTAGCTGCCATCAAAATCAAAGGTTTATCCTGACTGCGTTTTTTCGCAGTAAAAATTAATCCTGCCTTTTCTGGTAGAGTTGCAAGTGCAGGAACGGTATCTGTGGGAAAGCTCACCAATAAGCCAGCGCGTGCGCCAGCTATCAGAGCTTCTAAAGAAACTTGAGTCATATTTAAGAAGTTAGAAGTTAGGAATTTACAATTATTTCACAACTCCTAACTCAGCACCGAACAGAGAGCAAAGCGTTCAATTCCAGCTAAATCAGCATGAATTTGAATATTGCTATAGGTTCCTTGCTTTTGCAAAAGTTCGTGGACTGCATCCGCCTGTCCCGCCATCATCTCAATCAGCCACACGCCACCAGGTCGTATATAACTGGGAGAGATTTCTATCAAATGGCGGATGCAATCTAAACCGTCAGTACCACCATCCAGAGCTAAGTGTGGTTCATGGTTAACTACTTCTGGTTGCAGGGTAGGCACGGTATTGGTGGGAATATAAGGCGGGTTAGACACCATGCCACTGAATTGGCCTTTGAAGCAGACCAATGGTTCCCACCAAGAACCTTGATAAAAACGCATCCGTTCGGCAAGACCCAAATTATGGGCATTGGTCTGGGCGATCGCTAAAGCTTCAAGACTGCGATCGACTGCATGAATTGTCGCTTCTGGCAATGCGTCTGCTAGTCCCAAAGCGATCGCCCCGCTTCCAGTACCCAAATCTGCCCAGTGTCCCGATCGTAAAGGCGGATTTACCTCACTGTTGGCTGCGGCGATCGCAGCTAAATCAATCAAGCACTCTGTTTCTGGTCTAGGTATCAAAACCGCACTCGAAACAGCGATTTTAAATTGTCGCCAAGGTGTGACTCCAGCAATGTACTGCACTGGCAAACGCTCATACAATCGCTTCTGCCATAGATGGTCTAAATCTTCTAAAGGCAACTTCATTTGAATTTGAGGTCTTTGTTTAAAAGACTCCAAACGTATTGCCAAACGATCTAACCCAGCAACCTCTAAAAGCAGCCAATCTACTTCAGATGGCGGGACATCATGAGCGATCGCGGCTTGGAGTGCGTGATTACGCCACTGCCAAAGTTGTAAACCGGAAACTACCCTTGGCTGTTTATCCGCCATGTCATAACACTAGGGATACTTATTTTTTGGGTGCAGCAGGAGGACGTGAATTGTTGGGATTAGTTGCAGGAGTTTTGGGTGCGTTATTTCCAGGTAGCGTCCTGATATACTCTCTTGACTCTTGAGATGGCACTAAAACCACTTGTTTCAGCCATTCATCGTTTTTCTTTTGTAAAGTATCGATAACTCCGTCTACGTCTATAACCTGAATATCAGCTTTGGGATTTTTTTGCTTCACTTGGCTCAATAAACCTTGTGCGTCTTGCTTACTCAAAAATAGAGGAATCATCTGCTGATTATTAGCTGTCAGCTTAATTGGTACATATCCCTGATCTGGTGCAAATCTGACAGCAAAAAGAGGCACGCTCTTAAATTGCTCTACCTTTTGACCGCTTTGGCGCAGCAAGTCCATCGCCCCCTTGATTTCTTGGTCTACAGGTTTAAAGGCAAATACAAGACGGTTGGGCTGATTTTTGGTTTGTTGCAGTTGTTGATAAATAACTCCTAAAGGCAATGCTGTCACCTGTAGGTTTTTCACCAATTCTTCCATTTTTGGATCTTTGCCTTTGGCATTTCGCAGTTCAGTAATAAAAGCCTGAGCATCTTGGCGACTTAAATAAACACCTGTCACCGAACCACCAGGTTTTTGACCGTTTTGACCTTCTGGCAGGGGACGACTCAATGGTAAACCTTTATCGTTGGTAATCAAATATACTGGCACAGCGTCCAATTTTTCTTTTATTTGTTGTTCTGGCAATGCCAGCACTGGGACATTTCCGATAAAAACTGTTCCCAGCAGAGTACTTCCGACTAAACCCAATGTTGCGCCCCAGCGAACTAATGCTTTCATGACTACTCCTCGCATCGATATCTACTAATTCAAACAAGTTGTTGGATTTGCATAGCACCAACTAGCTTTAGTTATATAGCAATCTATTGAAGATGTGAAAAAGTTGCGATCGCCGTTAAATGCTAGCAATCAACTCTTAAAACCTGATATTTCCAAATCTTGGAGAATTGCTATAGTTAACTCTGTGATGAGATTGTGTTTTTCTCAATTTTGGCTTGCTATGCACTGCGTAATACTGTAGATGCCTATTATAGGTTGCTCTCAAGGAGGCAAAAATTTTCCCGACTGTTGAAGCGGTCAATGCCATTTTATTTGTCAATATTAGGTGACGCTACTACATAATCAATCGTTCCACTCACCACTGGTTTAATAGCTGCCATGTATGAAACCCAAGTAGAGGATTTCCTGACTGACGCGTCTAAGAGTAGAACAGCCAAAATGTACTTTCGGGTAAAATTCACAATTTAAACGTAGATTGTACCAAAAAAGTTCCAGTTAATCTTGGTTTATGTAGATAGCAAATTTTGATTTTTTTATTGGAGATATAAGAAAACCCCATATTTTTCAGTATGTCTGGGGTGTATGAATCATAAATTCTCAATCGGGATGACAGGATTTGAACCTGCGGCATCCTGCTCCCAAAGCAGGCGCGCTACCAAGCTGCGCTACATCCCGGATATACTCACTTTGGATTTTGCTGGTTTTGAGCTTAACCTAACAGCTATAGAATTTATAGCTCAAGGTACGATTACAAAACTTCGGCAAAACAGTTGAATTCTAATTTACCACGGCAGTAATGTCATCATATCAGATTTATAGAATATTGACTAACCACTTTTACCATTCGCCGAGACAATATAAATTGTTACCCACCAGCGATCCAAGTTTTAGTACCAACTTAGCTTTATAAATACAGACATTTGGTTGCTTGTGGGCTGTTATAGTTTAAACCAAATCATGGTTATAGAATTTCCTTACTTATAGCTGAGTTTTGTGGGGCGAGTTGCTTTGATTTGCTTTTAAAGATTAGTGCGGATACCAGAACATACCTTTAATACCTTCTGGGTCTGTCATAAAGCCCATACCGCGATAGAAATCTACAACATGAGGGTCAGCAAAGAGAGTAACGTTGCTAATTTCTTCACTCCTCAGTTTTTTGAGTACGTATTTCATCAATGCCTTGCCCAGTCCTTTACCTTGAAAGTCTGGGTGAACCACCACATCCCAAATAGTGGCATTAAATGCATGATCTGAGGTAGCACGGGCAAAACCAATGAGCCGTCTTTGGTTTCCTCGGACTTGCCACATAGAGGCTACGAGAAAACTATGCTCAATGGCTTTTTTTACTTTTCTCAAGGGACGACGCGACCAACCGACAGCATCACAGAGTTCTTCTAGTTCATACAGGTCAATATCTCGCTCCGTACTGAAAACGATGCGATCGCTATTGGCGTTAGGGTCGCCTGCAGCTGCCGCTGTATGCTCTTCAAAGCCAGTTGTCTTTGTTGCCGATACAGATTCAGGAGTACTAAACCAAGTTTTCCAAAAACCCATGCCAACGTGGTTCGGGTAGTATAACTGAATTGGTTGCCACTCTCTACGAGTGTTGATTCACGTTTCACAAAGCTGATACCATCTCAATACCCATCACACTTAAATTTTTTCAGGTGTTTTCGGGATTCTCAATGGCAACAGTTTTTCACAGCGTATTTCACACCAATCATTTTCAACTTTAGCATTTTGTTGTAAAGCCTAGGAGAAATTCCCCAAAAGACGAGGATATGAGAGTGAATTATGTAAGGGATTGAGGAATGGGAATTAGGGATTGGGGATTAGGGAATAATTTGTCACAAGCCCTTATCTTTAAGAAGATATGGATATGAAAAAGAAACAATTGTGTGTAGCACTACGTGTCGATACCCAAGACGTAACGATCTATAGCTAGCGAATTTATAGTAGAGTTTCCCAGTCCCTAATCCCCAGTCCCCAATCACCAATTCCCAGGTGACAAAAGCAAGCGAGTCTTAACCAACGATGGCTTCTGGTTTAAAATCTTCCACTCTAGAACTCCTAAAGCGCTTCAACCGAGCGTTTCCCCAGTTTTATGAGCAATTTGTTAGCAGTGAAATTCAACTGCAAAATTTGCGGCTAGCCTACCGTCTCTATAAAACCAGACGCGCCGTTATAGAGTTAAAACCGGAAGGTAGCAAAAGTGCCCTGCATTTTGCCTACCGCAACCAGTCGTTTCTCCTCAGCGATATTTTTGGTGTACTGGCGGCTTATGGGCTGACTATCCACGGTCTAAGTTTATATGGTCAAATCCGACCACCGATGTTAGTTTTTATTAAATTGTTGGTGTCTCGTGGCAGCAAAGCTTTGACTGAGAAAACCGCAGAAAACGTCTGCCGTGCCATTCGCGAGGCTTTGGGAGGGCGGTTTGAGGTAGAAGAGATGCTGGCAGTGGAATTCAACTTAGACACTGGCTTAGAACAAGTACAGACCGAGTTTTACGTCGATCCGGTATTTCATCTTCCTGCCCTAGTGATTGAAGCTGATAATCAACCGGGATTGTTTTATAAAGTGATGTACGCCATCTGGCAGGAAGACCTGCTGGTAGTCAATGCCAATTTACTGGTTTGGCGTGGACGTACAAGGCTTATTCTGTACTTGTTGGGGCCGAATGAAAGCCTGATTCCTGAATATCTGGGTCACAAAATTGCCGAAGGCGTGCGGCAGAGATTGTTGGGTAAGTGAGTGTGCAATTAAAAATTAAAAATGTAAAATTAAAAACTTTTAATTTTTAATTTGTGTGTGTCATTCCTTATTTAGCCTTACCCCTGCTTAGGAGTACGATATAAGTATGGCAACCATTGAAATCTTGGGCGTTCCACACGCATACGAACTAACGGCTCCTACATCCTGCCCCTATGCTTTAGTGTTTATCCACGGTTGGCTAAATAGCCGTGGATACTGGCAACCTGTGATTTCTCGCTTGTCAGTAGATTTGCAGTGCCTGTCGTATGATTTGAGAGGTTTTGGTGAATCTCAATCCATGCCAGAAACTGATTTTAGTAGGGCACAAACTTCTTTAAATCTGACTCCTAACTCTAGTAGTACGCTCAACTCTTCATTTGATTCTCTTTATACTCCGGCTGCTTATGCTCGCGATTTAGTAATCCTTTTGCAACAGCTAAATATTACTAATGCTTGGCTGATTGGACATTCATTGGGCGGTACGATCGCTCTGTGGGCAGCTGCTCAAATGCCTGAGTGTATTAAAGGGGTCATCTGTATCAACGCAGGCGGCGGTATTTATCTCAAAGAAGCCTTTGAGCAGTTTCGTTCCGCAGGTCAGCGATTTTTGCAAGTCCGTCCGCGCTGGCTCTCTCAGTTACCTTTAATTGATTTGTTGTTTACTAGAACGAGTGTAGCCCGTCCCTTAGAGCGTTATTGGGCACGTCAACGAGTGATTGATTTCGTTGTGGCTGACCCAGAGGCTTCGTTGGGAACGCTATTAGACTCTACAACAGAGGAAGAGATCAATCGTCTACCCCAGCTAGTATCTCAACTTAAGCAGCCAGTATATTTTTTGGCTGGTGCTAACGACAAAGTTATGGAACCCAAGTATGTTCGCCATTTAGCTAGCTTTCATCGGCTTTTCCAATACTGTGGAGACAATGTCATTGAAATTCCCGACTGTGGACACTTAGCAATGTTAGAGCAGCCAGATGCGGTTGCTTCTCACATCCAGTCAATAGTCAATGCTCAAGAATCAGTGGTCAACAGTCATTAGTCAACGAGCAAAAGTCAAAAATCTTTATACTATTAACTCTGGACTATTGACTATCAAGCAGACTGATACAACTTCATCACTTGGGTAAGCGCTAATCTAGACTCAACGCCTAGGGTAATTGGGGATGTATGACCACGGGATAAATGGTCAGCTGCTGCACAGGCAATCATGGCGGCGTTATCAGTACAAAATTTCATCGGAGGGAACAAGACACGTAGGTTATGCTTGGCGGCAGCTGCTTGTAAAATTGTTCTCAGCCCGCTATTAGCTGCCACCCCTCCACCAACAGCAATCGTATTTAGACCGTAGTCGAGGGCACAAGCGATCGCTCTTTTGGTTAGCGATCGTGCTACGGTTTGTTGAAAGCTAGCCGCTACGTCCGCTACTGGTACTTGTCCGCCGTCTTTCTCTAATTGCTGCACTAAACGCAGTACTGCTGTCTTTAACCCACTAAAACTTCCATCATAGGGATGATATCCCCCACTGGGTAGAGAAACTTTCCCTTCTGGTAAGGCAAAGGCTTGGGGATCGCCCTCTTGTGCCAGTTTGTCAATTATCGGGCCACCCGGATAACCCAGCTTTAATAACCGCGCTACTTTATCAAAAGCTTCACCTGCGGCATCATCACGGGTCTCGCCTAAAGCTTCGTAAATACCACAATCTTTGACATAAATTAAGCTTGTATGTCCGCCAGAAACGAGTAAGCTAAGAAAAGGAGGCTCTAAACTTGGTTCGCTCAAATAAGTGGCGTAAATGTGACCTTCAAGGTGGTGAACACCTAAAAATGGCTTTTTATATATTATTGCTAAGGTTTTGGCAGCAGTTAAGCCTACCAATAGCGCTCCTACCAGTCCAGGGGCACAAGTGGCAGCGATTCCATCAATTTGCCCCCAATCTAGTTTGGCTTGCTCCATTGCTTGAGCGATCGCTCCATTTATTGTTTCCAAGTGCTGGCGAGATGCCACTTCTGGCACTACTCCGCCATACTCCTGATGAACTGAGATTTGCGAGGCGATGATACTGCTGCAAACTTGACGATTGTTAACAATTGCAACGGCAGTTTCATCACAGCTAGATTCTATTGCTAAAACGATTGCCATTCTAGGGTCGTGCCAAATAACAACTTGTTTGAGAAGCTTTAACTTTTATTTACTTAAACTTTACTCGGTTACCGCGCAAGAGTATGATGACATGCTAGTTATACAAATAAAGACTGTACAAGCCGCTTCGTTTTGTACGTAAAACTTTTTCTTTTGTAATAAAAGGAAACACTTCATGCGACGATTGTTTGCTTTGATTTTAGTGATTTGTCTTTCGTTCAGTTTTGCCCAGCCAGCGAAAGCTCTAGGGGCTAATCTTGTACCCTGTAAAGACTCTCCTGCTTTTCAAGAACTGGCAAAAAATGCCCGTAACACCACGGCTGACCCTCAATCAGGGCAAAAGCGCTTTGAGCGTTATTCTCAGGCGCTATGTGGTCCTGAGGGTTACCCCCACTTGATTGTTGATGGCCGTCTTGACCGCGCTGGTGACTTTTTGATTCCCAGCATTCTCTTCCTTTACATTACTGGTTGGATTGGTTGGGTAGGTCGTGCCTACATACAAGCTATCAAAAAGGATTCCAATCCTGAGCTAAAAGAGATCCAAATCGACCTTGGCTTGGCACTGCCTATCATGTTGTCAGGCTTTGCTTGGCCAGCAGCAGCACTCCAAGAATTTCTCTCTGGCAAATTAACAGCCAAAGATCAAGAAATCCCAGTTTCTCCCCGCTAATTCAGCGTAATTCATTCATTTGTTTTGGAGACTAAACTCATGGCGGACAAAGGCGACCAATCATCCTATTTGATTAAATTTATTTCCACAGCGCCGGTGGCAGCTACTATCTGGCTGACAATCACAGCAGGTATTTTGATTGAATTCAACCGCTTTTTCCCCGATTTACTTTTCCACCCACTGCCATAAGTGGAAAATAGATTAAAGTCAGTTGAATGTGTTGTCTTTTGCCTAATATTATGTGATTGGCTTGTTCAGCCTAATTAGGTTAAATTATCAGCAAAATTAGGCTGTGAAAATATCTTTTTGAAACTCGTAAAGCTATATACAGCTTGCGAGTTTCATGCTTTGAAAGCAACTAAATTAATTTTTTTTAACTTTGCAATCAAAAAGCATCTTTGGCTACGAATATTATTAATATAAAAATGCCACCATTCTAATTTAGAGGCGAACATAAAATATGGCGCAAGCAGTAGATGCATCAAAAAATCTCCCTAGCGATCCGAGAAACCGGGAAGTAGTTTTTCCAGCAGGGCGCGATCCTCAGCAAGGCAACCTAGAAACACCAATTAATTCTTCTCCCTTGGTGAAGTGGTTCATTAATAACTTGCCTGCCTATCGTCCAGGTCTTAGTGTTGGTAGACGAGCTATAGAAATTGGAGCGGCTCATGGTTACTGGATATTTGGCCCCTTTGCCAAGTTGGGTCCTCTGCGGAATTCAGACAATGCTAACTTAGCTGGATTACTATCAGCTATAGGCTTGATTGTGCTTCTCACCGGTGCCCTATCTTTATATGCCAATAGCAATCCTCCCAAAGCACTTGCTAGTGTTACCGTACCCAACCCACCAGCAGATGCTTTTAACTCCAAAGAAAGCTGGAACAACTTTGCCAGCAGTTTCTTAATTGGTGGTATTGGTGGTGCAGTAGTCGCTTACTTTTTGACTAGCAATCTAGGACTAATTCAAGGTTTATTTGGTTAATTGAATTTTTGGTAATTGGAACTTTGTTAGTGGTTAGGGGTCAGTGAAAAAATAAACAACTGACAACTAACAACTTAAATTACTGATTACCAATCTAATTGTTGGCAAAAAAACAGAAATAACAAATGTCTGAAGGACACAAAGAAAAAGCATAGCTATTTCTGTGTGTCCTTTACTGTTTAGTCTTAAAAATGCTTGGTTGTGGTTCTCAGGAATCTTAATTAGTCGTACCTGAAAAAGAAAAAGATAGTAATCTAAGCTACAAGATTTCTAAGTGGAGCGGTCATAAAAAAGCGATAAAGCTTTCGGAGATTAAATCCACAGCCAGCCAGGAAAGAATTGATGCGATCGCCAATTTGACCTTGCAGGTAATTGCGCTGCATACGGTGGTCGTGTTTGGTATGTCCAATGATAGGCTCAATGGCACTACGACGTTTAAGGAGTCGTCGGAGAAAGCCTCCTGGCTTGCGATTGCCAGTGATTAATACTTGTACCCCTTGTGGATGATATGTGCTGCCGC
>LXQD01000027.1 GCA_003326215.1 Nostoc minutum NIES-26 | reverse complement strand
TCGAAAAATTTTCTACTAAACACTCAATCACTTCATCAAGAGTTTTTGAGTCTGTTAAAATCGGTTCTTCTGGAGACTCGCTCTTCTTGGCAATTCGGTGAGATGAAACAGTCAATTTCAAGAGCCAATATACGACACACTACTTTGATCATTTCACATTTTGAACTACTGCAAAATATGATAATTATTTTTTATAGTTTACGTATTATTAGATACCTGTTTCTCAGTATTCTTCATTGGTGATATCTGCTGTATCCCTAATGGTTCGCCCTTTTGAGGAAACTTTTTGGTTTACTGATGGTAGCAGAAGCCGCTGCTAAAGCTTTAGAGGTAGGTAGTGTTGGCATCAATCAACTAAGTGGAGTGCCTCCTAATGCACCAGTGGGAGGTGTTAAGGACAGTGGGTATGGATATGAAGGCGGAACTGAAGGACTCGAAGCTTTTCTTAACCTCAAGTTGCTCAGTCAAAAGGTCTTATCTTAACTTTAATAAACTTGTTTACCCAAAAAAAATGAAGACGAGCGTAGCTACCTATGTCAGCAAAAACAACTTTTAATTCCCAAATTCGTTTAGCCACTTATAATGATGTTCCTAGCATAATCAATATTATGCACGAGGTTTACATTGAGCATGGTCTGATATTTGAAGTTTCTCAAGAAATACCAGATATTTTAGATTTTGATAAAACCTACAATCAAAAATCTGCTGCTTTCTTTGTTTTATTAGTTAAAGATGAAATTATTGGAACTGTAGGTGTCAAAATAATCAAATCTTCAGAAGCAGAAATTGTCAGGCTCTATCTTAAACGTGATTTTCGAGGTCTTGGTTTCGGCTACCAATTACTTAAAACTGCGGTTACCTGGGCACAAGAACAAGGAAAAAATCATATAGAGCTATGGTCTTTTACTCAATTTACCCAAGGTCATAGTCTCTATAAAAAATTTGGTTTTACTCAACTTGATACACGCCAAATGAATGATGTTAATAAAACTCAAATGTATGGTTTTGCATTTTCAAGTTAAAATAATTCATATTAAATTCACACAATTCTTATATTATTTATAGCCTAAAATAAGAGTTTTTTGAAGATATTACCGACATAATGAGAGGACAACACCATGAAAAGTAATTATGTTATTTCTGGAGGTCAAAAGGGTAAAGACCGCCTTAAAATCCTAGCTGAAGTTGTTCAAGAAACTACACTCAACCTTTTAAAAAACGTTGGAATTAGTGAAGGAATGCACTGCCTTGATGTAGGATGTGGAGGTGGTGATGTAACTATAGAGATAGCTAAATTAATCGGTGCAAAAGGTAAAGTCATCGGCATCGATATGGATAGTAGTATTATCCAGTTAGTTCAAGAAGAATTTAAACAGCAATTTCCGAATATCGAATTTAGAGCATTAAATGCTTTTGATATTGATGAGCGATCGCAATACGATTTGACTTATTCCCGTTTTCTACTAGCACATTTAACGAATCCCGGAATAGTAACTACAAAAATGTATCATGCTTTAAAACCCGGAGGAGTAGCTATAGTTGAAGAAACAGATTTCTCTGGATATTACTGTTATCCCGAATCCCAAGCTTTTACGAGATATCTTGAACTACATCGCCAAGTGATTGACCGCAGAGGTGGAAATGTTGATTTAGGAGCTAAGGTTCCTAAAATTCTTAAAGATTCAGGGTTTAAAAATGTTCAAGTTAATTTAGTACAACCAATATTTACAAAACTCTCAGAAAAAATAATTCCTCAACTAACGCTGCTCAATATTAAAGAAGCAATTGTTTCAGAGAAGCTTGCCTCACAAAAGGAGGTAGATTCTTTGTTAGCAGAACTAAGTCAATTTGTTGAAAGCCAACAAAGTATTATAGTCTTTGCTAGATTATTTCAGGTTTGGGGGTACAAGTAAAATAAAAATATTCTAAGTAAGTTGGTGAAAATAAACCTAGCTATGTAACAGAGTGTAAAATCGATATAACCTTTGCGATTGCTCCATTTCACTTCGTTCCATTCGCAATGACATAGCGTGAATTATTTCAGTCGTTCTACTTAATTTTTATTTAAATATGAACAAGGGAAGTTTTTATACTGAAACTATTGAACTGACTGTTGCTATGCTTGTGTCGGGAACAGTTTGTGTGTTTTTTAAGGAGTCGCATCAAGCAGTTTTTAATGTGGTAATCATTGGTACTATTTGCTGGGGTTAAGTGTAATTCACACTGATATTGTATACATTTTGATGTATTCATCCTACCAAAAGCTGACGACACCAGCGATCGCAGTTCTCACCTTTGTGAATTCAGCTAGTGCAATGTTTAGTGATTACGTCATCTACAGCCATATCCTAGAGCCAATACAGGAAGTCGGGGTTGCACTCATCGTAATTGCCAGCCTTGCAGTGAATTTAAACTGGTCATTATTTCCAACCAACTTAATTTCAAAGATGTGAACTAATCAACAACTGTGGATGTTGAAACAAAAATTTTATGTACTACAAAGTCTTTATGGAGAAACCTCATGTCAACTATTCACAAAAAACCTACCGTCGCAATTATCGGAGCGACAGGTATCGTCGGCACGACTTTCTTATCGCTGTTTGAGGAGCGCTCTTTTGAGTATTCCAACTTGCATTTAGTTGCTTCATCGCGCTCAGTCGGTCGTTGCTTAACTGTAAACGAACGCGATTATCAAGTTTGCGATTTGGCAGACTTTAATTTTACAGGTGTTGACATTGCCTTCTTTGCTGCTGGAACCCCGATTAGTCGTGAGTGGGTCAGCAAGGCAGTAGAGCAAGGCGCACTTGTGATTGACAACACCAATGCGTTTCGGATGCATCCTGATACACCACTTGTTGTGCCGCAGGTAAACCATCATCTTTTAGGAGAGCGGCCTAAGAGTGGGATTATTGCTAATCCAAATTGCTCAACAATTCCGTTGGTACGGCTTTTGCAGCCAATTGAACAAAACTATCGCGTGAAGCGGGTAATTGTCAGTACATATCAATCTGCTTCTGGTCGAGGTGTTACGGGTATTGATGAACTCAAAAATGGTTCTTTACAAATTATCAAAACTCCATTAGAACCACCTGAAGCAAAGCGCTTTCCTGTGGCCTTGGCTTTCAATCTCATTCCTAGCATTGATGTACTTCTTGATAACCACTTCACACTGGAGGAGCAAAAAATGCTTCAGGAATCGCGCAAAATACTCAACCGTCCTGACTTAGACGTTTCTGCAACTTGTGTCAGAGTACCAGTTATTAATTGCCACTCAGAAGCAGTTTATTTTGAATGCGATCGCGACTTAGATCGCAATAATATCGTTGAATTGCTCCATCATGCTCCAGAAGTGACAGTTTATGACGATGAAGCTACGCAAGGTTATCCGACACCGCGAACTATAAATAATCCCGACTATATCCATGTTGGCCGAATCAGAATTGACCCCAATAATCCCAAAGCTGGATGGTTTTGGCTAGTCTCTGACAATCTTCGCATCGGTGCAGCTTTAAACGCGATTCAAATTGCCGAGGAGATGATTCAAAGGCAGGTGATTTAAAATGAAAATCAGCGTCCTCAAGTTCGGTGGGTCAACCTTTCAACGTAGTACTGATTTCAACACCATTGCAGCATTTCTCAAATCTCGGCTTGAACAAGATAGCCAGAAGCTTGTAGTAGTGGTTAGTGCAATGGCTGGTTTAACGGATGAGTTTCATAAACTCGCTTTGGAAGTCAACACAAATCCATCACCAGAAGCCCTTGACTCACTTCTGCCACTTGCTGACACCATCGGGGCAAATCTGCTTCGTTTAGCAGTCGAGGCGACAGGTATTTCTGCGAAAGTACTGTCTGGCTATCAACTAGGTATTGTTACAGACTCCAACTTCTCCCATGCTTCGATCCAAAAAATTGATGGAGCAGTTTTAAAACAAGCACTGACAGAAGTTGATATTGTAGTAGTTCCTGGTGGTCAAGCAGTCGATGAACACAATCGTCTCACATTCCTTGGTAGAAACAGTTCTGACTTTACTGCTGTAATTTTAGCAGCGACACTTGAACTTAAAAGTTGCGAGATTTTTTCTGATGTCAATGGCATTTACAGCGCCGACCCGAATCTCATCCAAAACGCTAGACTTCTTGAGGCTGTATCTTTTGACACCGCAATTGATTTTTCACTCAGTGGGGCAAAAGTCTTGCACTACAAATCAGTACAAGTTGCCAAAGATAAAGGAGTGCAAATCGTGTGTCGGCATAATCGGGACGATTATCGCATTGGAACGGTAATCGGTAATGGTAAGACATCAAAAGCGACCATACTCGATCCTCGGTCGATTGTTTTAGAGTTTGCGTCAAAACGAGATTTCGAGATTGCAAGACTTAAGCTACAACTAGCGAGTATTCCTGTTATTTTAATCGAAGACCAAAAAGTGCCAATGCTTGTAGTTACTTGCGGTTTTTTTGATGCTGTCAAGTTCTTAGCTGAGTCTGGTATTGACGCACACCGCCGAAATTCTCTGCTAATTAGTGAATTTAATGGCGATAGTTTAGTAATAAGGCATATAGTCAGTACTAGTGAGGCGATCGCATTATGCCAAACAATCCACGATCGCTTGTATAAACATAGTGAAAGTGCAAAACTATCACAATCAAATGTGAGTTAAATGGATGATATAGACTCTTGGTTTTCTCAAGACTACGCTCAAGCTCAAGAACGCTTCCGAAAAACAACACATTTGTTAGAACACGGAGCTATAGATGTCAGTGACGATCTAACTATCGACTGGGCTTGGTCGGGAAACTCCCAGTCTCCTCACGTCCTAGTCTTTAGTAGCGGACTCCACGGCATTGAGGGATTTTCTGGTAGTGCTGCTCAACTTTCTTTGCTGTCTCTTAACCCTGAAATCTCTACACTTTGGCTGCATGTACTCAATCCTTGGGGAATGGCAAATCTGCGACGCGTGGATAGCGAAAACGTAGACTTGAATCGTAACTTTCTCGCAGAGGAAAAGGAGTATCAAGGCGTACATCCCACTTATAGTCTCCTCGATCCTCTGCTAAATCCACCCTCGCCACCGACAAGGGATTTCTTTTTATTGCAAGTCATGCAAGCAGTGCTTCAACATGGCTACGAGAACGTGAAAAATGCTGTGGTGACTGGGCAATATGAGTATCCCCAAGGTTTGTTCTTTGGTGGAAAATCGTTACAGCCTGGGTTGTCTCGACTATTATTATTTCTCGACAAGACGCTGAGTCACCGAGAGAGAATTGTACACGTTGACCTGCACAGTGGTCTTGGCAAGTTTGGCGAGATATCTTTGCTACTTGAAGGAGAGTCTAATCCAGAGCAAGTCGCACGAGCGCAGCGTGCGTTTGGCTCTAGTTTAAAAAGCCGTTACGATCGCAGTGGCTACTCTGTCCGTGGTGGCTTTACCTGCGCTCTGGCTCAACGCCTTGGGGGTGTCCGCTACGATGGGATTACGTGCGAGTTTGGCACTTATAATATGCTCCGTGTTTTAGCTGCGTTACGCAACGAAAATCGACAGCATCACTTTGGACAGAGAAACTTGTTTGCTCCCTCCAAGCAGCGATTGTTAGAGGTCTTTTCACCCTCCGATCTCACATGGCGTAAGAAGGTTTTATTACATGCAATAACAGTTTATAAACAAGCCTGTGTAATGTTAAACGATTGAAACTATGTTGGTTCTTAGACCATTAAATACTTTGCGATCGCAGTTTCTTCAGACATAACTTTGCACCTCCTGGTTATAAAGTGTCAAACTTTCTAGTTTTTTTTGCAGGTCTAACGAGCAAGGATTGAGTGCTAAAGTCTCTAAACTAAGTTCATCCTGAAATCGTTTGATTTTGTCACGACAGGTAATTACATCACCAATAATTGAGTTTTCCAGCAAATAGTCTTCATCAAAAGAGCTTTTTTGACCGCTAATCGGCATCAAATGTTGACTGTCATTACCACAACTTTTGGCTCTATCTTTAAACGCTTTCATTCTTTGGCTAAAAGTGCGAAGAAAAGGCAATGCCTCACTTACTGCTTCATCATAAGTGCGGGCAACAAAAAAGAACCGCGCTAGCATCAGGCGATCGCAACCACTGGAATTAATAGCACGATATTTAGTAACATTGCTCTTGAGCGTATCCAGGGAAAACGGCGCTCCTCCCATTAAGCCAAGGGAATTGATAGCGGTAAACTTGAGCGCTTCATCATCGCTGGTTGCTACATATACTGAAATCGGTTTCTGCAAAGGTTTCGGATAAATAGTCACTCCTTCGCACTGATAGTATTTGCCGCTAAATGACACGTCAGTATCATATAGCAGTTTATGAATCAATGCCATTGCCTCTAGAGTTTTAGAGCGGGATTCATTCATAGGAGTGCCAAAGTGCTTGTTTTGTTCGGGGAATGGCCCACCTTTAGCAATTCCTATGGAAAGTCGCCCGTTGCACAGATTATCTAGTGTAGCAATGCTTTCAGCAATAGCGATCGGGTTGTGAAATGCCAGCAATAATGCTGCTGAACCTAATCGGATTTTGTTAGTTACACCTGCCAAGTGTGCCATTAAAACTAAAGTTGATGGACTAACACTGAAATCGTTAAAATGATGCTCTGTTACCCAAGCTTCATCAAAATTCAAGCTTTCTGCACGTCTTACCAACGCAACTTGCTCAAAGATGGCGCGACGAGCATCTTGGTGATGATTTTCATAATTGCAGAAAATTCCGGTTTTCATAGCAAGTATTCTTATTTTTGTGTTGCAAGCCGTTGCAGTTTTAACCACAAATAGGTGGGGAACGAAACGTTTTATTGGAATTTAGTACTGTACAAAAAGGTCGGCGAAGAAATTTTTTACTGATGTTGGTTCCGTTTGACTCAAATACTATCAAGTGCAATACTTCCTCTAGGAAACGCCGTTTATCAAAAATGCCTTGAATCAGTACCTCTAGTTCAGTTGCTGCACCCTTTGTAGGAAAGTCCTCACCATCAATCGCGTGCCAAGGTAAAAACTCTTCCCAGTCCGAAGTTAATGTACCAACTCGTGCCTGATTTCCGCAAGTAATAACTAGAAATGAATTATAAAAAAATAGCTTCGGTATCTGTTGAAGGTAAGTTTGGATTCGTCGATAACCTGCTTTGAACGTGGCTTGTTCATTAGTTGGATAAATCGAGACAATAACTGCCAATGGTAAACCGTTGATAAAGACAACTACATCAGGACAGTGAGCATGATTCCCTTCAACTACAGTCAAGGGATGAATAACTAGCCAATCATTATTTAGCAAATGAGATGGATCGGTGAGCCACACTTTTTCATGAACTATTTCTCCGTTGAAGAAATATTCGACTTCAACACCATCAGTCAGAAGTTTGTGAAAGCGGCGGTTATTCCCCAGCAAGTCAGAACTCTCTGTAGAAGTAACTTGAGAGATAGCTTTGGCGATCGCTTCAGGCGGTTTTGTCGGGTTAATTTTTTGCAAAGCGTTATGGAGGCGATCGCGTAAAACAACCTCTTTATAACTACTGCGCCCGATGTGATACTTACCCAAAGCAATATCTGGCTCTAGCAAAACTGTGTAGCCAATAACCTCAAACCAGGTAAGCAAAGATGGTGCGGGCGCAGATTGTGTGAAATCAAAGCGGCGGCGAAGTTTTCTTGTAATACGACTCGCTTTCACAGTTGTTTGTCTTAGCTGTGCTGGATTCATGAGAGTGGAAGATTTAATTTTTTTGAGTCAATGCAGAAGCTCACGCCTAGCTTGCTGATATTGGTTGGTATATTCACGAGAGAGTATACGGCTTGATAGTAACTATCAAAGCTAAAATTGTTCTACAAGATTGTATCTAGTACTACATAATACCAATATTATTGGTATTATTGTTTCTGATTAATGCTTAATTATTGCCTCCTGTTCTAAAAACAGGTTGCCAATATCAAATAAAAGCTGCATAGTACCTCGATAGCCAACTTTAGTAAACTGATTGACATCTAAACGGTCAAATATGGGAATGCCTTGACGATATAAAGGTATTTTTAAACGTTGAGCGATCGCAACTGCGTGAGAATTAGTAATTAGCAAATCAGAACCAACTGCCAGTTGCTCAAAGTCTTCTAAATCCCCGATAGTCACACTAGGAATCGGCAGTTTTTCCAGCAAAGGAGAACGAGTTGTCGTCACTGCCGCGTGAATCTGAACTCCTAGCGATTGCAAGAAATCAACCGTTGACCAGAGTAAATCTGGTTCCAGTGCTAAAGATACTCGCTTGCAACCAAAGTAAAAGTGATTCTCTAACATCACATGTTGCAACTGACGGCGTTGATGGCGATATTTCTGTGGTACGCTAACACCACTGATATCTGCTAATGCTTGCAGAAATTTATCTACTGCTGCAAGTCCCGTTAGTTCACCAAACATCTCGTAGGGTATACCGAATCTCTTTTCTAAAATTTGTGCTGCACCCCGCATACTCTCACCTAATGCCAAAGTGAACGCAGAACTGCCGATCGATCGTAACTGTGACAAAGTAGTACCATTAGCTGCGATGCCTGCGGCGGGCAAAGCCATCGCACTAGAAGAATCTTCAATGTGGCCATCTAGAACGCCAGAAAGGTCAGGGACGACAATCGGTACAAGTCCAAAGGAGGTGATAATCTCTTTAATTTCCTGTATATCGCCTGGGGTAAAAGCAGAACTTGCCAAAATTGTAATTTGTGTAGGGCAAGCATTTTGCTTCTCGCTTTTTTGAGCGATTTCGCTAACTATACTCTCGACTGCACCAGCAAAGCCATCTTGCAATGTACCTTTAAAATCTGGTGTAGAGACAAGCACAATTGGTAAATAATCTAATTCTGGGTGACGGTGGCGAATCTCCTTGACAAAGCGCTCCATGTCATCGCCTCTAGTTTCCACAAGTCCAGTGGTACAAAGACCGATAATTTCCGGTTTCGATTTCTGTACTAAAGTGAGGATTGCTTGTTCCACTCTCTCCTCACCACCCAAAATCGTTGCAACTTCCGTCATTGCTGTAGTAGAAAGAGGAATCGTTTGACGAAAATGTTGCACCAGTACCGCCTTAGCTAAGGCGGTACAACCTTGGGAACCGTGTAATAAAGGCATCATTCCCTTCACCCCCAAAAAGGCTAAGGTTGCACCCACAGCTTGACTTTGCTTGAGAGGGTTAACAGCAACTGATGTACTCGTAACGCTAACAATTGCCATCAAACTGCCTCCTCTGACGAGGACGGGGAAGTAATTTCTCCCCCTGCCTCCCCTGCTCTCCCTGCTTCTCTTACTTCCCACGGAACAGGCTGGCGTACTTGCTCCCATACAGGATTGTAAAAAGTGGCATACAGTTCTTGTGCTATCTCTACTATTCCTATATAGCCTGCATAGGCATGATTGCGTTCTTTATTAATGTCTAGGAAAGGAATCCTGGCTATTAGAGCAGTGTCTAGATAACGACCATCAGCAATTAAAATATCAGCTTGATTCTTGTTAATTACTTGTAAGATTTCTTTAGGAGTTTCGGATTCTAAAACTATGCCATCTTGACCCAGCAAACTTTTGATTATAGCTAATTCATCTTCAGTATTATTCTGAGTACAGATAGCAGTAACTTCCATCCCTAATTTTTTGGTTGCAAAGATAATCAGCCAACTCTTGAAACTTTTAATAGAGAGGACAATGCGCTTACCTTGCAATCTGGTACGATAAGGAGTGAGTTTCTCTTCTAACACGTTAGTTTCTTCTGCAATTAGTTCTTCGGTACGTTCTACTAAATCAGGATGTCCTAACTTTACAGCAATATTTTTTAAGCACTGATTGATTTGCTCTACGCCATAAATAGACTCTTCAATGTATGGAATGTCATAGAGTTTCTCCATCTTTTTCGCTACATTGATTAATGCTTTTGAGGAGAGTATAACGTTGAGCTTTGCACGATGAGCATAACAAACTTCTTTATAGAGGGCATCGCCTGTAATTTTTGCTAAAACTCGGATACCTAATTTCTCTAACAACGGTAGAACATTCCATATTGCACCCGCGATGTTATAGTCACCAATCAGGTTAATGTCATAGGGTGTACTAGTATCTGGTTCAGTAGTTCCAATAACGTGTGAAAGCATTGCTTCACCAGCAACACGGTTCCCTAGATTTTGACTACCAATGAATCCAGGACAATGTACAGGAATAGTGGGTATTCCTGTTTTCTCGGTGGCATCTTTACAAATTCCTTCTATGTCATCACCAATCAAAGCGGTGATGCAGGTGGAGTAAACAAATACCGCAGCAGGTTTGTAGCGTCTTTGTAATTCTAGAATGCCTTTGTATAGCTTTTTAGCTCCACCAAAGATAATATCGCTTTCCTCTATGTCAGTGGTAAAACGTATCTTATACAGCATTGAACCAGAAGAAAGGCTAGTGTAGTTTCCCCAAATACTTGCAGCACAGCCGCTTGGGCCGTGAACTACATGAGCAGCATCAGTGATTGGGACTAGAGTAATCATTGCACTATCAAAAGCGCAACTCCCTTGAGCAGTTCCAGGTTGAGGTAATTGTGTGGAGGAATTTTTTTTCTTTTGTCTGTGCTGCTCATTGTCGCTATTTGATTCCCTGAGCGAATCGTTCATTTTTCTAGGTGTAGGGTTCATTTCTTTGATGAGAACGGGTAGAAGTTGTTAGCTAAATTGAGAAAAGTTGAGAGATAATTTTCATTCACTTGTTATATGTTTTAAGCATGAAATAAAAGGGAATGGGCAAGAAAATTTCCCATCCCCCTAAAAAATGGCCAACCAATCAAGAGAAGGAGAAAACAAAAAATAAACCTGTTACAAAAGTCATTGATATGGCAGGACAAGGAAGACAAGGGGGACAAAGAGAATAATTCTTACCTCCTGCCTTCTGCCTCCTGCTGCGTTAGCTACCAGCAACAATTTCGACGTTGCCTTTTTGCAGTGCTTCTAGTGCTTCACCCTCAGCATCTTCCTGCTTTTTAGCAGCTTCTTCTTGGGCATTAGCTGCGGCAATCATTTTTGCAGCATTTTCTTCACTTTCAAGGATACCGAACTCAATCAACAAATCTTCTAGCTCGTCCATTTCAATGGGTGTAGGAATAGCAAGATTTGTATTGTGGATAATCTTGTCTGCTAATGTCCGATATTCATGAGCTTGATTGCTATCAGGTGCATACTCATTAACGGTCATCCGACGCAATTCGGCGTGTTGCACGATATTGTCACGAGGGACAAAGTGAATCATCTGGGTACTTAATCTGGCTGCGAGGGTGCTAATCAGTTCGTCTTCACGGTCAGTTTTCCGGCTGTTACAAATTAGCCCACCCAAGCGTACACCACCAGTGTGAGCATATTTGAGAACGCCACGAGCGATGTTGTTAGCTGCGAACATCGCCATCATTTCACCAGAGGTCACGATGTAGATTTCTTGGGCTTTACCCTCACGAATTGGCATAGCGAAACCACCACACACAACGTCGCCCAACACGTCGTATGATACGAAATCTACGCCACTGTAAGCGCCGTTTTCTTCCAAGAAGTTGATGGCGGTGATGATGCCGCGACCGGCGCAACCTACTCCAGGTTCTGGCCCACCAGACTCTACGCATCTAATACCCCGAAAGCCTTCAAGTACCACTTCATCAAGTTCCAGGTCTTCGACTGCGCCTCTTTCCGCAGCCAAGTGGAGTACGGTGGTTTGAGCTTTAGTGTGCAGAATCAAACGAGTGGAGTCAGCTTTCGGGTCACATCCAACAATCAAGATGCGTTGACCGACTTCTGCCATCGCGGCTAGGGTATTTTGGGAGGTGGTAGATTTACCAATACCGCCTTTACCGTAGAAAGCAATCTGTCTAATTTTGTCGTCAGACATGATGATTTTGTCTCCTGCAATTGTTTATTTAGTGGGTCTTTTGGTTTATTAGGTATTCACACTGTCAAGTTACAGATGTGACCTCGTGTAGAACGTTGTTGGAGGTGATGTGTAATATATGCTGGGGGCGATCGCTCTCCCACAAAAACATCTAATATTGAGTACATACAATTTGTTGTGAAATTTCTGGTTGTCATTAGTTCTGACTAATAACATTGCTTTAGATGTACGGTTTTTTTGATGCGTCACCGTACCTTTGTGACTCCCACTACATTTACTGTCAATGCATCAAGCCAGATATGCTTGTCGTGAAACATTGCTCAAGGATATTGCAAGTATTACCAGATTCTCAGTCGGAATCTCCCGATTCAGCATGTCAGTTGTTGTAACAAAATCCGTTTGGTTGCTCATACCTTTGAGTGGTTGCAGCAGGAATTCAAATTTACGCAAAGTTTTCCTTTGAACCACACAACCAACCTCGCATTGCAATCCACTCTAAACGGTTGCTACAACTTCCCCGATTTTGCTAATATCGTAGCCGCCAAGAATTTCAAATTGTGAGTGAACCATTCGATGTCCCAAAGTACTAAGCAACTGCTGTACTGGCGCTTCTTCTAGATATTCCTTGAGAATCACTAAATCGTATCTTGATTGATGTAGAGGGACAAATCCCAGCCCAAAGGCGGTAGCCACAGATGCCGTACTGATACCTGCATCGGCAATTCCTAATGCCACAGCTTGGGCAACATCTTGGTGACTTGTAACAATATGGTCAAAACCTTGGACAGTATGGAATGGTATTTGCTCTTTTTGGAGTGTTTGTTCCAAAAGTAAACGAGTACCAGCACCGATTTCGCGGTTGACTATAGTAGCTCCCTCTGACACTAAATCAGTAACTGTTCTAATTCCCATTGGGTTACCAGACTTGACCAAAAGTCCCTCCTCCCAGACACCAAGGGTAATCAGAACTGCTTCCATCCCAGCCAGAACATCTCGAACAAAAGGAGTATTATACTCACTAGTCTCTGGGTCATAAAGGTGCATCCCAGCGATGTGCGCCTCACCTCGACATAGACTGTGCAATGCAGACATGCTGTTGGCAAAGTTAAATTGTACTCGCAGTTGGGGATGCCAACGTTCGGTGGCTCTCGCCCACAGTGAAATCACAGGTGCACACCCAGCAATCACAACGGTGTTGTGAAGTGTGTCTAGATTATCGTCTAACAGCCGAACTCGAACTTTATCTGTATCTGTTTGATGCTGACTCTCACCATCAGCCGGAATCATGTCTTGGCGAAAAGCATCCTTGCCAATTAAGGGATAAGCTACCCATTGTCCACCCACGCGAGCCAGACTGACTCGCGTCTGCTGACCAGTAGGAACAGGTTTGGCAAGCATTGCTTCAATTTCGGGTAAATCTCGCTCCAACCAGAATAGATCCTCTACTTGACAGCCAAGCGCCTTTGCCAAACGAAGTGTTATGGCCACTGAGGGAGCATATTGTCCCGACTCTACACCACTAATAGTCTGACGGGTAACACCAGCTAAGTTTGCCAAATCTTGTTGGCTCATGCCCAAGCGGGTTCTGATTGACTTCAAGTTGTTACGAAGGTCGTTATCCTGCTTCATTGGCTTTAATCTCTTAGTTTTTAAAAGCCGAGCGCGGATTTAACTCGCATCTGCCAAGGCGAAAGCATGGTCTAGTAGTTTATATCATTCTTTTAAATGACATGACTGTGCTTTCGCTGTTCTGATTCCCTCTATTCAAAGAATATCACATCTTTTGCAATTTTCCTTGCGATTCGCAATTTTTTTTGCGGAAAATTGTTTTTTGGCTGCCGGTTATGGCTTAGAAGCCCTCAATCATCGCCAACAAAAGACTTATTTAAAATTTTAACTTTACCAACTAATTTGGTAAAAAGTAATTCTCAATACAGTTTTAGAAATTAGTTTCGGCTTTGATGCTTGATAGGTGAGTCATACAAGCCATAAAGAATATACCACCAATTAATTTTGCTCTTTAGGGTAAGTTTTGCCCTCACTAAAAATTACTGTTTTCACTTAAAGGAATATGCACACATCTATTGCACGTCTATCTAACAAGATGTGCAACTCCTCAGGGGCAATTTATAGTTGTTTGCGCCACAGCAATGGAGAGAATAATGATTACTGAAGAAGACTTAGCCCAACAATTTACCGTAATTATTAAACATACTCACCCGCGGGTATGGGAATTACTACGTCATTGTTATGTGAAGGTGATTAATTCTAAATCTTACTTAACAACAGCGAGTATCAAAACGTGTATCCGCCATACAAGATACATTGGGATTTACTGCCCCAAGAGACTAATTAATGCGCTAGAAGTGGAAAAAAATCTACTTAGAGAAGTAGCTGAATACGTAGGGTTAGTTGAAGTTGTTTGTTTGAATGCCAACAACTTAGTGCGCGATCCTTTGTCAAATATTAAGGAAGCTTATCCACAATTATGGTTAGACTTACTCTGGATTGTCACCCAAGAACAATAACGCTAACTATGAAGAACTAATTCTTCTGCAATATTCATGCAGAGAATTGGCAATATTAATTTTAAAGCTTGCCAAAATCCTATGAATCAATCATGTCTACCTCCAGATGATTTGCCTTCAACTCAAACAATAAGGGTGAGCGAAATACTATTGAGGCAACTTGAAGAAGCAATTAAGAAAAGCTTTTTCTTGGCGTGCGACAACATGACACGTACTCTATTATGTAGTTGTCATTGGTATTTCCAAATTAATAGTGGCATTCTGATTTTGATGGTAATTTGTTACGATATGGAAAGTTATCGCAACATCATGAAAACTGTTCCTCATTTTGCTGAGAAGTTAAAACACTTTAGCAACACAGCCAAGATTACTGTCAGTTCTCCAGTTAATAAAGGGATACCGTGGGTACTCAGCATAGATAACATCTTGCCTGAAAGTGACTTTCCTAGTACCTGATAGCTAATCTTATTGCCAAGATTAGAAGATAATCTTGCTTGTGCAATGCGATTGCGCCAGTCCTGAGTTGTCAGTTCGGTGGCGCGGCGCGATCGCGGCTTGCTATCAAGGTTTTTACTTATTTTATCCTTTTCCCTTGCACTTTATTCTCTTTGATCCCCCCGAGATATCTTGATTTATCTAGGTTTTTTGTTTATTCTGCAAGCCCTACTTAATGGAGGTATAAAAAGCGCAGCATCAAAAGTATCAAGCCCCCGGATTTATCCGTGGAGACTAATAATTTTGAATTTTGAATTCCCCGTTCGCGTAGCGTCTCCGCAGGAGAAGGGGTTGACTAGTTACTTTTTGGCAGATACTTGTTTTTTCTTCAGTGCAAAAGCTATACCAACTGCAAGAAATACCCCACCTATAATATTGGGTTCAGGAACAGATTTAGGAGTAACACTTAGAGGACTAAATCCATATTTAACTAGTACTTTTTGTCCCTCTGATGACAGGATGTAATCAGCTAATTCTTGACCTTTGGGACCAGCATCTTTCAGTACAGTCAAGCCATAATCTGCTTTGATTGCTAAGTTTTCTGGCAATTCCACGACTTTCAAATTTGGTGAAATCTGTAATGCTGCAAGCGCGCTAGTGTAATACGATATGAATGCATCTACTTTTAACTCCAAAGGAGCTTCTTGCAGACCCCAAGCTATAAGACCCCCTGATGTAAATTTGTCAGGCGGCACTAATTCCTGTGTGAAAAAAACAGATTTTTCATTCAAGTTTTGTAAGCTTCCTGGTAAGATGGCATCTGCTTTTCGATAAACATCTTGTGTATAAGCACCCAAAGGATCTGATAGAGGTGGAAATGTACCTATTTTGTCAGCATTACTCAGGAATTGTTGTAAAAAGTTATCGGTTGTTAATTGCGAGTCTGAATTAGTAACTGCCACTAAACGGTTGCTAGTAAAGTTTATGACTGGCCCACTCAGCCCCTTTTGATATAAAGTTAGAGGGTTGCTAATATCAGCACTAGCAAAAACATCAGCTTTTTGGCCATTTTCTATGCGTTCACGCTGTAAACCAGAAAAGGCAAAGCTTGTTTCTACAGTCACACCAGCTACATTTTCAAAGTTTTTAGCTACTTCGGAAAGCGCACCTCTTAAGCTACCAGCACCAAATAGAGTAACTTTGTCAGGTTTTGTTGGAGATATCTCTTTAAAGGTAGCAGCTAAAGTTTGGTTAGCAAGAGGGATATGAAAAATACAGGCAGTTAGCGAGGCAACAAGTAAGTACTTTTTCATCGTTTTGATTCAGTAATGTCTGGAAATGAAAGTGTGTGAGAATTCAAGTTGCTATTATTCCTTTACTACTCAACTTGATATGCACAAGTGTTTACTTACTTACCAGGTTGCGTAGGTGTAGCCCGCCGCAGGCATCGCCCACTTGAGTTTTAGCTAACTTTCTCTGCAAGGCAAAAGCTACACAAAAAGCAAGTAAAATTCCACCAACTCCTTGAGATTCGGGAATAGACCTCGGACTACCAAATCCATACTTTGCCAGTATTTGTTGCCCTGTTGGTGAAAGGATGTAATTAGCTAGTTGTGAACCTTCAGGACTTGCACCCTTGAGTACTGTCAAACCATAGTCAGCTTGGACTTTTAAGCTATCTGGCAATTCTACTATCTCAAGACTTGGTGAAATTTGTTGAGCGGATAAAGCACTGGTGTAATACACCAAATAGATATCTGCTTTATTAATATCTTGCAGATAGTAGACTATGCTCCCCCCTGGACTATTTCTATTCGGTGGTAAAGTACCTGATAATATTACGGCTTTAGCGTTTAGCGATGCAAACCTACCTGGTGCAATTGCTTCGGCTTTGCGAAATACTTCGACACCGTAATCTCCCAAGGGATCGCTTACAGGTCGAGAAATGCCCAATTTAATATCGGGATTGAGAAACTTATCCAGAAGATTCTCTGTGGTGAGTGAGACTTCAGGTGTGGCGATCGCATAAATCGGATTAGTGGCAAAGTTTTTGACTTCACCGCTGATGTTGTTTTGATACAGTGCAAGGGCATTACCTAAATCTGCACTAGCAAAAACATCTGCCTTTTCTCCTGCTAACAACCTATCTTTTAACGACCCAGAGGAGGCAAATTCTGTTGTCACAGGAATGCCAAATTCTTGAGTAAAGCCACTAGCTACCTCTGACAGCGCACCCCGTAAACTACCAGCAGCATACAGGGTAACAGCGAAGGCTTGGGTTGGTATGGTTACATTGACAGCACAAGCTATCAATGAAAAGGCAAAAAGTTGCTTTTTCATAGTTGGTATAATATTTTGCTTTTTTTTGTATTAGTGATGTATGAATTCTCAGTCAATAACGCTCAAACATTCTTTTTGCTTGACGTTAACGTCTATGTACTTTTATTTTCCCAGCCATCATACCAACTAGGTTGGAGAAAATCAATTTAATAAGTAATCAAACGCTAACTTTATCAACTATTTAAGTAAATAGTACTATTAATATAGTGCTATTACTAACTCAGCATTTGTGAATTTATATTCTGACCAGCTTTATTAAAAATGTTATCAAGTTAGTTGCAAGCTACTTATTTTAACTTTTAAACAGTTGCTGTAGGTTGTTGATATCCGCAATAGTACAGTAGGCACGTAAATGTTTTAGGCGAAGCTTTGTTTCACGCAACAAAGCGTTTTGCTATCGCCCACAGGTATGCATCAAGATATCATTTTTTAAGCATTATTTTAAGCATTAGCGATCCAAATACGATGGCTAGAGTAAAATTCTCCACGTTGTTCTAAGAGGTTATTTATAAAGTAAATCTAAAAGCGAGAAGAAAGGTGTTACGTAAAGTATAAAACACCTCATGCACAGTGTATTTACATAGTTAGTCATGGCGCGAAAGTCTTACCCCACAGACTTAACTGATATGGAGTGGGAAATCCTAGCTCCCTTGATTCCACCAGCGAAATTTGGAGGACATCCCCGTACAACTGATATGCGAGCAGTATGCAATGCAATCTACTATCACTTGAAAACTGGATGCCAATGGAATATGCTTCCAGGAGACTTCCCACCAAGCTCAACGGTATACAACTACTAT
>LXQD01000026.1 GCA_003326215.1 Nostoc minutum NIES-26 | reverse complement strand
AAAATTACCAATTGGTAAGGACCACCGTTGTACAACCACTCATCTAAGGAAGCTGCTTCCCAGATGGGGTAGAAGTGCAAACCGATGGCGTTGGAAGAAGGTACAACTGCACCGGAGATGATGTTGTTTCCGTAGATTAAAGAACCTGCTACTGGTTCGCGGATTCCATCAATGTCTACTGGAGGAGCGGCGATGAAGGCGATTACGAAGCAAGTGGTTGCGGCTAGCAACGTTGGAATCATCAATACGCCGAACCAACCGACATAAATCCGGTTTTCGGTGCTGGTGATCCAGTTGCAGAACCGTTCCCATACGTTGGCGCTTTCGCGTCTTTGTAAGGTTGTGGTCATTGTTTTATGATTGCGGTAACTTTTGCTTAATGAATTATGCGTACTTGTGTTTTAGCACGTATTGATAAACTTAACATCTATTTACGTTAAGTATAATCTTTATTATTTATGTATTTATTTAAAATTAATTATATTTACTTATATAAATTAGAAGTCAAGAGTAGGCATTGTCCACTCTTGTTAACTCTCGTAAGCAGGGGTTAAAAATCGAAGTAGATGTGTGGTACTCCTTCAGGAGCCAATAGCCAAACAGCGTAGAGGCATATTGGCACAAAGACAAGCTTAACGGGCCAGTTGAAATCTAACTTCAGCTTGCCTTTTAAAGCATATACTATACCCATTAAGGTAGCTAAAATTACCAGTAAACAAGTGAGTTGGTATTGGCTCATATTTAAGGCTTCCACATAGACCTTTTGAGCAAACTGTTCATCGGCAGAATGACCCCAAAGGCGCTGAATGACTAAAGAAGAATCTTGGAGGTTGGGTAGACGGAACCAGATCCAAGAGGTAAAAACCATCAATTGGGTTAACAGCCAAGCTACAACTACACCTAAAGGATTTTGCCAAAAATGTTCTAGATGCTCATAGCGATCGCTCATAGCATCTGTCAGTCGATGAACTGCTAAGGCTAACCCATGGAATACACCCCAAACTACAAAACCCCAGGCAGATCCGTGCCAAATACCAGCGACTAGCATCACAATAAACAAATTCCAGCAGGTTCGAGTCAAGCCTTGACGAGAACCACCCAAAGGAAAGTAAAGATAGTTACGTAACCAATCTCCTAGAGTCATGTGCCAGCGTCGCCAAAACTCTGCAATACTGGTGCTGAAGTAAGGAAAGTCAAAATTTTCAGGTAATACCAAGCCGAATAGCAAAGCACTACCACGGGCCATGTCTACATAACTACTGAAGTCCAAATACAACTGTAAACCGTAAGCAAATGTAGCTAGCCAGAGGTCGCCACTACCCGCACGTTGTAAGTTACCAAAACATAAATCGACAAAAATTCCTAAATTATCTGCCAAAATACATTTTTTGAATGCGCCCTTAGAAATTAACCAGAATGCTTCTACCACGCGATCGGATGTAGGCAATTCCAATGTATTGAATTGAGTTGCTAGGTTGTGATAACGAGTAATTGGGCCTGAAATCAGTTTGGCAAAGAATAATTTATACGTGGCAAATTTGAGAAACTTTTCAGTAGCAGGGGCACCACGATATACATCTACAAGATAAGCAATACATTCAAATGTGAAAAATGAAATTCCCAAAGGTGCAATCGATTTAAAAGAGCCATTTGATGAATGTATTTGTATATCAAAAAACAACTTTAATAAAGCTGGCAGATACTTAAATCCAAGTAGCAGTAGAACATTTAAAATCACACCCAGCCATAACAACTTCAGACGGCGACGATTCCAATCAGCTTGAGCGTACTGCCATTCTTCATTAGAAATTTGCCAGTCATGAGCATGTTTTCCTGGCGAGGTATTTTTCCCGATCTCCCGCCCTAGACGAAAGTTAATAAAAGTCAGTGCTAATAGTAATGGTATGTACTGGATATGCAAAGATGCATAGAAAACAAGGCTAGCAATCAGCAAAGTCCATAGCCGCAATTTTTGATTAGCTAAAGACCAGTAAATTCCTAACACACTCAGTAAGAATAATCCGTAGAAAATTGATGTAAATTTCATTGTTTAGTTAATAATCATTAGTCATGAGTGAGTGGTCAGTGGAAAATAATAAACAACTGACAACTAATAAAAAGCTCAGCACTTATTTTGTAGACCACGGAATCATTGGGTCATTAGCTAACTTCTTCGAGACTTCAAAGGCTCCAAAGCGATTGAGATGGCTGGGGTCAGAAAAGTAGTCATTTACTTTTGGCCACAGTTCGCTTAAATCCCGATAAATAAAGTTAGGATTAGTCGCTAAACGTAACATATATTTTTGAAATTCTTGCTCATATTTTTTGCGTACTGGGTCTAAATACTCTGTAGTGAGAGGCATGTTGACAAATACTAGAGAAATTTTCTGAGACTGGGTAAACTGCAACATTTCTTGGAAGGCAGCATCTTGCTCACCTTCTACCTGAAAAGATTTATAGTCGTTGTCGTAATTTCCAGTAACTCTAGGGTGTTTTTGATAGTATCTAGCAGGATTAAAGCGCACAGATAAAGGTAGAAAGCCATCAAAATCTACTGATTGTTGTCCAGCGTCTTCATCGGAATTATCGGTTATGGATTGTGTTGACGATGCAATAGTTTCAGTTCTTTCGTTAACAAAAGGCAAAGATATCAACTGTTTGTGCAATAAAGCCTTAACTTGGTCGCGTTTTTCGTAGCTAGAAGAAACACTAGCTAATGCCTGATTTAACCACTGGTTTACTGCTTCATAGCTGCTAATTTCTGGCTTTTCATTTTGCATATTTTGCTTTTCAGTCGAATTAGCAGGATTTTTGAGCGGGCGATCGTTACTTGCGATCGCTTGTGTTTTCTGCAACGCTTGCTTATAACCATTGGAAGCCGCGATCGCTTTAAATGTTACATCCTCACGCCCGCTGTTAAAGGCACGGGAACCATCTGCCCATACAATTAGCTTCGGTAGTTCCGATGGCTCTAGAACCTGGCGAATTAGCAAGTCTACAACTTGTACTGTGGCACCATTGATCCCAAAGTTAAATACGTCAATATTGGGATAACCTTGATTTGACAAAGCTTTAGAAAGTGCTACTGGATCGACTCCCCTCAAAGCACGGGAGGAACCAATAATCAAAACATCTGGAGCATGACCATTTGTAGCTAGTCGCTGTCTATATAACGCCAACTGCTCATCTAACTGCCTGACATTGAAACTTGGCATCTGCGATCGCGCTGCTAACAGAATAGCGGCGGCAGCGGCTTTTTGTTTCAGTGGTGCGGCTGTCAAACTCCTAGGTTTGTCATCGCCTTCGGTAAATCCCGAAGCATTAAATACACTACCTTTACTCCGAGAAGATTTGGTGCTGGTAGTGGTGCTACTAAAAAATGCCGTTCTCTGACTCTGGTTATCCTTAGATTGCTTTTGATCGGTAGACGATGGAGGTAAAACACTAACCACTGGTGACGATTTAGGCGTGATGCGAGCAATCAATCGACCCAAGAACCAATCAGTTTGGAGAGCGATTAATAAACCCAGCGTTCCCCAAACTACAGCGATCTTAACTCCTTGATTATCGTAGTCTGGCGTTGCTGGCTGGTCAGCTTCCGTAAATACCTGTGTTGCTAATAGCCACTTTTTCACAGTGGTAGTTGCAGTTGTCGCCCAATCCCGCGCTACTTCTGTAACAAAGCTGTGAACTTCTTCTGTGGTTAAATCGGGGCGAAGAATCGGTTCGCTAGCCTCATTAGTTAATAGGTCGCTAACGTATTCGGAAGTAGCAGCAAATTCTGGGGTAGCTTCTGGAACTAAACGTTGGCGAAGTTCCCAATCTAAACCATGATGCCAAGCAGGTTCTTTGTTACCAGCACGGCGACCGTAGACACGTACCCCGGTAATGCCAGGTAGTTTTAACAAGCGCAAAAATTGCGTGACTTTGCTGCCTACTTGTTTGCGGACTGGGCAAATGGGCGCATCACACATAATGTGCAATAAATCATTTTTGCGAAGCAGAAGTACGCGGATACCACCTGTTTTCAACCGTCTATCCAAGTCAGGATTGAGTAAGCGTTCTAGTAAAAAAACGATCGCTGGTTGGTCGCCAGCAGTCGCCAACTCTAGGGCTGGGGTAGCAAGGGCAGGATACTGTGACGCAGGTAAAGAAAGCCAGTCAATCCACGCTGGTTCCTGGTCATTTGTTGTTTGTCCGTAAATGGTGGCGGCAAGAATCCCTTGGGGAGCGATCGCTTCTAATTGCGGTAAAATCGCCTCTAAGCACTGTGTCTTATCTGGGGCTGGGGTAACTTCTGAAGGGGCAACAGCTGCGGTGCAAAATATATGTAGGGTTGATTCTTTGAGAGAAGCTTGTACGGTTACTTTTAACTCAGACAATACCTCAGTTAACAGAAGCGCGATCGCTTGGACATCTCCCCAACGCGCCCATTCTTTGAGCATCACCTTTGGGGGTGTCAAATCTACCTTGAGAAGCCAATCTGGTGCTATTTCACCACTGACTTGGGAAGCAATTACTGCATCTTTGTAACCAGCAAGTTTTAAATGCCGCAATTGCTGAGCGATTGGTTCTGCTAGCAATGAAGGATCGGGACTATAAGCGGTCTGGCAAAATATCCACAGGCGATTTACCACAGCTTGAGTGCCGTCTTTTGGCTGATGCTGCTTGACTTTTACCTGTACCGCCACACCTAACGTGCTAAGAGTTTCGCTGAGATAGCGAGCAATGGCATTAGGATCGCCTCGACGTGCCAAACTCTCGTTGGAGATGATTAGCGCCCCACCCACTTGTCGGGACTTTTCCGAGTCTTCTAGGGCTTGCTGTACCTGTTCTAAGTGTCGTTCCAGTTGATTTAAATAAACCCGATGACACCATTGGGGGCGATGTTCCCCTTTCTTCCGTCCGTAGACAAATACTTGGTATATTGAGGGTTGTTCGCTACTTGTTAAAACATCCAAGTCTGTTTGCTGTAGTGCGCGAAGCAAGTCAGACAGAGTGCGCCAGCGTTGAGGGCACTCTGTACCTTCACAAAGAATGTGTAGGTCATTTCCCCGCAACCGGACTTTCACCCCAAAAGAGTTGATTCCTGTTGCTTGACTTACCCATTGCACTAGGGATTGCTGGCTGTCTAGTAATACTGTTTTCATGGGCAGTGAACTTTACAGGAAGCGAGTATGGGGGGGTATTGCCTGCACTTGTAAACTAGAACCATAGGTTTATCATACTTTGCTGTTTTTTTTTAACACTTTTGTTACCTTATAAGCTTGCAAAATGGGCCAAGATAGTCTTGTACGGTTGCAAGTTGCACAGATGTTGAATTTTGCGTTTCATTTTACTCTGCCAATAACTCACAAATAGCAATGCCTCCTACTACCCAACAGTCTTCCCATAATCCTGAATTAAATCTGGTTCTGTTTAGCATTCCCCAATCTCTCCTCTTACAAATAAGTACAGGCTCTATACTACTGCTGCTCATCACCGGAAAGGCCACAGTAAAAGCCCTAGAATCTATAGGACAAGCTAGTGAAGAATTGTTTCGAGGCGATCGCCTACCCATTCTCCCCTTCCCCGATGACAGTGAATCTCCACATTAAAGTTAAAAAATATATTTAAACCTAATAACGCTCGGGGCAAGACCGCGAGCATAAGTTGCCAAGACTAAGAACTGTCAACAGTAATCGGCTTTACAAGAGCAGAAAATATGAGTTCCCTTTTATACTCTTTGTCTCAAGCTGCGAATTTCTATCCCGCATCGGAATTATTTTTACGTCATCGTCTCCAGGTAGTGGAGGAATTGTGGGAGTCAGTCCTCCGGCAAGAATGCGGTCAAAATATGGTGGATTTATTGCGGCAGTTGCGCGATTTGTGTTCGCCAGAAGGACAAGCCACAAACGATCAAGCCGATTCTGCCGTCAAGTTGATTGAACAACTGAACATCAACGAAGCAATTCGAGCAGCTCGTGCCTTCGCTCTGTATTTTCAGCTGATTAACATCATAGAGCAGGAATTTGAACAACGGCAGCAATTAGCTCGCTATTCGGAAGTAGAAACAGAACTGGTACATCAGGAAACTCACACAAATACAACATATTCCTCAAATCAAAAAGAAGATGATGCAATTGTTCACAGAGGAATAGAAACAGAATGGCTGGCAACAAGTTGGGTTGCCAAAGGGCCAGGAAAACAAAAAGGTACTTTTGCTACTTTGTTTCCCCTTTTATTCAGACTAAATGTACCACCCCAGCAAATTCAACGCCTGATTTCACAATTGGATGTCCGCTTGGTGTTCACAGCGCACCCAACGGAAATTGTCCGTCATACGATTCGAGATAAACAGCGGCAGGTAGTCAACCTCTTACAAAAGCTAGATGCAGTGGAAAATCGCTCTGATAGCACAGTCGGAGGATATCCTTGGGAATCAGCAGAGTTACGGGAAAAATTGCTCGAAGAAATTCGCTTGTGGTGGCGTACAGACGAACTCCATCAGTTCAAACCTACGGTACTGGATGAAGTAGATTATGCCCTACACTATTTTCAAGAAGTGTTATTTGATGGTATTCCCCAATTATATAAACGCTTAAAATACGCTTTAGGTCAAACCTTTGCTTGGTTAGAGCCACCGAGTAAAAACTTCTGTTCTTTCGGTTCTTGGGTAGGTTCAGATAGAGATGGCAACCCTTCAGTTACACCAGAAACTACCTGGAAGACAGCTTGTTATCAACGCAAAATGGTACTGGAAAGATATATCCAGTCAGTGAAGCAACTGATTGAATTATTGAGTGTGTCGATGCACTGGAGCGATGTCTTGCCAGACTTATTGGAATCTCTAGAGTTAGATCAATCCCATTTAAGTGAAGTATACGACGCATTGGCGCTGCGTTATCGGCAAGAACCATATCGGCTGAAATTATCTTACGTGCTGAGGCGATTGGAAAATACACGCGATCGCAATCTCGCCTTGTATAACCGAGAAACGCCAAAAAACGAAGACTTACCCATGTACCGATCGGGGGCAGAGTTTTTAGCAGAACTGCGGTTGATTCACCGGAACTTAACTGAAACTGGTTTAAGCTGTCGGGAGTTAGAAAATCTCATCTGTCAAGTAGAAATTTTTGACTTTAACTTGACACAGTTGGATATCCGCCAGGAATCATCCCGACACTCTGATGCCTTAAATGAGATTCTCGAATACCTGCAAGTCTTACCCCAATCTTATGACGATTTATCTGAGGAACAGAGAGTCGCTTGGCTAACGGGGGAACTGCAAACCCGCCGACCGTTAATTCCGGCGGAATTGCCATTTTCTGAAAAAACCAACGATGTGATTGAAACCTTCCGCATCCTGCGATCGCTGCAACAAGAGTTTGGTGTCAACATCTGCCAAACTTATATCATCAGCATGTGCCGCCAGGTCAGCGACGTACTGGAAGTGCTACTGTTAGCCAAAGAAGCCAGACTTTTCGACCCCGCCCTTGCTGTAGGAACTATTCAAGTCGTTCCCCTATTTGAGACAGTAGAAGACTTGCAACGTTCCAGAAGCGTCATGCGCCAACTGTTTGAACTCCCTCTGTATCGCGCTTTATTAGCTGGCGGGTACGCAGCAGACATGGGGATGCGAGGACAAGAGGGACAAGACAGGATTTCTCCCTCATGTCCCCTCACCCTTAACTTGCAAGAAGTCATGCTGGGGTATTCTGACAGCAACAAAGATTCTGGTTTCTTAAGCAGTAACTGGGAAATTCATAAAGCTCAAAAATCACTTCAGAAAATTGCCGAAGAGTATGGCGTGAATTTACGGATCTTTCACGGACGTGGCGGTTCTGTGGGACGTGGTGGCGGCCCAGCTTATGAAGCGATTTTAGCTCAACCAGGTCACAGCATTAATGGGCGGATTAAAATTACCGAACAAGGGGAAGTTTTAGCTTCTAAATACTCGTTGCTGGACTTGGCTTTGTACAACTTGGAAACCATTACCACTGCTGTCATTCAAGCTAGCCTCTTGCGGACTGGGTTTGATGATATCGAACCGTGGAATGAGATAATGGAAGAATTAGCAGCGCGATCGCGTCAACATTATCGCAATCTCATCTACGAACAACCAGATTTTATTGATTTTTTCCACCAAGTTACTCCCATTGAGGAAATTAGCCAACTACAAATTAGTTCTCGTCCAGCGCGGCGACCATCTGGTAAAAAAGATTTAAGCAGTCTGCGAGCCATTCCTTGGGTATTTAGCTGGACACAAACTCGGTTTTTGCTGCCTTCTTGGTACGGTATTGGTACAGCTTTGCAAGAATTCTTGAATGAAGAACCAGAAGAACACCTGAAATTATTCAGCTACTTTTATCTCAAATGGCCTTTCTTCAAAATGGTGATTTCCAAGGCAGAAATGACCTTGGCAAAAGTAGATATCCAAATGGCACATCATTACGTCCAAGAATTGTCAAACCCCGAAGACAGAGCTCGATTTGAGAAAGTTTTTGAGCAAATTGCCAATGAATTCTATCTCACCAGAGATTTAGTGTTAAAAATCACTGGTCACAATCGACTCTTGGATGGCGATCCTATATTGCAACGTTCAGTACAGTTACGCAATGGTACAATTGTACCTCTAGGATTCATACAGGTTTCTCTACTCAAGCGCCTCCGTCAATCCCGAAATCCTAATGCGACCAGTGGCGTAATTCATTCTCGTTACAGCAAAGGTGAGTTACTGCGAGGAGCATTATTAACTATTAACGGTATTGCTGCGGGTATGAGAAATACGGGTTGAAAAATCAGTAGTCAGTGGTTAGCGATCGGTGGTAAAACACATACAACTGCCAACTGACTAATGACTAATGACTAAAAACCGAATTTTAATTTGCACCTTTTCAGCGCTGTTATCAGGATTTTTTGGTGGTTACATCGGTGGACAAATCACCTCAATGCTACATAGTCAGAAGTGTCAAAACCAGCCTTGGGGCTTGAAGGAGATGTGTAACGCTTGGGTAACACCAGGGGCAATGTGGCAAGGTAGCACAACAGGAATATGGACAGGTACAGTCTTAGGGGCATTCGTTGGTGGTTTAGTAACACGCCAACCTCGTTATTAGAGTTAGGAGTAGAGACGCGATTAATCGCGTCTGTACAGAAGTTAGGAGTTAAGAGTTATTCTTGTCCCCGTGTCTCCTTGTTCCCGCGTCCTCTTCCCCTGTGTCTATTGTCTCTCTAACTATCTGTGGTTGCAGTCCGTGATTGCAAGTTACTCAGGGGTTTCCAAGATTTAGAACTGGTATCAAAACAGTGCCAAGTTCCATCTTTGTATTCCTGATAACAAAACAGAGTGCGATCGCAACCATTAAAATTGTCAGTTAAATAATATACAATTCCTCGAAAAGGAAAAGTCTTGCGACTCAGACGTTTTGCTACTGCTTGATTTGGACATTCAACAATAAATATCGATTGTCCATTCAGGTGAGCTAATGAGAAGATGCACATTCGCAAAATCGCCCTGAGCCAACTTTCAGATTGATCGAAGTAATCATTGATGATTTTGTTGGTCAGTGCTTTTTCGAGGGTACGGTCTTTGTCGTGAGGAGTTTGGTCGCCAGACATAGTTTCGCCTTCTGCTACACCGATGGTTCGAGGTTAATCCAAAATCCTGACAAATGACAAGTGTATACGCACGTTGTATGTAAAAATTATTTATACTTATTGCACCGTCTAGTTGAATTCACGCAATTTTGACAGACCTTGAAAATAGCGAGTAGAGAGTCAAAAACTCTTCCTTCGTCTTCCTTATCCTTTTATTTCCGGCGTTGCATAGTTGCGGGATGATTTAGCAACTTCTAAAATTCTCCCCCTGCTTCCCCTGCATCCCCTGCCTCCCCTGCTTACCCCAATTCATCCCACTGTTATGCAACGCCTTATTTCCTAGTCCCCAGATCCGTTAACTTAACTCAAAGTTTGCAGCTGCATGTACAGCAGTTGCGATCGCATTTTTAATGGCAATATCCTTCTGAGATAACATAATTTCTTCTGCAACGCTGCGTTGAGCAACTACACCGCAAACAGCAGCGGCAGCAAATTGATACACTCCTGCCATTTTAAAGAGTGTGCCACATTCCATTTCGTAGTTCAAGACATTCAACCGCTGATATTCTTCTGTGATGCCATGCAGCGATCGCATTAAATTCGGATTTGCTGAATCAGTACGTTCTTGTCCTTCATAAAAAGTATCCACTGATGCCGTAATCCCTATGTAATGCTCAACCTGTAGTTCTCGTGCTGCTTGTACTAAAGCAACTGTGAGAAATGGATCGGCTGCGGCTGGATACTCCACGGGTGCAATGTCATTTGCTGCACCTTGGCGACACAAGGCTGCATTGCTAATGACAATACTACCAACTGGTACATACGCTTGAATTGAACCGCAAGTCCCAATACGAATAATTTGCTGGATTCCAACTTGTACCAACTCATTGACCACAATACTCAATGAGGGCGCACCCATACCACTGGTAGCTGATAATATAGGGCGACCGTTGAGTAAGTATCCCATATAGCTATTGAGTCCGCGATTTTCTGATAACAAACGCACATCCTGCAAATGAGTTTGAGCAATTAAACGCGATCGTTCGGGATCGCCGGATAATAAAGCTATCTTGGGAGGTGAAGAACCCAAATCATCTTGCCCAAAGCCAATGTGATAAAAGCGTTTATTGGTCATTCAATTTTGGATTGCTTTACTGAACTTAGGTGACTTATAAACTGCCATCAACGCCTGCAATGCAGAATATTTGACTTTGATAAATTAATCTATCGCTAACTTGACCAGTCATTTTTTATTCTTAGAATCTCTTAACTAGACTTGTATTATAATTGTAGTATATAATATTGTTACCGCTCAGGCGGTGACTATTTGTCGCTTGAACAAAAGGAAATTTTATGATTCCCCGAGAACGCGTCCGCAATATTGGTATTTCTGCTCACATCGACTCTGGTAAAACTACGCTATCAGAGCGAATTCTCTTCTACACAGGCAGAATCCACGCTATTGAGGAAGTGCGGGGAGGCGGCAAGGGTGCAACCATGGATTTCATGCCAGAGGAAAAACTACATGGGATCACCATTACTTCCGCAGCTACGACCTGTCAGTGGCATAATACCCAAATCAATCTAATTGACACGCCGGGACACGTAGATTTCACGATTGAAGTAGAACGTGCGTTGCGGGTACTGGATGGGGCAGTCATGGTGCTGTGTGCCGTAGCGGGCGTGCAGTCTCAGTCCATCACCGTAGATCGCCAGATGAAGCGCTACCGCGTGCCGCGTTTGGCATTCATCAACAAGATGGATCGCATGGGTGCAAATCCATTTCGTGTAGTACAGGCAATGCGCGATCGCTTGCAACTAAATGCTGTGTTACTCCAGTATCCCATCGGCAGTGAAGACCAATTCCAAGGTGTAATTGACCTAGTGGAAATGACAGCTCGCTATTTTGAAGGCGATAACGGCGAGAATGTCGTGAAAAAGTCAATTCCCAAGGCTCTGGAGTATGAGGCACAACAGGCACGAGACAAGCTGCTAGATACTTTGTCACTGTTCTCGGAACCGATGACCGAGATGTTGCTAGAAGGTGAAGAAATTCCCTCAGCACTAATTTGGCAAACCATCCGCCAAGCAACTTTGACCTTGGAACTCACGCCTGTACTGCTAGGTTCGGCATTCAAAAACAAAGGAGTGCAGAACTTATTGGATGCGATCGCTCTTTATTTACCATCTCCGGTAGATAGGGAAGTAGTCAAAACCGCAGAGTTTGTGAGTCTTTACCCCAACCCCGAAGATCCATTGGTGGCTTTGGCATTTAAACTCACTGTTGAGTCCTTCGGACAATTGACCTACACTCGTATTTACTCAGGGACTTTGAAAGCGGGCGATACCGTCTACAACTCCCGTATAGGACAACGGGTGCAAATCGGGCGATTGGTAAGAATGCACGCCAATAAGCGGGAAGAGTTGAAAGTGGCTGTAGCTGGGGATATTGTCGCTTTGTTGGGTGTTGATTGTGCTTCTGGTGATACCTTGTGTTCTGCCGAACCATTCGTTTCCTTAGAAGGAATGTTTGTGCCGGAACCAGTGATTACCTTGGCAATTACACCTAAGAAACAGGAAGATAGCGATCGCCTTTCCAAGGCACTCCACCGCTTCCAACGAGAAGACCCGACTTTCCGAGTCAGCATCGACCCCGAATCCGGGGTAACTTTGATTTCTGGGATGGGCGAACTCCACCTGGAAATCTACATAGAACGTATCCAACGGGAATATAACGCTGAGGTTTACGTCGGTACTCCCGCCGTAGCTTATCGAGAAACCATTGGACAACGAGCAACCTTTGACTACCGACTCAAGAAACAGTCAGGCGGCCCTGGTCAATACGCCCATGTCTCTGGGTGGATTGAACCTACAGATGAGTCGTTTGTCTTTGAAAACCGAGTCGTTGGGGGTGCGATTCCAAAAGAGTACATCCCTGCGTGCGAGAAAGGTTTCCGTGAGACTATGCAATCAGGAGTGCTAGAAGGTTATCCCGTAACCGGGGTGAAAGTCGTTTTAGAGGGAGGTTCCTACCACCCAATTGACTCTTCAGAAATGGCATTCCGGTCGGGTTCACATCAAGCGCTTGAAGGTGCGATCGCCAAAGCCAAACCCTATATCCTCGAACCCATCATGCTTGTAGAAGTGGAAACACCCAATGAGTTCATGGGAAGAGTTCAAGGCGACTTGTCCTCTCGTCGGGGCTTGCTACTGGGTTCCGAGACTATGCAGGGATACACAGTGATTCGTGCTGAAGTCCCGCTAGTGAAAATGTTCGGCTATTCTACAGACTTGCGATCGCTCACCTCTGGTATAGCAACCTTCACAATGGAGTTTGCCTGCTATAGACAATTCCTGACAGTCAAATAGTAAGGCAGGGGGTGAGTCAGTACTATTTTCTGACTCACCCCTTGCCTCTGCTACCCTCCTGGGATATGCGTATAAAGTCCCTGACCTTGGGTATCGTAAATGAATAAGGGCAGATTGGCGTTATCACTAATGACTGCTAAGGCATCCTGTAAAATTTGCCAGTGATTTGTAGCACCAATAGCAGGACTGGAATTTTGAGGATTGGCATTAAACAAACTACTTTGCATTACTTGTTCGTATTCAGAGCTAAGCCAGACGGTAATTCCTTTGTCGTTGATGGTAAAGGTGCAAATCCGAATTTCACTCGTACAAGTTTTGTTGAGGTCAGTGCGGGTTTGTTGCCAACTACTATCAATTTGGAGTTTTTCTTGTGCTTGCTGGAGGGCAGCTGAGTAGGGTGCAGTTAGACTCTGAGCCTGATTGTAGTAAGTGCTATCTTGGGAAATCTGTTTAGCAGTCTGCAAAGCTTGAGTCCAGTATATTACTGCTGCCTGCCATTGGTTTTGTTGCTCATAGATTTTGGCTTGTTTGGCTGTGGTCAGGGCTTGTTGATAGCTTTTAGCAGCCAATTGTTCTTTAGTAGCGCGATCGCGTGCTGTTGCCAGTTTGGGTTTATAGTCCAATAACAGCTTTTGTGCTTCTTGGGATGCTGGGCTAGTTTGGGGAATAACAATCAAAGCATTAACGGCGATTTGCCAAGTAGACTGAACTTTTCGCCAGTCACTTAAGGATTTAGCACTAGCTTCCCGCTGGGTGGCTACACTAGCTACAGCTTTTGCCGCTGTCAATTTTTTCAGCCATCTTTCTTGTGCAAGCAATTGTTGATTTACAGTTTGTAAACTCACACGATATTTGATTAACCTCGGCTGTACAAATCCATAGAGTTCGCTATTAGGATCGATCGCCTCTAATGGTGCGATCGCCTGCCGCCATAAATGTTGTCTAGCTTGTAATTCCTCTAGACTATTGGCGCGTGTTTGAGTTTTTTGCGTTGCTGTCGCTGCCACATGCAAAGCTTTTACCACCTGGCTAATTTTTTCCGACTGTCCAAACAAGCTAATTTTTAGTTCTTCTGCTTGTTGATAATGGGGTGACCAACCAGGAATTGTTATCAAATCGGCACTAGTTACCTCTAGTTGCTTTTGTACTGTTACTAATTCATTTTCTGACTTAGCACGACTTATCCGTTGCCTGGATTCAGTTTTGAGTTTCTCTGCAGCTTGTATCTCTTTGCACTCAAACATCACACAAGGACGAGTTAGCAAGTAAGCTCCGCTACCGAACACCAAAATTCCTACCAAAGCTGCACCCAGTAGGATAGGTTGGACTTGGCGACGTTTTGTCTGATTAGTCAACAAATCTGGCGTATCTGCCAAAGGATCGAACGGATCTTCTAGTTCCTCTTCCTGATTTTCATCAGTATATGGAAAGTCTTGAGGAGGAAATAAAAGAGATGAGGAAGACGAAGGAGATGAGATCGATGAAGAAGAAGAGGAGAATGAGGAAAATGAAGAGAACATTGCTTCCCCTGCTTCCCTACTTCCCTGTTCTTCCACTCCCTTGTTCCCTTGCTTCATAGTTAGAGAACGTTTACTGTAAGGGAGTTTGTCACCAGAAACCCTGAGAAAACATTGTACTTGTTGCTCCCTATAGGTTGGTAGCGACTGGAGTACTTCCTCAAGGACTGCAAAAATTTGTTGGGTGTCAACAGTTACACCTACTGGATGTTGAGTTAAAATCATTAACTCGTCTTTGTTGACAGCACACTTAATTTGGAAGACTTCACCAGATGGGACTTGTGCAAGAAATTGTTCCTGCAAAGTTCTGGCTAAAAGCTCTAAATCTTCTTGCTGGACTGCTACTTTCATAGACCGTTCCTGCTGGTCTTCTATATTGTTTTTTTTATTTTTGAGGAAATGAAATGAAGGACTTTCGTTTGTTGAAGACAGATGCACAGTTTAACCAACCATAGCCAGATAATCAAATAGACCAACTTTCTAACACAAATTCTCACTTTTAACCAAAAATAAAAAAATCGGTGATTATTCGTATCTTCATGTTTTTACACTGGTAGAACTAAATTCAAAAATCTGACTTCAAGTAGAAATTACAAATAAAAAATTGGGAATAATAAATTTTTTGAGTACTTTTATTGTGTGGTTGTGTCCTAGATTGGGGAATGGGGACTAGGAAAAAATTCCTTTAATTACTAATTTTTGATTTTTATTCTCCATGTCCCCTCAGCGCTTTGACATATATAGTGGTTTTGTTTTATGCTGACAGATTCACTGAGAAAATAAATCATGTCTAGCAGACACAGCCATAACAGTTTGATACCAGAGACTAATTTGCCTCATTTACAGAATTCGATAAAATTGATCGATCGGTAAACAATAATTTTCTATAGATGTCTCAAGTTTAATTTTGTAATTATGTGTTCTAGAAAACAAAAAACAGTACCAAAGAAACGCTAGAGAAGTGTAACAACAAGGTGCATATCAATGGATTTATTAGAGTACCAAGTTAAAGAATGGTTTAGGGAAATAGGTATTCCCGTATTGCCCTCCCAACGCATTGACCATCCTACAGATCTAAAGCGTTTAAAAATTCGCTATCCGATTGTACTGAAGTCTCAGGTACATGCTGGTGAAAGGGTGAAAGCTGGTGGAGTCAGAGTTGTAGAAACAACCATAGATGCGATCGCTGCCGCACAAACTATCTTCAATTTGCCAATTTGGGGCGAGTTACCAGAAGTTTTATTGGCAGAATCTAAGTATGATGGTCAGCAAGAAGTTTATTTAGCGGTAGTGTTAGATACTGCTGTTTGCCGACCAGTACTTTTAGGTTGCAAAGAAGCGGATATCGATTGGGAAACGGCAGGGGAAAGAATGCAGCATGTTGTAGTTAAACAGGAATTTTCTCCTTTTTACGCACGGCGACTGGCTTTAAAAATGGGTTTGCAAGGAACACTGATGCAGTCAGTCAGCAGCGTTTTGGAAAAGATGTACCAGTTATTCGTGCAAAAAGACCTGGACTTAGTGGAAGTTAATCCCCTGGCAATCAATGCTGCTGGTCAAGTTATGGCTCTCAATGGTAAAGTCAGCATTAACGAACGGGCTATGAATCGTCATCCAGATATTGCTGAGATGGCAGCCAAAATAGCTGACGGTCACAGTAGGCACAACGGTAATTTGCGCGACTGGAACGGTTTAGGAAAGCAGCGAAAAATTGGCATTTTGGGCAATGGCACTGGTTCGATTATGGCAACCTGCGATTTAGTCGTCAGCGCTGGTGGGAAGCCCGGTAATTGTCTGAACCTACGGCACGCTTTTGTTACCGATACCTCACCGACTACCTTCTGCGATCGCTTAGCAAAAGGTCTGAATATTCTAGCTGCTGATACAAGCACTCAAGTTATACTAATCAACCTCCTAGGTAGTATTCCTCAAGCAGAAGAACTAGCTGAAGTCATTGCTAAATTTGTACAAAACGACAATAGTGATAATGGCAGCAGAATCCGACAAGAATCTGCTTTTCCGCGCTTAGTTGTCCGTCTTGCCGGTTCTGATTTCAACGTTGCTAAAAATTTTTTAGCAACATTAAAAACTCAGGACGATACACTGATAATGGTCGAAGATTTAGATGAAGCGGTGGCACAAGCAGTTCGTATTGCCAAGTCAGGCGTTTACAATAAGGTTTGACTAGTGTAAGTAGATATGCACTTACTTTCCATAAGTCATGGTTGGGGTATTCAAGAGTCAGACTGAAGTCAAAAAGTAAAAAGGTAAAAGAAAGATTCTTTCTTTTACCTTTTTACTTGCGTTTGGTGAAGGTACTCAAACTGCTGTTGCAAGTTTTGAAAATTTAGTAACAATTAAGTAATCAGACAATACAGTTCAGTGAGTAATGTCTATTCCTAGCAGGTTCTCCTCTTCTAACAAGGGCTAGAGGGTATCAAACCTTATCTGAGTTGTATTAAATCATAGTACACCGTATATTTGTAGTTTCTCTTGCCAGTGCTTTAAGTCACTGGGTTACCAAACTTACCATAATTTTTTATGAACTTAACGCCAGAGAGCAAAGTAATCATTCAGGGTTTCAGTGAATTCATCTCGGCAACTCATATTGCTCAAATGAAAGCTTATGGTACAAATTTGGTTGCTGCTGTCAATCCCGGATGTGGGGGACGGCAACTATACGATCTGTCAGTATTTGACTTGGTTGAAGAGGTCGTGGCACAATTTGGCACAATTGATACAACAATTATTTGTGTACATCCTTATCAAGTACTGGACGCAGCATTAGAAGCGATCGCGTCTGGTATTCGTCAGATTATTATCATCTCTGCTGGCGTACCACCTTTGGATATGGTGCAATTACTTCGCAAAGCAGAGGCATGTGAAACCCTAGTAGTAGGGCCTAACAGTCCTGGAATTATCGTACCGGGGAAAATTCTCTTAGGCACTCAGCCAAACGAATTTTATACACCTGGTTCAGTGGGCATTGTCAGTCGCAGCAGTACCCTCACATATGAAGTTGCCCGTGAATTAACAAAAGCTGGTTTAGGGCAATCGATTAGTGTCAGTATAGGCAGTGATGCGATCGTTGGTTCATCATTTCTCCAATGGATGCAAATTCTTGATGAAGATGAGACAACAGAGGCTATAGTTCTAGTCGGTCAACCTGGTGGTGGTAGTGAAGAAGCAGCAGCGCGATATATTACTGAAGCAATTGATAAACCAGTAATCGCTTACATTGCAGGAAGCCAAGCACCACCAGGAAAAAATTGGCATCAAACTGGGACTTTAGCAACAGTTATAGGACGTACTCCTGACTTTGGCACTGCACAAAGCAAATTAGCAGCTTTCCAAGCAGCACATGTTTCTGTAGCTGAACGCCCTTCTCTAATTCCAGAATTGCTAAAAAAGGCAATTAGTTAACAATATATTAGGACCAGCCCTTTCAAGGTCTTGTAATTTCCCTCAAATTATCGAAGAAGATGATGTGTGGATCGCTGACCGAAATTTCTGCACTTTGAACTTTTTGAGTGGTAAGTAAGTCAGTGGAAAAATTTATAGCCCACATTCCGCAGGTAAGAAAGGAGATCAATGGTATTTTTGATGAATGACACCATCAGTATCAGAAATAAGAGTACAAGATATTGACCACTGCGGGATAGTGGCAGGGATAATAGACCAAATGTGTTTGGTAGAACAAATCAACCAAATACTAGGAACACACCAGCAAGAAATAGTCAGCCCAGGTCAAGCAACCAGACACCTTGAAAGGGCTGGTTTTATACATTTGTCATAATGCGAGTATTGATGGATATTAAGCTAATTTTTAACCTATTACGGATAATTAATAATAGCTTAAGTTAAAAACTGAACTGAGTGGACTGAAAAATACTAATACCTGTATAAGTTAAAACCCTCCAGAACTAACTAGAGGGTCTTAATTTTGTATAATAAACCTGGCACAGAGCTATTGTGGCGGGAGGCAACCCTCCAACTATCGTGGCCGCAGCAGCGTTTCACCTCTGAGTTCGGGAAGGTATCAGCGTGGTTCCACCGCGCAATCAGCACCAGGAAAACTTGTTGGGTACAAAACCCTGAAGACTGCAAGTAACGCGAAATATTGACCAATTGTTGTGAGGTCAAGCCCTCGGTCTGTTAGCACGGCTCGGCTACGCACATTACTGCACTTCCACCTACCGCCTATAAACGGGTGTTCTGCCCGTGACCTTACCTACTTACGTAGTGAGAGCA
>LXQD01000025.1 GCA_003326215.1 Nostoc minutum NIES-26 | reverse complement strand
GGTGCTTCTTACCATCGCTCACATCTGATTCAAAACTTTTTAGATGAAATCAATCAAGGTTTATCTCAAGAGCAATGGAAAATTCACTGTGTCCGCTTTGCTCCTCATTGTCCATCACAAAATCCTATAGAAGATATTTGGTTACAAGCAAAAACCTGGGTTAGACGTTTTTGTGCTTTAATTCCAACATTTTCTCATTTAAAGTGGATGTTTGAGTGGTTTATCCGAAACACTGCCTTTGATTTTCTGTCTCTCCAGATGTACGGAGTTTTTTCAGAAATCAAATACTAGTCCTATAGGTCTTGTTGAGAATACCTGACCTATCTTTTTTTACCCCAAAACGGTCACACTTCCCTATTTCTTCCGTTTCAGCCCCTTTGTCACCCCTTCAGGTGCATAGGTTCAAACCCTATACAGCCCACCTTGCCCCTGTGACGCAATTGGCAGACGTAGCCCGCTTAAACCGGGTTTGTTGCAGGTTCGATTCCTGTCAAGGGTATGGCGGTGATGGAGCTATGGTACGCTCTGGGGTCTCATAAGCCTTCACATACCGGGTTCAAATCCCGGCTCCGCTACCAAATGCTGGTGTAGCTCAATGTGGCAGAGCGATCGCCTTGTAAGCGATGGGTTACAGGTTCAACTCCTGTCACCAGCCCCAGAAACGCGATCGTGGTGTAACGGCAGCATCAGAGTCTTCCAAACTCACGGTACGAGTTCGAGTCTTGTTGATCGCTCTGAATTTTGCGGGTGTGATGTAGTCGGTAGCATCTGAGTGCGCCACATTCAGTGCGCGAGTTCAATTTTCGCTACTCGCTTGCGTAGTCCTGTAGCTTCAACGGTAGAGCAATTGCCCTACAAGCAAAGGGTTGCAGGTTCGATTCCTGCCAAGACTACTTACCTTTTGGGAACGCGGCTTTAGCTATACACGCTGTTTGTTCAGGTACAGGAGGTATTTCTTGGGAGTGTAAGCACATATACTTTTCTCCACAGGTATTTCTTCTAGTTTATTGATTATTTGAGCAGCTAACTTAATTTTTTCTTCCCCGTGTAATACACTGTAGGTTTGCTCTATAGTGTTAACGATAGCCGTAAGCCAGCAGGCAGAGCGCTGGCTTATTAGAGAAAAAAATCTTACACTAACTTGACTCGGTAAGTTCTTGGTGTTTGTCCTGTCCAGCGTTTGAAAGCACGGTGAAAGGCACTAGGTTCAGAAAAACCCAGCAGAAAGGCGACATCGTGAATCGGAGTATTTGGGTTTTTCAAATGGCGCAGGGCTAGTTCTTTGCGGGTATCATCTAGAAGTTGCTGATAAGATGTACCCTCGGCTTGTAATTCTCGCTGCAACTGGCGGACGCTGATAGCCAAACTACGAGCGATCGCTTCTATTGATGGCAGTTCCCCTTTTAAATTTTGGGCGATCGCCTGTACAACTTGTCTAGTGTAATCATCTTCTCGATTCATGGCATCAAGCATTGCTTCTGCATGTTGCTCAAAAACCGAAAGCAAGTTGGCATTTGCCGATAGTACCTGCCACTTGAGACATTTGGCATCGAAAATAATGCGATTCGTTGGCATCGAGAAATGCAAGCCTGTCCCAAAGATGCGATCGTGTTCGGCAGTATCGACAGGACGTGGATATTGAAACCAAACAGCATGGGGATAAAGTACCTTTCCTGTCAGTGTTTGGGTTGCTTTCATCAGTGAGGCAAAGGTGCTGTCAACTGCATATCGAGGTTGTTCTAATAGATAATTTTTTAAATCGTCTACAATATCGCAATCACAGAATACCATTCCCTCAGATACACAAAAGTGAATGTAAGCTCCCTGACTAAACAAATGGGTGTAGCGAGAAAGTTTTTCTAAGACTTCTTCAAAAGTTTGGCAATTGACCAATACATAACCAACGATACCAAACGTTGCTAGATTAAAGACCTCACCCAAGTGTAAGCCAAGATTTTCATCACCTGTGCGTTTAACCGCTTCTCGCCATACTGCACTATGCAGCGTTCCAGAAATCCGGCGATCGGGCATTGTTAATAAAGCAGGTTCAATCCCAACAGCGGCGCAGAGGCGATCGGAATCGACCCCATATCTCGCCGCCGCATATTGGACAATGCCTCGCGTGATGTAGATGGAGAAGGTAGCTTCTTTCATGCGCTTTGTGTGGACTGGGGATTGGGGGGACAAGGAGGACAAGGAAGACAAGGGAAGAGATAACTGTTGTACAGACGCGATTAATCGCGTCCTCCCCACTCTCGAACGGCACAATCGGTCAACTTATTGGCGGGACGTGTCAATTCAGAACATAGCAGAAAAAATATTCTGGAAATGTAGTCAAGCAGCAATGCATCAGACAAAGACACAGCGGTTGAGATGCATTGACATTGTAACCAAAAGGAGATTTCCCAAGATGAAACCGATGAATGTACAAACTCACTCCAACACATCGATCGCAACAGCTGCTGTACAACCAGAATTGATTATAAATCCTGTAACTGGCGATCGCATGACTATCCTGCATTCGACTAATGAAAGCGCTGGCACCTATGTAAAAATATGTTTTGACTTACCCCCAGGAGCGAAAGGTAGTCCACTACACTATCACACCAACATGAATGAAACATTTACAGTGCTGAGGGGTTGCCTGGAAATGGAAATCGGTCGCAAGGGAAACCGACGCACACTAAAGGCAGGAGAAAGTCTGCGGGTTCCTGCTGGGGTACAGCATAGTTTTTGCAATATCTCTAACGATTGGGTCACGTTTACGAGTGAAAATCAGCCCCCAGGACAGTTTGAACAATTTATCAGAGGCATGTACGGTCTGGCAATTGATGGCAAAGTTAATGGCGAGGGTATGCCAACTAATCTGCTGCACTTTGCTTTATTGCTGAAGAAAGCAGACACAATCTTGGTTGGGCCACCGCTGTTTGTACAAAAGCTACTGGTTAACACCCTAGTACAAATAGCTAACTGGGTAGGGGTAGAGCGATCGCTCCTCAAGTACTGGAATAACAAATAACAGAGATGTTCTTGGGACTGGGGATTAGGAAGAATTTGTTCCCCTATTTCCCCTACACCCACTTTCAAGGATTATTTGCGATCGCATTAACACTATTAGGAGAAAAATTCGATGAACCGCTTGCAACTAGCCAGAGCCACGGGTATTCTGTTCGTTTTTCTAGTTGTGCTACTGAATATACCTTACACACTGCTGATTCAAAATTTTGAGTATGATGATATTCTCCGTAAGCCTACTGACTACGTTTTAACTCAGTTTCATGCAGGCGGAGTAGGATTAATTTTCACTTGGTTTGTCTTTGGACTAGCAGCATTGTTGTTTATTCCTGCAAGTATGCTTCTGCACAAAGTAATTGGACGCGATGATACTCCTTATCTGACAACTGCCACCGTAATGGGCGCACTTTCCGGCATACTTCAATCTGTTGGGTTAATGCGCTGGGTGTTTGTGATTCCTGTGTTGGCAGATTTATACACGTCAACTACTAGCGCAACGACACGCGAGGCAGTGGTTGTCGTCTACCAAGCAGTCCATCAATATGGTGGTGTTGTAATTGGCGAACATCTAGGACAAACGTTGCTAGTTTGCTGGACACTGGGGGTAGGACTGGCAATACTGCGATCGCCCTTATTCAAATCCTGGGTTGCTTGGTTGGGATTGGTAACTATACCGTTGTTACTCTTGGGGCAAAGTGAGCTATTAGCCACGGTAATGCCCACTATGCCCGTGCTAAAAACCACCCCTATAGGATTTATGATGTGGGAAGTTTGGTTACTTGTTGTGGGAATCTCTCTACTGCGAGTACCTAGTCAACGACTTGCACTAGTAGCAAAGTAAGTTTAGCAATGATGTGGGTAATGCGATCGCTCTCTGATTGAATACGGAGGGCAATTTACCGTGTCATATTATTCTGTTTATTTCTGCGTGTCTAAATTTATTCCACTATTATGGAACGCCTGTAATTTTAGTCTACATAGTCCTTTGTAATTTCAAGATTAGCAGCTTTATCTGAAACGATTGGGCGATGCATCTATCTCAAGAATATCCTCAACTTGAAAATTGCTCTTAGCGATCGGACATTTGCCATCTATGTCAAGAATGTCTTTGACTTGCAAATCATTTGGCTCGACTGGGCGATTTCCGTCTAAAGTTAGCATGTTATGCTCCTAAAAATTGCTCTTAGCAATCGAGCGTTGACTATCTATGTCAATTATTTTTTCAGAATAATTTTCATTGTTTACGATTGGGCGCTGACCATCTATCGCTCTTGTTAGGACGATATCAAGCAGCAACTGCTAGTAAAATAAACACAGATTGCCTCAAATAACTTTCAACAGTAACTATCTATAAAAATTGTAATATGTGCAATCTGTAGTTAGCAAACGTTAAGAATCAACATAATTTGAGATATAAAGTAGCTATGCAAGCAGAATATCGGCAACGTCGCGAGCAGTTAATGGCAAAAATTAGTAATGGCACAGCCATTTTTCGCAGTGCGCCAATGGCAGTGATGCACAACGATGTCGAATACGCTTATCGCCAAGATAGTGATTTTTTCTATCTGACTGGTTTTAATGAACCTCAAGCAGTGGCGGTGTTAGCGCCGCATCATGCAGAACATCGGTTTGTGCTGTTTGTCCAACCCAAGGATAGAGAAAAGGAAGTTTGGACTGGTTATCGCTGTGGAGTAGATGCAGCAAAGGAAATTTATGGTGCAGATGAAGCTTACCCCATTACGGAACTGGATGAAAAGTTGCCACAATATTTGGAAAAAGCCGATCGCATTTACTATCATTTAGGACGCGATCGCAGTTTTAATGACCAAATTTTGGGGCATTACCAGCGGTTACTGCAAACTTATCCCAAACGCGGCACAGGGCCAATTGCCATTGAAGACACCGGGCCAATTCTCAGTAGCATGAGACTAATCAAAAGTGAAGCTGAGTTGGAGTTGATGCGGCAAGCTGCGGCGATCGCTATTGAAGCACACAATCACGCACGGGAATTCGCCGCGCCTGGACGTTATGAGTACGAAATCCAGGCAGAAATAGAACACATCTTTCGCCTACGGGGTGGAATGGGGCCAGCTTATCCTTCAATTGTGGCTTCCGGTGTCAACGCCTGCGTCCTGCACTACATTGAGAATGTGCGTCAGATACAGGATGGGGACTTGCTGCTAATTGATGCTGGTTGTGCCTATGGTTATTACAACTCCGATATTACCCGGACATTTCCGGTAGGGGGTAAGTTTACGCCAGAACAAAAGACATTGTACGAAATTGTTTTAGAAGCACAGAAACAGGCGATCGCTCAAGTGCAACCAGGGAATACATTCAAATCAGTTCACGATACCGCAGTGCGCGTCCTAACTGAAGGCTTAGTGGAACTGGGTATCCTCAAAGGCGAAATTGACAAGTTAATAGAAGAAGAAAAATACAAGCCATATTACATGCACCGCACCAGTCATTGGTTAGGCTTGGATGTCCATGATGTGGGTGTTTACCAACACGGTGAGGACAAACCACAGATTTTACAACCCGGTCAAATTCTGACAGTGGAACCAGGACTTTATATTGTCCCAGATACAAAACTAGCAGAAGACCAGCCAGAAACCGATCCCCGCTGGGTTGGCATTGGGATTCGTATTGAAGATGATGTGTTAGTTACATCTAATGGACATGAAGTATTAACTGCTGGCGTTCCCAAAGAAGTAGATGAAGTGGAGAGATAAGCTAGTATTGCGTATCCATTTAGCGATCGTTGACTGTTAAAAGTCAACGCTCAACAATTAACTACATCCTTCAACATATTCAACTTCTGGCAGTTTACCTGAGCGAAACTGAGTGACACGCTTGCCATCAGTCTCAAATACTAAACGATAATTCTGGTCAATGCGGTCTTTCGGGATAAATGTCAGGTAGTGTCCACCTTGGACGTATTTATGAGGAGTAACTTGAATTTGCCCTGGGTAAAGTGACTTAATTCGGGCTTCGCTATCTCCTATTTTTGCGCCTTTAAGGGTAGTGATTTTGCTATTTTTCCACACATCTACCCTGGATATGCGACCTTCTGTCACCATGAAACCAACCTGCTTCGGTTCCGCCTTTGGCTTGACGTAGTAGCAATTATTATTCGGCGATTCGCCAACGAACTTAGTCCCAGAAGCGTTTGTCGCTTGGGAGACACTCATGCCAACTCGAACCTGTCCGACACCATTGATGAACAATTTGGATTGGTTGGTCAGTTTTGCTTGTGCTAGCACTATCCCCACACTTAGAGAAGAAAAGACAAGTGTTGTGGTGGCGAGAGTCAATAATTTAGCTTTACTATTCATGGTTTTTGACTAAAAACACGTGTATAGTTTTATCTACAAAACTGATTCTACCAATTTCAGACTTTTCTCTTAAAGCCATACAATCTCTATAATTCACATTTTGCTTTTCAGCAGCGATTATTGATAAACATGAATTTAGGCAGATAAATCTTGATTGGCTAAATTCGGTACTAATCAACAGTAAATAACTCGTAATCGGTAGGTCGAAGATTTTGCGATCGCAGTCTCAGGTAGTGCAAATGCCTGTATTACAAAAATCCAGCTTCAGTATCAGTTAGAAACAACAAGCACATTACCAACATCACTATTCCTGAAACTGATACTTCAACTTTTGGACTTTAATATTTATATACTGATTAATAGCAAAATGTATGAGTATTTATGCGTAAATAATATAATTAATGTAGCTATAATTAGGATTTAACCAAAACTATATTGCTAAGTAATTATACTCTAGTTTTAGTAAAATCAGTATCTATAAATAGCAATAATTTATCTTTTTTGATGACATAAGCAATTACTTTTTTGTTGTGGATTTAGTAAGTATATTTTTTCTGCAAAAAGCCTAATCCGTTGATAGGTGAAACTCAGCTACTACTTCAATCAAACCAACAATATTACGATTGAATTCCGGTAAATCTTCCGCAGGTATCCAATATTCCTGATGTATGGAACCGCCTACTGTTTTGACTGAGTAGCGACTTAAAAAGTCTGCACGCACTTGAAAGCGGGTTACATAGCCAATGTATCCCGTGTCAACACTTGCTGCATTCCAGTTGCGGGCAATTTGCACGGCGTATTCTTCATTTAATACTGGGTAGAAAATAGGCTGTTCTGGTAATCGGGGCGGAAATTCGCGATTGCCACTTTTTCTAATCAAAGCTAGTTCCTTTGGCCCAGTAGGACGGTAGAGTGTAATTGTTTCTGCATCCCAACTGGGCAAAGGCTCCCGCGCTTGCAACCATGTTGTAGGAATGCCTTCCACACCTGTAGATAGCGCTACAATGCCACCAGCGATCGCACAAGTGGTATCTCTATCTCCCAAGCCACTCACGGTTAACCAAAGTGCTTCTTCGTAGCGATCGAGGTGCTGTGCAGCACACCACAGAGCAAAGGGAACTGTATCTTGTGCTGAGACATGTGTCCCGTTTCCCAGCACCGCAGCAGCTGACGGCACTGGTGTATCGGCTAAATCACGAGCCAAGCGGATTTTTGAACTCACTTCGCTTTCTGGAACGTAAGGCAGAACAAGGTTGAGAAATTCTTCTTTGCTAGGCAAAGAATTTTTGAGTCTCCAAGCCCAAGCAGCGGCAACTGCTACCGCAATAGCACCAGCGATCGCTTCTGGATGGGTATGAGTAATTTCGGCGCTAGCACGGGCTTGACTGATAACCAAATCCAGATCCTCAGCAAAAAATGCCCCTATGGGCGCAACCCGCATTGCTGCCCCATTGCCATAAGAACCCTGTCTGCCAAACAGACTACTCGCCACCTGTTGCCAAGGTTCGCCCTCCCGTATCTGCATTAACAGTCCTTGCATTGCTGGCCCATAACCCCGTTGGCTGTCGTATTGTTTTGCAAAGCTTTCTGCTAGCTTATCCTGATTAATCTCTCCATATTCTCTGAGAATTGCCACAATTGAGAGTGCCATTTGAGTATCGTCGGTGTAATACCAAGGCGATGTAGGGATGGCACGCGCTGCCACTAAACTCTCTACGACATTTGGATGGAGAAAAAATCGCTCTCCAAAAGCATCTCCTACCGATAAACCTTCAAGGGAACATTGGGCGCAAAGAAGGCGAGTATCATTAGTTTTGCTCATAAGTTCCTGTTGGACGGATATTTTTGTAGTACAAAAGCTACATCAGTAATATAAAAGATTTTAGCTTGGAACTTCCGATTATTCGAGATTTAGCTGTATTGCCGGCTGAATGAATTGGTAGATAACTCAGCATTCGCGCAATCGAAAGTAAATATTGCTGAGTCGCGGAAGTAGCAGAATAAAGTTAATAAAAGTGTAAACTTACTACGAGCTTGCATAAGTCTTTAATTAGCCTCTGATAAATATATCAACAAGTATTCTGGAGGCAAAAATATGAAACTTCACTATCGTGGTCTGAGCTACGAATACGACCCAAACCTAAAAGCAAAACAACCATTTCAGCCAGTTCCTAAATCAGGAAGAGCTTATGACCTGATGTATCGTGGGGTTACTTATCGTGTCGATCCCAATGCTCAATCAGCTGAAGATCCTTTATCACTACCAGCTTATAAATTGATTTATAGGGGACTCACCTACTTGATAAACAGAACAACACACGGAGAAGTTACTGTCGTCTCTCAACCAGCAAGCACTTCAAAAGTTGGGACACCCGTTTTGGAAGAAGTAAATTTTCAAGAATAACTTGGCAATAAAAAAATGAGGATAGTCAATACCATCCCCATTTTATTTTTGTTCCTTTGCCCATTTCCAGGCAACAGCCCAGAAAAGAGTCAACAATTACAGTTGCGGTACATACTGTGCTTTTTCTGGTACATCAGTGTATTCAGCTACAATCTGACGGAATTCTTCGCCGTCAATGGTTTCCTTCTCAATGAGCAAATCGACTAAGCGATCGGTAACGGTGCGATGGTCGCGCATAATCTTCTTAGCGGTTTGATAGCAATCTTCAACGATCGCCCGAACTTGAGCATCGATACGGGAGGCGATCGCTTCAGAATATTCCGATCTTGTCGTCCAGTCACGACCCAAGAATACTTCTCCTTGTTGGCTTTCCAGTGACAGCGGCCCTAAATCGGACATTCCAAATCGGGTCACCATCTGCCGTGCCATTCCCGACAATTGCTGCAAGTCTCCACCTGCACCAGTTGTCACTTCCGCAGGGCCGAAAATCACCTCTTCAGCGGCGCGACCACCCAAAGCCCCAGTAATCCGAGCTTTGAGTTGGGAACGGGAAATTAGCCCCTGTTCTTCGTTGGGAGTAAACCAAGTCAGACCTTGTGCCTGTCCTCGTGGAATCAAGGTGACTTTCTGCACTGGGTCATGGTCTTTTAACAACGTTCCCACTAAGGCGTGTCCGATTTCGTGGTAAGCAATCAAGCGCTTGCTCTTGCTGTCCACCAAGGGAGTGCCTTCCATCCCAGCGACTACCCGATCCACGGCATCATCAATTTCGCGGAGGGTGATAGCTTCTTTCCGTCTTCTGGCGGTAAGAATAGCAGCTTCATTGAGTAAGTTGGCTAAGTCAGCGCCAGTAAAACCAGGAGTCCGGCGAGCGATCGCATCTAAGGATACGCTAGGGTCTAGTTTCTTGTTGCGCGCGTGGACTTGCAATATTTCCAAACGTCCTTTGATATCGGGTGCATCGACTGTGACTTGGCGGTCAAAGCGTCCGGGACGTAACAAGGCTGAGTCTAATACATCGGGACGGTTAGTAGCAGCAATAATAATGATACCTGTGTTACCTTCAAAACCGTCCATCTCGGTGAGCAACTGGTTGAGAGTTTGCTCTCTCTCGTCGTTTCCACCACCGATCCCAGCACCTCGTTGCCGTCCTACCGCGTCGATTTCATCGATAAAGATGATACAGGGAGCGTTATCTTTGGCTTTCTTGAACAAGTCGCGCACGCGGGATGCACCTACACCGACGAACATTTCCACAAATTCTGAACCGGAAATGCTGAAGAATGGTACGCCAGCTTCTCCTGCGATCGCTTTTGCTAATAAAGTTTTACCAGTTCCTGGAGGCCCGACTAACAGCACTCCTTTGGGAATGCGTGCGCCTACAGCAGTAAATCTTTCTGGCTGCTTCAAGAAGGTGACGACTTCTTGCAGTTCTTCTTTAGCTTCTTCGATGCCTGCTACGTCGTCAAATTTCACGCCAGTTTTTGCTTCCATTTGGAAACGCGCTCTGGATTTGCCAAAGTTCATTGCTTGACCTGGCCCGCCTGGGAGGTTGCTAGAACGACGGAACAAAAAGAACAGTCCAGTAATCAATAAAATGGGAAAAATCAGATTGCCCAACAGTCCCCAGATTGCGCCATCATTCCGCATCGGGTGAGCATCAAAACTAATTCCTTTGGTTTTGAGCTTGCTAATTAACTCAGGAGCGTTAATCGGCAAATCCACTCGCCAGCGTTGGACGCGATTTTCAATGTCTCGATCGACTGCTTCTATAATTGCTGTCCTGCCGCCTTCGTACAGATCCACACTAGTGACGCGATCGGCATCCAAGTATTCCAGGAAGCGACCATAGGTCATGCGGGTATTGGCTGCATTCTTACCCATGTCGGCAGGAGCATTAGCAAACGCTCCTTGCCAGAAGAAAAAGCCAATTACTAAAGCTGGCAATGTCCACAGTGCTAGGACTTTCCAGGAAAATTTCATTTTAATTTGCCTCTAGATGCCATTACAATTATTCATCTCTAGCAAAAGATGGTGATATCACCCTCCCGGTTTACAGTGACTACCCTTGGAAGAGGACTCGCTCTAAGCGAAGCTATGCCGAAGGCTTTACGCTGCGCTAACGTCAGTCGCTCATAGGGGTGTCCCCCCAGACCGCGCTGTCTCACCTTAGTTACTAGATTAAGTTTGCAACGGATGTTTCTTAATCCATTTTGTTTAATCTGATGTCCAGTCATGCAAAGCTATAGAACCACTGGGGCATTACAGCGGTGCCGACAAGAATCTTAATTAAAGTTAACTTAATTTTAATACAGCTTGGATTAACCAGCAGAAAATTTAAGATAGCGATCGCCATCGCTAGGGGAAGACAGAAACCAATTTTGTTAAATAGTGGAAGATTGTGGTGGCGATCGCGTAATGCTTTTGGATCTCAATCGTGAGCGAAGTGATTTTTTGGAGGTGTGCAACTTTCAAATTCTGAGATAGGTCATAAAATATACATTTTATTAAGCAGGTTAAAGTTTAATTGCAACATTTGATACTTCATGGTTACAGAAAAAGATTAATCAATTTAACTACAAAAATGTCTTCCAAAAGTCTCAAACACTTGACTTTAGACCTAGTTCTTCCATTTGTGAGTTTAGGGATATTAACTGCCTGTGTTCAAGGTAAAAGCGAAACTACAACAACTCTTACTCAAGCCCAAGTAGAAACCTTCATTGGGCCATCTGAGCGGCCCAACATGATACTCAACGTAAAACGCGAGGCTGGGGTATGTCCTCAAACAGTTGGTATTTGGACTTTCTTACTCCCCTTTGAAGGTGGTGCTGAACATACTGCTGTTGCTGACATTAGGAATGCTAAGTTGTTAGCCTCTGGTGAAAAATTTTTAGAATACGAAGCACCATTGCGACAATCTTATGTATCTTGTGTTGGTAGTGCTAAGTCAGAAAGACCTCGCGTGTACAGTTTGCAGTTTCGCAATGGAAAGGCTTATTTTCGCCTGGATTTGAACCAAGCAACACTGAATACCACAATTACGTATCAAGGAACAGGTGGATTCCGTCCCTACGTTCGCTGGATAGCTGCTGAATAGCTAAAGAACAACTTAATTTGCAATTTTTTAAGATATAAAAAGACTTAGCAATTAATAGCTAAACCTCGTCTACTTTGAGAACTGTAGTTTTTTGCCAAGATACTGAGATTGCTTCCTTACGTCGCAATGACGCATCTGAATTATTGTCAACTCCAGGTTTCAGCATGGACGAGGTTTAGTTTAAAATCCTGATATTAAAAGTGTTTCTGATGTTAGATTTCGTAGGTTCAAACTTTGGATTGGCACAACTAAATCGTTGCCAACCCATTTCACATCAACAGACGTTGTTTTTCCTATCGGCAATATCAAACGTTTTGCTTCTTTAGTTTGGAGATTATAAATGAATAAGAGTTGTGTTCCTTTCCTGTTAGTGAGGTCGGTTACAATACGCATCCCATCTTCGGAAAAGTCTGCTCTGTAAGAATTTAAAAATTCTCCAGCAGTTGATTTATACAGTAACTGGGATGTTCCAGTAGAAATGGAAAGTGCATACAGTTCGACATCAGGGCTATTTGGGGCAATTTTTTGGCTGTACAACACGGTTTGACCATTGTCACTTTGAGCAACAAAGTTACCAATTGCAAGTTCTTGTATTTGCTTTGTTTTAGGAGTAATAGCAACTAAAGCACCCTTTCCGTTCGCATGGTTAAACTCGTTAATTAAAATTCGGTTATCTATTGTCCAACCAAGGACATGAGGAGTAAAGTTATCTCTTTCATATACCTGGGACTCCTGACCAGTAGCAACATCATAAATCCATACACCAAGGCGGTTACTTTCAATTCGGTTACGGTTTGAAATGAAAGCGATCGCATTACCATCTGGCGACCATTTCGGCTGTTGTGCCCAGTAGAGAATCCGCCCATGCTCAATACCTAAATTAGGCAAATCTTTTTTCCTTTGGGAAGTAGCAGCTCGAACCTGCTCATTACTGAGCGCTTTTACTTGCAATGTTTTTGTATCCAGGATATATAAAGCATTGTTATATTGAAACAACTGTTGCGAATTATCACTTGGGCTCGGAATCAAAAGTGGAGTTTTAGAACCAGGTTCAGCAACATAATTTAGTCTATTGTTACGTTCATAAGAAAGCAAGTCAAGTGTGTATTCTTGACCATTAATTCCATCTTTAAATTTTACTTCATGACGCTTAAATGTTTTACTAAATTGCTTTCTTTGCTGCTTGTTAAAACCAATTATTTTTGTTTTGTACACTCTACGTTGCACGTTTATTTCTTCAGTTAGCCGAGGGTTTTGCCCAAGTAGTTGGCTCAATTGGTTCTTTTGTCTCTGACTTGGCACTTCTAAGAAAACTGCTTCTTGTCTATCTTCCTCTATTAGAATTACAGGAGTGTTTGCTAAGACGGTAGTATTAAAAGCAGTGGTCGTTGCCTTTTGCCCCATGACACCAAAAATTGCACCGACTGTTAGCAACGAACCGACGGAAATCAACAGTAATTTTTTAGATGTCATTGAATACTTACTCTATATCTGTTTGAAATAACTTGAGCTTTTACTGTGTTTTATGTGGCTTACATGGTTGTGGAATTTTACCGTACAAAAGCTTTGTATTGCTTTATCTTCCTTGCCGCCGTCACCTACTTAACTTCCGTAATTTGTAAAGTGTAAGGGAAATACTTGCCTTTCTCGTATGAACCTACCCAAATCTGGTAGTTTCCAGGAAGCCATTCACCAACCATGCCAGGATTTTTACCATCAAAATCGTCGTTACACCAAGTGCCACCAGGGCCTTTGATCGCGATGGTGGTATCCTCAGGACTTTGAACTTGTAGCTTTAAGTAATCAAATTTACTTGTTAGCACCAGGGTGTGGTCTGGTGCTTCATCTACAAATCCAGTACATGGGCCAGTAGGTGTTTCAGTTCTTCCAGCAATTTGGTTCTCAGACACTGAACCGCCACTCATACCTCTAACTACCAAGGGATCTGGGGAAAATTGGTGGTCGATAGTTACATCTCCAAATATCGGTGGTGCTTCCTGAGCATCAGCTACGACATGAATTGTCGATGTGACACACAGTGTAACTATTATCAACGATAATCTTATCCCTCTATTTAGCGCTGTTCTTGACATTGTAATTATATATATTTCTCAGTGTTTTGAAAGACACTAATTTTACACACCAAGTTCCCAAGATGAGAGAAATTAACTACTTGTGAAGGATGAAGGGTTTACTGAATCAGACACCGACTGAAGAAAGGTAGAGGAGCAATCGTGCTTGCATTTCCGGTGGAGGTTTAAAGCAATTTGTTCAGGAGTGGGGTTACTAGCAAGAAAGTCAAGGGATGTATCGGTAAACTTGTGCTAGTACTGCTGTTGAAGACTTTAAAGCCAGTAGTTCAGGTAGGCGATGCCTAGTTGTGCTATTTGTGTTGAGATAGTTCCTCTGCTACTTCCAGAGTGATTCTGGGCATAGTCCGCTTTAATGAAGTGTTTCTGCCTGCTTATTATTGTAGCTGTGCTATGAGAGGTATCCCAAAAGGAGCGATCGCACCAGCAATAACCTTGTAACTATGGCAAGTAGTAGCGATCGTATCTTGTTAAGCAAGACTATTTAAGAATTTTTGGGACTCTATATGTTTTGCAACTAGGTCTGGATATCTGTGATAAAACGAGCTAGCATAATTTTTCGCTTTTTTCTTTATGTACAACAGCGAACTTCTTCCTGGGAAATAAATCCTCTTTGAGCCAGCACTCGACCGATTCGATTCATGACAGTGAGGGTAACTATTACTTGCCCCATTTGCTTACCTTGAAGATTTGGCAATACTAGCTTACCTATTTCAGCAAACTCCTGAAAATGCTGTATTTCTCAACTATATACAAAGACGCAAAAGCACTCTCTGTGCGACGGACACTTTGCTCAACGGGGGTTACCCCCGCACGCAAGCGTCCTCTGCGTCTCTGCGTGAAACATTCTCTCTAACTTCCTACACCATCTCAGACGAAGCCTGTACCATTGGCTGAGGCTGAGGCTGGAACATGAATAATGAGTACACCACATCTCGGCGGATGTTGACCATCATATCCAAAAAGAGTTCGTATCCCTCACTCTTGTACTCAATCAACGGATCTTTTTGACCGTAGCCACGCAATCCCACTGATTCGCGCAAGGCATCCATTTGTTGGAGGTGTTCCCGCCACAGGGTATCAATCCGTTGCAAGATAAAGAAACGTTCGGCTTGCCGCATGAGTCCAGGCTGAATTTGGTCAATCTGCGCTTCTTTGAGGTCGTAGGCAATTCGCACCTGTTCGTGGAGGAAGGCTTTAATCTCAGTAACAGACATATCCTCTAATTGGGTTGCCTGCAAGTCCGCTAGCAGATAGACAAATTCTTTGACTTTCTCAACCAACTTTTCTAATTCCCACTCTTCTGAGGGCAAGTCTGGGTTGATGTAGTAGTCAACGATGTCATCCATCGTTTTTTCGGCGTATTTGATTACCTGTTCTTTCAAGTCTTGACCTTCTAACACCCGACGGCGTTCGGCGTAGATGGCGCGACGTTGGTTATTCATCACCTCATCGTACTCAAACACCTGCTTACGGATGTCGTAGTAGTAAGTTTCGACTTTTTTCTGTGCGCCTTCCAAACTGCGAGTCAGCATTCCGGATTCAATGGGCATATCTTCTTCGACGTTGAAGGCATTCATTAAACCAGCAACGCGATCGCCACCAAAAATCCGCAGCAGATTATCCTCTAAACTGAGGAAGAATCTTGTCGAACCAGGGTCACCTTGCCGTCCTGCGCGTCCCCGTAACTGGTTATCAATTCGCCGCGATTCGTGGCGTTCTGTACCAATTACGTGCAAACCGCCCAATTCCACAACCTCGTTGTGTTCGCGGCTAGTAAATCCTTCATACTCGTGCTTAATCCGGTTATAAGCATCCCGCAATTTCTGGATTACAAGGTCGTCCGTGGGGGCTTTTTCTGCTGCCACAGCTACTTTATCTTCTGCTTCCAGTTCTGGTAAACTGCGCTCACCATACTCCTGTACCGCAGATTCCACCGCTTCTTTCAATAGCTGTTCTGTTTCTTTTGAAAGTTGAGTGGGGAAAATTTCTGGTGAAGCTCTCCAAGTTTTAACTTTTTTGCCAGGAACAAAGCCTTGACCACCACCATGTCCTGTGGGCAACCCAGCAGCTCTTTGCACGCCAAATACATCTTCATCTTCTGGCATGACAATCCGAGGCATGAAATATTCCCGCAACTTCAGACGCGCCATGTATTCGGAGTTACCACCAAGAATGATGTCTGTACCTCGACCAGCCATGTTAGTCGCAATAGTTACAGCACCTCTGCGTCCTGCCTGGGCGACAATCTCTGCTTCCCGTTCTACGTTTTCTGGTCGAGCGTTGAGCAACTCGTGGGGAATTTGTTGCTGTTTGAGGAGCTGGCTGAGATATTCAGATTTTTCTACGCTAGTGGTTCCTACCAATACTGGTCTACCGAGTTGGTGCATTTCAGCACATTCTTTAGCGATCGCACCCCACTTACCTACTTCTGTCTTAAACACCATATCAGACCAATCTTGGCGGTTTCTAGGTCTGTTAGTAGGAATTACAGCAACTTCCAGTTTGTAAATTTTTTCAAACTCTGGTTCTTCTGTTTTTGCTGTTCCTGTCATGCCACCCAACTTAGGATAGAGCAAGAACAAATTTTGATAAGTAATTGTCGCTAAAGTTTGAGTTTCTGGCTGAATTTCTACATGTTCTTTGGCTTCAATTGCTTGGTGCAGACCATCACTCCAACGCCGTCCTGGCAACACCCGTCCAGTAAATTCATCTACTATTACCACTTCCCCATTACGGACGATATAGTTAACATCCTTGAGGAAAAGTTCTTTGGCTTTAATGGCATTGAACACGAAGTGCGCCCACGGGTCGTCTGGGTTAAATAAATCTGTTACTCCTAAAAGATTTTCTGCTTCTGCAAAGCCTTCATCTGTCAACAGCACGTTACGGGCTTTTTCATCTACCTCGTAATGCTCATCTTTTTTTAGCGTCACTGAGATTTCAGCTGCTTGCAGGTATTTTTCCGTAGGTCTTTCTACCTGCCCGGAAATAATCAGTGGTGTCCGCGCCTCATCAACAAGAATCGAGTCTACCTCGTCAATTACGCAATAGTTGAACGGGCGTTGCACCACATCAGCCATGGATGTTGCCATGTTGTCCCGCAGGTAGTCAAAACCTACTTCACTGTTGGTGACATAAGTGATGTCGCACTCATAGTTCTTCTGGCGTTCGCTGGGAGTCATGCTTGCTTGAATCAGCCCCACACTCAAACCCAAAAAGCGATGCACCTGTCCCATCCATTCCGCGTCCCGACGAGCCAAGTAATCGTTCACAGTGATTACGTGTACGCCTTTTCCATTCAGGGCATTTAAATAACTCGGTAATGTAGCAACTAGGGTTTTACCCTCCCCAGTTTTCATTTCCGCGATTTGCCCACTATGCAGAATTACACCGCCTAACAACTGAACATCAAAATGCCGTAATCCTAAGACTCGCCGTCCTGCTTCTCTTACCACAGCAAAGGCTTCTGGCAGAATATCATCCAGGGTTTCGCCTTTAGCAAGCCGCTGTTTAAATTCTACTGTTTTGCCTTTTAAATCCTCATCAGAAAGAGCTTGAACTTCTTCCTCTAAGAGGTTAATTTCCGTAATGTAAGGTTGGTATTTTTTAAGCTTACGAGCGTTGGGATCGCCCAACAAGAGTTTTAGCATGGCAGGTTATAGAACTAAATGGAGGGGGATGAGGACTAAAGGTTTGGTATTGATTATAAGAATTTAACCGAACACAGCCATCTTGTTGTGGATGGGCTATGAAATGAGAATTTGCTCAAAAACTAGATCCAATCAGTTTACTAAATGATTGGTTTTATTTCATAGTTTAAATCTGAAACTCTTTTTATAGTATCATTCTGCCTTCCACTGAAGCAGAGAACGCCGACCATGAGAGGTAGCGATCGCCCGACCTTTTTGAAGAGCAGGGGCAAAGGGGCGGGGGAAAGTGAACAAGTAAATATAAAATATAATATTCCCCCGTATTCTCCTCAGCTTCCCTACTTCTCCCACTCCGGGCTGAGGCGGCGGAAATTGTATTCACTAGCGTTGGGATGACAGCTAACACAACTGCCAATTTGAACAGGACGCGGCAACTCGACTTTGGGATGCAAAGCTTTGAAATAACGAGAGTTGTTGACGCGATATGGTGTTGCTTCGTCTGATAATTGAGTGCGAGAGAAAGTGGAAAGATACCTCCACACGAGAATGCGGGGCGGATCGACTAAAGGCTTAAGTTGTGCCCCATAGTGCTGTGAGTCTTCAAGGAGATTTTTCCAAGTTTGGGTAGGTAAAACAGCTGGTGGCAAAGCAATGTGGCAAGTAGAGCAGTTTTCTAAATACAATTCTTGCCCTAGTTGGTACTGTGCAGGTACTACGTCTACAGTGCCAATTTCAGCGGTAGGAGTGGCACTGTGAGCACTAGTTACCGAAGCCAGAAGCCAACCCATAGCCAGACTCCAAGCCAAAATTACCAAAATTAATCCCAAGGGACGGCGTTTAAGTCGGTGTTCGACGCTAGCCTTCGACAACGCCAGGGGCGAACGCCGTAGCGGTTCGCTCTCACGAGATTTACGTTTAACAAAATTTGACATTCCTCACATTCCCAAATGCGATATGGCGCTTGTAGCTAATAATAGGACTTACGCAGGCTTGATGGTGTTTCAAGTTTTGCGTAACTCCTTTACGGTGCAGGGAACGATTTTAGAGAGTTTTTAATTATGGCTGTGCAACTTTGTAAAAGTTCCATTAGTTTCTAAATACTTACCAAAACCTGAGTTCGGGATAAGAAAAGGGACAGGTAGTAAGCTGAAAATAGCGTTAAATCCAGCAACCTGTCCTATGTTTAGTTTAGATGCTTTGTTTTGTCATGTAGATGATTTCTGTAAGGCATTTGAAGCCCAATGGCACAAAAGGCTGGTGATACATGGAGGAATCAAACGGAATCGGGCTAAAAGTCTATGTTTGAGCGAGATCATGACGATACTGATTGCATTTCATCAGAATCACTACCGAAATTTCAAGTATTTTTATTTGAATCAAGTGAAAAAATATTGGAGTGATGCGTTT
>LXQD01000024.1 GCA_003326215.1 Nostoc minutum NIES-26 | reverse complement strand
GTAAATTTTCTTTGGACTAGAATCAGTCGTAAAAGGAAAGGAAGTCGATTAATTTATCGCACATTTTTTACACTTAAACAGATGTTAGCCTTTTTATCTCAAGCCTTACAGCGTAAATATCAAGTAGTTGAAAGCATTTATCTTCCATCAGGTTAATATTGATAATTTCTCAAGCAACTAATCATAAGTCATCATAATCTATACTATGTCTGCTCGTTAAAGGCTTCTGTATAAAAAAGTATTAAAAAATATAAGTATTTTAGTGATCGCTCTTTAGAGAAAAACTTTTTGGTTTACTGTCTATAGGCGAATTCAAGATTTATCATTACCTAAGAAAAATACTCCACTCAGCCTAGATGCTCCCATAGCCTCAGACTTTGGGGAAATAACTCTGTTGGATAAATTACCCAATTCTACTTTGAGTGGTTTGGATGGCTTAATTGAAAATTCTCAGAGAGAAAGTAAGCAACGAATTGGTCTAGAATTAGAGCTTTATATTGAGCGAGATCCCGAAGAAAAGCTCAAAAATAGTTATCCTCGTTCTTGTGCTAAGTGTAATTGCCAATTTCTTAGCCAACGATTAGTACTCAAAGAACCACCTGACAAAGTTACAGATATAGCGCGAGACTTGAGCATTCCTAGGACAACTGTCAATTCGCATTGGAACAGAAAATGCGAACCGATGTTGCAAAAAATTGCTGAAGATTTGGGATATAAACAGGAGCAATCGTTATGAGTAGCACAACTTCCCCTTTATTAATGGTTCCCCTAGATTTAGAAATTCATTCTAGAGCCAGACATTTAGCGGCTCAACAAAACACAGTAGAAAAAGGTAAGCGAGTTTATTTGAATGCGTTAGCAGTTTACGCAGTTCATAGCTATTTAAAATGGTTGCAAATACCAACAAACTTTCAGGAATCAGATTGTTGGAATCCAGTAAAAGCAGCTTTATCGAATGCAGCCGATTTGGTAATTCCAAATGTGGGGATATTAGAATGCTGTCCAGTTTTACCCCAAGAAACTGTCATATTATTACCAGATAATGAAAATCGGATTGGCTATGTAGCTATACAGTTTCAGGAAAGCCTAGATTCAGTGCAACTATTGGGATTTGCACCTGCCTTTGATGAAGTAAATCTGCCTGCACAGCTAGAAGTGTCACAACTCCAACCTATTGACGCTCTCCTACAGCAAATCACCCGTCTTGAAGAAGCGATCGCTTTTCTACAAACTGATGACTCAGTGGCAGTACAAGTACGTTCTGTATTAGACAATAAACCTTTATCAGAGATTGTGGCAAAATTTGAGCTTCTTTACCGAACTGGTGATGAATTTGAGTGGCGGTACGCCGGAGGAGAAATATTAGCTGGAGATACTCTTGCTGTTGGTGCTACCCGTGAAATAACCCAGCAAGATGATAGCGAATTACAAGATTTAGCCGAAATGCTATTGGAGAAGTTAGCCCAAATTTGGGGAAATGTTGCGTAGTTTTTGGGGCAGGGAATGATGTATATAATCACCCAAAACATTTAATTGTCATGGCGAAAGGCTTCGGTTCTCAGAAATCACCAGATTTTACTCAACGCCAAAAAGCTTATTTCAGACTGATTAAACAGCTACTCAACTGTCCTCATGGCAGAGAAATGAAGATTCTCAGGAAACATGCACACTTGGTTGATGCTGGGTTCGTAGAAACTTTAGAAATGGTAGCTCAAATCCGGTTTAATCAAGGAGATATTCGTTCTGCTAACTTTTTGAGAAATTTAGCCCATTGGCTGGTTGAAGAACTGGAATTATATAGAGATGAGCCTTCAGCAACAGCCAATTTTATTAGACCTCCAGCTTTCTTGGGTGAAATCTTGTGGGCGATCGCACAAAATAAAAGCAACCCACAAGCCGTTTACAGCCTACTTCAAGCTAACTTAGATCAACTCAATGATAATTTTTATGAACAGTTTTGTAGTTGGGTAAACTTAACGTTTATTAGTAGCAAGTCAAAAAAAGAACAATTATCACTAGGATTACTCCTGATAGATTTCTGTACGTTGCTTTGGCAGTTTCCCTTGGGGAAGAGGGCAATTAACCTAGAAATTGTAATTACAGGTTTAGAAGCAGTTGCCAAGATTTTTATTCCTGATGTTGTCCCAGAAATTTGGGCTAATATCCAATTAAATTTAGCACCAGCCTACCGTAATCGAATACGAGAAAATCGCGCTGATAATCAAGAAAAGGCAATTGCTGCTTGTAATCATGCACTACTTATCTACACCCGTGACAGTTTTCTCCAACAATGGGCGATCGCACAAAATAATCTCGGCCTTGTCTATACAGACAGAATTACAGGAGACAAAGCTGAAAACATAGAAAAGTCAATTGCCTGCTATGAAACTGCTTTAAAATTTGTTAACCGCGCTCAACTTTCTGAACTTTGGGGTAGCCTTCAAAATAATTTGGGGAATGCCTACCTTGTTAGAATTCAAGGCGACGAAGCACAGAATTTAGAAAAGGCGATCGCTTGCTATCAAGTAGCACTACAAGTACGTACCCGTTCCACATCACCCTATTATTGGGCTAGTAGTCAATTTACTCTTGGCACTGCCTATACTCGAAGGATTCTAGGCAATAAACAACAGAATTTAGAAAGGGCAATTTCAGCATATATTAATGCCTTAGAAGTTTACACAATTTCTGATTATCCTGAACGATGGGCAAGAGCAAAAAGCAATCTGGGAAATGCCTATTATGAAGCCAGTCAAATTACTGAGGCACTTGACTGTCTCCGCGCTGCTTTGCAAGTGTTCACTCCTACCGATTACCCCAGAGATTGCATACAAACCGGATTAATTTTAGGTAAAACAGCCTTGGCTGCTGGCATAAAAACAGAAGCTTTTGCAGGTTATGCCGTTGCCATTGAAGCTGTTGATCAAAGCCGAATTTGGGCAGGTATTTCTCATCAACAAGAGATTCAAGAAGAGATACTTGCCTATACAAATATGGTGGTATTTTGCATTACTAATGGGCAACAAGATAAAGCCAGGGAGTATGCCGAACGTTCTGGTTATCAACACCTTTTAAACTTTTTCGATACTGATGAATTTCAGCAAATTTACTCAAATTCGCAATTTCTTGAACAGGTATTACAAGCAACTAGCGAAAGCAATGGCCAGGCACAAGCTGTATATCAAATACTAGAAAATAACCTAAATCAACTAGACGAACAATTTGTTCATTACTTGCAAAGGCTTGAGGATGTTTGCAAAGAGATGACATCAGGGCAAGCCATTCAACTTGCTGCAACTATTTTAAGTTTTAGCAATTTAATTCGGGAGTTTCCCCAAGGCGATACAGCAATTAACTTAAGAATTGCTGCTACAGGTTATGAGGTAGCGGCTAGTGTTTTTACTAAGAAAGATTTTCCTGAACAATGGGAACAGATTGAAGATGCGAGCCGCGAACTATTTCAGATTCAGCTATTTGAAGCAGTATTCGAGAACCTAGAAAACCCTGAAGGTGTATATCCGTTACTGAAAGCAAACAAACACAAACTTGATGAACGCTTTGCGACTGTATTGCGTTTGAACACAGAAGCCATGCTGTCTGAAGCATCGCCAAAATATGCACAAGGTTTTGCTGCATGTCTTGCAGGTTTGAGCTTCCTGATTAAAGAATTTCGGCAGGGTAGTGAGGCGAGCAATTTAGAGATTGCCATTACAGGTTACGAAGTTGCTTCTAAAGTATTGACTTACGAAACCTATCCACAACAGTGGGTTGGGTGTCAATTGATGCTGGGCAATACTTATCACCGTCGAATAAAAGGTGAGCAAGCAGAAAACCTGGAACAATCCCTTTGTTACTTGCACAAGGCTTTACAAGTCTGTAACCGTGAACAGTTTCCCGAACTTTGGGCAGAAATTCAAAGTAATCTGGTTATCGCTTATGGTTATCGGATTCGTGGCGATCAGGTGGAAAATGCGGAACTAGCAATTCAGGCTGGGGAAGCTGCGATGCGGGTTTTCACACGCGATCAATCTCCTGAAGGATGGGGAAAAATCCAAAACAATCTAGGTCTTGTTTACCGCGATCGCATTCTCGGTGACAAGGCTGAGAATTTAGAAAAAGCGATCGCTTGTTATCAAAATGCTCTTTCCATTCGTACTCGTGAAGACTTCCCGGAACTTTGGGCGCAAACTCAAATGAATTTAGCATCTGCCTATCGTCACAGACTCAAAGGTGATGCAGCAGAAAATGTGGAAAAGGCGATCGCCGCCAATCAAAGAGCTTTGCAAGTTTACACAAAAGCAGCCTTTCCCCAAGATTGGGCGCAAGTACATATAAATTTGGCTAATGCCTATCTTCACCGAATTCATGGGGATAGGAGCGAAAATTTAGAAAAGGCGATCGCTGCTCATCAATCAGCTTTACAAGTCTTAACCAAAGAAGAATTTCCGCGACAGTGGGCTATGGCCCAGATGAATTTAGGAAATGTCTTCTTAGAACAAGAGCAAATAGAAGAAGCGATTAGCTGTTATCGTTCAGCTTTAAAAATCTTCACTCCCACCGCTTTCCCTAATGAATGCCTAAAAGTAGGACAAACCCTGGGAAACACTGCATTTAACATTGGTGATTGGGCTGAAGCGATTAGGGGCTATAGTGTGGCAATTGAAGCTGTAGAAACCAGTCGCACTTGGGCAAGTTCAGAATCACGCCGTCAAGAAATCTTAGCTGATTCTCTCCATGTTTATGAAAATATGGTGCAAGCTTGTATTAATAATAAACAACTGAATAAAGCTGTTGAATATGTCGAACGTTCTCGCTCAAAACGACTCGTAGATTTAATAGTCAGTAATGACCTTTATTCAGATGGTGAAATTCCTGATGAAATTCAACAGTATTTACAAGATTTTGAAGCTATACAGCGGCAAATTGATAATGAACTAAGACAGCATAATAATAGCAATAACTTTGATGCTAGTAAACTCGGAAAAAGCCCACAGAACCGTGCTGCTATCGAAGCTCATAACAAAATAATTGCAGATTTAGAAGCTGACAAACAGCAAATTTGGGAACAAATGCGCCGTCTAGATCCTGTCCTGGCTGGTCAAATTCAAGTAAGCCCTATGAATTTATCATCCATACAGCAGTTAATTGACCTACCCACCACAGCTATTCTGAGCTTTTATACTACCTCGCATGACACTCATATCTTTATCATCCGGCAGAGTCAAATTACTTTGCACACTTGTACTGACTTGGGATTTGAGACTTTACAAGAATCGATTTTAACTCACTGGTTAGGGCAATATCTTAATAATCAAGATACTTGGAAAGAGCAATTTAGTTTTTTAATAGCAGAACTAGCTGAAGTCTTAAAGTTAAATGATTTAATTGCACAACATCTGAAAAATATTGATGAATTGATTCTTATTCCTCATCTGGCATTACATCAAATTCCTTTTGCTGCTTTACTAATTGGAGAAAATCAATATTTGGGAGATAAATTTCTCATTCGTTATGTTCCTAGCTGCCAAATTTTAGAATTTTGTCACAACCGCCCCACAGTAAGTAGTCTTATGAATTACGGTATTGTTGAAGATGCTACTGAAGATTTACCCTACGCTAGTTGGGAAGGAGAACAACTAGCAAATTTATATAATATTCCCAATAATCAACGTTTAAAAGGTAGTCAAGAAGCTAGTGTCAGCAACTATCGTCAACTGATACAAAAAGTCCAAGTAATTCATTCTAGTCATCACGCGCGCTCGCGGCTCGATAATCCTCTAGAATCCGCATTATTTTTAGGAGATGGCTGTATTACATTAAGTCAGTTATTAACTCCCAGTTGGCGCAATCCTCAGTTAGAAGATGTATTTCTATCTTGCTGTGAAACTGGTTTAAGTGTGACTGAAATAACTGACGATATTCTCACTTTTTCAACAGCTTTCCTTTGTGCTGGTGCTAAAAGTGTTATCAGTACACTCTGGGCAGTAAATGACTTGGCAACAGCACTCTTTTCAGTATTTTACTATCAATTCCGACATCAGGGAAACAAGCGACTGCAATCAATCAGACAAGCTCAATTTGAACTGCGTATCCTTACAGGTGAAACTCTTACCACAATTTACAAACCTAAGTTAAGTTCTTTTTTGACACAGAAACTCAAGGAAACTGACACGCTGCGTAAAAAAATTCAAAAAGAACGCGATAGTCATCCCCATAGTTCCCTATTATATGAACAATGCCATGAAGAATACAAAAAGTACGACAAAATCGGAAAATTGATTTATCAAGCAAAAAAAGATTTAGAACTTTTTTGTCGAGAATCTAAACCTTTCTCTCATCCTTATTATTGGGCAGCTTTCACCTGTTCCGGGTTAAATTGATAACTGCAATCTCTAAAGTATTCAGTCTAAATTCAGAAATTATTAAAATTAATAAAAATTCTAACTTGCTGGATGATATAACCCCGTATCCTGATTAAATTCCCATCCTAACCCTGCTCTATCCTTGCCTTTGCACCATCCCACAAAAAGCGGTGGTGGCAGATTAATTCGCTGCTCGCGTATAGTTTCTACACTTACACCAAGTCTTGAAGCTAAACCTTCTTCCGTTAACGGTTGGATTCGAGGAGTTTGGCCTTGATAATATGAATTATTATTGTACGATTTCTTCTGCCGTTTCGGTTGGTTGTTGAGATAATTTTGAATTTTAATAATCGCCTCAGCAAATTGTTTCATTTGGGCTGTTATCTCTTCAGTTTTTTGTTCTAAAGAGTCCAAACGTTTATTTTCATTACCAGCAATTGCATCAAGGTCATCTAAAGAACCATCTAGGTATAGCTCAATAAAACGGGTGAGCGTCGCTGTTGCCGTCGTACCTTTCGAGTTGCAACGGGCGATAAACTGCTCCCACATCTTTTGGTCACAGTTGAAAGATGCTAGCTTCTTTGTTCTCCCTGTATTGCTCATATCTAGGTAATGTCTAGGTAAACTAGTCGTGGACACCGAACAACTGAGCGTGTTTCCATCTTGATAACTACCTTGACACTATCATGATGAGCGTATGAGTGCGATGGCCGAACCGCCCGGCGGAGGCGATGCCTTCTGGAGTGAGACGCTTTTTTATCTTTTACCGATGTTTGCTTTTTCTACGCAGTGCGTGAGAAGTCCCAACACGCCCAACATGGTGAATGTACTTTGCAGTTGTCGCCGGGGAAGCATGGCCCAAATCTGCTTGCAAGTCAAAATCAGAAGCTCCATTTTTCTTAGCCAGCGTTGCGTGGGTGTGGCGCAGAAAGTGGGCGCTGAACTTAATTCCCGCACAAGCAGAAATTTCCTCCATCATCAGTCGCAACCCGCGATCGCTTAGAGGTTTACCCCTGTCCCGCCGGCTGGGACTGGGAAACACCGGCCGTTCGTTGCCTGCATCCCCACGGTAATCCAGTAGCACCGCACTAGTTTCCGGATCGAGACTAATAGTTCTAGTTTTATTTCGTTTCCCCGTCACAGTTAACAACAGACAATCTCCATCCTCCCGAAACTGCCGCCAAAATAACCCCGGCGTAATTATGCGCTTACCATAATCAGAAGTTTGCCGGGCAATTTCTCCCGCCCTCACCCCACTGTAAAACATGAGAGTAAACAGCAGCCAATGCATCTTATTAGTGTTGTGTTGTAAGTCTACTGCCATCGCCGCTTTTTCCAACTTAGCAATCTCGCGTTCCGAGAGAATGCGCTCTGCGAGCTTATCGTCCCACTGTATGCTTAAGTCCTTGCCTAAGTCGATAGCAAAATAACCAATAGAAGCTCTAGTACCCCACTCCCACAAACTTTTAATCGCTGCCGTGTACTTAGCCGCAGTATTTTTACTAATTCCATAAGTATTTTTCTTTCCCCGTACTGGCTTTTCATCCTTGAGCCAAGTCAGATAAGCGTGTAGATGGAATAACGTTACCATCCTTAAATCAGATATCCCAAACCGCGACTGCATATAATCGACAAGCTCATAACCAATTTGCCGATATGCCCGTCGCGTTTGGTCGCTTTTGATAGTGACAGAATGCACCCATAGCTCAATTAGCTGCTGTGTGGAATTAATTTTTTGGCGGTTGGGAAAATAATAATCCACAAGCGCGACACGAGCTTCATCAAGCGGTAGAGTCACAACCTCCACAGCAAGTGATTCCACGCTTTTAACGGGTAAATTTTCCATAAGATAAATCCCCAACCCCCACTGATAATTATGATGCCGAGAACTATAATTCCCGGTATCTTTATGATAGTTGTTTCCCAAGCACCACAAAATTACTCATCGAAAATAATCTATATCGTATATCCGTGGATATCCCGTATGCGATGATGGTAGTGGGGAAAGTTGGGGAAGTAGGGGGAGATGGGGAGGTAGGGGGAGTGAGTAAATATTAGAACTCGAAGCAAATGGTTAAAGAACTGGTTAGAAATCACTTCTCCACAACAAAAGCGCGAGGGACTGGTGGAATATCCGCAGATAAATATAAAACTTCTGTCAGAAGAAGATCGGGAGTTGGTCAAGCAGGCCAAGCAGCGTGCTGAGGAGTTGCGCTTAACTTTTAAGGAGTTTGTGTTGGATTGTATTAGAAATGCACTCGTGGAAGAGAGTCCGGATGGTGCAGATAGTGCAACTGCTGCCGAAATTGAAGCTTTGAAAGCTCAAATCGCCGCCCTGGAAGAGAAGGTGAATATTCCTTCTGCGACCAAAACGGAAGTACATACCCTCCAGGAGCGGTTAAATCAATTGCGGGTGGGGATTTCAAATGAAATTAAGAAAGATAGGGAGCAACTTGCATCTTTAACGTTGGCGATCTCCCGACTTGAAAGCCAAATTGAACAGCTAATACCTTCCTTAAATCTTCAGGTGGATGGCGAAGGTAATGCCGACAGTGATAGCGACTGGATTTTTGGGGAAGGCTCCGGTGGTGTGGGAGAAGATGTTGAGGATACCCGAACTGATGGAGCATGATGGGAGAAAATGGAAATTAATAGTTTAGGGATTAACAAAAATCGGTTATTGAATACTTATGTAGACGAAACGTGATAATAGTTACCTAAATCTTAAGTATCGCTTTTTAAATAAATTGTTGATGAAATTCCCCTGCTTTAAGACGCACGATAATTTCGACTAGCTAGGAAAGGATCATAAATGACTCGCTCTGATGAGTTAGTTTCTATACTTGACCGCATTCTCAATGGTAGTAGAGATGAGGGGGATGTTGCGATATTGCGTCAATCCCTCAAAGCAATCGGTGGTCAAAATGTTGTGCAGTTGGGGAAGTACAACGTCAGTATTGGTGAGGGGAAGGATATTCATATCGGCGACAAGGTTTATCAAGGAGCCGACGCACAGACTATTCGCAGCATATTCCTGGAGGTATTGTCCCAGAACACGCGACAATTAGAAATCGACTGGCACAATATCAATCAAGCTATGCTGTCCGAGCAGCAGCGACTCACTACAAATCCGCTCACATCAGGCGAGGGAATTACCTATCGAACCGAGCAGGTGTATGTGCCATTGGGACTGGTGGAGCGTAAAAAGCCAACTCGGCGACGCGAGGATGTTTCACCAGAGCAGGGTTCGGAACTTTACCGAGAAACGGAAATTACCCAAACGTTTGAGCATCAGCAGTTTCTAGAGCAGGTGTTGAGGCAGAGGCAAAGCCCCAAAAGTCAGGGAAGACGTATTGCAATTATTGGCGAACCAGGGGCAGGGAAAACGACGCTGTTGCAGCAGATTGCTCAATGGGTGTCGGTGGAGATGGGGCAGTCGGTTGTGATTTGGGTGTCTTTAGCTGATTTGCGCTTGCGTGAACTGGAATCATATTTGTTAGAAGTATGGTTGCAAGCAGTAGCCCGAAAAGTCGGACAAGCCGAAGCATCTACCCAGATTAAAGATGATTTTGTGGCTCAGTTTAACCAGGGGTTGGTGTGGCTGTTGCTGGATGGGGTTGATGAAATGCAGGCGACGGTGGGCAACCCGTTAGCAGAGATTGAGCGGCAAATTCGCACGGGAACTTTACTCCAACAAGCGCGGATTGTGCTTTCCTGTCGCTTAAATCTTTGGGATGGTGGTAGTAACGCCCTGGATTCCTTCGATAATTATCGCACCCTGGAATTTTCCTATCCCCAACAGGTGGAGCAGTTTATCGGTAATTGGTTTGGCTACCTATCATCGGCAGAAACCCAGACAGGACAAAGATTGTGTGCAGCGTTGAGGGAATCGGGGAAGGAGCGAATTCGAGATTTGGTGAAAAACCCGTTAAGGCTGACGCTGCTGTGTTTCAACTGGTATTTGGGAGAGGGTAAGTTACCCCAGACGAAAGCGGCTTTGTACGAGCAATTTGTGGTGGATTTTTACAAGTGGAAGAAGGGACAGTTTGCGACGACAGGAGAACAGCGCAAGCGGTTGAATGCAGCTTTGGGAGAATTGGCGCGGGAAGCAATTGATAAAGAAGCAACGCGGTTTCGACTGCGGCAGGAGTTTGTGTGCGAGTATTTGGGTGAGCCGGATGATGCAGACTCCTTGTTTGGGTTGGCGTTGCGGTTGGGATGGTTGAATAAGGTGGGGGTGGATGCAGACAATCCCAGGAAGGGGGTGTATGCGTTTTTTCATCCGACTTTTCAGGAGTATTTTGCTGCTTGTGACATTGATGATTGGGACTTTTTTCTACCTCGCAACCATGTAAATAAACCAGTAGAAGCTAAAAAGTATCAAATTTTTGAACCGCAGTGGAAGGAAGTTATTTTGCTGTGGTTGGGGAGGGAGGATGTGAAAAAGGAGGAGAAAGAAGCGTTTATTAAGGCGTTGGTTGAGTTTGAGGATGGGTGTAGAGGATTGTATTTCTTTCGAGCTTATTTTCTAACCGCAGTAGGAATTACCGAGCAGGAGAATTATTCTAAAACAGATGAAATTGTAGCGCAAATAATTCAATGGTATTTTTTATCTGAGTTTTTATCTCGTCAATAATGCAGTTCTCAAGTTTTAGGTTTGCTGAATCTGGTAATAGATGACTTAGCAATAACATAACCAAGAGTCGGGCTTATCCCTCAAATGTTTGATGGAGTAAAGTTTGAAGTATCTCAATTATATCTTTCTCCCTTCTGCCTTCTGCCCTCTGCCTTCTGCCTTGCCCCAACTTAGATCACCAAAAGTTGCCAAGAACCCATATCATGAGTTAAAATCTCATTTTTTGTTTCAAATCACAGCACCTCCCGTATGCAAATCCCAGATTTTTAAGGTGCGATCGCTAAAGGTTCAATACCCTGCGGCAAATCCTTCATCACTCTTGTTGGGCTTGATTTCTAGCCAACGAATCGCACTCATCCCACAAAATTGCATTGCTCGCAAACATATTCTGCATCTTCACGCGATAGATTATCGAACTGACTCATGACTGTTCTCCTACTTCATCCCTTCCAACCGTAAGATATGCACCCGTCCTGAATATTCGCCTACTACAACCGTAACGCCATCTGACGAAATAGCACAGCAATTAAGTGAACTTTCCCCAAACCAAACACTCAGGCATTCCCCGGTCTGCAAGTCCCACAGTTTCAGCGTCCTGTCCCATGAAGCCGAGAGTGCTTGCTTGTTATCAGGGGTAATCGCCACACTTGTGACCATATCGTGATGTCCTTCCAAGCTTTTTTGGCATTCCCCGGTCTGCAAGTCCCACAGTTTCAGCGTCCTGTCCGATGAAACCGAGAGCGCTCGCTTGCCATCGTGAGTAATTGCCACAGCATTGACGCTACTGTTATCTTCTAGAATTTTTTGGCATTCCCCGGTCTGCAAGTCCCACAGTTTCAGCGTCCCGTCCGATGATGAAAGTGCTTGCTTGCTGTCAGGAGTAATCGCTACAGCTTTTACCCAGTCATGTCCTTCTATGGTGGTTTGGCATTCCCCGGTTTGCAAGTTCCACAGTTTCAGCATACTATCGTGTGATACTGAGAATGCCTGCTTGCCGTCGGGGGTAATCGTAACAGCATAGATATTGTGTTTTTTAAAAGTAGCTTGTAAAGTAGCTTGGCATTCCAGCGTCTGCAAGTCCCACAGTTTCAGCATCCCGTTGCTTGAAGCCGACAACATCTGCTTACTGTTGGGAGTAATTGCCACAGAATTTTGAAAACCAAGGTATTCCTCTAGGGTGGTTTGGTAAAAATCGTTCTGCAAATCCCACAGTTTTAGTGTATGGTCAGCTGAGACATCTGAAGCCAAGATTACCCGCTTGCTATCAGGTGTAATTGCTAAAGCTTGGATCCAGTTGCCGATAAATCCTTTCTGCTTTTCTAAAATTTTTTGGCAGACACCGCTTTGTAAATTCCACAGTTTCAGCAACCCATCCGCAGAAGCAGACACCGCTTGTTGGCTATCGGAGGAAATCGCTACACTAACGATCCAACTGCCATATGCTCTTATAGTTTTTTGTGCTTTTATAGTTTTTTGGCAAACACCAGTCTGTAAATCCCACAGTTTCAACGTCCCATCCCTTGAACCTGATAGAGCCTGCTTACCATCAGTAGTAATTGCTATACTTGTGATATCGCCATGTCCTTCCAAAGTTTTTTGGCAGATACCAGTCTGCAAATCCCACAGTTTCAGGTTTCCTTCTTCTGAAGCGAAGACCATCTGCTTGCCGTCAGGGGTAATCGCTACATTATGGGCGCTCTGGACACACGCTTTTATAGTTTTTTGGCAGATACCAGTCTGTAAGTCCCACAGTTTTAACGTCCTGTCCCATGAACCTGAGAGGGCTTGTTTACCATCAAGGGTAATTGCTAAAACTTTTATGTCGTTATCATGTCCTTCTGAGGTGGTTTGGCAGACATCGGTCTGCAAATTCCATAATTTCAGTATCTTCTGTGAAGCCAAAAGCACTTGCTTACCGTCAGGAGTAATTGCCACAGTATCGACCCTACTGTTATCTTCTAGAGTTTTTTGGCAGACACCAGTCTGTAAGTCCCACAGTTTTAGTACGCTTTTCAGAGAAACTGAAAGTACTTGCTTGCTGTCGGGGGTAATCGCTACAATGTTTTGAAGAAAGGTATGTCTTTCTATGGTTTTTTGACATTCCCCGGTCTGCAAGTTCCACAGTTTCAATGTCCCGTCCAATGAACCTGAAAGTGCTTGCTTGCTGTCGGGGGTAATCGCTACAGAATCTACAACTCCAGGGGTTTCTAAAGTTTTTTGGCATTCCCCGGTCTGCAAGTTCCACAGTTTCAATGTCCCGTCCAATGAACTTGAAAGTGCTTGCTTGCTGTCAGGAGTAATCGCTACATCTTTAACGTCACCCATATGGCCTTCTAAAGTTTTTTGGCATTCCCCGGTCTGCAAGTTCCACAGTTTCAATGTCTTGTCGAATGAACCTGAGAGCGCTTGCGTGCCATCAGGGGTAATCGCTAGAGTAATTACTGATCTGCTGTGTCGTTCTATGGTGGTTTGGCATTCCCCGGTCTGCAAGTTCCACAGTTTCAATGTCTTGTCCCTTGAAGCTGAGAGTGCTTGCGTGCCATCGGGAGTAATCGCTACATCTGTGACTTCCTCGCTATGTCCTTTTAGAATAGTTTGGCAAACATCGCTCTGCAAATTCCAGAGTTTTAGCATGAAACCATATGAATATGAGAATGCCCACTTACCATCAGGAGTAATCGCTACACAACGACTAATACCAATGTCATGTGTTTCTAGAGTTTTTTGGCATTCCCCGGTCTGCAAGTTCCACAGTTTCAATGTTCCATCCCATGAACCTGAAAGTGCTTGCTTGCCATCGGGGGTAATCACTACAGCACCGACATAATCGCTATGTCCTTCTAAAGTTTTTTGGCATTCCCCGGTCTGCAAGTTCCACAGTTTCAATGTTCCATCCCATGAACCTGAAAGTGCTTGCTTGCCATTGGGGGAAATGGCTACAGCACCGACATAATCGCTATGTCCTTCTAAAGTTTTTTGGCATTCCCCGGTCTGCAAGTTCCACAGTTTCAATGTCTTGTCCCATGAACCTGAAAGTGCTTGCTTGCCATTGGGGAAAATAGCTACAGCATAGACACAATCGCTATGTCCTTCTAAAGTTTTTTGGCATTCCCCGGTCTGCAAGTCCCACAGTTTCAATGTCTTGTCCGATGCACCTGAGAGCGCTTGCGTGCCATCAGGGGTTACTGCTACACTACCTACCAAACCGTTATGACCTTCTAGGGTTTTTTGGCACAAACCAGTCTGCAAAGTCCACAGTTTTAGTGTACCGTCCTCTGAAGCAGAGAGTGCTTGCATGCCGTCGCAGATAATCGCTACACCATGGACTGAATCGCGATGTCCTTCTAGGGTGCGGAGTAAAGGTTCCCCAGCCTGAGTCAAGCTAGGAGCTAAAGAGCGGAACCAACAACCTCTTTTGCTTCGTAATGCTTCCTTTAGTAGTGTTTGAATTGTGGGCGCTTGATTATAAAGTAAGCGACCCATCAGTTGTTCTGTCAGTTGTGTTTTGTCCTCTGCTAACACGTTAGCAGACAAACGAATTGCACTTTGAATTAATCTAAGACTGTTTTTTTTATACTGATAAATTTGAACATCAGACTGCAAAGCAAAGTCGTAATCTTCAATTAGTAGCTGTAACAATGAAACGGAAACTTTATATTCAACAAACTCAAACTCAGTCAAAATATCACATAAATCATCCGCCATACCAGCTTTTCCTAAGTGATAGGGCAAATTCAAAAAATATTCCTCATTCTCTAAAATTAAATCCTCAAACTCACTCATCACGACAACTCCTTAAAAGTCCCTTTAACTTATGCCAAACCTTCAACTCATTTTTAGCAATAAGCTGATGAATTCCCGGAATTGTTACTGGATGCTGACCTAAAATATCTTGTCGATGCAAGAAATCTCGAAAACTCGCGTGATAGACACTGTAACGATTCTCCTCCTTCATCAATTCATGTAAAAACTGCTTCCACTCATTCAAAACTTGCTGCACTGCATATTCATTCTCACCAGAAAAATCACAAATTTTGCGACGCGAAACAGGCTCACGTACTTCTCCTAAAATATAGACAATCTTAATTTTCTCAACAGGCAAGGGGTCTGCTGTCATCCCCATACGTCGCCAGTGGAATTCATAGTAACCTTGCAGTCCTTGCGGGAATTGCTCTAGAGTTAAATCCTGATATAAACCACTTTCAATATCTAACAACACATAGCGCAAATACATGAAATTGGTTTCACTTTTTTCGGCAATTTTATTCGTAAATTCTGTAATTGTTTCTCTCCATACATCAATGCGCTGACACAAATTAGCGCTACTATTAACCCGATTCCCAATATATGTCCTGACATCTCGCTCACTGTCGGTTTGAAAATCCAACAGATTGAGAGTTTGCATAGGTGCAAAACTGGTCAAGTGAACTTCTACACCTCTTCGTCGAGTCAGTATAAAATACACCCCATCAGGCAAATAAGCTGGTAAATAGAGGATATTCGCTGCATCTCTGTAGCTGGCTGTATCTACCTCATCCAGTGCGTCAACAGCAATAATGACCGCTTCGCCGTCCCTTTTTTGTGCTACCTCATCCAACAATTGCCCCAGAAATTCTCCATCTCGCGTGGTATTCATAGGTAAGGAATCGTAGTCAAGCTCATAGCGTTCAATCAATTGACGACAGACACTTTCGAGGAACTGATCTGCCCGATTAGGGCCTTGGAGCAAAACGTTAAAATGGGCAATACAGTCCATATTCTGTACATAATTCGCCAAAATCGCACTTTTTCCCTGTCCTGGATCGCCGATGATGGTAAAGTAACCTTTGGGATTATTGGCGATAAATGCCTCAATAGCATCAAAGACATACTCGCGCCCAACAAATCCCTCGGTTTTATCAGCAATTAAAGATTGAAACTGAGTGGGAATGTTTGTAGGCGTTGGTGGCCGTAGCAGTTTAACAAGAGCTTGGATTGCTTGCTCATCCCACTGTTGATAAATGCGATCGCCTATATGAATTTCTTTCCCGTCCCCAATATTGACATTGTACTTGCCAAGCTGTATTGCTGCTTGGCGATCGCCAGAAGAAAGCACCTCAAGCAAAAGTGCGATGTCTGCGTCAGTGTGTTCACCACTAGCAATGCGGTCAAGAATATTGTTAACTTCCTTAGAATCCACCATTTCTCATAAGTTTTTAGTTTTATCTTACACAATTCAATAACTAAAATACTTAAGAATTTATTTAGCTTTTCTGTGTTTAAAAGCTGATATGAGTAGGTTTTACCTCATATCTTAATGAGTATTAAAAATGTCTTCTTATTACCTTTCGTCTGCTACCCAAATATTCTAATATCGTAAAAATTATACTTATGAACTAAGAAATATTTAGGAATTGCAGTATCTACGCTTCTCCTTGGAGTAATAGCGACAGATCGAAATCTACTTATCAGTGTTTTTGTGAATAACATCACCAATATGGATACCTTCAGCTTTTTGAATATTGGTGATATATTTGCCGTATTGATAGATAGTCTGGGCAATCTGGCTAATCTTCTGAGTCGCTTCAGGTTTAACAGCTTCCCATCCCTTCTCAGGCAAACCTTTACCACCTCGAAGTTTAGCAATCACAAAATCTTCAGTCCCCATATCAAACCAAGGATTTTGTTCAGCACTGTGAAGCTTCTTGGCGCTTTCGGGTACTGCTTTGCCTAAATAGTGCATCAGGTTTGAAACTCGTACCTCGGTGTCACCTGGCTTGTTATCTGCTCCTTGCAGCGCCTCAAGAAAGTGGTAAGTATAGATACTGTTGGACTGATCCTTAATCCAGGACTTCTGCTCACCCCTAGATGATGTAAACACAACTCTACCCTTCCCCTGCTTCAAGGCATCAATCAAGCCCTTTGATTCAGAAGGTGGTACTTCTGCAAACCCTTGCGGCAACTTGGGAGGAACCACTACTTTGCCTTCCTTAGACGTTGCCATCCCCGCCGCATGACAACAGTCCAAAACAACTAGCAAACGCTCAGATTTAACTTGGCGTAATGCATTAGTGAAATCCTCAGAGGATAAGGCAGATCCTGGTATATCAAACGGATCGATATCGTGTTGCAATAAATAGTAACGATGGTTGGAATCCTCCAACCATCCATGTCCAGAATAATAGACTAATGTAGTAGCTTCTGAGTCAGCTTCCGTCTTTGTTTTCAACCAATTTAATCCATCCAAAATTGCGCTCCGAGTCGCCTTATCATCATTTAATACTCGAATATGAGCTTCGTTGTCAGGATAGGCACACAGGTCAGGGGCAATGAGAGCCGCATACAGGGACTGAGTATCCTTCACAGTTACGGGTAAAGACAATCCAGAATAAGTAGACTCACCAACTCCAATGAGTAACGCGTAGCCATGTTCAAAGGTTTCAGCCATATCTACAATTTCTCAATCACATTTTAAGTTAAAGCAAAAAAATGTTGGTTACGCCTCGTAGCGACTGATCCGAAACACCAAATAGTTGTAAGGCAGCGTTTCCAAACTGTCTGCCTTATGCACAATTGTGCCGATATCCGGTCTATACACCCACTTGTGCCATTCAATAGCCGTTTCACTGGGAACCTGCGCGGCAATATAGTTACCCTCAGCTAGCCGAATTCCCATTGGCGCATCCTCAAAGTCCAGTCCCAGGTAGAATTTCTGGACGGGGACATTCTCCGTCCGTTTAGCCAACGCTTTCACCACTCCTAACGTGATCTCGGTAAAAGGGGCGATCGCCGGCTGGGCAGTCGTTAAAAGGCTCAACCCACTCTGAAATGGTGGAGACTCCAGAGCAGCTAAAATTGCTTGGTCGGCTTCATTATTAACATTGACTGTAGAGCCTTCAAAAGCAACACCCTGAGAACCCACATTCAGTCCTATAAAAATGGGATAACCTGCAACACCAGCCGTTTGTTTCTCCCCAACTCGGTAGGTTTGGCTAAATGTTACAGTTTCCTGCGAATCTGCTACCTGATTACGGGCAGCAAAGTTTACCATAATATTATGAGTGCCGTTGCCTGGATACTTGTGAACTCGCAGGCGATCTAGGCGGATGTTGATACGGTTGTTCTTCAAGGACACATCTGCTGCGATCGCCCCCGGATATTGAATCTCTTGAGACTCTATTGATCCTGGTTGCCGCAGCGCGATATAGCCAAACTGATGGGTTGTTTGCATCCAGGGCTGTTGCTTAATCAGTCCAAAAAAGCGCAATAGATCATCAGCACTCTTGGATTGATCCAATCCCTTTGAGAGTTCGGTATCAAAGCCACTAATCTGGTCTAGCTTTGCAGTTAAGCTGCGACTGTCATACTCCCCAATGACTTTAATGTTGTCAAAAACGGTTTGCAATTCTCCAGTTGCCACAGTTTCCTCCCAATTCGGATTTAAAGCCCCTGACATTAAAAATTTAAGTAATTTTAAAGATATTACTTGAGGAAGCTTTATCAGACAGCCTGTTTAATACTTTACTTTTTATAGTAAAGCTCTACAGTTGATTAAGTAAGGGATTGGACACATATAAATTCATTTAAGTTTGCAATTGTTAATGTTTATTGAGAAACTACATAAAAATACGGGTTTTAGATTATTGTCTGTCGAACTTTTTGCAATAGTTATAATACTGAGCATATTTTGTAAAATCTAACATATGCTCAAATGTTTGATTCGTTTGGTTACGAACCTCAGACTGGCAACCAACAAGACTTTTGATGACCCAATTGCTATCCTTGACCGCATTGTTGCTGGGAAACACACTGATACTGATTTGCTGCTGCTCCGACACATTTTAATTGTGGACAAGAACCAACAACTCATGCAGTTGGGCAAGTATAACGTCAACATTGGACAAGGCCAAGATATTCAAATTGGCGATCGCATATATAAAGGTGTAACTGCTGAAACGATACAACAGGTATTTCAGGAAGTTCTTAATTTTCGTCGCATACGTAGTTTACTCACACACAATGAATTTGCAGCCAGAGTAGAGCAGGTACTAACAAATTACCAAGGACTGTTCGTTGGACGAGCAAGTATCCGCCAAGAATTGAAAGATATTCTAGCTGGAACTATTCAGTAAACCAAAAAGTTTTTCTCTAAAGAGCGATCACTAAAATACTTATATTTTTTAATACTTTTTTATACAGAAGCCTTTAACGAGCAGACATAGTATAGATTATGATGACTTATGATTAGTTGCTTGAGAAATTATCAATATTAACCTGATGGAAGATAAATGCTTTCAACTACTTGATATTTACGCTGTAAGGCTTGAGATAAAAAGGCTAACATCTGTTTAAGTGTAAAAAATGTGCGATAAATTAATCGACTTCCTTTCCTTTTACGACTGATTCTAGTCCAAAGAAAATTTA
>LXQD01000023.1 GCA_003326215.1 Nostoc minutum NIES-26 | reverse complement strand
CATTTGGGTGGATGGCGGCTTTGATGGCGAGGCGTTCATGCAGTGGGTTATGGACTTTTGCCGTTTGATTGTCCTTGTGGTTCTGCGACCACAGCAAACCAAGGGCTTTATATTACTCAAAAAACGTTGGGTTGTCGAGCGTACTTTTGGTTGGCTTATGGGGTGTCGGCGATTAGTCCGAGATTATGAGTTATTACCAGAAACATCCGAGACGTTTATCTACCTTGCCATGATCCGAATTATGGTTAGGCGATTAGCATAAAATTTAACCCCTCAAAACTTTTCAAACATCCTCTAAGGTGTTGGTTTGGCTTCTCAGTTGAGGGGTGGAGTTACTTAGCAAAGTCTGATTTTCTTGTTCTCGCGCTTCCTGACACACGGATGAAAGGGATGACCAGCAAAAAATTGACTTAAAATTGTAGATGTTAGTCAAAAATAGCAAATAACTATGCATCCCCTATTAAAGGTTGATATTTCCCAATTAAGTGTATCCGAGCGAATACAACTTGCAGAGGATTTATGGGATAGCATTCTGACTGATACTAATGCAGTAAATCTAAGTGAGGCGCAAAAACAAGAATTAGATAGACGTTTAGAAACACATCGTCAAAACCCAAACCAGGGTTCAACCTGGGAAGAGGTTAAGCAAAGACTGGGTTTTTCTTAATGATTTATCAGTTAATTATTAGCCCAGAAGCAGAGCTTGATATCCAAGATGATTTTGAATGGTATGAGCAACGTAGTTCTGGATTAGGCTCAGAATTTGTACGTGCTGTCGATAGCAGTTTGGCATTAATCGGACGCAACCCTTTAGCTTATCCTCAAGTGTATCGACAAGTACGACGAGTTTTAATACGTTATTCAGATTGACTTAAGTGAATATTATCTGAAAGATGTCAATAAAATTTTAGGAATCTTAGCTAGTAGCTGCGCTGAAAAAATAGCCAACATATAATAAGGGACTTCCAGAAATTAAATTATTCAATTGTAAGAGCGAAGACGATTATGAGATTCTTCCTCCCCTGCTTCCCCTGCTCACCAAAGCGATGGGATATTTTTTTAGTTGGAAGTCCCTAATCTCACGCCCAAACACCAAAACACAAAGAAAAACTCTGTGCCTTCGCGTCTCTGCGTGAGATTTATTAATAAATTATTCAACTGTCTAGCTTACTCCGACAACCATCGCGCTGCATCTTTCGCGTGGTAGGTCAAAATCAAGTCAGCACCCGCCCGTTTAAACCCAGTTAAAGTTTCCAGAACTACGCGCTTTTCATCAATCCAGTCGTTGAGAGCAGCAGCTTTAATCATAGAATACTCACCAGAAACGTTATAAGCGGCAACGGGTAAATTACTCGCTTCCTTGACGCGCCAGATAATATCCATGTATGCCAAAGCTGGCTTGACCATGAGCATATCAGCACCTTCGGCTATATCCAGTTCAACTTCTTTGATGGCTTCGCGGGCGTTACCTGGGTCCATTTGGTAAGTTCTGCGATCGCCAAATTGTGGTGTTGATTCTGCTGCATCCCGAAACGGGCCATAGTAAGCTGAAGCATACTTAGCAGCATAAGACAAAATCGGCGTGTCTTGGAATCCAGCTTCATCCAAACCCTGACGAATTGCTTGCACAAAGCCATCCATCATTCCAGAAGGAGCGATGATATCTGCACCAGCTTTTGCTTGAGAAACTGCTGTTTTCTTCAATAATTCTAGGGTTGGGTCGTTGAGAACCCGTCCCATCAAATCACCAACTTCCAGATAACCACAGTGACCGTGACTGGTATACTCACACAAACAAGTATCAGCAATTACAATCAAGTCTGGTACTGCTTCTTTCACCGCAGTCGCTGCTTTTTGCACAATACCGCAATCATGCCAAGCCCCAGTGGCATCGACATCTTTATCAGCAGGAATACCAAATAAAATAATCGCGGGAATTCCTAGGTCATAAACTGCTTTTGCCTCTTCGACAATTTTATTCACCGACAGTTGATAAACTCCAGGCATGGATTTTACTTCTTTAGCAATTCCCTCACCTGGAACGGCAAAAAGCGGGTAGATTAAATCACTTGTTGTCAATACAGTTTCACGTACCATCCGGCGCAGTTGGGAATTGGTACGTAGACGGCGGGGTCGATGTATTGGAAACATAAATTTTTGTAAAGAAAAACAACGCTATGGACACAAGATAAAGCGTCACAAAAGCAGGGCAAAATGCTGCTGCTGTCGGACAGACTACAAACAGTGCTTAACTGTCCCTTGCCCTACTCTTGCTGAAATTGTGGGGCAATTTCGTATTCTACAGCTTGGCTGACATACATGTGTGGACACTAAAATAACTATATTAAAAATCGAGCAAATTAATAATAAAGAAATTAGATTTTATGAGCGATCGCTATCATAAATGTTGCGAAATATTGAATTAATGTTTAGCCTTTCTAAATAAATAGCCTAAGAGGTTACTTTTTTGACTACTGGATCGAGATTTTAGTATAAAAATCGTATTTGATTTTTGAAAAAACTCCGTACAAATCGAAAAGACAGATTCCCCACTCCCTACCTACACAAGTCAGTTTATAAATCAAAGCGAATTGCTATGGTATCTCAACTTTGAACTGAAATTTTGGGAGATTTACCTTTTCCTGCTTTTGTCTCTTTATGTCTTAGTTACACTGTTTGAGTACAAATCTGTGTCAGCTTGTTGGTTGCACGCAACCCGATCGCGAGCATCGTTGCTTTAAGATTAAAAGACTCGCTAGAGTAGGAAAAAATTAAGTTAATTTTCAAGCAAACAAATACAGTTATGTCAACTGAACTTCAGTCAGAACTTCATAAAGCTGTTGAACTTCGTCGTAACTTTGCGATTATTTCGCACCCTGATGCGGGTAAAACGACACTCACAGAAAAGCTACTACTCTACGGAGGGGCAATTCACGAAGCTGGGGCAGTCAAGGCACGTAGGGCACAGCGCAAGGCTACCTCAGACTGGATGGCAATGGAACAACAACGGGGAATTTCCATTACCTCCACTGTGTTGCAGTTTGAATACCAAAACTGTCAGATCAATTTACTAGACACACCCGGACACCAAGATTTTAGCGAAGATACTTATCGCACTCTTGCTGCCGCTGATAACGCAGTGATGTTAATTGATGCTGCTAAAGGTTTGGAACCCCAAACTCGCAAGTTATTTGAAGTGTGTAAGTTGCGGGGTCTACCCATTTTTACCTTTGTAAATAAACTCGACCGTCCGGGAAGAGAACCTCTAGAACTGTTAGATGAGATTGAGCAAGAATTAGGGTTGCAAACCTATGCAGTCAATTGGCCCATTGGCATGGGCGATCGCTTTAAAGGTGTATTCGATCGAAACATGCAACAAATTCACCTATTTGAACGCAGCGCTCATGGTAGCCGCGAAGCCCGCGATACCACAGTAGATTTGGGTGATGCCCAAATTGAAGAACTGCTGGAACAAGATTTATATTACCAACTGAAAAATGATTTAGAACTCTTAGAAGGAGTCGGGCCGGAACTAGATTTGGAATTGGTACATCAAGGAAAAATGACACCTGTTTTCTTTGGTAGCGCCATGACGAACTTTGGGGTAGAGTTGTTCCTCAAGTACTTCCTAGATTACGCCCTTAAACCCGGTTCTCATAACAGCAGCGTTGGCGAAGTTCCCCCTACCTACCCCGATTTTTCTGGGTTTGTCTTCAAACTGCAAGCGAACATGGATCCCAAACATCGCGATCGCGTGGCATTTGTCCGGGTCTGCACTGGTAAGTTTGAAAAAGATATGACAGTGAATCACGCCCGAACTGGCAAAGTAGTGCGTCTGTCTCGCCCGCAAAAACTCTTTGCTCAAGAACGGGAATCGATTGATGAAGCTTATCCGGGTGATGTGATCGGTTTGAACAATCCAGGGGTTTTTGCAATCGGCGATACAATTTACACGGGGCAAAAGCTGGAATATGAAGGAATTCCGTATTTTTCACCGGAACTTTTTGCGACTCTTAGAAACCCTAACCCTTCAAAGTTTAAGCAATTCCAAAAAGGCATTTCCGAATTGCGTGAAGAGGGTGCAGTGCAAATTATGTATTCCAATGATGAAGCCAAGCGCGATCCAATTCTCGCAGCTGTGGGTCAGTTGCAATTTGAAGTGGTGCAGTTTCGCTTACAAAATGAGTATGGTGTAGAAACCCTGCTAGAATTATTGCCCTACAGTGTTGCTCGTTGGGTTGAAGGTGGTTGGGAAGCTTTGAATCAGGTGGGACGTATATTTAACACCACCACAGTCAAAGACAGCATGGGTCGCCCAGTATTGCTATTCCGCAACGAATGGAATTGCCAACAGTTACAGGGAGATCATCCAGAGTTAAAGTTAAGCGCGATCGCCCCGGTATCCGGTCAACAACCAGTGGAAGAATAATTCACTTGTTAGGCGAGGCGCAGTTAATCCGTCAATAAGTAAATTGAGTGGTTCTCCATCAATTACGAATTACGAATTAGCAATTACGAATTATTCAGTCAGGGATCTGAATGCGCTTTTACAAAACCATGAATTAAAAGAGATTGGAGTGCCAGAATTTCTATGCCTTCACATGCCGAATCGTCTTTGGAGGCTGGTTTAATTGCCCTCAAGCAAGGAAATTACCAAACAGCGATCGCTCAACTAGAGCCTATAGCCACTAGCCAGGGCAATGGAACTGCTAGCTTGCAAGCAAAGGTTGGTTTAGTGATGGCTTATGCGCGCAGTGGCAAAGCTGATAAGGCGATCGCCCTGTGTCAGAGTCTCATTGACAGCCAGAATCCCCAAGTTAAAGAGTGGGCAGAACGCGCTCTCACACACTTGACACAACGCAAAAAAAACAAAGAATCAAAAAATTTAGAAACTGGATTTGTTGCTTTTGATAATTCACGCTCAGGTAATCCCCAAGTCGCTGCGGCATCACAGACGAAACCACAAAAAACAAAAGTAGCAGCCGTAACTCCCCGCAATTCAACCGCTGTACCACCTGGAAGTTTCCAAAAAACATTCATTGAAAAACCTGCCATGCCACCAGGTGGCTTCTTAGGTGCAGGCTACACACAAATTAAAGAATTCGGCATTTATTGGCGGCAAGCAAAACGCGCCAAAGTATGGCAGCCTTTGCGTAAGCCCAACTTGATACCCTTGCGTTTACTGGCGGCAGGAACATTCATTGCTCTGTTTTGGGTGCTGCGGGAAATAATTAAGTTTGCAATGGGGTTAATTAACTACACTTTAGTCAAATTACCATACCTGGAGCCTGTACAACTTTTATACCGCAACCCTACTCATTTATTACTGATAGTTTTGTTCGTCTTGGTTGTGCTTTCGCCCTGGTTACTAGATTGGCTATTAGCTTCTTATGGTCAGCGAGAGCTACACAAGGATGTATTGAATAACCACAGTCGTGAGACAGGTCGGGTATTACACCGCTATTGCCAGCAGCGTCATTGGCCGATGCCGAAACTGCGGATTTTACCAATAGCAGCGCCAATGGCTTTAACTTATGGGAATTTACCCCGTAATGCCCGGATTGTGGTCAGTCAAGGACTCTTAGAACAACTGGCAGATGATGAAATTGCGACAATCTATGCTGCCCAGTTAGGGCATATTGCTCACTTGGATTTTGTGGTCATGTCTTTGGTGCTGCTGGTAACGCTGCCAAGTTACAGGTTGTATCAGCAAGTTTCGCAGTGGGGAGACAAGACAAATAAAATCTGGCGCGGACCGTTCACTATTTTGGCTAGCCTCTTTTATGGAGTTTGGTGTTTTTTAACTGGTACGGCTTTATGGTTATCGCGGTTACGGCTTTACTATAGCGATCGCCTTGCAGCCGAAATTACTGGTAATCCCAATGCCTTAACTCGTGCCTTACTCAAAATCGCCATTGGCATTGCTGGTGATGTTCAAAAAACAGAACACACCAGTTGGCAGTTGGAAAGCTTAAATCTCCTGACACCAGTAGGTTATCAACAAAGCCTTTCTTTGGGTAGTGTTGCGGGTCATTTGACCTTTGAATCTATTTTGACTTGGGACAATCTCAATCCCTATCGCCGCTGGTTAGCGATTAATAATACCCATCCTTTAATTGGCGATCGCATCCAACGCCTGTGTCAAATAGCCCAACACTGGCATATAGACACCGAACTACATCTGACTAGCCAACAATCCTTGAGCCAACAGTCCTTAAAGGTGACGCGTCAATCCTTCTTATTACAAACCGCTCCTTTTTTAGGCGTTCCTTTGGGTTTTTTGTTTGCAGGTCTGATTTGGCTGCTTTGGCAAACTGCTTTCTCACTCAAGTTTTTAAATTTAAAGTGGATATACGAAGACTGGTCATTTGTGACAGGTTGTCTACTAATTGGCTTTAGCATTGGTATGGTGATCCGGATGAACTCTTTTTTTCCAGACATCAAAACTACCAACGTACAAACTAATGACCTACTGCCCAACCTGTTAGCTAATCCAGCTACTATCCCCATTGATAGTATTCAGGTACATCTTGTCGGCAAGTTATTAGGTCGTCAGGGTACTAGCAATTCTTTAGCACAAGACTTAATTCTACAGTCCAATACAGGTTTGGTGAAACTACACCATATTTCCTGGCTGGGGCAGTCAGGAAATCTCCAAGATTTTATTGGTCGGCAGATTACAGTTACAGGCTGGTTCCGCCGAGGAGCTACACCCTGGATTGACATCCAAACGCTGCAAACTCAAAGTGGTAAAACAATTCATAGCCCTCATCCTATTTGGTCTACTGTTTTGGCAGTTGCAGCGCAGGCTTGGGGTGCATACATTTTCCTCATGGGTTAGTCAGTAGTCATTAGCAAAATCAGGACAACTGACAAAGCAAAATGTAAACAAATGTTGCAAAATTTCTTGGTAAGTGTTACATTTATTTACATACTCAAAAAATGGCATAACTCAGCACTATAGCTTTGTTCTTACAATCAAGTGTTCGTGCCAGTTTATCTTTTGTATCCTCCCAACACAGCAGTAAATTAACCAGCCATTGGCTGGTTTTTGTTTCCAATATTCACTCTTGAGAAAAAAATGTACTTTATGCTACGATGCGATAATACTATTGTCGGAAATGTATGCGCTGAGCTAGCTACGTAGAAAATACCGTGGTAATGTAAGGAATGGTATTTAATTCTGCGGGCAAGAGCATTGAAAAAAATATTTACTGTGGCAGACAGTAGGCTAATAGGTTTACAATTCTTAGAATTAAGGTGGTATTAGCTGAGCGTTGTATGCGCTTTTGTATTAAACAAGCTTGATCCCGACGAAAAACTGTATTGTATAGGTTAACAGTTTGGAGTAAAAAAATTGGTTGATGGCAATCTTGGTCAATAGCATCTATTTAAAAGCCAAAGCCAAGTGATTGTTTTCTTGCCTTGCCTGTTAATTCAACTCTGGAGGTATAGTTCATGTCCGTTCGCCTATATATAGGCAATTTGCCAAAAGAAGAAATAGATCGTCAAGACCTGCAAGCAGTTTTTGCAGAAGAAGGCGATGCTGTCACTACGAAACTAATCAAAGACCGGAAAACCGGCAAGTGCCGTGGTTTCGGTTTTCTCACAGTTAACAATGACGAACAAGCAGATCAGATTATTGAAAAGTATAATGGTCAATTGTTCAAAGACACTCCCATCAAACTAGAGAAGGCATTACCTCGGACAAAAGGTGATGAGAACGAGGAGCAAGCCCCCAAAGCTGTTAATCAAAGTAGTAGTCACCCTGCTCCTAACACAAATAAAGATAGCAATCGTCGAGATAAAGGCTCTAAGAAATCTCGGCGTGGCGGCGGTGGTCGCGAAAGCGCTACAACTGCTGACTCAGATGCTATTCGTCCAGACCCACGTTGGGCTTCTGAACTAGAAAAGCTGAAGCAGATGCTAGCTGCACAAGCCACAAACTAAGTGGAGAGAACAATTAAAAATTAAAAATCAAAAAATTCTGATTTTTAATTTTTAATTAGCAGTAATTATCTAATTAGCTATCAAAGGGTGTTTATGTCCCTTGTTGTAAATGCGATCGCAGCTACGGAATGTGGGTTTAACTAGCAGTAGCTTGTCTTGCTAGTCCAATGCGACTAAAAGACTTAGTGTAGTGACTTTGTTTATGCAAAGCAGGCGGAAGCTGACCAAAGTTATGCCAACATTTACATTTGCGATCGCATTTGTTCAACAAAGCTAGGCATGTCTAAATCTTCCAGAGTCCGAACCACCAGGGTGAGGGCAAAGTAAAACTTATTAATACAATAACCTTCAATTCTCGCTAAAAGCTGCCTTTGTGTCCTTTGCATAAAAAAGGGCACAAAAACAGGCAACCTCTAAATCCCCCTAAGTCCTAGCATTTTTTGTTATGAGACTTAGGGGATTTTAGTTTTAGCCCGACCTTATATGTAACTTTTTTTACAAAATGCTATTTTGAGCATCAGCCAATTCTATGTTTATATGTTGTCTTTTCTATTATTTTCATCTTTGTTTACATTAAATATTAGTACTGAAAAGTAAATGTAACTGATATATTAAAAGTATTATAAACTACAAAATACATTTATTAATTACAAGTATAAATAATTACTTATTAAACAGGATAAAGTTAATCGCCATAGTTATAAAATTGCTCTAAATCCAGGAAATTTTATTTTAATTTGCATTTTATTTAGGCGTGGAGAATTTACTTAAAATACTTATATTTAACTTTTAATAGTAATATTACTTAGAAATTTCTATATGAAAAAATGTATAAATTCTATAAACATAAAACTCATTTACGTATATACCATTAATTAAATAGAAGTTCATCTACCACAAGCATTAGATACAAATATAGCAACTTACATATAAAGAGATTAAATATAAATACTGAATAAGAAGTATAAATATTGTAGGGGATATATAAAAATGTTTAACATACTAAACTAAAATAAAGATTACTCAAGATTCCTCAACAATTGGGTGAAGTTTGCGCCTAGCACACTTGGAACCATCGGATACCTTGTTACAATCAGCAACACACAAACTATGAACTCTACCACTGAAAAACGCATTGCCTTGATTTCCGTCCACGGAGATCCGGCGATCGAAATTGGTAAGGAAGAAGCTGGAGGACAAAATGTTTATGTGCGTCATGTGGGTGAAGCACTAGCGCGGCTGGGATGGCAAGTTGATATGTTTACCCGCAAAGTGAGTGCAGAGCAAGACACAATTGTTCAACATAGTCAAAATTGTCGAACCATTCGTTTTAAAGCTGGTCCCCTTGAGTTTGTACCGCGAGACGATCTTTTTAGCTATTTACCAGAATTTGTCGAAAATCTTCTCAAATTCCAAAAAGAAGAGGACGTTAAATATAATTTGATTCACACAAACTACTGGCACTCTAGCTGGGTAGGTATGCAGTTGAAGAAAATCCAAGGAAGTAAACAAGTTCACACATACCACTCTTTAGGAGCAGTCAAGTATAATACGATAGAAAATATTCCTCTGATTGCCAGTCAGCGATTGGCAGTGGAAAAAGAAGTTTTGGAAACGGCAGAACGGATTGTGGCCACAAGTCCGCAAGAAAAAGAACACATGCGATCGCTCGTTTCCACCCAAGGTAGTATTGATATCATTCCTTGCGGTACGGATATTCAGCGATTTGGCTCGATTGACCGACAAGCAGCGAGATTGGAGTTGGGAATTGACCAACAAGCCAAGCTTGTATTATATGTAGGACGTTTTGACCCGCGCAAAGGTATAGAAACCTTAGTGCGTGCAATCAATGAGTCTAAGTTACGTGCCTCTAACAACCTGCGGCTAATTATTGGTGGTGGTAGCACTCCAGGTAATAGCGATGGAATTGAGCGCGATCGCATTGAGAGCATTATTACTGAATTAGGGATGAGTGACTTTATCACCCTTCCCGGTCGTCTGAGTCAGGATATTTTGCCAACTTATTACGCGGCTGCTGATGTTTGCGTTGTTCCCAGTCACTACGAACCCTTTGGACTCGTGGCGATTGAAGCGATGGCAAGTGGCACACCAGTAGTAGCCAGTGATGTCGGAGGACTTCAGTTTACCGTGGTTCCCGAAGAAACTGGTTTATTGGCACCACCACAAGACATAGCTGCCTTTGCATCTGCCATAGACCGAATTCTCGTCAATCCAGAATGGCGAGACGAATTGGGTAAAGCTGGCAGAAAACGCGTCGTTACTAAGTTTAGCTGGGATGGTGTGGCAAATCAGCTAAGCGAACTTTACAACCAATTTTTGCAGCAACCAGTTAAAGAAGCCAAATTATTGCTGACTAAGTAACGTCCTTACCCTGTGTAGTAAGGAGTAGTAGAAGTTTTTAATAGTTAAAAGCAAAAAGGAAGAAGGAATTTAGCAGCAATCTGTTGTTTTTCCTTTTCCTTTTTGTGATTAACTACCTACTCTTCACTGCATAGGATTGTCAGTATCGGGAATTTCCCGCAACGCTTCTTTAACAAGTTGTAAAACCTGCGATCGCACGCGATCGTAGTCTTCAGCAGTACACCAAGGACGCAGGTACAAAACTGTAGTAGTAGGAGAGATAGAGGTAACGTCACAGGTTGATGGCGGCCGATCCAAAACTAAAGGATGGGATTGCACCAGCGTCAATAAGTGAGTAATAGTCATTTCTATTGGGCGATCGCCAATATCAATTTCTAAATCAACCCGTCGTGTACCCAAAGCGCTAGTATTTCTCAGCGTACCGCTAAACAATAGACCATTCGGCACTGTAATTTGCACATTGTCTCGCGTTATCAATGTGGTGGAGAAAATGCCAACTCCATCTACTACCCCAGCAACTCCTCCCCCTTCAATATAATCTCCGACTTCAAAGGGACGCATACTGATGATGATTACCCCAGCAGCAAAATGGGAAAGAGTATTCTGCAACGCTAAACCAACCGCCAAACCCGCTGCTGCTAACACTGCGACGATGCTGGTTGTCTGAATTCCCACCTGGTTGAGAGCAGCAACAGCACCACTCAACAAAGTTAAAATTTCAGCTGCCTGAATCAGGAAATGTCGTAGGGTTGGCTCAGTACGAGCAAGAGCTTTACGCAAAAAGCGACCGATGAAATTCATCGCTAAGCGCGTCAAGAACAGAATACCAATAGCCCAAATAATTTTTGGTACAACTGCAAACCCTAGATCCAACCATTTTTTCCAGACTTCCAAGGCCATATCTAGCGAGTTTTGCCAGAGCGGTGAGACAAGCTCCACAGTGAAAATAGTCATCAACAATCGTTTATTTTATACACTCGATTTGTCCCAAATTTTAACAAGAAAGGCAGAGGGCAGGAGGTAAAAGATAAAGAGGTAAAGGTTAAAAGGCAAGGGAAGAACTTTGTTTAATTCCTTTTCCCCTTACCCCAAGGCGAAGCCTTTCCCTTGTCCGCCTACCTTCTGCCATCTGCCTTCTGCCCTCTGCCTTCTTTGAGTTATGCCAGACGGAGCTAGACAAGATAGCATATACTGAGCATCTAAGTTTGAACGCCAATGGCTAATTGTTGTGCAACCAGTTGACTTAACCACCCTTAAAGCTGCTTGTAGCGAACTACGCGCTAACTGGCTACCGTCCCGTCTGGAACAGGTTTATCAACGCGATCGCTACACGATTGCTGTGGCATTACGTACCCTGAAACAACGGGGTTGGCTAGAGATTTCCTGGCATCCCCAAGCTGCACGCATTTGCATTGGCGAACCGCCACCGCGATCGCCAGATACTTTCACCTTCAGCCAACAACTAGTACACCAGTTGGGTGGTTTGGCGCTGGTGGCAATTGAAGCGATCGCACCTTGGGAGCGCGTTATTGATTTACAATTTGCCCGTCGTCCTGGAGAAAGCGCTCTACATCATATATATGTAGAAATTATGGGCAAATACAGCAATGTCATCCTCACCGATGCCAGCAATCTAATTATCACGGCTGCCCATCAAGTTAGTCAGCAACAGTCTAGCGTCCGTCCCATCCAAACCGGACAACCTTACGAAACACCACCCAAACTCACTAGTCCTGTTCCCAGTTTGAGTGAATCTCAAGAACGCTGGCAAGAACGGGTAAGCTTAGTACCAGGAGCAATTAAGCGTCAGTTATTAAAAAGTTATAGCGGCTTGAGTGCAGCACTGGTAGACTCCATGTTGCTCGCAGCCAATTTAGCACCAGAAACCACCACCGACACCCTCAACCCTGACGACTGGCAAAGGCTGTTTGAACGATGGCAGGAATGGCTGGAAGCTTTGGATTTAAATAAGTTTCAACCAGCTTGGACTGGAGATGGATACACTGTCATGGGTTGGGGTGCAGTTGCGTCAGCACAAAACATCCAAGCATTACTCAACAAGTATTATAACGATCGGCTCAATCAACAGTTATTCTCTCAATTACGTCATCAGCTGAGTCAGAAATTAAATAATATTCTGGTAAAACTACGGAATAAGGCTCAAATCTTTGCGGATCGCTTGCAGCAATCAGATCGAGCAGATGATTATCGCCAAAAAGCTGATTTGTTGATGGCTCACTTACAAAACTGGGAACCAGGCATGAAGGAGATTACCCTCCCTGATTTTGAAACAAGCAAGCCAGTCGCGATCGCTCTCCAACCAGATAAAAATGCCGTACAAAATGCCCAAAGCCTTTACAAACAGCATCAAAAGCTAAAACGCGCTCGTGCTGCCGTTGAACCTTTACTCTTGGAAGTGCAGACAGAAATCGAGTATTTAGAACAAGTAGAAGCTGCGATCGCTCAGATAGACAACTACCAAACAGTAGAAGATTTGCAGGCCTTGGAAGAAATCCGCGACGAGCTAATTGGACAAAAATATCTAGAAGACCCAGAATACCGCAGTCGTAGCACAAACGAAGTTGCTAGCACCAACTTTCATAATTACCGCACCCCTAATGGCTTTCAAGTCTTAATCGGTCGTAACAATCGCCAGAATGACCAATTAACGTTTCGTGTAGCTGGGGATTATGACCTATGGTTCCACGCTCAAGAAATTCCTGGCAGTCATGTGCTACTACGTTTAGAACCTGGCGCTGTTCCAGACACCACTGATTTGCAATTCGTTGCCAATCTTACCGCCTACTACAGTCGCGCTCGACAAAGCGATCGAGTACCAATAGTTTACACTCAGCCAAAGTATGTCTACAAACCCAAAGGAGCTAAACCAGGAATTGCCATTTACAAACAGGAGCGAATTCTCTGGGGACAACCACAGTCAATAGTAGAGACGCGCTATAGTCCGTCTCTACAGGAGAAGGAATCGCTATTATGAATAAAATCAATCGAGTTGCCATTGTTGGTGGAACTCACGGTAACGAATTTACAGGAGCATACCTAATTAAAAAGTTTGAACAGATTCCCGCACTGATTCAACGACCCAGCTTTGAAACTCTCACTTTATTGGGTAATCCCCTAGCTTTTGCGGCAGGTAAACGTTATATTGACAAGGATTTAAATCGTTGTTTCTTCATTGAAAACTTGCTAGATTGTACACTCTCTAGCTATGAAGATATCCGGGCAAAAGCCATATACCAAATACTAGGACAAACAAGCAATTCTCAGGTAGATTTGATTATTGATTTACATAGTACAACGGCAAACATGGGGCTGAGTATTATACTAGGCAGCCATCATCCATTGCTACTGCAATTAGCAGCTTATCTGAGTTCAATAAATCCTGAGGTGAAGGTCTGTTACACACAACCCGAAAAAGGAAGTAATTTTCTCCGTTCTCTGTGCGAATTGGGTTTGGTAATTGAAGTTGGGCCTGTAGCTCAAGGTGTCTTGAATGCAGAATGGTTTCAAAAAACAGAGGAACTAATTTATAGCGTTCTGAATTATTTGCAAAGATACAATCAAGGTTCAATTCCACAAACCAATAATACACTGACATACTATCAATATGTGGGGGCGATAGATTATCCTAGAAACGAGCATGGAGAAATTCAAGCGATGATCCATCCTCAGCTTCAGTTTCAGGATTATGAACCACTCAACCCTGGCGAGCCAATATTTTTAACTTTGGATGGTAAAGCGATCGCTTATGAAGGCACATCCACAGTTTATCCTGTTTTCATCAACGAAGCCGCCTATTATGAAAAAGGTATCGCTATGTGTTTAACCGAGAAGCAACTATATAGTCTGCAAAATTTGTGATTGCAGTTATTAATAATTGGCGTTTTTGGTCATTTTTGGTAAGCCAGTATTTTTTTAAGAACCTATTGCAGGATTTTTTCAGTGCTGCTCATGAGTTGCTGCTTCTAGCCAAATTTCCACATCATCTGTGAGTAACTTTTCTGCTGCTTCTAACATTGATGCCGCTATGTCTTTGAGGTCTTCACGATTATTCAAGTAGGTTTTCAATGCTTCCATGGGGTCAATGCTACTACTGGCACTTAATTCAGGAATACGGGGTCGAGCTAGCTGACTTATCAATTCTGGCTGAATGGTATAGGTGTGAGCTGAATTTAAAGCAGTATGTAGAGAAGCGTTATCAATGATGTCCAACTGTTCGGAGCGGAGTTTGTAAATTAACCGCACTACAGCATCTTGAATATCATGTTTAGCGATCGCTTTCATTAATGCAGCTTGAGGATCGTCTGCTTTCGAGACATCCACCTCAATTGTACGGAAAGTCCGAACCGGTAAGGGACAAAATTCCCACTTCACACTACCCCGCTCCAGTTCGATCGTTACATAGCCTTTGTCTTCTTTTTCTTCACTAAAATCTACCCGCTCAATGCTTCCTGGATAAATAACTGGTGGGTTGTTGGATTTATTCAAGTTTTGATGGCGGTGGACGTGTCCCAGCGCTACATAATCAAAACATGGTCGCGTCAGCAAAGATAGAGGTAGCGTAAACCCTTTGCCCACTGCCAAAAAGCGCTCTGCTCCCAAGGTAGCGTTATCAGCCATCAAGTGAGCCAAAAGCACAGTCGGTACATCGGGGTCAAGACGGCGAATTTCGCCTTCTAAGACAACTTGCAAGCGTTCAGTTAACAACTGATTGACTTCTGCCAGAGACAAACTTTCAGTTTCTTGGCGAGTCATGAGTGTCGAACGCGTCAGCCAAGGAAGAGTGATAATTTGTACTTTGCCGTTGCGAGTTGATATGTGGTGAGTGGTTAATTTATCACCGACTACAAAGCCCGGCACTCCCAAGGTGCGGTAAATATTTAAACTCGCTCCCCCTAGTCCTTGGGAATGTTGGTCGTGGTTGCCCACCAACAGCACTGTTGGAATATCGGCATCCACGAGACGGCGAAACTGGCTGGCAAAAGCTTCTTGCACGTAAGGAGGTGGCGTGGCATCGGGGAAAGCGTCGCCACCAAATATCACCAAATCTACGTTATCTGCTAGCGATCGGTCAATACACAGAGATAATGTATTGACAAAATCCTCCAACCGTGTATTTAATCCTGTTGCTGGATTAATTCGTCCGTGGGAAAAGCTGCTTCCCATATGGATGTCGGAGAGGTGGAGGATTTTAATCATATGAGTTAATAGTCAATAGTCAATAGTTAATATTGTCGCTCTTGACTTTGGACTTTGCACTTTTGACTAAATTAAATGTGAATTCCACATTCTGTTTTATTACTTCCCCGCCAGCGTCCGGCGCGTTCGTCTTCACCTTCACCTACTTTGGTGGTGATGGGTTCATCACCAATGCTGGGATAACCTTGGTCGTGCAGAGGGTTGTAAATTACTTTATGTTCAGCGACGTAAAGCCAGCTGTCTTCGCGCGTCCAGGTGGCTATGGGATTTACTTTTAACCGACCTTGACTATCCAATTCAAATATGGGCATAGTAGCACGGGTTACTGCTTGGTCGCGGCGACGACCGGTAATCCAAGCGACGGTGTTCAGGTCGTCTAAACCCCGTAGTAGTGGTTCAATTTTCGTAATTTGGTGGAATTGGGCAATATCTTTATCCCAGAGTGCTTCACCGTATTTAGCGGTAAAGGCTTCGCGGGTATCTACGTCTGGAGTCTTGTAAGTTTTCAAATCTAGGTTATAGATTTCTTTGGCTTTAGCAACTAGTTCTAGGCTTTCGCGAAAGTGGTATAAGGTGTCGAGAAATATCACAGGAACTGGATGCTTAAGTTCGCTGTAAAGAATATTAGTAATTACCATGTCATCCACATTAAAGGCGCTGGTTTGCACCAGTCCTGTGGGGATATTCTCTATAGACCATGCCAGGATTTCTTTCGGAGTGGCAGTTTCAAACTGTTGATTTAATAGTTCTAAGTCAAAACTAGTGGTTTGGTTTCTAGATCCCGTGGAAGCTGTCATGATAATTTTCCGGTCAAATTGTTTTTACCTTGATTAAACTTGATTTTACCCTATAAAGGCGCGTATTCCGCTCGGATATAAGGTAATTATTTTGTTCGGTAATCGCTACATTAAGAGGACAGGTGGCAAGGAAAAAAGGAATTAAACAAAGTTCTTCGCCTTTCCTTTTACCCCTTGACCCTGGTGTTGCCTTTTACCTGACGCTGTCCTTAACTCTATACGTAAATTAGTAACTCAGTAAGTGCTAAATTATACTAATATCTGAATTTGTCTTAATTGATTTCAGGATATTTGCAAACTATTTGTAAGCAGACACCACAGCATTTACTAAGAAACTTTACTTTAATTTAAGTTTTACTCTACTTTTATAGATATTTATACTGCTACTGATATGTTTATTAGAATCATTAAAATTAAGGAATTTTACTAAAATGAACAATTCAAAATCTACCAATACACTAGGCGTGTCTATAGGGATGGGTGCTTTGATCGCGATAACCAGCTTTAGCATCATCACGATCATGAGCGTTTTTTAAGATAAGTCAACAAAAAAACTGAAAATTTTTAGCACAAAACTTTACAAAACCTTGCTTAAGACTGAGCAGGGTTTTTAGATTTTGTTGTAATTTTCAACAAAGCTAATAGAAAAATGGAATCTGAAGAAACACGATTGTATGAGTGTTAAGATTTACTAACTTGAAAGTTAGTAACACTCTGTTTATTTCATTTGTAGCTACCGCTTTTCGGTACTAGTCGGAGGCTTACACAAAACTTGTCGCATTTTTCGCATATTTGTAGGCAACTCCAAGTTCATAGCTTGTTGAATGAAAAGTGAAGGTATCGGTATATTAGGCGTTGCTTGCACATTATAAGCAAGCATTGTGCCGTTACCATAATCTTGTAGCTCTATATTGGCTGTAAAATCCAGAAAAGTCCCTTTTTCCATCCGAAATTGAATTTGTTGTCCAAGGACTTCCACGACATTAAGGTAAATTTCGACTTGAGCGGTGAAAAATAAAAAGGCTTTTTGTGCAGCTTGATACAGACGTTTGACTTCACCTCTATGTAAAACTTCGCTTTTGGTGATGTCAGGAAAATATTGTACCCAACGAGGGTAATCGGTTAGTTGCTGCCATACGTGCGATCGCACTAGGGGCAAATACATGCAGGCTGTAACAGCGCCACCCCAAGCTGTATGCGATTGCGTTTGCACCAAAATTTCACCCTGCATCAGTAACCGTTGCTTGTCATGACTCAAAGTCATATCCGAACCTACGATAATTGAGTTTGAAATATAAGACGCAGACATATTGATTTTAGTTACTCCTCACTTATATCCACCTTCTAAGGTCGAAAAGGTTGAAAGTGCAAACCATTAAACGGCAGCAAGTCCAACCCACTAAATTTTAGTCCCAGTCTAATATACACGCCGGAACCAATGATTTATTTAAAAAAATATTCAAGATTTTTACTGTAAAAATATGTATTTATTGTAACAATTAATAGAATTTATACTTAAGTAATCCTGAAAATAGCACCACTTTTAAATGAAAAATTACATTTGTAACAGCTAGAATGGCACAAACATCATCTGATATGCAAGGTGTATTTAATTATAGATATTGGAGTTCTGGAGAATTCTGTTTTTGGAGGGAAAAATCTTTAGCTGTTGTTTGTATTTTTTATACTATTAAACGTCTGATAGGAACTTTATCTAATCAACATAAAAAGTAGTAAATTGGGAGTCAAGAGGAAAACGAAATGAAACAATCTTCTTTAAACCGCATATTAACCCAAGCTTTTGGTGTGCTTCTGGGCATAGGAATAGCCATTTGGGTACTCAGAGGCTTTGGTATTCTCACATTTGTTCCGGGCGGAGTGATTTGGCTATTATTATTGGGGGCGATCGCTATAGGGATTCTCAGTTACGCTCAAAGAACTTGGTGGCGTTTTTAATCTCGCAAGCGTTAGAAATAGCATATTTAAAACATTAACTAATTAACTCATAGTTATAAGGTTAAGTAAGTATGCAAAAATATTTATGTCATTGCAAACGAAACGAAGCAATCACAAACCCTTGCGATTGCTTCGTTTTGCTTCGCTACACTCGCAATGACAATGCATATTTAATTTTGCATGACTACTTATATGGTAGGTAGTGAAGTAACGCCAACAATTTACCAGGGGAAAGGAACATGGAAAAGTATGAGTGTACTGTTTGTGGCTATATTTATGACCCAGAAGTAGGCGACCCTGATAGTGGGATAGAGCCAGGAACGCCCTTTGAAGAGATACCAGAAGATTGGGTGTGTCCAGTTTGCGGCGCGACAAAAGATCAATTTGAACCAGCAGAAGTGTAAAGATAACGGCTAGCCTAGAAAGTAGGTGCTATAGAAGAGACATTTTTGAACTTGCTGCCGTTAAAAATTGTAGTTATTGGGGGTGGGGCGGCTGGATTTTTTGGCGCGATCGCTTGTGCTGAAATCAATCCTCACGCCCAAATCATTTTACTCGAAGCCAGTCGTCAACCACTGGCTAAAGTTCGCATTTCTGGTGGAGGACGTTGCAACGTCACTCACGCTTGCTTTGAACCAGCCGGGTTGGTGCAAAATTACCCCAGAGGCGGAAAAGCCTTGCGGGGTGCCTTCACTCGTTTTCAAGCGAAAGATACTGTAACTTGGTTTGCTCTCCACGGAGTACCGCTAAAAACTGAGGCTGATGGACGGATGTTTCCGATTACAGATAGTTCAGAAACGGTTGTGAATTGTCTGATGAATGCTGCTAAGGCTGCTGGTGTAGAAATTTGGACAGCAGCAGCTGTTGTGTCAGTAAAGCGACTACTGAGCAATCAATTTGAGATTATTTTGAAGTCGGGAGAGATTATAAAGTGCGATCGCTTGCTGTTGGCCACAGGAAGCAATCCTGTGGGTTATAAAGTAGCCCAAGAATTTGGTCATCAAATTCAATCGCCTGTACCCTCGCTATTCACCTTCAACATTGTTGACCAACATCTGAGGGCTTTAGCTGGAATTAGTGTCAACCCCGTGCGCTTGCGGTTGTCTGTTGCAGAAAAGTCCCAACTAGAACAAACAGGCCCGTTGCTAATTACCCACTGGGGTTTGAGTGGCCCAGCTGTGCTGAAACTTTCTGCTTGGGGTGCAAGATTTTTGCACGAAAGCCGCTATCAAGCTACATTATCAATCAATTGGCTGCCTGATTTGCAGCAAGAACAAGTGCGGCAAAAAATCTTAGCAGTTAAGACTGAATGGGCAAACAAAGCGATCGCATTGCATCGTGGAGTTGACCTACCTCACCGCCTCTGGCAATATCTGATCGCCCGTGTAGGTATTACTCTAGAAGAGCGTTGGGCAGGACTATCTAACAAAACATTAAATCGGTTAGTGCAAGAACTCACTCAGGGAGAACATTTAATCAGTGGCAAAGGAGTTTTCAAGGAAGAATTTGTTACCTGTGGTGGCATTAACCTTAAAGAAGTCAACTTCAAGACGATGGAAAGTAAATTAGTTCCCGATCTTTACTTTGCCGGAGAAATTTTAGATATTGATGGCATCACGGGGGGTTTTAACTTTCAAAGCGCTTGGACGACAGCGTATTTAGCTGGTAATGCAATGGGGACTAGCTAGCAACTTCTAGAAAAGGTAGGAAATGGGAGAATGAGGAGGTAAAGGAGCAGGGAAGTAGAGGAGAAGGGAAAAGAAATTAAACAAAGTTCTTCCCCTTTCCTTAGCGCTAACGCTAGTCACCTGATGCCACTTTCTACTCTGCGGGAAGGCTGTCGCCTACAACAGGGGGAACCCCAAGACCGGAGTGGCTCCGGAGGGAAACCCTCCGACGCTCGGAAAGCGTAGCGTCTCACGCCACTTGCTCCATTTGGGGAAACCCCAAGACCGCAGTGGCTCCCCTTGGGAGAAGACTCGCGCTTCGCTACGCTATGGCAACTTCTCTCCGCAGTGCTGGACTCACCGTACTGGCTCACAACTGACAAAAGATGTGCCAAAATGACATAAATTTATAAATCTTCAATAGTATCCTGTTATATATTCTAAGAACTAGAAGGTAGAGTATAGGTCTAATTAAGTATATACATTGCGTAATTCTCCATGTCCCGACAACCTGCTTTTGGCATAGCTTTAAGTATGCTTGTCCTTGCTAGTGGATTAATGACTAGTCCAATACCGGGTCACAGTTCTACAAAACAAACCACTGACAATCAACCGTTGTCGATTTCTTCAAGTCAGATTGCTACATCGACTACTTTTGAAACTACTGCGTTGGAGAAATCAGTTTTTGACCAAATTAATCGGTATCGGGCTGCTAAAAAACTGCCTAAGTTAAAACTAAATCCAACTATTTCTCGGCAGGCAAGGATTCATAGTCAAAACATGGCTAGGGGTAAAGTCCCATTTAGTCATCAAGGGTTTGAACGGCGAGTTACAGCTATTCCCCTGCGCTTCAACAGTGCAGCAGAAAATGTCGCTTTTAATCAGGGATATAGCAATCCTGCTAGCGAAGCAGTTACTGGTTGGCTTGATAGTCCCGGACATCTGAAGAATATTAAAGGCAATTACAACCTGACTGGGATTGGTGTTGCCGCCAATAAGCAAGGAGAAGTATATCTGACGCAAATTTTTCTCCACAGTGGTACTACCAGTAGTACCACTGCACGAATTAAAAATTAAAATTTGCACAATAATAATGTAGTGTTTAACAAATAGAATTCAGAAGTCAGCAGCCAACAGACAACAGAAAAATATTTATTCTGACTTCTGGCTTCTGCTCATAAGACACTACATTTATTTTTAAGTGATTCATGACATTACAAGATTTTCAGGTTGGCGATCGCGACCTTAGTGATGCTGCCCTCTGTGATTATTTAAAATCCGAAGCGATCGCTGTCGATACTGAAACAATGGGATTGTTACCCCAACGCGATCGCTTGTGTCTCGTCCAGCTATGCAACCCAGAGGGTAAAGTAACAGCGATTCGCATAGCTAAAGGTCAAAAAGATGCCCCAAACCTCAAAAAACTGCTAGAAGCAGCGAATGTCCTTAAGGTATTTCATTTTGCTCGTTTTGACGTTGCTACTTTACGCTACAACCTAGGGATTAGAGTTCAGCCAATTTTTTGCACCAAGATTGCTAGTAAATTAGCCCGGACTTACACCAATCGCCACGGACTCAAAGATGTAGTGCAAGAACTCGAACAAGTAGAACTGGATAAAAGCGCTCAAAGTTCTGATTGGGGAAACGCTGCCAATTTAACTGAAGCACAACTAAGCTACGCCGCCAATGATGTACGCTACTTACTGAGCGTGCGCCAGAAGCTTATAAAAATGCTCAAACGTGAAGATCGTTGGGAACTTGCTCAAGAGTGCTTTCAAGTTCTACCAACGATAGTTTCCTTAGATATATTGCAATTCAAGGATTTATTTGAACATTGAGGGTATTTGTCACTTGTTAGTTGTGAGTCAGTGTGGTCTTGGGGGTTTTCCCCATGAACAACTGACGTTAGCGCAGCGTTAGCGAGTCTTTGAGCGTCACCCGAAGGGTCAGTTGTTAATTGTTATTGACTGCTGACTAGTGACAATCACTAAATATTATTGTCGATTTTCATTAAAGTCTTTAACACCCTCTTTCAAATTATCACCTGCTTTTTCCAGGTTTTCTTTGGCTTCAGAAACTGCTTCACCTGCACGATTTTTGGCTTCAGAAACTGCTTCACCTGCACGATTTTTGGCTTCAGAAGCTGCTTCACCTGCACGATTTTTGGCTTCAGCAATGTCCTTTTTGATAGAAGTACCAGGCTTTGGCTGATTTCCTAAGTGATCTTTAACTCGATCGACTACATTGTAGTCATCCGCGCCTGCGGGAGTTCTAGATTCAACAATCCCTTCTGTTGGACCGCCAATTGCCTTCCATGCAGCTAGACCGCCTTTGAGTTCTGATACATGCACAAACCCAGCGGAACGGAGCGATTGTGCAGCTTGAGATGTTTGTTCTTCAGTTGCCCCATAAACGTAAATGTCACGGCTTTTATCTATAGTTGATGAGGCTCTGTCTACCAAGTCATCTGTTGGCATTGGCATCGCTCCCATGATATGACCGTCGTTGTAAGTTTCGCGATCGCGCACATCAAGTATTGTAAAAGCTGGTTCGCCCCATTCCAAACGAGATTTAAGCACATGAGCATCAGATTGTGCTTCTATTGGGGGCTGTTGAGGAATGATCCCGCCGAGGTTATTGCTATTCATAACTCTTCCTAAATTGAATTGCATTATTAGCAATTTAACGGACTCTACTATTTATATTTATCTTTCTATGGGATGAATACTTTTAAAGTATCTCTTATGATAGATTGCTTCATTATCAGATTTTATGCCACTTAAGCAATAACCCAAAAAACATACTTTTATCACTCTATTTATATATATTTTAAAATTACAATTTTGCTCTGAAAAAATGTTTGATTTTTTAGTTTTGAATATCAGCGATCGCCAATAACAATGCTTCCTCAATCTCCTGCCGTGCCAAGGGAGTTACATTTGCAGACCTATTGAGACAATCTACTAATAATTTGTTGGCTTCATAATATTGTTGGAGCAACTCTATCTGCTGTTGATTGAACTGCCAATCATGACCAATATTCCGATGTTTAATTAACAAAGATCGCAATTTCTCACCCCAAACTTTACCGTTGGCTTGCCACCAGCAGCGAAATTGCTTAGGATAGCTTTCTATAGGGGGTAATTGTTTTTTAAGTTTTTGCATATCTTTTTTGAATTCAGGTTCCAAAACAAGGTTTAGAGCCTCATCAAAAGCAATACTTAGGGCATGAGCATGGTCTAAAACAAGAGCATCATTGAGCGTCAGATCGACAGCAAAATCAAGCTCACCAGCACATGTAAGAGTACTAGTTAGGAACTCGTCAAGAGCAAGGTCAGAGTTAAAAGCGATGTTGCCAACAAGGGCATACTCAAGCTCATAGCTAGGAGTATGAACAAAGGCATGATGTTGACGGTAAAAACTATCCTCATCTTCTGTTGTTAAAGATGCTGTGCGAACGACATGGGCGAATAAATATTCCGCAGGAGTACGCCTAACGCAAACTAAGTAAAAAGCACGAACAGCCGCTGCTTTGTAGCTGGTAGAGACTGAAATCGATTTATGACGTAACCAAATTAAAAAATCCTGTATTTTATTATCCTTAGCCACTAGCAAGTCAATCTTGCGTTTCATTAAACCTAGGATTTCATTCGCATTAGGTAACATACTAACGGTCAGCAAAAATATATTGTGCCAGTGTGCTTCTGTTATATGAGTGACTAAACTTTTACAACCTTGGTCTTGGGATTCAACAATATTTTTAGCAACAAAATACTCATGCAATGCCAGATGGGAGAAAGAGTAAATTCCTCGTGCCCGTTCTACCAATAAACCCTCTTGCACCTCAATTAGTTGTAGTGCTACTTCACTAACTTCTTGGAATTGAATTGAATCTATACTTAGATTAAGTAATGTGCCTATATAGTTAGTAATTAGTTGCTGAATTTTTTCTTGCGTAAAAAAGTAATTCCCTTGCTCAAAAGTGATAGCAGCAATTTGAGAGAGTAGCTTTTTTTTGCTATTTACAGTCAAATGACAGGGAAATGTCTGTCGTTTTACACCTTTTGTTTCGTCCCATCTTACCAGCAAAATATTTAGTATTTGCTCGTATAGCTTGGTTAAATTAGATGGAAATTCAGCTTTTACGTGGAATACTAAGCAAATTAGATGCAGCAAGATTGGTGTGATAGCTAATTCTCTGATTTGCTGATTTTCTGGAAGATTTAGCTGATGAATAAATAAATTTCCTCTGGCTTCTCCATCTTCTCTTGATTTATGAGCAACTGCAACAAACCATTTTTTTACAAAAGCTTCGACTTGTTCGTAGTTAAAATCTGTAACCTCAACTTCAGTAAATCCTTGAAATCTGTACTGTTGAGCAGCAATTCGAGAACTAATAACAAACTGATTTTTGTAGTAAACTTGGGTGAATCTGCGTATTTCTCTGGTAACTCGTTCTGCATTGTCTGATGGCACTTCATCTAACCCATCTAGTAAAATTAATGCTTTGCCCTCAGTCAGTATAGTTGCAGTCGATTCTTCTTCAACACCACAACTGAGAAACTCTTGGCTGATATATTTCAATAAATTAAATTGATTGTTTTCTTTGGCATCTTCAGCAAATTCTTTCAATCTGACGAAAATTGCTATGTGCTGTGGCTGAAAATCACCTTTGTTACAAGCGATCGCCAAATATTGTAAAAATGTAGTCTTACCCGATCCTGGCTTACCCAGCACCATCAGCTTCGAGTAACGCGATACAGCTTCTAATCCTGGTAACTTTCTCTGATGGCTGGCTTCTGCAAGTTGTTTAAAGTTGGACTCATGGTTTAAGTCTTGCATTAGGTCGGAAATCTCTAGCCATTGCTGACACGTTAATTCCTCTAAGACGTTGACATTGGTGTAAATATCAAGTACAGAAATTGCCTGAGCAATGTCTAACATTTGCAAAGTGCCGCATTGATCTGGGATTTTGTCTTGGCGCTGTTGGCGAATTTTTCGCACCAATGTATCAAGGTCAACACTCTTAGGCTGTACTTTATTAGTTGCTTCAGATACCGTATCTTCAGGTAAGCCAGCAACCTTTTGCCAAGATAACCCTAATTGTTGGCAAATTTGCACAAAACAACTGCGGGATACTGACTCACCCGCAAAAAACTTAGACACTGGTTGGCGTGTGATACCTAAAGCTGCTGCTAACTTATATTGACTTAGGGTTTTGTCGGTTAAAGCTGTTTTTGCTGCTTTGATGCCTTCTGGTGATGCTCTCAGTCCTTGACTCGTCATACCTCAGTTGAAATTTTAAAATTTCATACAATATCTTTATATACATAGGTGAATACACTCTAGACGAATACTCTTAGCCTCCCAAAAGAGGCTTCTCCGTCGAGTAGATTTCAAGCAAGGTATTGTGTAGGAGTTCTAATTAGGGCGTTCTGTGCGTTTGTTATGACACAGTTGTTTTTAAGTTTGTTAGCCTCAACTGGGTAGAGCTCAGCGCAGGCTGTTTGTTGTTAAGGGGATACACCTATAAAGTTAAACTTTTCTTAAGTTCAAAGATTTACAATTATACCATTAAATACTAAAAACATACCAAAGTTATACGAAAGTTATACATATGGTATGCATCATAATAGCTGAATTTTTTATAAATTTCATAGAAAATTTAAATGTAGCTAAGTACTACAGTGGCAATGTCTGGAGACAAGCTGCTTCAAGTCTACGTACTCAACCGAGGTAGACAGGAATCAATATTTCCAATTCCCAAGAAGTATATGCAGCTATAGATTCCTCTAGTACAGCTTTCTCATTAGCCGGACTGCAAAGTGGAAGCCTTTGGCAACACCTACGCTGAAGGCTAGGCTAACGTAGAGTAGCTATACGGACAGTAAATTGCCGGATAAACAATAGGCTAGAAGGTTATGGTGATGGTTCCCGCTACAAGTGCCAAAATTCTGGTTGTTGATGACGATTTTGGCGTTCGCAATTTGATTTATCGCTATTTAGGTCGAAAATATCAAATAGAGTCTGCCGCAGATGGTAAAACAGCACTATCGTTGTTCGATCGCTTCAATCCAGCTTTAGTAATTCTAGATTGGAATTTGCCAGATACTAGTGGCTATCAGCTTTGTCAGGAAATGCAGAGCCGTACTAATGTTTTAGTAATGATACTGAGCGGCCGGACTGCCGAAACCGATAAAATTAGCATTCTGGCCGCAGGTGCCGATGATTTCATGACTAAGCCGTTTAGCCTAGCAGAAGTTGAAGTCAGAGTACAAGCCCTTTTAAGACGCATACGCAGCATTAACCCTTCTCCTACACAGCGCCTCGTTTTCAAACAGCTAGCAATTAACCCAGATGGTCGAGAGGTGACACTTAACGATAAGCCTCTCACCTTAACAGCTTTGGAATTCAATATTTTACATTTTCTGGCGAGTCATCCAGGTCAGGCATGGAGTCGTCCCCAGCTCATCCAAAAAATCTGGGGTTGCGACTATGTGGGAGATGGACGAGTAGTTGATGTGCATATCGGTCAGCTTCGCAAAAAGATGGAAGCTGATACTAGCGTACCTGAGTTTATTAAAACCGTTCGAGGCTACGGTTACAAGTTTGAACTGCCGGAATCAACTACAGTTTAAACCTTTGACATCAGGATTACTTGATAAAACTATTTACTTAGATGCGGAAGTTACCTATAAAAGCGATCGCTCAAATCTTAGCTTAACTTTCCCGTATGTAGTGCAGCGTTGGCGGGGTAAGCTTGGGAGGAAATTCAGGAGCGTAGATATAATAAAATACGCTAAAATGCAAGCATAGTAAGCATTCCCGCTCATAAATTCCTCATGCTTGAGAATCTGCAAACCCAACTTTATCAATTAGAACAATTTGCCAACACCCTGGTTTCTTACCAACTGACGCACCTGAGCTTGCTTAGTATTGGCATAATTTTTACAGCTGGCTTACTTACTAGCTTGACACCATGTATGCTTTCCATGCTACCAATTACTATTGGCTACATCGGTGGTTATGAAGCAAAAAGCCGCCTAGAAGCAGCTGCTCAATCAACGTGGTTTGCTTTAGGATTAGCAACTACACTAGCAGGATTAGGCATTACAGCAGCTTTTGTGGGAAAAGTCTACGGTCAGGTGGGAATTGGTTTACCGATTATCGTCAGCATCATCGCTATTCTCATGGGGCTGAACTTACTAGAAGCGTTGCCCTTGCAATTTCCATCCCTAGGCGAAACGAATTGGATTTCACAAGATTTACCAAAAGCAGTGCGTTCCTATGCAATTGGGCTAACTTTTGGTTTAGTTGCATCCCCTTGTAGCACGCCTGTTTTAGCCAGCTTACTAGGTTGGGTTGCCAATACACAAGACTTAATTTTAGGCGCTGTTTTGCTACTGTCGTATACAGCAGGATATGTCGCACCATTAATTTTGGCAGGTACTTTTACTGCTGGAATTAAAAAACTGCTAGAGTTGCGTCGCTGGTCTGGTTGGATTAACCCAGTTAGCGGGGCACTGTTGGTAGGATTCGGTGTATTTTCCTTAGTTTCGCGGATTCCTTTGGGAAGCTTTTAATCAATGACAACAGAAAATTCAGCGTCTACAGAATCAAGTTGGTCGTCAGTACCTGGACGATTCTTGCGGCGGGAGTTTTTGCCTGTACTGACAAACTTACGATTAGCGATCGCACTACTACTATTAATCGCTCTTTTCAGCGTCAGTGGTACTGTAATTGAGCAAGGTCAATCACCAGCATTTTACCAAGCAAATTACCCAGAACATCCCGCCTTATTTGGTTTCCTAACTTGGAAAGTAATTCAGGTAGTTGGGTTAGACCATGTATACCGTACTTGGTGGTTTTTGGCATTACTCATCTTATTTGGTACTAGCTTGAGCGCTTGTACCTTCACTCGTCAGTTACCAGCCCTAAAAGCTGCCCGTCGCTGGAAATATTATGAAGAACCCAGGCAATTTCAAAAATTAGCTTTGAGTGCAGAACTAGAGACTGGTTCTATAAATTCCTTAAAAGAAATATTACAGAAGCGCCGTTATAAAGTTTTTCAAGAAAAAGACGGTATTCTCTACGCCCGTAAAGGAATAGTCGGACGCATCGGACCAATCGTAGTTCATGTGGGCATCGTCGCTATTTTACTGGGGGGAATATGGGGAGCGATGACTGGATTTGTTGCCCAAGAAATGATTACTAGTGGCGGTACATTTCAGGTGAAAAATATTATAGATGCTGGGCCTTGGGCAAATGCTCAACATTTGAAAGATTGGTCTGTAAAAGTCAATCGTTTTTGGATTGACTATACTCCAACTGGTGGAATTGACCAATTTTATTCAGATATGTCTGTCTTGAATAATCAAGGACAGGAAGTAGACCACAAAAAGATTTTTGTTAACCAGCCCTTGCGTTATCGGGGCGTAACTTTCTATCAAACTGATTGGGGAATCGCTGCTGTTCGCATTCAATTCAACAACAGCCCCGTTTTCCAACTACCAATGGCATCATTGGATACCAAAGGTAGAGGACGTATCTGGGGAAGTTGGATTCCCACTAAACCGGATTTGAGTGCAGGTGTCTCCCTGATAGCCAAAGACTTGCAAGGCATGGTGTTAATTTACGATTCCACGGGCAAGCTGGTTGACACTGTGCGTAAGGGAATGTCTACCCAAGTGAATGGCGTGACGCTGAAAATTATAGATGTTATTGGTAGTACTGGCTTACAAATTAAATCCGACCCAGGTATACCTTTGGTTTACTCAGGATTTGCCGTGCTGATGTTGGGTACGGTGATGAGTTACTTCTCCCATTCACAAATTTGGGCATTGCGACAAGGCAATAAATTCTATGTAGGTGGTAAAACCAATCGTGCCCAGGTTGCTTTTGAACGGGAAGTTTTGGAGATTTTGGAGAAACTGACTTTTCAGCCAGAGGGTGACCCAGTGCTGAGTGCTGAGTTAGGGGTTAAGAGTTAGGAGAAGAAGACGCGGTAAGGCAGTCGCAGTTCTAGATGCGACTTCCTTCAAGTCGGTAGAGCCGATGACAGTCGCCTCAAGTCGGGAAACCCCTGACGCTCGTTCGCGTAGCGTCTCACGCCACTTGCTCCACTTGGGGAGCCACCCCGTTGGGCGGCTTCGCCGACTTGAAGGGAGTGGCGTGAAACCCCAAGACCGCAGTGGCTACCCTTGGGAGAAGACTCGCTATTGCTTCGCTAACACCACGGCGCTGTCTCCCCAACGGAGTGGCTGCGGTTACCGTCGAGTCCAAACTTTCGTTAGTGTAGCGTTAGCGACTAAAGTGCGTCATTCTTCAGGTGACGTGGAGAATGAACTTACCATGTCTCTGTTGTCTCCCTCATCTCCCTTGCCCCTCTGCTTTCTAGTTAATATGTCTGTTCAACTTTCATCTAAGCGCCAAGCTTACCTTCTACCCGTAATCATTCTCTCGCTGAGTGTTGCTTCCTGCACTATCGGTAATAGAAACCGCGAACATATTTCTCTAGTTGGTGCTGGGGCAAGTTTTCCTGCGCCTTTATACCAGCGCTGGCTTTTAGATTACAACCGGAAAAATCCTAATGTGGAAATTAACTATCAATCGATAGGCAGTGGCGCTGGAGTGCAACATTTCATCAACGGTACTGTAGACTTTGCAGCCAGTGATGTAGCAATTACAAAACAACAAGCAGCTCAAATCAAACGGGGAGTGATTGCTTTGCCGATAACTGCTGGTTCCATAGTGCTGGCTTACAACCTTGATGTGCCAAATGGTCTGAAGCTAACACGCCAAGTCTACAAAGATATTTTCTTAGGAAAAATTACGAACTGGAATAATCCTAAGATAGCTGTAGCTAATCCGGGGTTAAACTTGCCTAATTTACCGATTGTGGTCGTACATCGAACTGATGGTAGTGGCACCACAAGCGTTATGACACAACACCTCAGTGCTATCAGTCCGGAATGGAAAAGCAAAGTTGGAGCGGGGAAAGCTGTAGCATGGCCCGTGGGAATTGGTGCCAAGGGCAACGAAGGCGTTACCGCCCAGCTTCAACAAATTCCAGGAGCTATTGGCTATGTAGAATATGTCTACGCTACACGCAATAAACTATCTGTGGCTGCTTTAGAAAATAAATCTGGTAATTACATCATACCAACACCAGAATCAGCAGCCAGGACATTGGAAGCGGTTCAATTGCCTCCTGATAACTTGATTGCTTTTATCACCGATCCTATGGGCGCTCAGTCCTATCCCATTGTTACTTACACTTGGCTTTTAACTTATGAGCAATATCAAGATCCAGTTAAAGCCCAAGCCTTGAAAAACTTTATTGACTGGGCTTTGACTGAAGGGCAAAAGTCCAGCTTGGAACTGGGATATCTTCCTTTATCTAAAAAAGTTGTGCTTCAAGTGCAGTCTGCAACAAATAAGATTGCAAAATAACTAGAGACTGGGGATAAGAAAGCAGGGGGAGATGAGGAAGAAATAACTCCTAACTCCTGTACAGACGCGTAGACGCTCGTAAGAGTGGCTTCTCGTAAGAGTATAATCGCGTCTGTACTCACTTTTTAAATGAGCTTACTTCTGATGCTGCACTTCTATAACGGTATGAACGTTACCACGAGGAGTAAAATCTGCTTTGACAGTAACTTCTAAAGGGTCACAAGCTGCAACAAAATCATCCAGAATTTGATTAGCAGATTCTTCGTGGGAAATATAGCGATCGCGGTAACTGTTAATGTAAAGTTTAAGCGCCTTCAATTCCACTACACGCTCATTAGGAATATAGGTAATATAAATTGTGGCAAAGTCAGGATAGCCAGAAAACGGGCATTTACAAGTAAATTCCGGCAAAGTAATGTTGATATCGTATCGCCTTCCCACACGCGGATTCGGAAATGTGATTAGTTCTCCTTCCGCAATCTCGCGTTCGCCATACTTAATTTCTTGGCTTGGCTGAGATGTAATTTCTGGTAATTTGTCAGTTGTCATTTATCAGTTATCAGTTGTTAGAAGGCAATAGTTCAGTGGTTATTCTCCGCGTCTTTGCGTCCCCGCGCCCCCGCGTCCCTCATCTACTCCTGCTCCCAGTCTGGACAATTCTCATCATCCCACCCATGAGGATGCATGGCACAAACTAACAAGTTACCACCATACACATGACCGTGGTAGTGACTGCAACCCCTACAAGCAGCATTTTGTTCTGGCGTAGGTTCAACTGAATAAGGAAAACCAGGATCCACATCTGCCACGATGTCTTCTAATTCCCAATAAACTTCTAAAATTGGTTCAGTAAAATCTTGTATGTACTGGTCAACTTCGGTAACAATGCTATTTTGTAATTGTTCAGTGAATTCTTCTGTTAGCTCACAAAAGCTGTCTACCATTTCACTCATTCCCAGAAGGAAGCGCTCTACTTCATCAGCCACTGTTTCTACAATTTCCATCAAATCTTTTTGCCATTGTTCCATAAAATTAACGCCCTTACTGGCTACAAACAGGACGCTTAGTGCTAACTGGACTGAAGCACTAGAGTACACCCTAGGCAATGTATATTATAAAGTTTCTATGTATAACGCTATGCCAAAATGCTTTTAACTGCTAATACCTAAGATAAAAAGTTGCCTTTTACTTATCGTTTTGCAGTCGTTTTAACTCTTCTTGCAACTCTAGTACTCGATCGCGCAATTGATCTACATTTTCAGTAGAGGCTTGCTTTACTGTTGGCTCTACGTCTTCCTCTAAAATTTCGATGCGACGAGGTTCAGAAGGAGGTGTTTTTTCAGGCGTTTCGCTAGGTGCTTGCTGCTGTTGAGCTTGCTTCATCATGTCCTCGACGAAGCGGCGAGCTTCTTCTGTATTCATTTCGCCCTTTGCCACCATTTCATCTGCCAGTTTTTGGACTTGCGATCGCAGTTCTGCTAATTTTCCTCCCGCTTTCTCACCCGCGTAAGAAGCCAAGCCTACACCGAGGTAAAAAGCTTTTTGAACAATATCTCCAAAACCAGGCATTGCCGCTGAACGCTCCTAAAAATAGGGCGACCCGGAGACTACGCCTACCACAAGCATCCCGTATTGCTGCTACCTTCCGGTTCTGACAAGATTTAGGCGTTGCAGTCGCATAGATCCAGGTCTATTAACAGCATAACATCAAATTTCCGTAAGTGAGTTATTCGGCTACAATTTTCCATTCATAAATTTGATAGGTGACGCAGCCGTTTTGCACCAAAGGATCGAGAGCCACAATTGCCTCTGCCTCATCCTTTGACGCTGCCTCAAACAGCAGCATACCGCCTCTTTGTTCTGCCCAATAGCCTGTCCGTGCTTTGTGTCCTTTAGCAATCAACTCTTTAACGTAAGCTTTATGGGCGGGTACGTGTTGGTCAAAGGTGGGTTTATCGACTTTACCTTCTTCAATTTTGACAAACCAAGGCATTTTGCTAGCAACCTCAAATGGGGAGTGGGGGACGCGGGGACAAGTAGTCGGACAGAATTAAGTTTCTTGGCAACTTTTGGTGATGATGAAAGGTTACGCGCTTTAAGGCAGAAGGCAGGAGGCAGACGGCAGAAGGGTTTTCAACCTGAGTGCCTCTCATGATGCAACTGGTAACAAAAACTCAGTTCCAATTTTCAGACGGGATTGTCAGGTAAATATTCTGTAACGCTTGCACCGCAATAATTTAGGGAATTTTCTTTCTTAAACCTTCTGCCCTCAGCATAGCTGCCTTCTGCCTAAACCAGTCCACTATACGATCGCCAAAAACTGACAAGAACCAGAATTAATTACACAATGTCATTGCGAATGGAGCGAAGCGTAATGAAGCAATCCCAAGGGTTGGGATTGCTACTCTACCCTTCCTTCGGGAACGCTAAGAGCGAACGAGAAGCTGCTTTGCGTCTACGCTTCGCTCGCAATGACTGTAAATATCTTTGTTCATTTACTTAAGGGAGAGATTTTTATGCTTCGTTATGAACGATAATTTATGAAGGACTGTATTGTAAATATAGTTGTAGTATTTTAACTCTTGTCTCGTAACTCTTTGGAATGAGCCTTTTTTTTATTGCCTTATTACCGCCACAGGACATTCAAGAGTACGCCAACCAAATCAAGCAGTACTTTGCTGATAAGTACGCTAGTCGCCACGCACAAAAGTCTCCGCCACACGTTACGCTACAACCTCCTTTTGAATGGATAGATAATAATGTGCCAGTCTTAGAAGCATCTTTGAGGGAGTTTGCTAGCGAACAAAAGTCAGTACCTATTACACTCAGCGGGTTTGCTGCCTTTGTGCCACGTGTCATATATATTGATGTAGTGAAAACTCGTGAATTGTTGAGCTTGCAAGCACATTTAATGAATCATGTGGAAGCCAGCTTAGGAATTGTGGACGAAGTTGGTAAAAAGCGTCCTTTTGCACCCCACATGACGGTTGCGTTTCGGGATTTAACAAAGCAGAACTTTAAAGCTGCTTGGCCAGAGTTTGAAAATCGGCAGTTGTATTTTGAGTTTACAACTGACAAGTTAACGCTGTTAATTCACGACGGTAGGCGCTGGAATATTAAATCGGAGTTTGCATTTTTGTCTGGTAGTAGTTGAGCGATCGCATCTTGTTAGAATCCTTTTTTCTCTTTGTTCTGCAAGCTGCGAATTTTGACCAGCACTGGAATATATTGTTGAATCATCCAGGTTAACGCCTCAAGGCTTGAGTTGCCTTGGTCAATGCGAATTTTAGCTTGGAAGCCAATTAGAAAGATTTGCAGACTCAGCAATAAAGCAATTGTTTTGCTGAGAACATCTTGACGCTTGCCTTGCATTTGTTTGTACCCCAAAGAATTGATAGATACAGGTTCTCTTTGGGGTTGTGACCCTAGGCAAATACCCTAATCTCGGTGAAAATACTTTAAAATCTGGATTTAATAAGTCTGGGGTGGTAATTTCAAATTGGGGTAGCCCCAAACTTTTTGGTTAATCTTTTAAATGCAATGCCGCGAGATCCTAGTAAAGGCCCTGTAGTTCAAAAGCGAGTCAAGCGTCTGTTAGAGGCGTTGCTTTGTTTTGTGGATGGGGAATTTGAGGATGGTGGCTTTAAAATTCAGCACAACTGGAAACAAGAAGACAGCGCTAACCCTAAGTTGACTGTGCAGACTACGTTAGTCACGTTGGAGTTGCTGACACAAAAAGATAAATATCCTGGCAAGTTAACTAAAGCGCAAATTCGAGAAGCGCTGAATTTGCTGAAGGATTTCTTGAAGATTCTGGAAGATAACCGTCTGCAAACCAAGGGTGTTGAGGATTGGCATTTTACCCTGAAGTTATGGTCAAAAGATAGGGAAAAGAATTTAAAACGGTTTGATGAGGCATGGGAAAACAGCAGACCAGAGAAATCGAAATTAAATAACCCCTCTCCAAACCTCTCCCCTACAAGGAGAGAGGCTTTGAATTTTCCCCCTTCCTTCGTAGGGAAGGAGGTTAGGGGGTTAGGTCACACAAGTATATTTCAAGCGCCACCCTTACCCACATATTTTGTAGAACGCCCAGAATACAGCGATGATTTAAAAACACGTCTCCTCAAAGGTTCATCGTGTGATAGTCGCACTTTGGTAATTACTGCTATTCACGGCTTGGGTTCTGTGGGCAAATCTACTTTAGCAGCGGCTTTAGCCCATGATGCAGAAATACAAACTTGTTTTTGTGACGGCATTATTTGGGCAACATTAGGTCAACAACCCGATGTGCTTTCTTTACTTAGTGGCTGGGTGCAGGCACTAGGAGACTATAACTTTAAACCTACCAGTATAGAAGCAACTTCCTCGCATTTGCGGACTCTGCTTTATGACAAAGCGGTGTTGCTGGTAGTGGATGATGCGTGGAATACGAAAGATGCACAAGCATTTAATGTTGGGGGTGCGCGTTGTCAGGTTTTGGTAACTACCCGTGAAGGTTCAATTGCCCATGCTCTGGGAGCTAGGCTTTATAATCTGGATGTGATGACACCAGCCCAGGCGATGGAACTGCTAAAGAGAAGATTAGGACGTGACATCATAAGTGCAGAGCGTCAGTCAGCAGAAAATTTAGCCGAAGCTGTTGGTTATCTTCCTTTGGCGCTGGAATTAGCAGCGGTTCAGGTTGCAAGTGGTATATCTTCTTGGACAATATTCTTACAAGATATTCAGCAAGAGATTGCCCGATTAAAAACATTTAACCTTGCTGGAGCAAGAGATGCTACTGATGAAGCCAGTTTAAAACGCCTCAGCCTAACTGCATCATTAAATCTGAGTATCAAGTTATTGCGAGAAGAGGAAAGAGAAAATTTTAGTTGGCTGGGAGTGTTACCTGAAGATGTAAACATTACTCCCAAAATGGCAGCAACACTTTGGGATATGGATGATGAGCGAGATACCTCTGATACGTTGCAATATTTGGGGAATAAAGCGCTACTATTGCCCGGAGTTTCTGTAAATGGAACGCCCACTTATCGCTTACATGACTTATTCCACGATTTAGCGTGTAATTTGTTAACTGCTCCCTCTGTGCCAAAGCGCCCAGGAGATTTGGCTGGGTTGGGTTTAAACCTTGCTGATGCTTACGCAGCTTTGTTGGAGAAATATCAGCAGAAAACCCAGAATGGTTTATGGCATACCTTGCCCAATGATGGTTACATTCATCAGCATTTAGTTTGGCATTTGGAAAAGGCTGGACAGATAGAAGAGATTCACAAGTTATTACGGGAAGAGTCGGCAACTGGAAGCAATGGCTGGTATGAAGTGCGGGAACAATTGGGACAAATCGCGGGTTATATTACAGATATTTCTCGTGCTTGGGAATTAGCAGAAAAGAGATGGACTCAATCAACACTAGGCTTGCAGTGTCGTTATGCTTTGATTACTGCATCCTTGAATAGTTTGGCAGCTAATTTACCAGTGGAATTGCTAATTGCGTTGGTCAAAAGCAACCTGTGGAATGCTGAACAAGGATTAGCTTATGCCCTGCAAAAACCAAAACCAGAGGAAAAATTAAAAGCTCTTACAGAGTTAGTAAACTATTTACCACCAAATTTAGAAAAACTAGCACTGTCAGAAGCACTCACCGTCGCTAGGTCAATTCCGTCTGGGTGGTATCGCGCTGATGCTCTGCGTGTTTTAGCTGAAAAATTCCCAGAGGTCTTACCAGAAGCACTCACTGCCGTTAGAGCGATTCAGTCTGAATCTTATGGCGCCAAAGCTTTGGTTGCTTTAGCTAACCAATTGCCAGAAATCTTCTTGCCAGAGGTGCTTGCAGCAGCAAGATCGATTTGCTCTGAAGATTCTCGCGTCAAAGCTTTGATTGCTTTAACAGACAAACAGCCAAATTTGTTGCCAGAAGCACTGACATCTGCTAGAGCAATTCAGCTTGAATATAGTCGTGCCGATGCCCTGATTGCATTAGCTGACAAACTGCCAGATGTATTACCAGAAGCACTCACCGCAGCAAGAGCGATTCCATCTGAGTATTTTCGCGCCAAAGCCCTGAGTACATTAGCCGACAAACTGCCAGAGGTATTGCCAGAAGCACTTACCGCCGCTAGGGAGATTCAGTCTAAGTTTTCTTACATCAAAGCCCTGATTGCATTAGCCGACAAACTGCCACCAGAGTTGTTGCTAGAAGCACTCACCGCTGCTAGGGCGATTCAGGATGAGAGTCATCGTGCCGAAGCCTTGATTGCCTTAGCTGACAAACTGCCAGATGTATTACCAGAAGCCCTTGCTGCTGCCAAGGCGATTCAGGATGAGAGTCATCGTGCCGAAGCCTTGATTGCCTTAGCTGACAAACTGCCAGATATATTACCAGAAGCACTCACCGCTGCCAAGGCGATTCAGGATGAGTATTATCGTGCCAAAGCCTGGAGTGCCTTAGCTGAAAAACTGACACCAGAGTTATTGCCAGAAGCCCTTGCTGCTGCCAGGGAAATTCAGGATGAGTATTCTCGTGCCAATGTCTTGAGTGCTTTAGCTAACAAACTGCCACTAGAGTTATTACCAGAAGCCCTTGCTGCTGCCAGGGCAATTCAGGATGAGTATTCTCGTGCCAATGCCTTGAGTGCTTTAGCTGAAAAACTGACACCAGAGTTATTGCCAGAAGCCCTTGCTGCTGCCAGGGCAATTCAGGATGAGTCTTCTCGTGCCAATGTCTTGAGTGCTTTAGCTGAAAAACTGACACCAGAGTTATTGCCAGAAGCCCTGGCAGCAGCAAGGGCAATTCAGGATGAGTCTTCTCGTGCCAATGTCTTGAGTGCTTTAGCTGAAAAACTGACACCAGAGTTATTACCAGAAGCCCTTGCTGCTGCCAGGGCAATTCAGGATGAGTATTCTCGTGCCAATGTCTTGAGTGCTTTAGCTGAAAAACTGACACCAGAGTTATTACCAGAAGCCCTTGCTGCTGCCAGGGCAATTCAGGATGAGTATTCTCGTGCCAATGCCTTGAGTGCTTTAGCTGAAAAACTACCAGAGTTGTTACCAGAAGCCCTTGCTGCTGCCAGGGCAATTCAGGATGAGTATTCTCGTGCCAATGTCTTGAGTGCTTTAGCTGACAAACTGCCACCAGAGTTGTTGCCAGAAGCTTTTGCTGTTGCCAGAGAGATTCAGGATGAGTATCATCGTGCCAATGCCTTGAGTGCTTTAGCTGACAAACTGCCACCAGAGTTATTGCCAGAAGCTTTTGCTGCTGCCAAGTCTATTCAAGATGAATATTATTACCTCTCTGTCTTAAGTGCCTTAACTGAGGATTTATCACAAATGCCATTTGCAGATTTTTTTCCGTTCTGGCAAGATATACTTCATAAGCTATGTCTTAAAACTCGCCCTAACTTGTTGCAAGGTGTAAAACAATTGTTTCCAGTTATCTTTGCATTAGGTGGTGAAGCAGTAACGGTAGAAATTGCCCGTGCGATTCAAGATGTAGCGCGATGGTGGCGATAAAGAGACGCGGGGACACGGGGACGCAGAGACGCAAAGACGAAGGGATGCAGTATTTATAGTTTTAAGCAAAGTGCGAGCCTATTTACAGCTACTCAACCCAGTTCTCTAATAACAGCGTAGGAATGCGAGAGAATTCTCGCAAATTATTGGTGACGAGGGTAACTCCTAAACTTAGAGCATGAGCGGCGATGAGCATATCCATTGCACCAATTATGATTCCTCTACTTTCGAGATCGCTTCTAATGCTGCCGTAAATCGTCGCAGATGCTTGATTAAATTCAACAATTTCTAGAGGTAGTAAAAATTGTAGCAGGGCAGTGCGGTTTTTCTCTTCTTGTTGACTTTTGGCAACTCCATATTCAACGTGAATTCGACAAGCCCTATTTTGACCTCTCCCCCAGCCCCTCTCCGACGCGGAGAGGGGAGCCAAAACCCTAATTTTTCGTTGCTCCTCCCTTTCCCCGTGGGAGAGGGAGGTTGGGAGGGAGAGGTTCATCGAACTCACGTCCATATTCAAGTTCGGCAACAGTGATGGAGGAGATACCCACATCAGAAATGCTCAGGGTTTGAAATTTATCTAGCACTTTTTGAGGTTTTTGCTTAGTGAGGTAAATGCAAATATTGGTATCAAGCAGGTATCGCATTGACAAACTCTCTCTGGTGTCGATGAGTGGCTGATCTCTAATAGTCATGAAATCATCGGAGAAATTGTCTAAACTCTCGATGAGAGATTGCCAGGGGTTATCTTTGGCAATGAGAACAATAGCGTTACCAATTTTTTTGATATAAACTTCTGTGCCAGTGAGTTGAAAATCTTCGGGCAAAATAACAACTTGGTGAGTGCCATCAGTGCTGAGTTTGGCGGTGTTCATAATTCTACTTTTCTTCTGTTACTGTTGCTCATCGTTAAACTATAGCGCTTACCGTTTGGATGTCATACACTACAATCCAGTTTTATCGTCATAAACATTATGGTTAAGCATCTATGAAAAAATGCGATCGCCTTTAGTCCGTAGCACCTTATAGTTCTAAATCTTGTTACCGATACTTGTTGACTTACTTCTTCTTGCAAGAGTGGTTCGGAGAGTTGCTGCAATTTAGCGATCGCGGTGGCACGAATATGCAATATGCTTCGGGAGCATCCCACTTTTTTGCATGTCATTGCGAGCGAAGCGAAGCAATCGCAAAGTCCTCCAACTACGAGCGAGTCCATGCGATTGCTTCGTCGTTCCTCCTCGCAATGACAGCTATTCTCTCATTGCAAAATAAAAAGTGGGATGCACCCATATGCTTCTCTATCTATTCATCAATCCAGGTACTCAGAAATTCTACCTGATTCTGCATTTCTTCTGCTGACTTAGCAGCAATTAACCTTAAAATACCGCGCATTATCTCCCCTACTGAGTAACGTTGCTGCTGTACCAAAATCATCCCTGTATGAGATTGTTCTTTGCTTAAAAAATCAGCGTGCAAACGGTAGAAATCTCTAATATTAGAACTATATAAAATAAGACCTTGCTCGGTTGCCCATCTTAGTTGTTCTTCATCGCTATAACCAAGCCTATTCAAACTTAAACTTGTTATCACATCTACACCACGATTTTGTAAAGCCAGAACTAAAGAGCGTGCTGTAGAATCCTCATCCATGTACAATCGAATTCGGCTCATGAGAGCTTTTGGCTTTTATGCAGTGTCTCTAATCTGTCGGCCTCTGCTTCCTGTGCTGCAATGTCAGCATCAACTTTATCGCGGTTAGCGTGGTAATAAGCCAGAGCAGCATAAACCTGCGCTAAAGTCAAATGACTAATTTGATCTGCAATTTCTTCTGCGCTGTAACCTTGTTTATACCATATAGCAATGCGCCGGACTGTCACCCCTGTACCAGCAATAATTGGGCAGCCGCCGTGTATTTCAGGATTATAGTTAATTAGTGTGCCAATATCAGTAATAGTTGTCAAAACTTGTTCTCCAAAATTTCTTACATTATCTCTAATTTGACTTTTAACTTTTGACTTCCCCGTACCCCTGCGGGGAAGCAAGCTACGCGTAGCGTCTCACAGAGAAGGGGTTGACCAGTTAGCAAGATATTCATCTATAGTCACAGACTCACCATCGCTATACTCAGCGCGAACTGCTTGAATTTCTGCCTGTGTTTCTGCATCGTCTTCGTACAATGCTTCTTCGGCTTCAAAAATTTGTTGCTCAATTAGCTCTTGAAGTTGACGTTTTTCTGTCAAATCAAGAGAAGATATTGCTTCTGCTAAAAGTTCCAAGGAGAGTTGTAGTTTAACAATGGCTGGCATTTTTCTCCTATTGGTGTGTTTTTCGCATTTTGACACCATTATGCTGATTTTAACAGTTATATTTTTGTCAAGCCCAAAGTCTTTGGGTTGTATTTCACGCTTGTGGGGTGCAGCGCAGCTTGGATTTGCCTAACCTGCGATCGCAGTGATCGCCCACCCTTCCAGTGTTATCGTAAAGAATGTTAGGAATTAATTGCCAAGGCAGATGACTATCACTGTCAACGTTGCTCAAGCAACTGCTAAATTTAGCGAACTTTTAAATCAAGTATTGCTCGGTGAGGAAGTCGTGATTGCTGAACAAGGAATTCCAGTTGCACGTCTAGTCGCCCTTAGAAATACCAGTTCTCCTCGCATTTCAGGCTTAGATAAAGGTAAAGTGTTTATTGCACCAGATTTCAACGAACCTTTACCAGAAGAAATCTTGAGTGATTTTGAAAATTCTAACTTGGTTTAGTAATGAGAGCTTTATTGGATACCCATGCATTTATTTGGTGGGTGACAGATGACTCTCAATTATCTGCAAACGCTCGTGATGTAATTACCGATTCAAGTAACATCCTATTTTTGAGTGTGGTAAGTGCCTGGGAAATTATCATCAAAAATAAATTAGGGAAATTGACTTTACCTGAACCTGTAGAACAATATATTCCAAGTCGTCTGGCGATCAATCGCTTTGAAAGTTTACCTATTCAAATGAACCATGTTTTGCAAGTTGCCAGTTTACCAAATATCCACCGAGATCCATTCGATCGGATTTTGATTGCCCAAAGCCAAGTAGAGAATTTGCCAATTGTAACAATAGACCAGCAAATTACACAGTATCTTGTTCAAACTATATGGTGATAGCGATCGCCTCTCCACAAACTGCGATCGCCCATCCGGTGTTATCGTCAAGAATATTAGGATTCCTCACCAACATCGCGATATTCATCCTTAACATCGCAACATTCATAATTAATATTGCAATCTTCATCATCAACATTGCAATTTTACTTATCTATATCGCAATATTTATCCTTAACACCACAACATTTATAAGCAATATCGCGATATTCATCATCAACATCGCGATTTTATTTATCAATACTGCGCTATTCATCCTTAACATCATGATGTTTGTCATTAACATTCAAGCGATCGCCAATAAAATCAAGGGCAAAATGCTAATCAAGAGAAATTACTCAGATTTATTCGGTAATCTTGTTTAAAATATTACAATTTTTCGCTAATCTTACTGCACTATAAAACAGCTTTATTAGGTCAAAATAGCTCTAAATACTCCTCTAAGGAATATATGTATGCCCCGTCAAAAACGCGCATCCCGTGTTCTAGAAAAAGCTGAATTTAGATCTGCTGGACTGAAAGCGATTGATTCAAATATGGATTTTGGTAATAATTGTGATTTGCAAAACCTGACTCAATCTATTGAGCAGTTACGCACTATGATTGATGCTTATAATGCCGCTCTAGCTGTGATTGACTCTTCCAAAACTAAAATTGATGAGATGGAAAAAAGCTTGAGCAATCTTTCAGACAAGTTGCTAAGGGGAGTTGCTTTCAAGTATGGCACAAACAGCAACGAATATGAAATAGCGGGTGGCGTTCGTGACAGCGAACGTATACGCAAAAGCAGGTTGACTCGCTTGAAAGCTAGTACAGGGAAAGCATCAGATGAGAGTGCTAAAACCGCCTAGTAGGGATGAGGGAGACAAGGGGGACAGAGGAAGGAATAATAACTCCTGACTCTTGTACAGACGCGATTAATCGCATAACTCTTGTACAGAAGCGATTAATCGCATAACTCTTGTACAGACGCAATTAATCGCATAACTCTTGTACAGACGCAATTAATCGCATAAATCTTGTACAGACGCGATTAATCGCGTCTCCTGCCTTCTGCTGTAATTAAATTATTTCTAATTCGCTCTCACGCAAGTGAGCTTTAAATTTTTTATTAAACTGAACCACAATGGGAAAGTTAGCGCTTACAGGTCTATCATGCCATTGGGTAGCCAGATTGATGACTTCACCTTCTGTACCTTTGATGTCAAAAGCCTGATTTCGATGCTCAGGATGATGGTAAACCACTACCGATTCTTTAACGCGGACGCGATCGCCAATTTTCATAACAACATTTACACCTAGCTTTTGTTGTTCCACAAGCATCTCTACAGCCATCCCTCACTGAACTTGCTTTTTTGAAAAATCGACTGTTGCCAACAGTCATTCTTATACTTTTAACCTTTACAGAGATTCTGTTTCGAGCCTTTATACCAGCTACACAAACAAAGCCTGCCCATGCAGGCTGTGATAGTGGTTAGTTAGCGACATCAGAGTCATTTTGTACTTTTGCAAGAGACAACGCAGGATGAAAGTCTCTTTGCTGCCAAAAGGTTATGTGGGAGACCTTAGTTTTGCCTAGTTTTTTAGGGCAATAAAGAAATTTTACCCAGCTACAACTTCCGTTTAGCGGCAGATACGTAGGCGGTAAACCCACTTACTTTTGCCTCCTTAATGCACTTGTTCACTCCCACAGGTGTATCAGAGGTGCTTTCTCAAGGATGGGTAAGCTAACGAGCAAGGGAAGACACCCTTGGCTCTTTTTGTCCTTTTTAACGACAAATCCAATTCTACAACAAAAAGATATTCTATTCCTATATGCTGTGCCCAACAGCAGCACCGATTACGCAGGCTATATCAATTTAGTTAATGAAGATAAATTACTTGCGCTGCGGACACAGTTGCTGCATTCTTTGGGGAAGTTGTCCACACATCTTTTGAAATGTTTGCGGATTAAGTTGCCACCAAGCAAATAATCCTAGACTTGTTCCCCCCACCAGCAATACTAATAATCCTCCAAGCAGCACTAAAGGTTTACCCCGACTTGGTTTTTTCACAGGAGTCGGCGTTGGTTCCTCTGTTAGATCCAAATCCAGCAACGCTTGAGAACTTTCTGCCATGGAAGCTTGTTCTAATTGTGGTAGTTCTGCTTCTGGTAGTTCTGTTTCTGGTAGTTCTGCTTCTGGTAGTTCTGTTTCTGGTTCTTCTACTTCTGGTTCTTCTACTTTTAAAATCTCTACTAGCGGCTGTGCGGGAGTAACAGGCACTAAGTATGCTGGCGAGACACGGCAAAGACTCAGAACCACAGATGTATTATCGTGACCATTTTTCTGGTTTGCCAAACTAATCAAATCCCGAACAGCATCTTCAATTGAGAGTTTTCCTGTTAACACTGGCATTACGTAATCCTGCCATGACTGTTCCACCCAGTTATTATCACTTAAACCATCAGAACACAGCAGCAGTATGCCATCTTCTTCTATGATGAATCGCTTAATTAAAAGACGCATAAATTCAGCATCTTTTGTACCCAATGCTTGGGTAAGGGCAGTAGCATCGGGTCTTTGGAGTGCTTTGCGATACAGGCTACGGGCAAAGCGGACTTCTCGTGTTGCCACATCATCATCCATTGTCAGTAGCTGGCAGTAGTGGCGAGTTATCCAGTAAGCACGGCTATCGCCAATATTGGCTAAGTAAAGTTCATGAGTATTTTCTAACTGTCGCCCAGAAGTCGTTCGTACTCGTTGGGGAATCTGTACTGCCATGACAAGGGTAGTTGCCATGCGTTCTCTGCCTTGACGTTTCTGTTCGTCATTGCGAGAACAAATGACATTATTCACCACCCGCAAGCTTGCTTCTATTTGTTCCTGCAACAACTTTGGTGATACAAGTTCCGTCTGTTCTGCTACCTCTGCTAATAAAGCACGCATTTGCAATTTCAGTGACTGCACCGCTAATTGACTGGCAACCTCACCGCCTTGGTGTCCGCCAATGCCATCACAAACAATCGACAAACGCGGCTGTAATCGATCGTCTAAGTCAGTAGAAGTCAAAGGGTAGCAAGTGTCTTCATTTTGTGTTAGTGCTGGGCCTGTATCTGTTGCCCCTGCCACTTCTATACCTAATGGCAATTCTGCCGCTGATAAAAGTAGTAAAGCATTGAGTTGAGTGGCGATGGTCTCTAACTCTACCTCAGCACTACACATCTGCTGAACTATGTTCTCTAACTCTTGCGCTATTGATGTTTTTGCAGATGCTACCCAAGGCTGCCAAGACTGGCCTAACTGCTGTAAAGACGTTGTATGTGATGTCTCTACCAGTTCCAACAGCCGCACGCACCAACCTTGCACTCGCAGGTTATCGGGTAATAGCAAACTTTGGGCAACTCCCAATTCTAATAGGGGTTGCCAAAGTTGGAGAATTTGCCATAGCCAGTAGACTTGCCGTACCGCCGTTGCTTGTTGCCATGCATCCGCAATGGTTGGGTAAATTCCTGTTTCATCTATCGGGACATTTTCCAGCAACAGAATATCACTATCAGTTGCATCTTCCATATCAGAGCGAGCAAATCCGTAGGCTTGGGGTAGATGCCAATGCTCTTGATATAGCTTGAGGTAAGGAATCACTACTTGTGGCAACTCTTCAGGTGCGTTAGGTGACAGTCCTGGTTGAGTATCTAGCCAAATCTGATGCGTAATTACCTCATACCTATCTGCTACTTTTGTTCTTGGTGGAATTTTGGCTGCCAATGAGCCACTAGCCCAGAGATAACGATGAACTAGGGGAGTTTGACAACTTGCACAAATGCCGTCACCCATTGAATTAATAGGATTATGACAGTCAGAATTTATGCAATAAATTATCCGCTGAGTAGAAATCATGAAAGTATAAATTTAAAAAATAAATCAACTCGTGAATTTCAATTAAATTTAGCGGTCAACAGCTTGAAGGCTAGAATAGACTGGATTTGTGTACCCCTGGCTACAATTTGTTACTGAAATTAATTAAAGTTGCTTGTAAAAAAACAAGCTTTGCTTTCTGTAAACATTTAGTGACTGGGTGTATCTAAATCTCAGAAATGCGTTTATGTAAATGTAGTGTCTAGGATGGCGCTATGCCAAGTTCTACCTTAATTTGGCTCATGGCAGGAGCAGTTCTGTGTTTAACGGAACTGTTATTACCATCGGCTTTTGTTGCTTTCATGATGGGAATCAGTGCCTTTGTAGTGGCGCTGCTGTCTCTAGTGGGTTTAAGTATATGGCTACAAGTTGCTATTTGGCTATTGCTTTCCACAGTTCTGGTTGTGCTTTCTCGGCGGTTTTTGCAACCACGACGACGCAACTCTAAAATTCAGGATGCAATTATAGCTGAAACCTTAATAGAAATTCCTGCTGGGCAGACAGGGCGGGTGCTATATGAGGGAAATTCTTGGCGAGCAAAGTGTGACGATGAAAAACTCAGCATAGCACCCCATCAAAGAGTGTATGTAGTCAGAAGAGAAGGCACCACCTTGATTGTGATGCCAGAAAACATTCTTAGTTAGTTGTCAGTTGTTAGTTGTTAAAACTCTCCTTTGCCCCTGTGCCTTTCACTCATCTATAATTTCAAGTTTTAATACTCAAAAATCAGGAGACGTACAATGGAACAGATATTTTTACTCATCTTTTTAGCCCTTGGTGGTTCTGCTGTGGCAGGTTCTGTTAAAGTCGTCAGTCAGGGCAATGAAGTTTTAGTGGAAAGATTGGGTAGTTTTAACAAAAAATTGGAACCAGGGTTAAGCTTTGTGCTTCCTTTCCTCGATAAAATCGTCTATCGAGAAACTATCCGCGAAAAAGTTTTAGATATTCCTCCCCAAAAATGCATCACCCGTGACAACGTGGGTATTGAGGTGGATGCTGTAGTTTACTGGCGCATCGTGGATATGGAAAAGGCCTGGTATAAGGTAGAAAATCTCCAGTCGGCAATGGTGAACTTGGTACTGACTCAAATTCGCTCGGAAATGGGGCAACTAGAGTTGGATCAAACCTTTACCGCCCGTTCCCAAATTAATGAACTTTTATTACAAGATTTAGACATTGCCACCGATCCTTGGGGCGTGAAAGTCACACGGGTAGAACTGCGAGATATTATCCCCTCTCAAGCAGTGCGGGAGTCGATGGAATTACAAATGTCGGCGGAACGACGCAGACGAGCAGCTATTTTAACATCCGAGGGCGATCGCGAAGCTGCTGTCAATAGTGCTAGAGGTAAAGCCGATGCTCAAATTTTGGATGCTGAAGCCCGTCAAAAAGCAGTAATTTTGCAGGCAGAAGCGGAACAAAAAGCGATCGTTCTCAAAGCCCAAGCGGAACGCCAGCAGCAGGTTCTGAAAGCCCAAGCCATTGCTGAATCAGCAGAACTTATTGCCCAAAAAATGAATACTAGCCCCGATGTCCACAAAGCAGTGGAAGTTCTATTTGCCTTGGGCTATTTAGATATGGGCGCGACAATTGGTAAAAGCGATAGCAGTAAAGTGATTTTTATAGATCCGCGCTCCATTCCCGCTGCTTTAGAGGGTATACGTTCTGTCGTTTCAGATGGTCAGGTTAACTCTAACGAGTTGTTTTCTAAGCAAATACCAGGATTAGAAAATAACCGCGCTAGTTAGGAGAGACGCGATGCCAGTTGCTACAACGGGGGGAACCCCCGCAACGCACTGGCTCATTAATCGCGTCTGTACTGGGGATAAGGGGGATGAGGGGAATTGTTGAACAAGTCTCTCCCTTGTCTGCTCCCTCTTGCTTGTCTTCCTTGTCTCTTCCCAATGACTAATGACTAATGATTCTAATTAACCCGGAACAGGTCATCAACGCTATTATTGCGATCGCTAATCCTTTAATTAAGGAAAAGATTCAGCGCAATGAGACTGTAATTAAATTACTTAAGCAGTTTAACCTCGATCCAGAGCATCCACCAGCAGATTTTAGTGGGGTTTATGCCTATGCACTGGTAGAGTACGGTGTTGGGAAACCCAAGCCGGTTTTAGAACTTTTTCGCCAAGAAGCAATAAGACAGGCTTTCCGCAAAGCATTTGACCATAATAACCCATCGATTTTGCTTTCTGAGGTTGATGCCTTGCTTGATGCTTATGCATTGGGTGATGACATTAGAAGTTTGGGAATTGACATTAGGCGAGAAATTGCGGCGTTTTATATTGTTTTTGCAGAAGTTGCTAAACGCACTCGCAACCCAGCAGATACACTTATGAGTCAACAAATTGGCTCTTTGCAAAAACGCATTGCAAATATCCAAGAATTACTCGACAGGTTGCCGACGCTGGAAGGTATTCGCACAGAAATGGCGCGGTTGGCTGCACAAAATTCTCCCGCACTTTTGGAGGCCGCAACATCTACCGAAAATCAATGTAGAGCCATAGCTTTAGCTCAACAAATGCGCGGCTGGTTTGAAACCTTGGGCTACCGCTTTGAAAAGTATGAAGTTTGGGGTGATTCATATTTTGAGTGGATTATCAATGTACCAACCCGGCGTAACCGATACGATCGCATCTTAATTAGGGGAATTGAGGGGGAAGTTGGACTCAAGGATGTAGCTGTTTTGCGCTCCTCTGTGGAGCAGCAGAGAACTGATGAAGGTTGGTTAGTAACAGCAAGACGGATTTCACGCGCGGCGCGGAATGAGGTAGAAAAAGAGGAAAATCGCCATTTAGGTTGTTACACTTTTGACGAACTCATTGACCAAGATGCTGATTTTAGCGATTATCTCGATTGGTTAGAAGCAGAAATTATCCGGCGGCAAATAGATACAAAATACGTTCCTTTAGCCTGCACCAAAGAGGAAATTGACCCCGATACTAGACAACGTATCGGTATCAGTCACTATAGCGATCGCGATGGTTGGATTGATGGTTATATTGATGTGTGGTTGGACGATCCTGCCAAAGAGCATATTTCTATACTAGGAGAATTCGGTACGGGTAAAACTTGGTTTGCCTTCCATTATGCTTGGGTGGCATTGCAACGTTACCGAAATGCACAAAAACGGGGTGTTGAGCGTCCTCGTTTACCTTTGGTAATTACGCTGCGGGATTTTGCCAAAGCGATAAATGTTGAAAACGTTTTGGCAGGGTTCTTTTTTACACAACATAATATCCGTCTAACTAGCGAAGTATTTGACCAGCTGAACGGCATGGGTAAATTGCTGTTAATTTTCGATGGTTTTGATGAAATGGCAGCAAAAGTTGACCGTCAGCAGATGATTAATAACTTTTGGGAACTGGCTAAAGTTGTGGTTCCCGGTGCCAAGGTGATCCTGACTTGTCGCACCGAACATTTTCCCGATGCTAAAGAAGGACGCGCTTTACTCAATGCCGAGTTGCAAGCATCTACTAAACAGTTGACAGGGGAAACACCGCAGTTTGAAGTGCTGGAACTGGAGAAATTTAACGACGAGCAAATTCGACTGGTGTTGTCGTACCAAACACAAACTGCAACAGTTGAACAAGTAATGGGAAATCCGCAATTATTGGATTTAGCCCGTCGTCCGGTGATGACTGAGTTAATTTTGGAAGCTTTGCCAGATATTGAAGCGGGTAAACCTGTAGATATGTCGCGGGTTTATTTGTATGCGGTGCGGCGGAAAATGGAACGAGATATCAAGAGCGATCGCACGTTTACATCTTTGGCAGAAAAGCTATACTTTTTGTGCGAACTTTCTTGGGAAATGCTGTCTACTGACCAAATGAGCCTCAATTATCGGCTTTTCCCTGACAGAATTCGGCGGTTATTTGGTTCGGTGGTGCAAGAAGAGAAAGATTTAGACCACTGGCATTACGATATGATGGGGCAAACAATGCTCATCCGCAATGCTGATGGTGATTATACTCCGGCGCATCGGTCGCTGTTAGAATTTTTTGTAGCGTATAAGTTTGCGGCAGAGTTAGGAGTATTGGCTAGTGATTTTACGGAATTAGCCCAAGCACAGTCAGGTTTGGATAGCAGTGCAGTGCCTGTTGATTATACTTGGTCTGGTTATTTTTCGCGTCAGTTAGATGATGCGATCGCACCACTAAAAGCATTTACAAGTGAGTCTTTTGAGAAATTGAGAGAAACTTTTGGCAAAGTATCACTCACAAAAGCGGTGATGGATTTGCTTGTGCCGATGTTAGGTGATAATAATTCGCTAATTAAAGTTATTGAAGCGACACGCTTTAGAAGTGAGGATGAAGTTGGTTATGTTGGCGGAAATGCGGCGACGTTAGCAGTGAAGATAGATAAAGGAGCCTTGGAGGGGAGAGATTTAAGTTGTACTTTGATTAAAGGGACAGATTTTAGTAATGCTCGTTTGCAGAGCGTGAATTTTACGGAAGCAAATCTAGCAAATTGTGCTTTTACACAAGCTTTAGGTGCGGTTTTTTCAATTGCATTCAGTAGAGATGGAAAACTACTGGCGACAGGTGATGGTAATGGCGTAGTTCGCTTGTTAGACACTGCGACATATAAAGAGATTTTAACTTGCAAAGGGCATGGTAGTATGGTACCTTCAGTTGCCTTTAGTCCTTCCGATCGGATACTTGCGAGTGGTAGTTACGATCGAACAATAAAACTATGGTGTATTCAGACAGGAGAATGTCTAAATACTTTGCAAGGTCATGCTTCTGGAATACGTTCAATTGCTTTTAGTCCTTCCGGTAGACTACTTGCTAGTAATGGTAATGAAAATATAATAAGGCTTTGGAATGTTGATACTGGAGAATCACTGACAGCTTTTCATGGCCATAGCGATCATATACGTTCAGTAGCTTTTGACCCTTCTGGCATGATGTTAGTCAGTGCTAGTGGAGACAAAACAATACGAATCTGGGATGTTAATAGTGGAAAATGCTTGAAAATTCTTGATGGTCACACGGATGGGATACGCTCAATTGCTTTAAATTCTACTGGCGAAATTATTGCCAGTAGTAGTAGTGACAGCACAATACGTTTATGGGATATTAAAACAGGGAAATGCCTGAATATTCTCCAAGGTCATACTAGCGCTGTAATGTCAGTTGTCTTTAGCAATTGCGATCAAATAATTGTTAGTGGTGGTGACGACCAAACAGTACGACTCTGGGATGTTCAAACTGGGAAATGCTTAAATATAATTCAAGGACACACTAATATAGTGCGTTCAATAGCCTTTCATCCATCTAGTCAAACCTTTGCTAGTGGTAGCTATGATAAAACGGTTAAAATATGGGATATCAATACCTGTGAATGCTTAAAAACTGTGCAGGGCCATGCCAATTGGATAAATTCGGTAGCCTTTAGTCCATCTGGTCAAACTCTTGCTAGCGGAGGGAATGATGCAACAGTTATATGGAATGCCAACACAGGTAAATGTTTAAGAACTTTGCAACTACATACTGATTGGGTATTTTCAGTTGCATTTAGTCCTTGTGGAAAGATTCTTGCCAGTAGTGGTGCTGATGCAAAAGTTAGATTATGGAATATCGAAACAGGTGAATGCCTAACAATTTTATATGGACATACTGATTGGATATGCTCAGTTGTTTTTAGTGCTGATGGGAAGCTACTAGCTAGTAGTGGTGTTGATAAAAAATTGAAGTTATGGTCAATTGAAACAGGTAAATGCCTAACAACTATTAATGGAAATTCACATACAGTACATTCAGTTGCATTTAATCCCGTTGATGGAACATTAGCTAGTGGGGGTTCTGACTCAAAAGTAAAATTATGGGATGTGAATACAGGTGAATGCTTTAAAATTCTACAGGGGCATAGTGGTACAATTCGCTCGATTGACTTCCATCCTGGCGGTAAAAGTCTTGCTAGCGGGAGTTCCGACTACACAGTAAGGTTATGGGATGTGGACACAGGCGAATGCTTAAAAATTTTGCCAGGACACTCAAATGTAGTGCAGGAAGTAGCTTTTAGTGCTGATGGGCAAATCCTTGCCACAGCTAGTGAAGATAGTACTGTTAAGTTGTGGCATATCCCGACTGGAGAATGTTTTCAAACACTATGTGGACATACTGCTGAGGTATTTTCAGTTTCCTTCAGTCCTGATGGTAAAACTGTTGTTAGTAGTAACCAAGATGAAACGATCAAAATTTGGGATGTTGAAACTGGCGAGTGTCTAAAAACATTGAGAAGCGATCGCCCTTACGAACGCATGAACGTTACAGGTGTTAAGGGTTTAACCGAAGCTGAAAAAGCGACACTCAAAGCATTAGGTGCAGTGGAGGATGGGGAATAAATTTTAGGCAATACCTGACAGTAAGCTGTTGCTAACGCACTTTTATAGTGAAAGGTTTTAATTGTGCGTAGGCGTAGCCCGTCGTAGATATTGCCTCATATTTCATCTGACCATTTGATAAAATTACAATGGCAAATTAGATGAAGGCGATCGCACTAATTGTCACATTTTTATAATGGTGAAATAATCAAGTTTTGATAAGTTGTAAATTATGACATTATCTATTCAGCCAACCACAGCACCAAATGTAGAAGAGTTCTTAAAACTACCAGAAACTAAGCCAGCAAGTGAGTATTTTAACAGCAAAGTATCCCAAAAACCTATGCCACGAGGCGAACACAGTACATTACAAAGCAGTTTAGTCACAGCTATTAATAAAATTGCTAAACCACAAAAAATTGCTTATGCCTTTCCTGAATTAAGCTGTACATTTCAAGGTCGTTCAATAGTACCAGATATTGCAGTTTTTGAATGGCAAAGAATTCCCCTTGATGCTAAAGGTAGAATTGCGAATAAATTTGAGATTTCCCCAGATTGGATAATCGAAATTCTCTCACCAGAACAATCGGCAAATCGAGTTATCCGCAAAATTACATTTTCTATCCAAAATGGGGCAAAACTAGGCTGACTGATTGATTCTGCTGATGAGTCAATCATGATTTTTGAACCCAATAAATTACCAGAATTAAAAGAACAGCAAGATATTTTACCCGTTTTGAGTGTTTTGGAAAATTGGCAATTAACAGTTGCAGATGTATTTAGTTGGTTGAGTTTTGTGTGAATAAAGCCATGGTAAGCTATCGCTAATCCTGTCCTGCAATCCTTCCTGCCTACACAAGTAATTTTAGGAATCAAATCGAATTGCGATAGAATTTGGTATGACTATTGACCAATCTCAGCAGCTTGATTTGTTTGGCATTGACCGCACAAACCAAAAAACTCAAGAGTGTGATAAAAAACTTTAAACTTGTGGCTGGATTCTAACTGGTCTTCTAGGTCATGGACTGGACATTGATTGATTGGAATGGAAATGCCGCATTGCAGACAAGTTAGGTGGTGTTTGTCTTGCTGCGCTAGGCTATAGAGAGCTTCACCGTTAGCCAAAGTCCGCAGTTGCACCATACCTTCCAGTTTTAAAGCTTCTAAGGAGCGGTAAACTGTCGCTAGTCCCATACTCTGATTGCAATTACGTAGTTCGACGTAAATATCCTGGGCAGAAATGCCCTGTTTGATAGTTTTCAACAGGTTTAAAATACGCTCTTGACTGCGGGTGCGTATGACTCTCATAGACAATTGCTTAAATTTGCCACTGTAAAGGAAGCTGTTATATGGCTAACTAATAAATTAACTGTAACGGCTCCATAATCTTATTTTCACTCAGTTGGAGCAGAAAGTCATAGCATGGCGATCGCAGCATTCAACAAAAGCCTGTGTGCAACAAGTATCTAAATTTAGCCACAATCTAAATTTCATAGTACCAAATGTCTTCTTCTTTCAGCACAATTCGATGTAGAGATAAACGGTTTATTAAGCCTTCTTGCTCAAATTGCCCCAAGACACGAGTAATTGTCACGCGAGTGGAACCCAGCATCTCAGCTAAATCTTCATGAGTGAGACGCATATCTATTAAACGTCCTTTTTCAACTTCCGAACCAAACTTTTTCGATAACCATGCCAGTAGCTTAATAAGCATGGTATCCACTTTTTTATAACTCCGAATGACCATTAATTCTTCAGCCTGCTGGATGTGGGCAAGTAGAGTCTCTGTCGGTTGATGCCATTCTTCTAGTGGTAAGACTGTCGCTTCCACTTTCGTCAGACATTCCATCTGATATGGTTCTAATTTTGACAAAGCTTTGCCCACAATATCTCCGCAGCCCCACAATCCTAAAGCAACGGTTGTACCATCTTCTAAATAAGTAAAAGTCCGAACAAAACCTGTTTCAATCTTCCAAAGACTATTTTGGTACTCTGGAAGAAATGACCGACGTGTAAAAAGCTGTTTAGTGTTTGTACTGGCTTGGTTAGTAAAGCTTGAGTATAAAGACACCATGGTATATAGTACAGTTTTACGATAGACTAACCGTAGTATATATATATTAGGTAATAAAAGCCTATAGGAACTCAAAGAAATAAATTATATTGCGCCCTTGGTTGTTAACAGTCGACTGTTAGCAATTGCCTAGTGGTATTTTTTGATTTGAAAGTCCCCAAGATTATTGTTGAAGTTCGGCGATCGCATCCATAACTTGTTGATAATACTGGAGATTTCCTTCTAGATAATAGATATCAGCAGATTTTTGGAAATCGGTAATTGCTCCTTGATAGTCCTCCAAACTGCGGAGAATATCAGCCCGCAGGATGTAGGCTAAAGCCCAATGAGGCTGAAGTTGCAAAGCTTGGTCTAAATCTGTCAGCGCTCCTTGTAAGTCTCCTAATAGAGAAAGGGTACGACCCCGATTGTACCAGTCTTCAGCAAAGCTAGAGTTGATAGCAATTGCTCGATCGTAATCTTCAATTGCCCCTTGATAGTCTTGCAGGACATAGCGAGCATTGGCGCGATCGCTATAAAATGCTGCAACTTGGGGATTTATTTGCAATGCTTGGGTGTAGTCTGCAACTGCACCCTGATAATCTTCTTGTGCATAACGCAGCGAACCTCGGTTATAGTAAGCTTCTACTAAATTGGGATTAATCTGTAAAGCTTTGTTGTAATCTGCCATCGCTCCTTGTTGTGTTCCCAAAAGGCGACGGGCATTACCCCGATTACAGTAAGCTTGGGAAAAGTCAGGAAATAGCTCTATTGCTTGAGTGTAATCTTTTACTGCCCCATGATAATTTTGCAGGACTTCGCGGGCAACACCTCGGCCGTATAAAGCTTCTACTAAATCGGGATTAATCTGCAATGCTCGATCGTAATCTTCAATAGCTTGTTGATAATCTCCCAGTTGGCGATGAGCAGTAGCGCGATCGCAGTATCCTTCAGCTAGAGCGGGATTGAGTTCTAGGAGTCGATTGCTATCTTCAATAGCTTGTTGATAATCTCCCAGTTGACGATAAACATTAGCCCGGAAACCGTAAACTAAAGCTAAATTAGGATTTTGCTGCAATGCTAGGCTAAAGTCTTCAATAGCTCCCTGATAGTCTCCTATATTTTCTCGCACCAGACCCCGCTCGCAGTACGCTTGTGCATCATCAGGATTCAGCTTCAGAGCTAAGTTAAAGTCCTCAATTGCTGTTTGATAGTCTTTCAAGTAAGCACGAACAAGACCCCGATTGTAGTACGCTAACGCAAAATTGGGGTAAATTTCTAAAGTGCGATTGTAATCCTCAATTGCGCCTTGGTAATCTTGTAGCGTATAGCGGGTATTACCTCGGTTGTGGTAAGCCTCTGCCAAGTCAGGATTTAACTGTAATGCCCGGTCATAATCGGCGATTGCTTGCTGATATGCTCCTAAAGCATGGTAAGCACTACCACGACTGCTGTAGGTCGCGGCAGAATAAGGATGCCACTGTAAAGCTTGCTGAAAATCTGCGATCGCTCTTTGATTATCTCCGCGTTCGCTACGCTCAACACCTCGATAATGAAATGCCTTGGCAATATCAAAGTGTATATAATTAGCTAACTCAGTACTCAGCTCTATTGTTTGGTGATAATCTGCGATCGCGTTGTTATAGTCTCCTAAGAGAAAGTAAGCATTACCTCGACTGTGGTACGATTGTGCGAACTGAGGATTGAGTTGTAACGCCTGATGATGATCGGCGATTGCTCCTTCGTAATCTTCTAAAAAGTAACGAGCATTGGCTCGATTGTAGTAGGCTTCAGCAAAATCAGGATTGATTTCTATGACTCGCTCAAAGTCAGCGAGCGCTCCTTGATAATCTTTGAGTTCAGCGAGAATCAAACCTCGGTTATAGTAGGCTTCTATGTAGTCATAATTGAGCTTGATTGCCTGCGTATAATCTGCGTAGATGCAAAGCAGCTTGTCGTCAGACATCGCTCCTTGATAGTCCCCTTGCAGACTTTTGTTTAATCCCTGGTTAAAAAAATCATCAGCATTCATCTAATTTCTTTGAGTTGAGATACTCCCGTTCCCAATTGTAGGCCTGTTGTATTTTTTGAAAAGTGCTATTAGATGGCTGAAAGCTGACAAACTGTTGTACTGCGATCGCTTGGTAGCTATACAGACTCCTAAGATCGCAGTTTAAGACGGCGATCGAGCCATACTACAATTAGTTGATTTCTGCCAGGAATCATGGAATGTGACAGTAGGTGCATTAGCGGTGAGTACAACTTCCCCTTTAGCATTTATTGCCCATCCTGTAGCTTCTACAATACTTGTTGGGGTGGAGTTAGTCAGATTTTTGCCCACAGTGACACTAGAAGAAGTTTCTCTAATGTCGGGAGTAATCCAATCTGCTAGAACAGCATCAGCGTTAAGCGTTTCGGTGGGACTAGGAGGTAAGCCGCCACGTCCAGTAACGGTAAAACTGTTTTGCTTTCGTCGTGCGATCGCTTGACATACTTGAGCTAGTTTAGGCTCAACTGGTTGAGTTGGTAAATTGATTAATTCTGGCCTAAGTTCAATATCGGGGGTATTGATTTCAATAGTGCCGTTTACTCCACGCTCGGAACTGGCAGTGATATCACTTGTGAATCGGTTGTTTATTTTGCGAGGTTGCGTGCCGAAAACACGAAAAGCATCAATCTGGATGTTGCCACCGTTGCCTTTATAAGCATTAGCACTGATGTCGCTATCTTCATCAGGAACAGCAACTATGAAGCCATTAGGGGTATTAATGGTAATGTTGCCACCATTTCCACCACCACTAGCATCAGTGCCTGCCGTAGTAGAAATTTGACTACGATTGCGTAACAGTAACAAATTCCGTAATTCTAACGTAATATCACCACCATTACCTGACTTAGTTGTGGCGAGTAGTTGTCCTCCTCTATCCAAATGAATCTCATAAGCTGTAATTTTCAAGTTGCCTGCATTCGCTGATGCTCCTTCAGCACTCACAGTGACTTGAGCCTCATCTACAATCAACTGCCGTGTAGTAAGCGATAAAGAACCTGCATTTCCGCTACCTCGACTCCGAACATACAAGCCACTGGGAAAACCATTTGGTGCTTTTCCACTCAGTTCCATATCAGAAGCTTTTATAGTCAGGCTCCCACCATTGCCACTACTATTTACCGTAGTACCAGCTGCTACTACCGAGCCATCCCGAACAATCAATGTAGGGGTGACGATGGTTAAGGAACCTGCATTGCCCCTATCTTCAGTCTGAGCAAATAAGCCATTAGGGCGATTAAAAGCTGAAAAACCACTGAGTTTTACAACCTCTGAGGCGGTCACTTCTAAATTTCCCCCTCGACCTTTACCCTTTCGCGCACTAGCTGCCAGGTTTGCCCCATTCTCAACAATTAATCGTCCCGTTTCAACGGTCAAGCTGCCCGCCGAACCTCCACTATAAGTCTCAGCAAACAAAGCGCTGGGATTACCTGCTTTCAACTTACCCTTTGGTATTTCTCCGCTCACTTGTACAGAGTCAGTTGCCCTAACTACTACACTTCCTCCGTCACCCGTCGCATTCTCACGAACAGAAGCTTTTACTTGCGAGCCATTTTGAAGAGTTAACTGCTCTGCTTGGATGGAGATTCCCCTGCCGTTTTGACTCCCCAGAGTGTCTGCGAAAACTTGTGACGCATCATTAAGCGCGATCCGTTTTCCCTGTAGCTGAATATAACCGCCGCCCTCACCACTAACATCAATTCGAGCTTGATTTATAAACGATACATCTGCTAAAGCTACGTCATTAGGAAAGCTCAAGGGGGGGTTATTATTACCTAGATTTAGTCCTATTGTTCCTGTTCCAAATAAACCTCCCAATGCGATCTGACCATTTGTCGCTAGTAGATTATTACGCTCTAAGCTGATGTTGCCACCATCTAGAGTAACGTTGCCACCTACCAACGCCAGAGTTTTACCTGTTGGGACTTCTAGTGTCCCCTGTAGATTAATATCTTTGCCAATTTTCTCAAATTGCAAACCAAGCGGTACGCTTACCGTCAGTAGGGGTGATTGGGGAGTAGTTGCACTAAAAACAGTGCGATCGCTAAACTTGATGCTGCTAGCTGTACTAGCCACAAACGAACCACCTACTTGAAGTGTGGCTTTTTGTCCAAAAATGATTCCATTGGGATTAATCAAAAATAAATTAGCATTAGAACCAACAGAAGTCTCAAGCTTGCCTAAAATTTCCGAGTGGTTACTACCCGTCACTCTGACTAGAATATTTTGTATATTGTTGGGACTCAAGAAAATAGCTGAGCGTCCTTCTTTAACGTTGAATTCCTGAAAACTATGGAACAAATTGTTGCCGCGAGTTGCACCGCCCGTCAGCGCTTCAGCCGGGTTCTTAAGGTAGTTTTCGATAACTTGAGAGTTTTCAGTTCCTAAATTTGTATCAGGAGTAATGAGACTTTGGGCAAAGGCAGAATTTGTAAAACAAGAGGCAATGCCGAGGGCTAATGCTCCAGCAGTTGCGAAAGAACCTGCTAAACTTAGTCGCAAAGAGCAACCTTTACCGCTTTGAGTCATTTCAAAATCTGCCTCTTATTTAAAACTACTAAGTTGCATTCACAAAGAACTGAGTTCATCACTACTTGTGACAAAACCGCATCTCCACCTCTCTAGGGACTTCCAAATAAAAAAATAATCAATCGCTTGGGGGAGCAGGGGGAGCAGGGGGAGCAGGGGGAACAGGGGGAGCAGGGGGAGCAGGGGGAGAAGAAATTGGATACTGGTATTGGATGCAGGAATTGAGTAATTTAATTATTGGATGTCCCCTAGACCAGTAGCAGACTGAAATTTAGCAACTATAGGACTCATATTTGATTTTTGCGAAGCGAAGTACAATTCAAAGAGCTTTTTTCCTGTTGCCTTTCGAGTGACGCTCCTTGTCTGGTGGGTTCGCTACACTTAGCTTGCTTCCCCATAGAGGTACGTCGCTAAAGCTGCGTTAACAGCAGTTGCTCATGGAGGAAAATCCCAAGTAGAGCAACTGGCGTTCAGAATTTTGGGAAGTAAAACAGGCTTTATTCTTGCTACCAGACTTAGGTTGTGTACTCTACTAATTTGAAATCTGCTGTATCAACCTTGTAGATTACCTGGAATGACCTAGAGAAGTCGTCGGAGTGAGCAAATGGTTCTTGGGGCTGATTGGGCTTTGGTTGTAAAGAGGTAGAAGGCTTTTGTTCAGACTCGTCAGGAGTCGATAGGTCTTGAGATGGATTAGGGATTGGTGGTGCTGAAGGAGATGGTCTTTTTTTTCTTCGGAAGATTACAGGCCAGTCATTACCCGTATCGGTAGCCAAGATAGCTCCCTCAATCTTATCTAAAGCAGATACTAATCTTAATACCCAAAATTGAATCATATATCAATTTACCTCTTCCAAAAAATCGGAATTGAGTCAAAAATTTGGTAATCAATTGCGGCAAATTCACAAAACCAATCAGCACATTAAAAATCAGGAGACTTTCTCGATCGGAATTTTGTGTATCCGTTTATATGTACGGCTTTAATCTAAGTTTTATGCAGCGGTCGGAAATTTGTTACACAACTTTATATAACATTTATCAGGTAAATGAAGTACATGGGTATGGGTGTTCTCAAGAGCGTTCCCAAAAGGTATGTTGTATCCTACGCCCTTAGAAAAATCTATACTGCCCCAAGTTTGAATCTGTTATTTGTTAATTAAGCACGATTTTTTGGGAATTATGTATAGCAGTACTCTTAGGAGCATAGCCATTAAAGTAGGTAATGGCTATGATGTGGGGTAATATCTGCAAATCTAACGAGGGCAGCTTAGCTGTCGCTAGTGCATCTATATAGTCACTTAATTTTGCCTACAATATCGCATCAAGCTATGTGATTGATGCTCCTGACAAACAACTCGATATAATTTCATATATCTGTTGCTATTCTTTAGAAACTTTTGATTTGGGTGTATGGATTGAACTAAGTTTAAGTTATGGCACTTCAGTTGAAAGTAGCTACAAATGGAAAGATGGGGAGAATGATTGATAGTTGTAATTTATTGAATTAGTATTATCCCTTAATTTTCGTTTGATTACAGGTATATAACATGGCAATAACACTGACTATATTTGTCTATCATTGTGACCCCTCAAGCAAACTATGGATTGAGAAAGACAAGTAGTAAAGCAGGATGACGCTAGCTTAACAAGCGATTACACTGTGGTTAGTGTCAATCAGCTGTTGCTAAAAACAACACTTAGATAAATTTAATGACATTGTTAATTATTTCTAACATCTAAACCTGCTATATCAAAAATTACCTATGTCAGTGCATAAACGTAGTTTTGGCGAGACCGCTGATTTGATTATTAGTGTTAATAACCAAGAAAGTCGCCACTTGCAACCAAATTCTGCCCCTATGGGCGCTCTTGCCAGAAGAAAGGGAACTATCTCTACGTTTCTTGCTCCCCTGACTCAGGACACGTTTAAACAGGTTGTCACGGAAGTTGAGCAAAAATTACAGATTGTTCATCAAACTCTGTCAATGTTAGATTCTCATGGGTTTGAGACAATATTGCAAGAAATGTTGCACTCGATCACCTTAAAAACTGGAGAATTATTAGGAGCAGACCGGACAACTATATTTTTATTAGATGAAGAAAAACAAGAACTTTGGTCAATTGTAGCTGAGGGAGAAGGCGATCGCTCTCCAGAAATTCGCGTCCCAGCAGATAAAGGCATTGCTGGTGAGGTTGCCACTTTTAAAGAAGTAATTAATATTCCCTTTGATTTTTATAACGATCCGCGTTCAGTATTTGCTCAACAACAAGAAAAAAGAACTGGCTACCGCACTTACACAATGCTAGCTTTGCCGCTACTGAATGAACAAGGGCGATTAGTAGCAGTGGTGCAATTACTCAATAAATTAAAACCGCTCCCCAATCCAGAGGCTCCCCTCTCAGAGCGCATTGATACTATAGGCTTTACCGCAGTTGATGAACAATTATTTCAGGAATTTGCGCCTTCAATTCGCTTGATTTTGGAGTCGTCGCGCTCCTTTTATATGGCCACTCAAAAACAAAGAGCGGTAGCAGCGTTGATGAAGGCAATTAAGTCTTTAAGTCAAAGCAGTCTTGACTTAGAAGATACTCTCAAGCGAGTGATGGATGAAGCCAAGGAACTAATGAATGCCGATCGCAGTACCCTATGGCTCATAGACCGCGACAGCCATGAATTGTGGACGAAAATCACTCAAGACGATGGTTCAACTAAAGAGTTACGAGTACCGATAGGTAGGGGTTTTGCTGGCATTGTTGCTGCATCTGGTAAAAAACTAAATATTCCTTTTGACTTATACGAACATGCTGACTCGGAAACTGCCAAACAACTTGACCAGCAAAATGGCTATCGCACCTGTAGTTTACTTTGTATGCCAGTATTTAACGCCGACCAAGAATTGATTGGCGTTACCCAACTAGTAAATAAAAAAAAATCAGTGGATTGTCCTCATTACGATCCGGCTAGTTGGCCTAAAGCTCCCGAATGTTTCCAAGCTAGTTTTGACCGCAATGATGAAGAGTTCATGGAAGCTTTCAATATCCAAGCGGGAGTAGCATTGCAAAATGCCCAGTTGTTTGCCACCGTTAAGCAACAAGAGCAAATGCAGCGGGATATTTTGCGTAGTCTTTCCAATGGTGTAATTTCCACTGATAAAGCCGGGTCAATTATCGCTGCCAATGAAAGTGCTAAACGCTTGCTAGGGTTAGAAACAGAAGACCGTTTAGAAGGTAAATTAATTAGTGATGCGATCGCTATTAAAGAAGGCAACTTTAGTAAATGGTTTCAGAATGCTTTACATGGAACTGACTTGAAATGCCGCCAGCAATATTACCCAGACCGCACACTAGTAAGTAGTGGTCCAGAACAGCATAGTATTAATTTATCAATTAACTCAATTGCTGATGCCAGCGATCAACAGCAAGTTCGTGGCGCACTAGTTGTCATGGAAGATATTAGTGATGAAAAGCGCCTCAAGAGTACGATGTATCGCTACATGACTCAGGAATTAGCAGAAGAATTATTGAAATTAGATGATGCTAAATTAGGAGGCGATCGCAAAGAAGTTTCAATTTTATTTTCTGATATTCGAGGCTACACCACTCTAACAGAAAACTTAGAAGCTGAAGAAGTGGTGAGTATGCTCAATGAATATTTTGAATCAATGGTAGAAGCAGTTTTTAAACATAAAGGCACTCTTGATAAATACATCGGCGATGCCATCATGGCTGTGTTTGGTTCGCCTCTACCATTAGAAGAACATGCTTGGATGGCAGTACAAACATCTTTAGAAATGCGCCATCGCTTATCTGAATTTAATCAACGTCGTTATGCAAATAATAAGCCCAGAATTAATATTGGTATTGGCATTAATTCCGATACTGTAATTAGTGGCAATATTGGCTCTAGTAAGCGGATGGAATTTACCGCTATTGGTGACGGCGTTAACCTTGGTTCCCGACTGGAAAGTGTTAGTAAACAATATGGTTGTGACATCATCATCAGCCAGAACACTTTTCAACCATGCCAAGAAAATATTTGGGCTAGGGAACTAGATTTTATTCGCGTTAAAGGTAGAAATGAGCCAGTATCTATATATGAACTTTTAGGATTGCGTTCCGATCCAATCAGTAGCGAAAAATTGCAAGTGATTGAACACTATCACAAAGGTCGTGAGTATTACCTCAAACGCGATTTTAACCGTGCTAGAGCTGAATTTGCCCAAGTTTTAGCAGCCGACAACCAAGACAAAGCTGCAATGTTGCATCTTTTACGTTGTCAGCATTGGTTGCAATCACCTCCAACAGAGTTTGATTGGGATGATGGTGTTTGGACATTTAATGAGAAGTAGTCAGTTGTCAGTTGTCAGAAGGCAGAATTTAAAAGTTATTATTCTCCCCCTGCTTTCCCAGCTTCCTCATCCCTCTCATTGCCACAATTACCACCCAAAGGGGGAGTGAAAATAGCCAAAACCGCGGCTGTAGAATTGCAGCCGTCCAAAACCGAGAAATTGACCGTGAGATTTTTCACCTGCGGGAAAAGCTGTAACGCCAAATAGATAAACACCTGCAACAGTGGGATTTTGCACTGGCTTCAGACCGATTGTGATGGTTGTACCTGGAGATACTACTGGATCGAATGTCAGCGATACTGTTTTTGTTTTGCGTAGACGCGTTGGCGAAGCCTCTCGAAGAGAAGCGGCTTGCCAGGAGGCATCGCTTGTTGCATCTTTCAATCCTACCTTTTGCCCTTTGTCCGAGCGAGTACCTTCAAAAGCAAAACTTTTTTGCAGATCAAAGCGAATATAGTCTACTCCCTCACGCTGGTTAATTGTTATTTTCTGCAATGGTTCGCCTGCATTCTCTGGCAAGCTGACTGTAAAGTAGTATGTCGCACCCCATACATAAACATCGTTGTAGGTAGTTACTGCTCCAACAAGCCGCGGTGGTTGGGCAAAATATACTGTGCCATCTTGCAACTGAATTGCTGAACTAGGCTGGAAAGCATATCCTTCCATCATCGCTATAGTTGCGATCGCTGTGCCCAATAAAATTTTCAGGCGCATTGCTCTACCTAGATGACTGAATTAGATAATATAACAGTTTTGAATCGGGTTGAACATACATAATTCATCGGGTTACATATCTGTGTACCCCTAAAACTATTACTAAACATCACAATTGATTTTGATAATTTAAATATTTTACAAAAAAATTAATATTTAGTATAAATACATCGAAAAAATAACAATCATTACTTTTTGAGTTTGCAATTGTGTTTGTAAAAGATAATTGATATGTGTTGTCAAAATACTCTTGAAGTTACAAACTAAAAATACGACACAAGCAATTATCCTTATGAATACTCTTTCTACAGTTGAATTCAAACGACCAATTTGGCAAACTGCTGTCATGTTTGCTTTGGGTTTTTGGCTAAGTGCTAGCGTGGTTTTAGATTGGGTAATTATGCCTAGTCTTTACCTTTCTGGTATGATGAGTCAAGCAGGTTTTAGTACAGCAGGCTATGTGATTTTTTGGAATTTTAATCGCATAGAATTATTATCTGCCGCTGTAGTATTGACTGGCGTACTAGCTTTAAGAAAAACCCAATCTCGCTGGCATATTAGCGGCATTGTATTATCGGTAATGCTGCTGGCTATAGCTCTACTTGATACTTATTTCTTAACTCCGCACATGTCCGCTGTGGGAACTCATCTGAACCTTTTTGAGGCAGCATCTGCAATTCCAGCGCAAATGAATTTATTACACGGCAGTTATTTTGTACTAGAAGTAGTCAAATTAATAGCAGGTGGTGCCCTGTTAAACTGGTGCTGGCGGCAACAAGTTTAGGCAGAATAGGCAAGTTTAACAACGAGAATGCCGACTTTTAAATCTATTAGGAAGACGCAAAAAAAGAACTTTGCGTCTTTCTTTGTTACGGTGTTTCTTCAGAATCGGGTGATGCGTCATTGTTAAATAAAAGCAGGCGTGCAGCGAGGATGGCAAATCCGACAGCAGCGATCGCTTTCAATATACGTGTAGGCAAAAATTCTGCTACGGCTCCTCCTGCTAATGCTCCCAAAAGGCTGGTGAGCAGCAGTGCGCCTGCTGTGCCGAAAAATACTGCGCGTGGAGATTGACAACGGCCTGAAAGCGCGATCGCAGCTAACTGACTTTTATCACCTAATTCTGACAAAAAAACTGTAACGAAGCTCAGACCTAAAAGATGCCAGTCCATAAGATTAAGGGGAGTGGGGAGATGAGGAGGACGCGGGGACAAGGAGAATAACTACTGACTAATGAATACATCCCAAAACAGCATTAAAGAGATTAACAGCAACATTACCCCTGCTGATTTTTCTACGGTTTTTGGGCTTAGTCTACTGGCTATCCAACTACCTAAAAGCACTCCTAATAAGCTTGTGGTTACTAATGCAGCCGCAGAACCTAAAAATACTACCCACGGCGAATGAGATTCCGCACTCATTAATAGGGTGGATAACTGAGTTTTGTCTCCAATCTCTGCGAGAAAGATGGTAATGAAGGTAGTGCCAAAAATTACCAAACCGGATTCCTGCTTTTTTTGACTATCAGCAACTAGAGGCTGAAGTGGCTCAATAATTGCAGTAGTTAAGTTAGATTCTAGGCTGTCTTCTAGTTCTGGTTGATATTCAGTCTGAGATGTGCCAGAAAGGCTCACAGGTGCGGAGTCAAGTTTCACAGGCAGTAGTTTTATTGCTAGAGAGCTTTCATATTCTTCTCATTTTCTCAGATTTTCGTAATAAATTGCAACCCTGTTGCATAAAACGGCATCTTTATAGACCAACAGCTTGGTTGAAGCGCAAGATTTCCAAACTGCGATCGCCATATACTGCTTCTATCTGTTGGCGACAGCAATCAATGGCAAAATCGTTGAGTTCTTCAGGCTCAATCCCATACATATCTTGAAATGTTTCTGTTTCCACACGACAGAAACGCGGACGATTGGGGTAGATGCGGCATTCTCTGCTGGTATGGTCGAAGTTAACGCACCATCCACCTTCCCCTACCATGCTGAGATACTGTTCTAATTCTGCTGGTGAAAGATACTCATCCAAATCTGGACGCTCTGATGGATCGAGATGACAGCAGGCTCCACATTGCTTTATACATTGCCAGTTTGCCATTTCATGTCTTTTCCTATAATTTTGTTAAGTAAATTAAATGTAACAGCCGATCCCCAGATATGATCGATTGCGGGCTTTGCAATTGAGTTATTAAATTTTTAAACCAGTTGGGAGGATAAGAGGAAAAATGTTAGACGGTATAATTAGCGCTTTCACCAGCATCAATTGGGAAGTTATTTTCCAACTACTATCTGTGGCACTAATCGTTCTTGCTGGCCCAGCGGTAATCTTTGTGCTGGCATTTCGCAACGGCAACCTGTAAGAGTGCTGAGTCACCGAAGTTTGCTCGGAGGGAGGTCCTTCTTGCAACTTCTCGCTGAGTGCTGAGTGAAAAAAAGTGAGAATTTACTTGAAAACTCACAACTCAGGACTCAGCACTGACAATGCCTGAAGCGCAGCTTGAATGATGCTGTCATATTGCGATTGGGTGATATCAACCTCTATAGCTTCTTCACGATGAGTGCCCAGTAAACCGATTGTACGTCCTGGGTGCATAACTAAGACTTTGCCTTCAGGATTTTTAATTCTCAATTCTGGTAAAAAATCTTTTTGATAGATCCCACAACTATAATGTCGCTGCTTATACTGAAAGGTGGTTCTTAACGGTTTAGATGGCGATGTGTAAAATAAGTGAGATTGAGGGAGCAGTTTGGGATAAATTGACTGCTCTTCTTTGTCATTATTTGGGAGTCTGACACCTTGTAACTCTAACTCAATGGAGGTGTCACCGTTAAAGTAATTTTCTCGCAGCTTATAAGCAACATCCACACACGACGGTAGGGGGAAGTAGTCGCGCCAACGCCAAGCGATCGCTTTGATTTTATACTGCTGCTCATTAATAGTTTGGTTAAGGGTTAGCTTTATGTGACCTTTGCCAACAATTTGTTGCTCGACAACTTGGACATTAGGTGTCCAAAATATGGGATCGGGGTTATCGATACCGCAAGGGTGAAGAGTATTTAGCTGTTGGTAAAGTTGCCGATCGATTTGATTAAGATTAGCTTCAGCATCAATTTTGAGTAGCGGCTTGAGGTGTTGGGGTTCTAGACAGTGGTTAGCGAATTCACACAAACGCGATCGCAACGTTGGCAAATTTTCTGCTGGTAAAGAAAATCCTCCAGCAGCTTTATGTCCACCAAATTTGCCAAGCAAGTCCTGACAATATTCCAAAGCTGCAAACACATGAAACTCAGGAATTCCCCGTGCTGAACCGCGAATATGTCCATCATCTTCATAAGTGCCAATGAATACGGGGACACCGTAGCGTTCTAGCAAGCGAGAGGCGACGATACCAATAACGCCGTGATGCCAATTCGGTTGGACAACTACTAATACTTTGTCTTGCTGTAAAGTGGTGATAAATTCTGTTTCTACATAAGCGATCGCTTCTTGTTCAATTTGCTCGCACATTTGCTGGCGAGTAGTATTTATTTGTTCGCACTGCATTGCTCTTTCTAGTGCGATTCCCATATCATCCGTAGTCAGCAATTCAATCACAGTTTGGGGATTACCAATCCGACCAATAGCATTAATGCGCGGCCCTAAGCGAAACCCAATATCCTCCGGCTTCAGCGATTTTGGATTTGAAGAGTTAGGAGTTAGGAGTGAAGAGTTAGCAATCTTGAATTCTTTCTCCCCCTCTCCCCCTGCTCCCCCTACTCTCTCACTTCCCCTCGCCTGTACGCCAGCTACCTGAATCAACGCTTGGACTCCAGGTAAGTGGGATTTAGGTAAATGCTTTAAACCGCGTTTTACCCAGCGGCGGTTTACACCTGTTAAGGGAGCTAAATCTGCGATCGTTCCTAATGTAAATAGTGCTAGCATCGGCTGGATTAAGCCTTTAGTCTCGCCTAGTTGTTGTGCTAAACACACTGCCAGGATATAGGCAACACCAACACCAGCAACACCCCGATATGGTGAAGATTCTGCTATCAGTTTGGGGTTGAGGATGGCGTTAGCTGGTGGTAATTTTTGGGGAATGTCGTGGTGATCGGTGACTATTACTTTTAGTCCGAGTTCTCTAGCTCTGGCAATTGGTTCAAATGCGGAAATGCCATTGTCTACAGTTAGAATTAATCCCACACCTTCGCCGTGGAATTCTTCAACAATGCGCTTGTTAATCCCGTAGCCTTCGTGCATCCGACTGGGGATAGCGTAATCCACCTTAGCTCCTAAAGTGCGGAGACTACGCAATAGTAGAGCAGTGCTAGTCATACCATCAGCATCGTAATCGCCGCAGATAGCTATTTTTTCTTGGGAAGCGATCGCATTTTGCAACAACTCCACACTCATCGCCAAATCCGGGAATTCCTCTAACGGCGAAGGCAAGACTAAAGACTCTGGATCTAAAAATGCTTGTGCTTGTTCTGGTGTTTCGATACCCCGATTAATCAACAACTGGCTGACAATAGGTGAGAGGTTTATTAAACCCGCCAGATATTGAGCAAATTCTGTTTTCTGTGGGTAAATTTGCCAGCGCTGATTTGGTAAGCGCCTCCGAGGTTTTGAGATTTCAGATACAGGTTTGTCCAGCACAATACGAGTTAGGAGAGACGCGATTAATCGCGTCTGTACAAGAGTTAGGAGTTTTAAAGTATGTTCACTCTACCATCATCCATAATATATAACGAGCGATCGCCAGGAGAACGCCAAGTCGGACGAAGTTCAACTCGCAATGTACCAAAGTTGGGCTTCGAGATATTTGCTTGTAGTGCTAAACCCATTTCGTTCCAAAATATCAGAGATGTATTTGGCTCTGTACCCTCTATTTGTTCCATCTGTAATTCCTGTCCGGCGTTCAGCGGAATTGGGTTAGTACTGGAGGGTTTTTGGAGTTGGATTTGATTTGGAGTTTTATTTACTACTTGAACTCGGATACGTTGTCCTGGTTTAAATTGGATTGGGCCTTGACCGCATTTAGAAGCACAGGTTCCAGCCAGACTGATATTAGAGTTATTGGTTGATACTAATAAAACAGTAGCAGCGACTAAGGTAACCGACAGAAGTTTAAACATTATATACAGTCTCACTAGTAGTAATAAATGTTACTCTAGTAAGTTAATGTTAAGCCTCAGCAGATTTTCTCGAAATATAATTTGTCATTTTACTTAGGATTTAGTCTGCACTCCCCTAACTAATAAATATTTATACTTAGTAGATGAAGGGTGGGGTAGTTGCGTATTTTCCTCTTCCTAACCTCTTACTTTGGCTTCATACATAATAGTGTTTAAGCAACTTATAAAGATAAAATAAAAACTCAGTATGCCGTCTTCAGTTGATGATCGGGTTTGAGACTTTTATAATGAGCTTTTTGATCTCATATTCTCTGAGCCTTTCCGTGGACGAATCTCTGAGAAAAGAAGGCGGAATGATGTCATTCGTCAGGTTGAGGCTGCGGCAGATGCAGCGTCCTCGTCTTTAACTCGTTTTTTTCTCCATCAAAAATTGAGTGAAGCAACTGTCAGTAGACCGAAAAGTTTGGCGATCGCGCACAGAACGATACCCGATTAACTGATTATTGTCGAAAAAACCGTATTCTTAGATACATTTTTGGAAGTTTGTAGGAATACTTTTTCAGCATCAAGATCGCTTCTCTATTTCGTGTTGCTGCTGCCTGAGTTGCGCTAAAAATTTGACCGTATACTGCTCAAGATGCCTACTGCTAAAGGGTTCAATAAATTTGTCCAACGGGTTTAGATCTACGATGTACTCCCCGACTTTTACGCCTACAGGTTCCAGGTGTTTACCTTCTAGCTCTGTGTGCAAAATTGGAAATTTTCTAGTCTTTAGTTGCTGAAATAGCCAGAGTACATCACTGTTTTCTTGAATCTGCTTGCTCTTAAACTGATCCTGTACACTGCCAGCGATCGTGTCTTTGTTAAAAGAAATCAATGCTGTGAGGTATCCAAATAAGGTTAGCCCTGAGTTTGCAACTCGGTTAACTAATCTTGAACCTCAACAAAAAGTCCGCGTAATTGTCCTACTTCAGGTTTAAGATGCTCAAAGCTTGAGAAATAAGCGTCAATCGCGTAATGAGCGCCAAGCTGCAATCAAAGCTATGCGCGAGTCGGCGGAAGAGGCTTTGGGAAATATTAGTGGAATTATTCAAAGGTTTGACGGGCAACAGCTTAGCGAACATCCTGACTTATTAGGTTCTATTCCAATTGAAATTACAGTTGCTGGTATCAATGCATTGGCTGAATCTGAGTTAGTTAAAGCTGTAATTGAAGATCGATCAATTTATCCAAATATATTCAAGTGATTCTTTTACAGGTAATTTATAAAACTTGCAGCTTACACCGAATGATTAAAATAGCGGTGTTTTAATCTCCTGGTAACACTGCATTATGCTGAATCCGAGTGCTAAAAACCATTAGCATCCTATAGCAATCTCAAGATTTTGTTGAATAGCTTTTAGTAAAGCATCACGCAGGACAGCGATCGTTTCACAATCAGATTCAGCAGTTACAGTTGCAGGCGAAATGCCATTACCTAACAAGACAGGTGTAGTAGTGAAATTTGTTTTAGGGATGCCTGCATAGCATTATGTGGCAAAGCCTGGGCGATGTTGAATCCAAGGATTAGCGGCTTCTAGTTGGGCTGCTAAGCTGATGAGGGTAGCTTCAGCAGCAGGCTTACCAACTAGCTGCACACCGATCGGTAAACCCTTACTATCAAAACCTACAGGAAGTGCGATCGCCGGCAGTCCAGTTGCATTCGCTACCGGACAAGGAGCAACCCAATTAATAATCTTTTGAAATGTCTCTTCTGGACTCAGGGAAGCCCATTCTCCAACACGGATCGGTGAATGGAGATAAACTGGCAAAATCAGCACATCCACAGTAGCGAAAAATGCCACAATTTGTCGTGCAACTATCTGCATTTGGTAAACTGCCTGGATGTACTCAGCAATCGTACCCGTTCTTGCCAACAACCAGCGATTCAACGGCTGCAATGCTTGTGGGGGAAGTCCTGATGCAGCCACCCCAGATTGCCACACGATTTGGAACGGTTCGACTAAGCCGCTAAAATCTGGACATTTTTGTTCAACTATGTGACCGAGTTGTTCCAATAACTGGATTGTTTGCAGCACACCTTGCTGACAGTTGGCATCAGCTTCTCCCAAAGGAGGCATACTAGTGGCAAAGGCAATTCGCAAAGCACCGGGTTTTGTTTGCGTAGCGGCTAGAAATGATGGTTCGGGATCTGGCAACCAGTAAGGATCGCCTGTGACATAGCCAGATATAGCATCTAACAAAGCAGCAGCATCAGCGACGGTACGGGCAATTGGCCCATTGGTAGAAATCCCCGCGAGGCGATCGCCTACTGGTGCTTTACTTACCCTTCCCCGCGATGGTTTAATTCCCACTACACCACAACAAGCCGCAGGCCCGCGAATCGAACCACCACCATCGGAACCTTGGGCGATCGCACACAATCCGGCTGCTACTGATGCTGCTGCACCACCACTGGAACCGCCGGGAGTGTATTCTAAATTCCAGGGATTTCTAGCTGGGGGTAATCCCGTAGGTTCACTGTAAGGACATGAACCCAATTCGGAAGTTGCGGTTTTACCGAGAATAATAAACCCAGCTTGCTTAATCCGCGTTACGACCCCATCATCATAGTCAGGAATATTATTCAGCAATACTGGATTACCGTAGGTACAACGTACACCTGCCATGGCATTGAGGTCTTTAATAGAAATTGGCACACCAAAAAATGGTGGTAGTTCTGAGGTGATTGTCAGTAATTCTGTTTTAGCTTTGGCATCTGCGATCGCCAAATCTGCCGTCACCGTAAAATAACTTCCCAATTGGCAATTTAACAGATGAATCCGTTCTAAATATATTTCTACCAACTCAAGTGGTGATACTTCACGGCGACGTATTAACTGCGCTAACTCTAATGCTGGGGTAAAAGCTAAATCAATTTCATTCATAAGGTTAGTGATTGGGCAATTTTGTCTTTCTCTACAACTTTCAAACTGGACTTGTTACTTTAGCAAAATTTCCGGGAACCATAAATCTATCGTTCCTGAGATTTGTCAATTAACCAGGATGATTAGCCTCAACAGGAGTGGTTAGGCTTGTACTCCAGCTATAACCTCACTGCTTAGACATTTTAGTTGCTTCGCATTAACTTTCGACAAATCCCCAAGGGATATTTATGGCTGACTTAGAAACGCTTATTAATGAATTGCCAAAACTTTTTCATCGCCTTAACTTAACTATTGGCAATTCTCATGAAATCATGCAACAAATTATTGTCATAAATAATGTTCAAGAGCAGCTACGGAACATTCAAAAATTAATTACTCAAGAACTTAGATTTGCCCAAGTTAAGCATAAGTCAGTCAGTACGCTTCTTCGTCTTGGTACAGTAGCAAGTCTATTAAAATCTAGTGCTTATTTATTAGATACAGCTATTAATAATAGAGTAATATTTATTGCAGAAAAATTTGGTAATCCAGAAACAGAAATAACATTAACAGATTTACAAATAAAGATTGAGTGCTGGATGGAATGGGGTGATTTGCTTCAGGCTATGGCCGCAGATATTTTAAGTGACTCTCAGTTGGTAAAACAACTTAATTCTGATATTAACTATCCTAGCTTGCCAGCTAAGTTTCAAGAAATTGAGGAAATTTTAGGAATGAAGTTAGCATTTGGCAATTCTAAAGTTTTACAAAAGCAAGTACCACGAATTAGTAATATTCCGGAAGAAATACTACAAGCACAGCAAAGATTAAATTATATTAATAATACTATTAAGAATAGTCAGAACCTATTAACAATCTTACTAGGAGTCTCATCATTTTGTGGACAATCTGGCTTTACTTTAGAATGGTTAGAGGACGATCACGAGTTAATTATATCTTGTGATGGTAAATTTCAAGAGTTAACAGATATTCTGAATGATTGTGAATTATTTCAAGAGAAAGTTGACTCTTTATTATTACAGGCTAATTCTTTAAAAGAAAAAGCAGAACAATGCACAATCAATCTTGAACAGGAACGTAATAAAAAACAAGATAATAAAAATAAAACAGGAGTAGTACCACATGTTTTAGGGGAGAAACCACCCAAATTATTCAAGTTAGGACGTTTAACTTTAGTTATAGTCTCCAGTTTAGCGGTATTAGGTTTTGGTGGTTGGATTGGTAAGGATAAAATTACACATATTCAGCAAAATAGCCTAAGTTTAAATCAAGAAGAAAATGCAGTTGCTAATTTTAAATCTGCTCTCAAGCTTGGTATGGAAGCTTCTGATTTAGTACAAAAACCACCCCATCCTTTAATAGTCTGGCAACAGGCAGAGACTAAATGGCAACAAGCAATAAAGTTATTAGCAACTATTCCTAAAGGGACATCTGTTTTTGAACAGGCACAGAAGAAATTAGCTCGTTATCGTCTTAATTATACTGCTATCAGCGAAAAAGCCTTAAATGAAAAGCAAGCAGTGGCAAACTGGCAGTTAGCCCAAAAACTAGCAACAGAAGCTACTTTTTTTGTACAGAATTCACCTCGTTCAGTACTGGTTTGGCAACAAGCAAGAGACAAATGGCAGCAGGCAATCGATTTGTTAGAAACTATTCCAGAAAATACGTTTATCTCGAAACAGGCTAAAGAGACGCTTCCTAGTTATAAAACTAACTATGCAGCTATGAGTGCAATAATAAAAGATTAAAAATCGCAAGATATTGTACTGATGATATTCGTTAAATCTACAGAGAAATAGAAATAATCAATTTAATTTTTTTATCTTCACACTACCTATGCAAAAGGTCTAATTTCTTTGATTAAAACCGATAGTTTTTATACTCAAAAGGGGAAAGATATTAATTGTATAGCGACAAAATATACTTGTTGTTCTTGTTCAAAGCTTAAAAGAATACGGTTTTAATAACCTTGTCCAGTAATATTTAAATATATATGTGCAGTTATGGTAAATAATTTACTTGAAATGGCTAAGCAAGGCAATACAGATGCGATCGCAAGCCTAATGAATCGTCAACTACAGTCCAAAGGTATAACTGCTAAGGTTACTTTACAAGATAGTTGCATATATGTGTTATTGGAATCAGCAACAATCCCTGACCAAAGAGCAATAGCTCCGTTTGTTGTACAAGGAATGACAAAGCTAGCAATAGAAGTAGCAGATTCGCTTCAAGTTTATGGTAAGCAAACAGGTGAAAAACGCCCTAGTTGGAGTCAAGCTTACTCGTTAAGTAAAGGAGAAAATTTATTAGCAGATAATTTGGCAAAGAATACTCAAGACATAAGGACTGAGGACAATTTACCAGGGCAAGCAAATGGTCTTGAAGAAGTTGATTCTACTAGCGGTTTAGATGCCATTGCAAGTCATCTTAATCGTGTTCTAGCAAATGAAAAAGTGAATTTCAAAGTAATTTCAGAAGATAAATTGCTTAAAGTCATTGCAAAAACAGATCAATTTTTAGATGGAGCTGTTTTTGCAGAAAATATTTATAAAGAGTTGAAAAACTTAGATTTAAGTGAGTTTGAAACTGTAGGAATTTATAAGGAAAAACTGAAGAGTGGACAATGTTTTCAACTTAAATCGTTCTTATTAACTAGTTCAGAATTGGAAACTTCGGAACCAAAAAGTTCAAAACCAGCAATGAATAGTACACAAGGAGTAATTAGCAAATCGCCGAAAACCAATCAACTTAAACCGCAGATCCAAAAAAGTAATAAACCAAAAATTAAAATTGGTCGTGTTTTTGGTGTCGTAGTAATTCTGATAATTGCAGGATTTATAATTATCAGCCTCGTGAGGCGAATGTTGATACTTGTGTTCTTATCTCCTGCCTTAGGTAGCTTTAGTGTAATACTAGGCATTTTCTTCCTATGGCGAAGTTACTCCTTTTTGATGCCTCTTTTTCAAAAGTTACTTAGTTTACTCACAGAAGAATAACCCTCTTGCAAGACAAAAAATATTTATGCAAAAGAGGCAAATCGTCCTCTTTAACGCTTTGCCTCCTTCAATAACAGATAATCACAACTAGTAATTACACTTTAGAGCGATCGGTCAAAATTTCATAGCCAGTTTCTGTTACTAAAACTGTATGCTCAAACTGCGCCGATAAAGAATTATCTACAGTAACCGCTGTCCAACGGTCAGATAATGTCCGTGTGTGTCTCGAACCTGCATTCAAAATTGGTTCGATTGCTAATGTCATCCCCGCACGGAGTTTAACATTAGGCATTTCCCTAGTCCGGAAGTTAAATACTGAGGGTTCTTCATGCAGGTTACGACCAACACCATGTCCGGTGAATTCTTCCACTACACTGAAACCATTGGCTTTGACATGGTCTTCTATTGCCCCAGCCAAATCAAGTAAGTATACTCCTGCTTTGACTTGTTCGATGCCTTTGTAGAGAGCTTCTTCAGCTACGCGAATTAGTTTAGCAGCATCTGGAGTGACTTCACCCACTGCGATCGTAATGCAAGAATCACCATGAAAGCCTTGGTAATAAGCACCTGTATCTACTTTTAATACATCTCCAGTACGAATCACTTTCTTAGGACTTGGGATGCCATGGACAACTTCATTGTTAATACTGGAGCATATAGAACCAGTAAAACCATGATATCCCTTAAAGCTAGGCGTTGCACCCATTTCTCGAATGCGTTTTTCTGCGTAAGCATCCAAGTCAGCCGTGGTCATTCCTGGCTTTACCAACTCAGAAATTTCTTTGAGTACGGTTGCCACAATTTTTGCTGATTGCCGCATAATTTCAATTTCTCGCGGCGATTTGATTTCAATACCTCGGCGTTGTTTTTGTGGAGGTGTGGGCTTAGCTGTTTGAGAAAGCAAGTTACTGAAAATGTTCATGGGAAATTAATAATTACTGGCTCTTTGCTGCTATCGTGACAGTGTTTTTTCTAGGTTAGTTGAAAAAAATATCTATATTTAAAGTTAACTTATTTTTCGCTCCGCGCTCTGCTACCTAGCTCAAGTGTATTGAAATGTTATGCTAGAAGCGATGGCTGCGCCAACGTCTGCGACGAATGCAGTATCATTGCAATTGAATTTTTAATTGCTGACTACAATCTCTCCAGTCATACCAGCTTCTGTATGTCCTGGTATCGGACAACGTAAGCTATATTTTCCTGATTTCAGCGGTACAAATACCCATTCTGCCTCAGCACCAGGCTTAAGTTCCAGTTCGTGGATAGCTCCTTTAATTTCTACTTTGCCTGCTTCGACTTTTTGTGTCCAGATGCCATCTGCAAAATCTTTGGCAGTAAAGTAGTGTTTCAGTTGGCTAGGATTGGTCAGCCGGAGTTGATAGCGTTTGCCAGCCACCAATTCCAAGTGATTTGGTTCAAACTTGAGTTCGTTCGCTGAATTACTTAGACTAACTGTTATTTCTGTTGCAGGTTGCTTAAGCAACCCCCCAGACAAGTTTGCTGCCATGGCAGGAGTAGTACTGATAAAAGCCATATACAGCAACAAATACAATATCAAATAGATATGCCTTAGTGGTTGCAACCAATCAAGAAAAAATTGGTATAAATAGTTATTAATTGTTTTAACTAACCAGGTCATTGCTATCAGTAGTCCTACAAGAGTAAGAGTAAGGGTATGAGGGAAAATTTCTACCTACCCTATACACCCCTAATTATCCATTATCCAGTTCCATTCACTATGGGAAAGTAAAAAGTAAGAAAGCCTGGGTGTAAACAGTTGTATAACTTTCTACACACGGGCTTTTCGGCAGCTAATGCTGTTTAATTTCCTAGCGCGGTCGTACTTAAGTAGGTTGAGGCAAATAAACCTAACTATGTAACAAAATATAAAGTCGTTATAACCCTTGTGATTGCTACCCTGCGGGAAGCCGTGATTTAGCAACGCCTATTTTTGGGTTAGGTGCTTTACCCACCCCAATGCAAACTAGTGAATTAAATTTTATATTAACGTAGAAAAATACTTAGTAGTTCTACAGAAATTATCTAAAATTACAGCGACAAATTATTCTCTTCTCTTGCTTGCCTCAACTGGGCACTTTTGGGTTGGTCGAGTACTATAGATAGAGCGAATACGGGCTTTGACCAACCCATGACAACGGACACAGACTGCTATTTGATACCAATTTGAAAATAAAATACGACAGATGGATTTTTCAAAGCAAAGTTACAGTAAGTTTTTCAAAATCCAAGTTGCGCTGGAATAGTACCAAAGGTACGACCCAAAATCACTTCACTTGCTACCCTGCGAGGAAGCAAGCTACGCGTACCTGCGACCTCAGGAGAAGGCTAGCCGCCCAAAGGACTGCCTCACCACGGTGCTGGCTCCGCAACGCGGTGGCTCCAAAATCCAAAATGATATGAGGTAATCATACAAGCTGAATTTCTTGTTTGTGCAATAAGAAACTGCCCGTCACTACTTTTAAATAATCGGTGTTGAATTCACCAACAGCTGGACTATAGTTGTGTTCTACCTGGGATGAGGTTGTCAGAGAGAATCTGACCTATTAATCTTCTTTCCTACCAAAAACCATTTGTAAAATCATTGGAATACCGCCGCTTTGGTGATATCTATCTGCCCAAGCGCGGATAATTTCATCCAATTCTTCCATAGCTCGATCCCATTTCTCTGGCGGGATATCTAATTCTTCTAAGGCTCGCATGGCATTTGGTCGCCGTTCTGCCCAATCTTTCATCATCCGGAAATACCGAGCAGTATCTTCCACCATAATGTAGGTACGCTCTTGGTCGTCTGCTGGCGCATAAAAAGGACGAGTCAGAGCATAGAAAGGCATTCCCCAAGGAGAATCAATTCGAGTGACTGTGCCTGAGTAGAGGAGACGGCGCTTGATGTGTTCTGCTAAGGCTTCGCTCAGAATCATTTGATGCTCAATTGGTAAGGCCTCTTGCGATCGCTTGTGCAGAAACTCAATCAACTCCATAAAATCAAAGGAGGTGACTAACTGAGCATCAGGCAAATTACTGGGTAATTTTTGCTCAATTTGTCTTTTTTCTTCACTGGTGAGACTTGTGCCAGGAACGCGCGATCGCCCTGGTTGCCAAGGAAATTTTTCCATCCAGACATAAGGCAACTGAATCAGATACCGAGGTTCTTGAGAACCTAGCATCTTCAGAAGCTTTCCCTCTGTTAGTGCTTGTCTGACTTCCTCAACGATGATTTTTACCCGTTTTGGTTCTAGGTGGTGCAAATGCCCCGTCATCCTGAGGTTTTGTCCCTGCTCTAGATAGGTCATGTAAATTGCACACTTAGCTGCCGTTGCTGCTGCATCTAAAAATGCCCCATGCCTGTGCCCACTTGTTCGCATGGCACTAAAAGCCAGATAAAGCATAATCTGATCCATCGCACTGGGGCCGAGTTGTTTGATCAGATCTACGTCATTACTCATATTACAAATAGTTGAATAGCAAGTTTACACGATTATTAGTCAAAGGAAAGTAAGTAGTATACACCCGAACGGACGTGATTTTTTAACTCCAGGCTGTCTATTACGGGTTATTCTGAAAATGGTTATTAGCTTGAACCGCTCACCTCCGTGTTTTATGGCATGCAGCCATAAGTAGTGTTGTTGTAAATGCCTTGTATCTCGGAAAATCACGAAAGAACATTCAACTTCCCTCAATGGTGGCTTCGTAAATCACAAGCAAACTTTGTGCTTCTTACTAGTACTCTACAAAGACTTCTTGTGATATCCGGGTTTTCCCCACCCTTAATAAGCAACAACTAGAAAACTATTGTAGCTACGTACCCATATCGCGGAGATATCATTGCAACTGTAAACAGATTCCCACAGATTGGAAACTATTTAAGAGGAAGTCTCCTCCTGACTTTCGTAATACCGATGAGATTCGATGGTTCATTTTCAACCGCTATACTGCTGACAACTAACGGTAATTTCTCGGCAGTATAGGTAATTTGCTGTAGTGGCAACCAATCATAGACCCAAACAAGGCAAATAATTTCAATTTCAGAATACCTTTTATCTTTTTATAGTATGATATTCCATTTTGACTGCCTTTTTATCAATTTTGGATGAAGTAATGTATTTTTAATTTTGCTGTAACTATTATTTAAATACTTAATATACAATCAAGTATTATGGTTTGCTGATATTTCCACAGATATTGAACAACAAAATTCCCGACTTCTCTATTAAGTCAGGAATTTGAGCTTTTCGATTTGTACTATGAACTTTGTTCGTGGTGACTGTCATGTAGCTGAAATTAACTATTAATACCAAATTTTGATTAAGTAGTATTGTTTGAGATTGCTATAACAAGCTTTTGGTAAAGATTTTAAGTCCAAAATCTTAAATTCAAAATTGGTATTAGTCCTCCTACTTCATTGCTTATACAGAGACGTACAATTGCTCAATCGCTGCAATTATACGACCAGCCAGACAGTCATATCATGTCCGCTTAAAGACTTATCATTTGGGCTGACGCGGGAACGCGAGGATGCGGGAAGATTTAAATGATAAGGATTATTCAAACTCCTAATGAACCTTGGTTAATTACTGCCTTAATGGAGCGATCGCCACGTACTAGGCTTGATATTAACATGTGCTGTTGCTAGCAATAAATTCAAAAATTATTTCTTCTGTAACGCAGTACACAGAAATATTTTCAAGATAGTTATCTATGTGTACAAAATGCACAAATAAATTATGAAAATACAGCTTTACTTACACCCCCTTTTCAAGACAAATCTCCACGAACAAAGAATGAAAATCCCTTTTCCTATTCTCCATCACCTGTCACCTGTTCTCTACTAGATGATTTCACCTGACTTCGCATTTTTTCAAAGCTAAAAGCTGCTGCCCCAAAAGTGACAAACAACACTCCCAAAATCTGAACAATTTCCAGAGTCTCTTGAATCATCAGACCAGCAAAAATCACGGTTAAAATTGGTACGCCTGCACCGATTATCGCTGCTCGTGGTGCGCCTAGTCTGTGAATTCCCACATGATTAAATACATAGCCTGAAAGGGTCAGTACACCCAAAATAGAAGCACTTAAAACAATTTCTAGCAACTTAGATTGATCGACTACAAGGCTCCAACTTTCTGGCAAAGGCAACATTAAACCGATAAAGCTCAACACAAGCATGGTAGAGAAGTTAATAAGAGTAAAAGACACGGGATGCACTTTCGTGGCACATATCCGCGTCAGAATCACGTAGCAGGCGAAAGCCACTCCACCAAATATGGCTGTACTGCCTGCTAGGGGAATATTATCTATACCTGTGTTTAAAGAACCTCCTAAAACCAGCAACTCACCACAGAAAATAGAGCCGATCGCAGCAGCGCGCAATGAACTGGGGCGATCGCGGAACAGTAGCCACGACAGCAGTCCACTAAAGAGCGGATAGACAAAGAACAAAGCGATCGCCATCCCAGTGGCGATTTGACCAATGGCAAGGTAAATCAACACTTGCGATAAAAACAAAAAGCAGCCACTGGCGATTGATAACTGCAACACTCTTTGCGGTATTTTGGGACTACCAGGGGTAGAATTGCTACGCAACGATCCCATCAAGTTTTGCAAGTCTTGCCACACCTGGGGATACATAATGGGAGCCAGCAATATCATTAGTGGTACAACCACCATTAAACGTAGTGTCAAAATTAGGAAAATATTACCCAAAGTCGGCGATATTAAGCCTTCAACCTCTAAAACACCGAGACTGTCGATGGCTTTAAAGAACATCTGCTTGATAGCTACGTTATAAAGCGATGACACCACTGCCGATAACACAACCAGCAAGAAACCGATCTGGATTGGTGACAAACCAGAGGAACGGCGCGGGCGCGATCGCGGTGGTGGAGATGTCGATCCCTGCCTTTGTGCTGGTGCAGCAGGTGGGGATTTAGTCCTGCTTTTGGGCAAGTTCCTACTGATTACAGAAATCGGTTCTCTAGAGTTTCTCCTGGTCGGTGGGGATTTCGTTTCCTCCTTGGGAGTAACAGAAATTGACTCGATAACTTTTTCCTGAACTGGCTCTGATGTAATTTCGATCTCAGACAAGTCTTTGGAAATAACAGAAATCTGCTCTGAGGTATTTTCCTTGGCTGGCGGTAGTTCTGTTGCAGGCGATACTAATGGAGGAGCTGAGGATTCGGTGACATTTTCGGACAAATCCTGGGAAATTTCAGAAATCGGTTTGTCAGCATTCCTCGTTACCTCTCCTAATAACGGAAATGTATTTGGGTAACTGTCCGGCTGTTGCTCAGGTGGTTGTAATACTGTCGGCGGTGGTGTTTGAGCGTTCTGTATCACTGCCGATAAGGATTCTGAGGAACTATCCGGCTGTTGCTCAGGTGGTTGCAACACTGTCGCCGGTGCTGATGCTTTTGGACTTTTAGTTACTTCTGCTAACAGTGGATATGTGTTTGGGGGACTTTCTGGCTGTGGCTCAGGAGGTTGCAGTACTGTTGGCGGTGATACTTGTACTGCTGCTTGCGAAGTTTCTTTGATTGTTTTTGCTAGTGAGCTTTGCAGGTGATTAGTTAACTCTTCTAAAATCGCTTCTCCCTGCTGCTGTTGGCTGTACATCCGAGATAACTGTTGAGAAATATCGCTTTGATAATTCTTCAGTTCTTGTTGCAAGGAGTTAAAAGCGATCGTCAGGGTATCATCCAGAGTACCGAGTAGTCGTTCGGTATTTTCATTGTTCTTTTCTGGAAAATCGCTGCCACTTTCAGCAGACTTCAGCCCAGCTCGTTCGCGGAACTCGCTCTCGATTACTTGGTTAGCTATGGTCCTCAGTGATGATTGCAGTTGTGAAGATATGTGTTTCGCCAAAGCCTCTGCCAACTGACGGATTAACACTTGCTGCTCAGTAATTTGCCGCACGTGTTGCAGGTGTTCTTTTTCTTCTACTAGCTGTTGAATTTCATTCGATAAACGGTCTTTTTCGGTCTGAAGCCGTTTAATTTCTTCCTGCAACGATTTGAGTACATTTTGCTGGAGATGTTCCAAATCTTCCACAATAGCCCACAGAGCTGTCTCTGCCGATCTGGATAGCTCACCTCTGACTCGCGGGTTGTCTGGTCGCTTCTCGAATCGCCCCATTAGCTTTTAACCTCTAACATATTGACGATAAAGCTGCTTCCCGTACACTTGCTTGGCACTCATACTAAGTTTCCTGTATTTTGTCAGATAAACTAATAGTTTTCACAGAATCTACGCATATCAACGTAATTCTGTCATGCTAAACCAAGGTTGGCAAAGTATATAATTTATGATTTTCACAGCCTACTATACTGTGTTCCGTTCAACATCACAGACCAGTATGCCATCGGTCTTATTTTAATCTTCTGTCCTCAAGTGAGATTTTCCTGGAATAAAATATCTCACCTAATATAAATACTTATTATTTTGGTAGCAATACTAATTTTCCAAGACTTGTAAATGCAGGCATTGCCCCAACAGAATTGTCAAAGTTGTTAAGTATATATATAAATTTATGCAAAATGTGACTTGTGAGACAGTTTATATCTCTAGTAGGGATTTATAGTGACTGATTGCCGAAATGAAAACTATTACTATTCCCTGCACAACATTTTAGTGAATTAACAGCCATTCTATCCTGGAAATGAGTGTAGGGGTGTAAGGGTGTGGGGTGTAAGGGAAAGACATTTCATCTTTTCGTTTTGTGATGGCGTTGCATGGGGGACTAACTTAAAAATACTTAGTGACAGGCAGCTTGCTTAAGTTGGGGAATCCCCGTTAAGCAAAGTGTCCGTCACACCAAGACAAAAAGGGTGTGCGTACTTCATGTCAGCTACTCAAGTTAATTTAAAGGAAGAAAATGCGGGCAATGCTAAAGATGGCAGCGCTGAGAACTGCACTCAAAGGAACTGTGATTAGCCATGCGGCAGCAATATTTTGTAAAGTTTGAAATTTAATTGAATTGATATTTTGCACCAATCCGATACCAACTACACCACCAACGAGAGCGTGGGAAGTAGAAACAGGTAAGCCTAACCGGGAGGCGAGGAGGATAGTAGTAGCAGTTGCAAGTTCGGCACAAAAGCCACTACTAGGTTGCAAAGCAATGATGTTTTCGCCAATGGTAGCAATGACTTTTTTCCCCCAGATGGCTAAACCAGCAACAATGCCAGCACCTCCAAGCATTAAAATCCACAAGGGGGTATTGATGCCATCTATGGGTACGCTGCCAGTGCGATTGATATAAGCGATCGCAGCTAGGGGAGCGATCGCATTCCCAACATCATTAGAACCATGAGCAAAGGCCACAAAGCAAGCACTCAACACTTGAAAGCGACCAAATAAGCGTTCAACCGGGGACTGGGGACTGGGGATTGAAGTATTAATATTTTCTCCCCCTACTCCCCTGCTCCCCTGCTCCTCTGTCCCCTCATCGTCCAGTTGTCGCCAACTAATAATGGTGAGTCCAACAGCTGCTGCTACACCTGTTAACAAGGAGATGTCGTGAGGAGGTATATTTAAACGAATTTGCTCTCGTAAAAAATTGGTGAGTGGTTGAGTGAGCGAGGGTAATACAATCACGCCAAATACCCCTAGCAGAACTGCGCTTAACCAGGGAATCCACTCCCGTAACTGTACTATTTGATTGGGTTGATTCAAAATCCAGTGTTTGATTTGACTATAGAACAATGCGGCAATCGCACCACTGATAATCGGTGTTAAAATCCAGCCGATGGTAATTGAGCCAATTGATGACCAATCAATTGCACCTACTCCCAAAGCTACCCAACTAAATCCTGCGATCGCACCTACAACCGCATGGGAAGAAGATACAGGTAAACCTCGTGATGTAGCAATTTGCAGCCATATGCCACACGACAGCAATACTGTCACCATCCCAATCACTAATAATTGGGGCGTGGCGGCGAATAAGGCAGGATTAGCAACTTTAGTCGCTAAGGTTTCCGTTACCTCTTGCCCAAACAATACAGCACCCGTAAACTCTAATATCCCGGCAATGATTATTGCCTGTCTCAGAGTAATAGCTTTGGAACCTACAGAGGTTCCCATCGCATTAGCAACGTCGTTAGCTCCGAGATTCCAAGCGACGTAAAAGGCCAGTAAAGCCACTATAAGTAATGTAATGGTCATTTCAATATTTGGGGAGAGGGGGGAGACCCGGATGAGGGGAGGGGGAGTAGAGGGAGCAGGGGGAGTAGAAGAAGCAGGGGAAGCAGAGGGAGCAGGGGAAGCAGGGGGAGAAATTAATACTTCAATCCCCAGTCCCCTCATTGGGGATAAATCAAAATCTTGTAGGTTTCCGGAGTGGGATCGATCGCCTGTTCTACGGCTTTTGATAAATTTTGCAATGGATAGCGATCGCTAATCAATGCTTGGACATCTATGCGCCGATTAAATACGATATCAGCCGATAAACTCTGAAGGCGGTAGGATGAACTGTAACTGCCCATCAAGTCGATTTCGCGGCGATAGAGAATATTGGGATTGATGGAAATTTCTAATTCATCGGGGAATTCCGCGAAAAACAAGATTTTGCCGCCCTTGCGAGTACAGTCAAGGGCTTGAGCGAAAGCTTTCTCGCTAGGGACAGCCAGCAGGGTGACATCAACACCCATGCCGTTGGTGAGAGCATGAATTTTTGCAGGCAAATCGCGATCGCGAGCGTCGAAAGCTGTCTGTGCACCGACATTTAAAGCTTTTTCAATTCTAGAGGGCAGTAAGTCGGTGGCGATCGCTTTCGCTCCGAAATACTTCACTAACATCACAAACATTAATCCAATTGGCCCGGCTCCCGTTACTAAAACAGTTTGTCCGGGGGCAATTTGAGCTTTTTTCACCGCTTTGAGACAGCAGTTAGTCGGTTCTACAAAACTTGCCTCTTCAAAACTAATATTATCGGGTATGGGAATTAACCCACCATTCTGCACGATATGTCCTGGAACCTTGACATATTCTGCAAAACCGCCACCGCTGGCGTTAAATCCAGCTGTCGTGGAAATGTTTTTGTAGACATCGCACATCGAAAAATTGTCATTTAGGCAGTAAGCACAACGCATACAAGGAATGTGGTGCATCACCGCTACTCGTTGTCCCACTTGCCAAGCTTTGACCTCAGAACCTACTGCTGCGATTGTTCCAGCAGTTTCATGTCCAAATATACGCGGTGGTTCATACAGAGGATAACGAATTTTTTTTATATCTGACTGACACAATCCTACTACCCGCACCTGTACCAGCACTTCATCCGGTTCCAGAGTCGGTACTGGGATCTCTTCGTAGGAAAGTTGATTTACGCCTCTAAATACCTGTGCTTTCACGTTGATTTTTTACCGCTCAACGATATTAGATGTAACATTAGCGGTCAACGTTCAGCTATAAACTTTGAGATTTTTGTGTCTTAGCTTTTGCTAGTTCTTGCTCTATGTTCTATATTCATGCGATAAAACCTTTCTGGTAAATCCAGACTTGGCATTTCTTAGAGTGAGGTTAGAATACTAGGCATTCTTCAGGTAAGTGTGTCTTTTATGCTAGGTCAGGTACTAGACGGACGTTATAAAGTCATTCGAGTTTTGGGTGCTGGTGGTTTTGGTCAAACTTATATTGGGGAAGACACAAAACTTTACAACAGTCTTTGTGTAGTTAAGCAACTCAAACCGATGGCAACTGACCCCATGACTTTGCAGATTGCCAGACGATTATTTGAATCAGAAGCACAATTGCTCCATAAATTAGGAACTCACGACCAAATTCCCCAATTACTGGCTCACTTTGAAGAAAATCACGAATTCTTTTTAGTCCAACAATTTATTGATGGTCATCCTATCAGCGATGAACTCATACCTGGCAAGCCATTGAGTGAGGCTTATACTATTTCGCTATTGCAGGATATTCTGCAACCATTAGCTTTTGTTCATCAAAATAATGTCATTCACCGAGATATTAAACCTCCTAACTTAATTCGTCGCAACAGCGATCGCAAAGTTGTGCTGATAGATTTTGGAGCGGTGAAGGAGATTAGTACTCAGATGGTGAATGGTGAAGGTGTAACTAAAATGACTGTGGGTATTGGTACTGCTGGCTATATGCCTAGCGAACAGAGTCGCGGTAGCCCCAGATTAAGTAGTGATGTTTATGCTGTGGGTATGATTGGCATTCAAGCCTTGACAGGGTTAATGCCTCATCAGTTGCAAGAAGATGTGCAGACAGCTGAAATTATTTGGCGTAACTCGGTACAGGTGAGTCAGGTGTTAGCAGATATCTTAGATCGGATGATACGCTACGACTTCCGTCAACGCTATCAATCAGCAACAGAAGCTTTAGCTGGGTTGCAGCAGTTGGGTGCTTACATGCCAACACAAACATCCACTTCCCCAGGATACGCAGCAACACTACCATATACACATCCTGGCGATACATCACAACCGCAGCCAATTAATTACGAACCCCCACTGTATTCCCCACCTCCAACAGTTCCAGCCCAGTATCGTCAAGAGATTCCACAGCAGCCTCAGCCTTTTCAGACATTAGCCAGCAAGGCACAAGTAGGAGTGGGCTTTTATATTCAATGGGTATTAGTGAATATTGTAGGTTTATTTGGGGGCGGTATTTTGGCAGCGATCGCCCACATGACTGTACAGCCACTTGGCAGTATTCCGCGTCGATTGGCAGTTGCTATTACAGTAGGTCTGACATTAGGGTTTATGCAATTGTTGGTGCTACGACGGCAAGTTTCCGTGTCTGACAAGTTGTGGATATCAGGAACTACCCTCGGTTTTTGCATTGCCATTCTGTTATGCGGTCCTAACCCTTATAATTCCATGTTTCTGATTGGCCCTGTAATTGGGATCTTTCAATGGTTGATTTTGCGGCAAGTGGTTGAGCAGTCTGGTTGGTGGATTTTTGTCAATGCTTTGGGCGGTTGGGTTGGCGGAATTCTTTCGGGTGCAGTGCTAGTTTTGCTATTAAGAAATCCAAAAAACATTGTGTAATTTGTAATTCATAATTAAAATTTACCAAGTTTTTATAGATTCAGTAGATTCACATAACCAAGACTAACAAAATGATTGCTATTCTAAAATCAAAATTTGAATATTTACCAAAAAAATTGTAAATATGCGCTTAAAAATTTTATTAGGCAAGGGATACTTAGTTTTTTGCCAATTACTTATTTGGGGCTATATTACTAGTGCTTTGCTAACTTTTGTTTTGAAAATAGCACCATTAGCTAATGTTATAGGTTTTGTATCATTAATTTATTATAGTGCTACTATATATCCTTCACTATTCAAAATAGTTTTCCCTCATTTTCATAAACATACATTCATAAAAGCGTTATCTAAAAATCGTCGTTATTTTGGTATTGCCGCTTTTTGTTTTGCAGTTCATCATAGTATTATTGTAATTTTCAAGAAAAATTTAAACTTATTAAATATTAGTACTTGCATACATACATTTACAGGTCTGTCAATACTATTAGTTTTTACCTTATTAGCAGTTACATCTAACGATCTCAGTATTAAATTACTGAAGAATAATTGGAAAAAACTACATAGTTTAACATATTTAGTAATTTTTATATTACCTTTGCATATATTATTAAAAATGTATGGCAGTTGGACTTACATCACTCCTATGGCTATGATAATTGTATTAGTTAGTTTTTTGATATTTTCCCAAAAACTTACAATACAATTCATTCAATCCCTTAATAAACAATTGATTAATCTGTATATCAAAAGATGAAAAATTTAACTATTAAAGAGTTGGCGATCGCTAAAATCTCCCACTTCTCTTTTTTGGATAAAACAGATATATATTTTCATTTAAGGGAATGACAGTCAAAAGTCAACTTTTCGGAATTTATGATTAATCCAACATATACAGCTGATGTCTTAATTGTTGGCGGGGGAACCGGAGGCTCTGCTGCTGCTATCCAAGCGGCACGACGGGGAGCTAAAACTATCCTAGTGAGTGAATTTCCTTGGTTGGGGGGAATGCTAACTTCGGCTGGAGTGTCTGCACCTGATGGTAATGAACTAGCTGCTTTTCAAACGGGGTTATGGGGTGCGTTTTTACAAGAATTACGACAGCGACAGCTAGGAGGCTTAGATAACAGTTGGGTGAGCTTTTTTAGTTACGATCCCCGTCTTGGGGCAGAGATTTTTGCAGATTGGGTACACAATTTGTCAAATCTGCATTGGATTTCAGGACGAGTACCTTTAGAAGTTTTTCAGCGCGAAAATTGTGTAACTGGCGTTCGGTTTGCTGATTTCGTTGTCGAAGCCAAAATTATTATTGATGGCACAGAATTAGGAGATTTATTGGCTCTGGGGGAGATACCTTACCGCTGGGGTTGGGAGTTGCAATCTGAATGGGGAGAACCCAGCGCACCAATTGCTTTTAATTCACTTACCGACAAATATCCAGTGCAAGCGCCCACATGGGTAGCGATTATGCAAGATTTTGGTGAAGCAGTCGCCCCAGAAATTTCCCCTGCTCCCAACTACAACCCATCGTTATTTGTCGGTGCTTGGGATGACTATGGTGCAGAGCAATTTTTGAATTATGGACGTTTACCAGAGGGGCTATTTATGATTAACTGGCCCATCTGTGGTAATGACTACGGCGAAGGAGTAGCGCGACTGATAGAGTCAGAAGCATCCAAAGGCGAGTTTATCCAAGAATGTCGCTGGCATAGCCAAAATTTTGTCCATTTTATTCAGAATCAGCTGGGTCGTCGCTATGGTTTGGCAGAAGGAGTTTTTCCCCATGCACCCACTGCTTTTGCACTGCATCCCTACTACCGCGAAAGTCGCCGTTTGGTAGGACTAACTATCGTCCGCGAACAGGATATTTTGCCGATACCTGAGGGTAGGGTTGCATCAATTTACCCAGATACAATTGCTATTGGTAACTACGCCAACGACCACCATTATCCCAGCTTCACTTTGCCACTGCAACCCAAATCTATCCGCTGGGGTGGACGTTGGACTGGGACTCCCTTCACTATTCCCTATCGTTGCCTGATTCCAGCGGCTACAGATGGTTTATTAGTCTGTGAAAAGAATATTTCTGTCTCCCATATTGCCAACGGCGCGACCAGATTGCAACCTGTAGTGATGGGGATCGGTCAAGCAGCAGGAATGGCAGCGGCTATGTGCGTTGAGTTGGGCATACAGCCCAGGGATTTACCTGTAAGAGGGTTGCAAGAAGCTTTACTGCAAGATTTACAAGCACCTGCCGCAATTATACCTTTATTTAATTCGCTACCCAATCATACTGAATGGCTAAAATGTCAAATTTATTACTTAAATTGCCTGCAAGCCTATCCACCAAGTGGTAATTGTCCCAGTTTGTATTTGGATAAATCCGATCGCTCAAAATGGGAAAGTGAATCTTTCACAGGCATTTTTCACCGTCTGAATCAACAGGATTACAAATTCACGATTGCTACACCAACCGCCTACCAAGGACAAGTTTGGCAGCTTGTGACTTTGCGATCGCATATAGACGAGCAGCTACAAACTATTGTCCACGAACAAGTAATAACTGTTCGGGGTCGTCTAAATCATTCCGGTCATTGGTTATTAGTTGAAAATATAGGAATATTGCCAAAATAATTTATTTCAGTAAAACTGAATACTTTTTTAGAAAATTTTCCGGACACACATAGAGAAATTAAGTAGCAGTAGATAAGACAGTTCCAAAATAGACATCTGCTATGCGTACTTCCCTTTCTCTTTTAGTTTCGAGTCTAGCGTTCGGTTTCTTGACTATTAACTGCTCAATAGTAAATAGCTCATCTTTTATAGTACTTTCTTCTTCTGGTTCCCAACAGTTGGTTTCAGGTAAACCCCAATATAGCGAACCAGAAAGTCCAACACCTTATCGTGGTGGGGGACGCAGAGATTTAATTCAATCCAAGAATACCCGTTCTAATGCTTAACAATCTCAGTATTATACTTTTTGTCTGGTCAGCAGTTGTCTCATGATAAGAAAATCCCAAAAAGGTCAAATATTTGACATAACTTATCTAGTAGAGACTTAGTATTGACACAAGAAAAACTTCAATTTTCACTGAGTATTTTATCCTTGCATTTGGATATTGAAATCAACTCACTGCCTATATCGACAGCATCACCAAATACTTATAAAAAATATTACTCTTGCCTTTTTTCCCAGGATGTCGCTACTCAGGCTATCACTTCACATCAAGGGCATCTAATACCAATTCATAATCTAAAGTGCATTAAGAATGCATAAATACTCGTGGTGGTCTTTGACTGTAGACTGTTGACCGCTGATCCTCAACAGTCTACTCGAACCAATGTGCAACTTTCTTGATGTAACAGCTTACCAAATAGAGATTAGTAGTGTTGGCGGATTTCCTTGGAAAAGCCTTGTGTTCAAGACTTTATAATCCAAAATCCAAAATTGGTATAAGCTTTACCTCGCAAGTTTTACACACTTGTTTTCTTGTTGTTGTTCTTTGTACTCTGAATACCGTTGAGGAACATCGGCACAAACTTCTCTATAAAAGCCTGTGGGTCGCGCTGCCAAACCCTTTGTGCAGCTTGAATTCTAGTAAACTGCAACTCAGGTGCTAGTAAAGTTTGCGGTAAGCGCTCCATTAAGTACTTGGGACGTTCCCAAATTGGCATTGTATTTGCTACTTCTACAAGGCTGGTAATTCGCCGCAGTTCTGCACCTAGAGTAATATCCATTCCCGATTCAAATGCTGCCTGTTCTATTGCGGCATATTTGCGTTTAGCTTGCTCCACCTTTTGCCGATGCTCTGGACTCTTATCTGCTAATTGGGCCAACCAACGATTACCCCAGCGAACGTGTCCGGCTTCTTCTGGTAGAATTTTTTCGATGGTTTCGCGGATTTTGATGTTTTCTGCTGTTTGGGGCGCTTGTTTGAGTGCGTAAATGTGAGCAGAGAAGTATTCACAACCCCGTTTTTCGGTGATGTTAATTGCTGCCAAAGTCGCAATTACAGTGTCTTCTGGATTTTCTTTTGGATCGTAGCTATCTATATCTAGTAGCCGTTCAAATTCATCGATATAGGAGGAACCAGGTGGCTTACCGATATCTGCTCCTAATTCCAGCAATAAATCAGTCAGCCACATAGCATGACGAGCTTCATCCGAGATGTGGTGGGATAAATCCCGTATCAGTTCTCGTGGCTGTCCGTTCAATTGTTCAATTACTTCAGTCAGGTCTTTACAACTGCGCTGCTCGCTGTAGCGATAGCGGTTAAGGGTAATTAACTGGAGTTCGCGATCGCTCACCGTCCGCTGTAAAATATCCCTCGCGCTCAAAGCATTCTGAAATTTACGTGGATAAATAACCGCCATAGTTTTTGTTGAGTTTTGTAAATTATGTTATCTAACGCTAACTTTGTTGGCTTTAACTCCTGCACTAGTACAAGAACGCAGAAAGCAGGAGAGGTCAAGAGCGAAAATACTCATCAAATAAGCATTTGACGTATTTTAGGTAGTATCTTTGTTACTGCTGTTGTGTACTAGTGTTACATCTCCCAAAAGAGTTCAAGGTAAAAGTTACAACAATCACTCAGATTAGCTACTTGCAAGCATTTAGATATAAGACTTGAATTTCATAATTATAAACAAATGTAACAAATAAATTATTGACCCTAGGGCAGGTGTCTTCCGAGAGTTGAACTTGACACAAAGAGGATGCGGGTAATTTATCACAAACACTCTCCCCATCTCCTTTGTCTTTTGTCTTTAAAAGTTAAATCCCATACCTGACTTTCCCCTTCTGCCTTCTTTAACAACCTTGTAATATAAATTTTTATTGCAAACTAGTTATTTTGTAACTTTGGTTACAGAATTATTGCTACTATAGTTTTTGTAAGGATAGCGAAATATATATAAATAAAACCACAGGGAGGACTGTAGTATGTCTATTCAAGAAAAATCTCGCGCGTTAATGGTGCGTCAATATCATCAGGTTAAGAATCGTCAACAATCGATGATGATGCGTGCTGCACAAGAACTCGGTCTTCCTGAAGAAGCATCCCATTACTGGAATCCAATTCAAGGCAAGATAGAGCATACTACGCGGTTGATTTATGGAAGCAGCCATGCTGCTATGAGCTAGGTTGCGAGAGTTCTTAGCTATATTTTTTAAATGAGAGTTTCTACTCCGAAAAAAAGCCACCCTCTAGGGTGGCAAAATTTATGCTCTGAGATACAGCTATTAACTAAGCATCGTAATAGAGGTAAAACTCGTAGGGATGAGGACGTAGCTGCAAAGGCTTGACTTCGTTAGCTAGTTTATAGTCAATCCAATTTTCGATGAAGTCTTCAGTGAACACGCCTGATTCTGTTAAGAAAGCGTGATCGTTTTCTAGCGCTTCCAACGCCAATTCTAGAGAACCGGGAGTAGAAGGAACCTTCGCCAGTTCCTCTGGAGAGAGTTCATAGATATTTTTATCTAAGGGTTCACCGGGATGAATTTTATTTTTGATGCCATCGATACCAGCACAAAGCATGGCAGCAAATGCCAAGTAGGGGTTAGAAGTAGCATCTGGACAACGGAACTCTAATCGTTTGGCTTTTGGGTTATCGCCAGACAGAGGAATACGGATAGAAGCAGAACGGTTCCCTTGGGAGTAAGCCAAGTTCACTGGGGCTTCATAACCAGGCACTAGGCGTTTGTAAGAGTTGGTACTGGGATTGGTAATTCCCAATAACGCTGGTGCGTGTTTGAGAAGACCGCCAATATAATACAATGCTGTTTCACTCAAACCAGCATACTTATCACCTGCGAACAAAGGCTGGCCATCTTTCCAGATGGACTGGTGAGTGTGCATCCCGGAACCATTATCACCAAACAGCGGCTTGGGCATGAAGGTGACAGTTTTACCATGTTTCCAAGCTACGTTCTTGATAACGTATTTATAAATCAGCAACCAATCAGCGGCTTCGATTAATTTACCAAAGCGGAAACCTAATTCGCACTGACCGCCCGTGGCTACTTCGTGGTGGTGCTTTTCAATAGGTACACCTAATTTTGCCATCGTCAACAGCATCTCTGTACGGATATCTTGGAGAGAATCCGTTGGCGAAACTGGGAAGTAACCCTCTTTGAAGCGTGGTTTGTAACCCAGGTTCGGGCCTTCGTCTTTACCGGAGTTCCAACGACCTTCTACAGAGTCTACATGGTAGTAGCTTTCGTTGGCGGTTTGGTCAAAGCGGACATTATCAAAGATGAAGAATTCAGCTTCTGGTCCAAAGAAAGCTGTATCGCCGATGCCAGTAGAGACTAAATAGTCTACCGCTTTTTGAGCAATAACCCGTGGGCAACGGTTGTACCATTCACCTGTACGGGGTTCTTTGATGCTACAAACTATACTAAGCGTTGGCACTTCCATGAATGGATCGATCCAGGCAGTATTCGGATCGAGTACCATTGTCATGTCCGATTCGTTGATCGCCTTCCAACCCCGGATACTGGAACCATCGAATGGTACGCCATCAGTGAATGAACTCTCATCAATTTGGTTTTGGTACAGAGTTAGGTGCTGCCAAGTTCCTGGTATGTCGATGAATTTCAGATCGATCAGTTCAATCTTTTCATCTTGAATTCTCTTCAAGACTTCTTGTGGGGTTGTCATTGTTACTCCTTCTCTACCAATTTCCTAAAGTAAAACTAGAATCTTCCAAAGCATTCTAACCCTGCTGATCTGAACCCAGTTGATGACACACCTGCAATATCGTAAATACTGGGCATTAAAGAATTTTGTAGTATTTGTTACAGATTCTCTGGATTACAGGTTATATTAACCTTTCTCTGGTCATGTGTACAAAACAGTAAAGTTCGTCTCATAGGGGTCAACTTTGGCATAGAATCCTTAAGTAGCGGATGATTGTTTTTGTGCCGAATCTAATTTTAAATAGCACAAAAATTTGCTCTTGCGTAAGTGCAGCCAAATTAATATCAAACCATAGATAGCAACGATTGGGAGAAGAAGGAATGCGCGATGCAGTAACAAGCTTGATTAAGAATTATGACGTAGCAGGCCGGTATTTTGATCGGAATGCAATCGACAGCCTGAAATCATACTTTGAAAGTGGTACAGCACGTGTACAAGCCGCAGCAGCGATAAATTCTAATGCAGCTGGACTTGTGAAGCAGGCTGGTTTGAAGTTATATGAAGAACTGCCGGAATTAATTCGCCCTGGTGGAAATTCCTATACGACTCGTCGTTATGCGGCTTGTCTGCGGGATATGGACTACTACCTACGCTATGCTACCTATGCTTTGGTTGCTGGCAATACGAATGTTTTGGATGAGCGAGTACTGCAAGGACTACGGGAAACTTACAATTCTTTAGGAGTACCTATTGGCCCAACGGTTCGCGGTGTCCAAATCCTCAAGGATCTGGTTAAGGAACAAGTGGCATCTGCTGGTGTAGCTAATACTGCTTTTGTGGATGAACCTTTTGACCATATCACTCGTGAGTTAAGCGAGAAGGATATTTAGAAAAAGGCAGAGGGCAGAGGAGCCACTCCGGTCTTGGGGTCTCACGCCAGTTCTCTCAAGTCGGCAGAGCCGCCCACGAGACTGGCTCCCCAAGTGGAGGATGTGGCGTGGCACAAGGGAAGAAAGCTTAAGGCATAAGTCTCTAGTGTATTTCTGACTGGATAGTTATTTTTGACCTGCTGCACCAGTAATTTGACAACAAGTATAAAATATAGCGATCGCACTTTGACTATCACAGCAAATAGCGATCGCTTTTTTACAAACTGTAACCGAGTTGATAGTTTAGATTTGTAACAACCCTTCTGGATTCACAGATAAAAGCGATCGCCTCTGCAAACCCTCACGATATAAAATCTCGTTAGCTGCTAACAAGCCACTACTAACAGCCCGTTCCATTAATCCACAAGGAAATGGCATTTTCACCCAATCTCCCGCAAATAATAAGTTAGAAACATCGGTGCTAGTTTCGGGACGTTCCGCATAACTATGAGGTGGATAACCAGAAAAGTTATTTTGATTGACTAATTCTCGGTGCAGTAGATTTGCTTGCTTTAACTCTGGAACAATTTCATAGAGTTCGCTTTCAAAAGTTGTTAACAAAGTTTGCTGAGTTGGGAATTCTCTTTCTTTGTAGCAGTAAGCATGTAACTCAACGACGCTACCACCTGTGCGTTGCGCCCAGTCAATGAATTGTTCTTGAATGCGGTGATAAAGGGTAATGCTGTCAGTTAATTGATAGCCAGATAAGGAAGTAAAATTACTTTGTTCCCACACAAAATCGCGGTCAAACCAGAAACGACAGACAGCAAACGGATCGGCGATACTTAATTTTTCAACCTGCGATCGCACTTTTTGGTCTACGTCACCAATCACCCGTTTAAATAGTTGTTGTACTCCTGGAACATCGGTAGCAAATATGTAATAATCTGCTTTGATAATTTCTGGTAATGATGGTTCATTATTTACCGCTACTAATTGCAATCGATCGTCTTGCCGTTGTACTATTTGCAACTTTGATAAATCCCGTTGGGCGGGCCCTTTTAAAACTTTACCATCCGCAGCAAAAACTGCTCCATGACAAGGGCAATGAAACTTACCATCTGCTGCTATTTGTACAGTACAGCCTTGGTGAGTACAGGTAAGTGAAATTGCTTCTTTACTATCAGATGGTACAGCAAATAATTCATCAGCTGACCCAAAATATTCTGTCTCTCCACTATTAACAACTGAATTCCGCCTTACCCAAAAAGAAACATTATTTTGATTGCTGCCAACATAATATTTCAATCCATTAATTCTAGCTTTTACAACAGAAACCTCACTAATATTTGCACCAGTAATAACCTTGCCGCCATTGCTTTGGATTGTCCTGACAATAGGTTGCACTAAACTTGTGCCCATATCGTCTTTCGTACCATTAAAAGCTAGTCCTTCAGGATTGCCAAAAAAATAAAAATGGAAGAATTGCATGAGTTCTCCCACACTCATTACATCTGGTGCATTCAAGCTAGATTTAGCAAAAGGCAGAAAATACAAGTCGTATAAACCTTGAGGAAATTCTGTTTTTACCCAATCGGTAACTGAGATATTATCAAATCGCTGATAATTCTTTTGTCTTTGAAAACCAGTAATCGCTTGGAAGACTTGCAAATGTTTTAATTTACTGAGATTAATCCCCCATTTGAAGCGGTTGGGAGAAGCGATCGCTAAATCTATGATATTCCAGGGGAAGGCAGAATGACTAGGGCGAAATACTTCAGGTTTGTATTTGCGATCGCGGTAGATAACTGAATAAAAATTTAACGATTTAAAGTTATCATTTATCCCCAATTCTGCAACTATGCTGTTCAAGTTATAGTACTGCGGAAAAAAGCCATGAAAGCCATGTTCCATCATGAAGGTTTCGCCAGCAGCTTCTATTTGCCAGCTAGCAATTTTGCCACCTAGTTGAGGAGATTTTTCTAAAAGTGTAACTGCAAACCCCCGCTGACTCAATTCGTAAGCACAAGCTAAACCTGCTAAACCACCTCCAATCACTACAACACTTTTTTGTTGATTCAGTAGGCGTGGCAAATTAAGTGTATCTTTTTGAAATACTGTTGGTTTTGGCTTACTAAACCTAGAGTATCCTGTTACCCCTGCGATCGCACCAACACCAAACACTTTAAGTAGTGTGCGACGGGAGATAGTAGATGATTCCAGTAAATTAATTAGTTGACTCATTGGTTACAAAATTAACTGTTCGCGATGAATTACTGGCAGGAAATGATAACTGTTAGCTAGTAAATTGCTTGTAGTATTTTTTCATTCCCGTTTTAGTCCTAAAGGATTTATTTTTGCAGAATGGGAAAAATTGTCAATGGCCAAATGTTACCAAGAAAAGATGACTGATGATATAAGATATAAAATTGGATACAAGTCTCCAGATTGATGGCGGGATATTTGCTTTAAACTTAATATTTCACGCTTTATCTTTAGTTATTACCTGCTCTCTATTTTCAAGATAGATATATTAAATTTCTACTTTCGTAGTAGACGTTTTCATTTCAAGATAAATACATCTGCCAAATATGAGTTAATAAATTAGAAAATTATTTGACAATCCAATATATTATTTAATAATTAACTGCGAATAGAGACTTCTTTCGGCAAGAAAGCAAGAGTGGGGAGTAGGGGAAGATGAGAGAGACTAATAACAACTGACCCTCCGGGTGACGCTCCTAACGTCGCTACCGCTACGCTAACGTCAGTTGTTCATAAGGGAAACCCCCATCGCTCTTAGCGTCTCCCCTTGGGAGAAGACTACACTGACTCACAACTGCCAAAGTCAGCGAACAACAAACTACAAAATATTTGTAAAATTGAGCATTGCTGCGATCGCGGTTTGGGCTGGTTATGTTTGCACTGATACTTGTGTAAACTTGATAACACTAGCAGGTTTTCAATATGCGTGTTCAAATAGCTCTAGTTTTGACAATGGCGGTGTTGGTGTGTGGGGAAAATCAAGAAGCACGTGCAGACTTCCAAGCTTCTACTCAAGATGAGGCTAGTGATGTAGGATCGTGGGGGTATGCCAAATATGGTGATTACATCAGACCAACTGCGGTAGAAATACCCACAGTCGAAAATACCCAGACTGTTGATTTCTCCCAACGAATTATTAAAGATATCCAAATTCTTTTTATTAACGATAAAGGCAAGTCAGTTGATGACAAAGGTCAACCAATTGAGGCACGTACCCAAAAAAAGTTTATTATTGGTCTGCTAAAACTTAAATCTGGTCAGGTATTCCGTGAAGATACACTTCAGAAAGACTTGCAACGACTGAGGAGATTAGAGTCATTTGATGAAGTCAAAGGTTTCTTTGAAGAAGATGCCTCCGGTGTTAATATCATCTATGAAATTAAAGAGCGTCGCTTCCCCTCCCTGAGCTTCGGAGGTGGTACTAGTGAAGACATTGGACTTTACGGTGAGGTGGGTTATGAAGATGCTAATATCAGCGGTTTAAACGATCGACTAGATGTAAATTTTCAAATAGGTGGAAAAGGTTTCCAATATAACACTCAGTTCACCAGCCCATATCGTCCCGGAGAACCAAACCGCTTAGGTTACAGCATTAGAGCTTTTCGCAGTCGAGATTTATCCCAAACCTTTAACGAAGATATTAGATTAGCGAATGGAGACAAAGTACGGGAGGGAAGGGTTGGCGGTTCTGTGGCAGTTTTAGGCGCTTTAGATGATTGGGATACAGCTTTAGGTCTGAACTACACTAGGATTAGTCTGCGCGATCGCGATTACAATGTTGCACGAGTCGATAGATTAGGCAATCCCCTTTCTGTTAGCGGTACTGGCATTGATGACTTATTTACAGTATCCTTTGCTATATCTAAAGATGAGCGCGATCGTCGTCAAAATCCAACTCAAGGCTCAATCATCACCCTGAGTACTGAACAGACAATTCCCATCGGACTGGGCAATATTTTCAGCAATAGAGTACAGGGAAATTATATCCAGTATGTACCAGTCAGTTTGATAGGTAAAGAACAGTCTTCTGATAACCCAGAAATGTTAGCTATAAATTTGCAACTTGGTACAACCATTGGAGAGTTTCCACCGGCTGATGCCTTTGAAATCGGAGGATTAAATTCTGTCAGAGGTTACGGTTCTGGGAAAGTTGCCAGTGGTCGTAATTATGGTTTAGCTTCTGTAGAATATCGTTTTCCAATTCGTCAGTGGCTAGGAGGAGTTATCTTCACTGACTTCGCCTCAGATTTCGGGTCTGGAAAAACAGTATTAGGAGAACCGGGTGAACTGCGAGGCAAACCAGGGAGTGGCTTTGGCTACGGCGTAGGAGTGCGAGCAAAATCACCCTTGGGGCTAATTCGGGGTGACTTGGGAATTAGCGATCGAGGAGAAGTTAGATTTGAAGTTACCACTGGTCAGCGATTTTGATAAATAGGAGGCAGGAGGACGCGGGGACAAGGAGAATAAATACCGATCGCTGACTAATAACTATTAAAGATGAAATATTGGCGTGAAACTATAGCTGTAACTCAGCGCATTTTAATTGAACTGTTGCGTCGCAGGCGCAGCCTGATTTTTTGGTGTATTTTTCCAATATCAGTGTTAATCCTGAGCGGATTTATTTTGGCAGAACGAGCAAAACTATCAACGTCTGTTGCTTTTGAATATGCAGCACCTTCAACATTAGTAGGTGCTGCATTATTTTTTAGCTGCTTGGGCGGTAGTGTGGCAACTGTAGTTGCAGAAAGAGAACAGCAAACCCTCAAACGCCTTTTTATTTCTCCCTTAAGTGGCACATCATATTTTTTAGGAATTTTTCTTGCTCATAGCTGCATTGGTATGGGACAGACACTGTTGGTTTATACCATTGCTGCGTTTTGGGGAGCTAGTTTTCAAGGTTCTATTTTGTTGGGATTTACAATTATTTTAATGAGTATCGTTGCCTATGTAGGCTTAGGCTTTATTTTAGGTACACAACTGGCTCGTCGTATCGAAGATGTCAACGCGCTGGTAGCAGCTTTTGGAGTTCCCTTATTAATTCTAGGTGGGGCATTTTTACCTAGTTCATTATTTCCCCAAACACTACTTAATATTGCCAAATTTAACCCAATTTATCACATGAATATCGCTTTGGTAAGAGTTTCAGCCAAGGGAGAAAACATTAGTAATATCGAATCGCACTTTTGGTTTTTATTAGTTTTTGCTTTAGTAATGGTTGTAGGTGGCTGGTTATCTTATCGACGGATGTTAATAGTTGAAAGAAGACTATGATAAAAATAAAAAACTAAACGCAACTATTACCATTTCTCCCTCATTCCACCTACTTAAATGCCCGACGGGTTAATTTTACATAAGTTTTTACAGTGGAGTAAGGCATCTCTAAATCTTGGACTATTGTCTGCAATGATTCTTCCATCTCCCGACTTGCCAAAATTAATGAATGGTTTTCTAGCTTCTGCAATTCGTTTCTCTGTTGCTAGTTAATCTTCTCTCTATTTTTCTGTCCCGAAGGTAACAAAAGAGTGATTAATTATCGTAACAATAGTAGATAAGGGTACTTCGGCAAAGTACTTTTGCTGAAATTGTTCTTCGCTGACGGCGGCTAAAAACTGTGCAACAGCTATATCAGCATTAATTTCGGAAACGCTGCTGGGATTCCAAGTGATTTGCAAAGAAATGTCTTGTCTTTTGACTGTGAATCCCCAATATTTTAAAGCTTTAATTCCTAAAAATAAGCTTTGCTCGCGTATGCTGAGTTTTTGTAAAAGTTGTAGGCGGGTAACTGGTTGATTTGTACGACTGAGATATTTGGCAATGCCAACCAAAGTTTGCCAAATTTCTTTTGGTGGTTGATGATTGGGTTTAGACCAGGCGATCGCTAATTGTTGCTGATTGTAAAGCGATCGTCTTAACCACCCACGTAAATCATCCCAGCTAGTGGGACAATCTTCCAGAATGAGTGCTGATTGCTTTGTCAATTCTGAGTGTTTTTCAGAAGGAAAGTCTCGCCAGTCAAGGATGAGTGCTGATTGCTGAGTTGTCAGTTCTGAGTTAGCGCTGGGACGGACGGCAATTAATCTGATTTCATAGCGTTTTTTGAAGGTGTTATAGTCGAGTTCTACTATGCAATCACATCTTCCTATGGGCAATTCATCTTTATAATGCCCCCACCAAATGCCGGGAAAGGGGCTTTTGGTGGAATCATCCCGAATATCAAACTCGGTTTTAATATACTGGACTTTTTTTCCCTGCCAATCTTGCTGATTGCGATGCCAAGCATTTTCAAACCAGCAGTTTTGAATTAGGAGTTTCGGGACAGGATTCCCCATTCCACAAGGTTCTAAAAGTTTCAATTCCAAAAATAATTCTTTGCCTAAGTCTGCTACTGTCACCGTCAAGTCTGCTTGTACGGTTGACATCAAATTTGTACTGCCTAAAGATTGCCGTAACTGTTGATTAATCGCTTGTGTAAATAAAGGAATATTCTCCACTGGCAAACTCAAACCAGCTGCAAAGGGATGTCCGCCAAAGCGATGTAACAGATGTGCTTGGTCTTTTACCAATTGGTATAAATCTACAGAATTGACTGAACGGGCGGAACCCCTTGCAAGCGGAGGGGCAGAGGGGCAGAGGGGCAGAGGAGAAGAATTATCTCCCTTGTCCCCGTTCACCACTCCCTCGGTACTCAATAAAATCGTTGGGCGACCTGTTTCTTGTGCTACTTGTCCGGCGACTAAGCCTAACACGCCTGCAGGCCATTGGGGGTCTACTAAAACAATGACACTGGTGGTTGATAAGTCTAACTGTGTCAGTTTTTGCGCTACTTGCGCTTGTACATCTTTCTGTAAAGATTTGCGGCGGGTATTGGCGAGTTCTGTAACTTCGGCTAATTGATTGCAATGTTTCGCATCCCGACTGGTCAACAGTTCTACACAAAAACTAGCATCACCTTGGATACGGCTAACGGCGTTTATTCGCGGCCCCAAACCGAAGGAAATATCTGTGGGGCGATCGCCGCTTTTCTGACACAATTCCAATAATCGCCCTACCCCCGGTCGTCGTCGTGCTGTTGCTGGCTGTTTAAAATCTTCTTGTAGTCGTTGAATTCCCAACTGCGCTAAATAGCGACAATCTCCACTGAGTTGCACTAAGTCGGCAATTAACCCAACTGCCACTAAATCTAATAAATTTTCTAACGGGTCTTGAGGAATATCAGGCAAAGTTTGATAAAGGGCTTCAACTAACTTGTAAGCCACGGCCACCCCAGAAAGATGAAACAGCTGATGTTCCTTTGGTAAATAGCGAGGATTAATAATTGCTGCGACTGGTGGGCGTTCTTCAGGTAAGGTGTGGTGATCTGTAACTATTACATCTATACCTAGCTGTTTGGCATGGATAATTTCATTAATATTAGTGCTACCTGTGTCGCAAGTGACTATTAACTTACAATCTTGTTTTGCTAAATTGTCAATGCCTGAATTATTAAGTCCGTGGGATTGTGTGAGGCGATTAGGAATGTAATAAACTAAGAGCGTATTTTGTTCGAAAAACTGTCCCAAACCATCCCACAACACAGCAGTGGATGTGATGCCATCAGCGTCAAAGTCTCCCCAAATAGCAATTTTTTGACCAGCATTACGTGCTGTTTGCAGCCGTTCCACCGCCCGATGCATTTCTTGCCCAAACTCAAAGGGACTCGTCGGTTGATAAGCTTTATAGTTGATAAAAGCTGCTAATTGTGATTTATCTTTAATTCCTCGTTGCCACAACAATTGTGCTGCATACAATCCACTTGATGCAGGTGTATACTGTTTCACTGCTTGGATAAACCAAGTAGGCGGTTGTTCAGTTGCTGTTAGAATCCACTGTTGTTCTGGCATATTAAGTTAGGAGTTAAGAATTGGGGGTTAGGAGTTAAGAGTTTTAATTCCTAACTCCTAACTCCTAACTTTTAAGTATTAAATCGGGGATTGGTCTTCAGTTGTCTGAGAGTCTATCACCAGGGGATTGAGGATTACTTCATTTGCTACACTATCAGGTTTGCGGGCGCGAATTGCAGGACGCGATCGCCTATAACCTGCTCTTTCAGCTTTTTGGTGTTCGTAATCAATTAGTCTGCCATAATATTCGTGCTTACTTAAATTCATCGACAAGAAAATATGCTGGCGGATATTACCAAAACCTTTACGATTAAAAAACTTTACCGCTGGGATATTAGTGGGGTCAGTATCTACCAACATAAACCGCGCCCCATCTTCAATCATGCGGGCTACGACTTTATCAACTAGCTTATCTGCTACACCCTGGCGCTGAAACCTGGGACTCACTCCTAGCCACAAAATATATCCATAAGTCCAAGATGCTTTGGTGATAATCGTGCCTAAAATGAATCCTGCTAAGTCTCCATTTGTTTCGGCAACCAAACAATATTCTGGGTCTGTGTTGTAAAGTCCAATTACTTCCCATTCATCCCAGGTACGGTATAAATAAGGGTATAAATCGCTGGTAAATAAATCTTCTCCTAAGTGGTAAACAGGAGCAATGTCATCTATTCCTAATTCGCGGACATAAATCGCGTCAGTTTCATCAAAGGTTTTCATAGGTTTTGATTTTTTAGTATAGATATTAATTGAATTTTAGTGATATCGACAGAAGCTAAATTTACTTTTTAATATAGAGAACGAAGAAATATACTTTTGTAATCTAATAGTGCGAGTAACATCAAAGTGACACTTCTTGAATACTGTCTATATTTGGCAACGAATTATTCGCAATTTCTTCAGTAGCTTGTGTGCGATCGCATCGTGGGGCGAATTGACAATAATCACAGACTTTGCTGCCATCTCTCACCTGGGGAAATGGCTGGTTTTTTTGATAGCTTTCTAGCCAAATAGTTAACTGATTTAGGAGTTTCTGAAGTTTTTTATCTATTTGCTGGTGCTGGGCAGTATTGTAATTAAATTTAATATTTTCTGGTTTGCCTTGAGACTGGACAAACCAATAAGTCATAGAAATATTTTCTGGCAAGTATTCACTAGTTTCAGCCAACAAAAACATATAAAGACGCGTTTGCCAGTTCTGTTCTAACTTGCGTTTGCTTGGGGGTTTAGGATAAGTTTTCCAGTCAATAATTTGCGCTTGCTGGTTATCTGCAATCAATAAATCATAGACAACCACGAGCAAATAGTCTTGAACTTGCAGGGTTCGGTAGTGTTCGCTTTCACGGAAAGTTTGATTATCGATCGCAGGTGTTAAAATTTCTGGGGCTGCATTGGCAAAACCTGCCATCCAGCTTTGTAGTTGAGCATCTGCTTCTAAAAAACTATCAATTGGCAAACCCATTTCTCGCTGCTGCATCAGCAAGTGAAAGCGACTACCCAAAGTTTGCCGTTCCTCATGTTCCGGATTTAACGGAGAACTGAGTTGCTCTAAGTAGGTGTGTTGGAATTTACGCGGACAAGCTTCAAGTAAGTTCAGCTGTCCTTGAGACAATCGTAATAGTTGAGTTTGATTTGAGAGCATTCTTCTATTTTAGAAGCGATCGCTCATCGGGAGAGGATGGGGGACGCAGGGACGCAGAGAATGACTTCTGCTTTTTACTAACCGAATTAATGACTTTGGCAAGAGGTTTAATAGAGACAGTAGAGATTAGTACAGTAATTTAACTCGAAAAACTTTTTTGTTTGCTTTTTAATTTTTAAAATGCCTGAGTTCGTCAGATTGATAGGAGTAAATTCATGACCTTCCGCGACGAGTTTAAACTGCTGTTACGTGCCCGGTATCCTTTGATTTATATTCCTACCTATGAAGAAGAACGCTTAGAAGCAGCTATCCGGGAAGAAGCGGCAAATCAAGGTAATCGTCCGGTCTATACTTGGGATTTTGTCGATGGCTATCAAGGTAATCCCAATGATGCAGGATTTGGGCGACGTAATCCCCTGCAAGCTTTGGAATTCGTAGAAAAATTACCAGCCTCTGCATCAGCAGTATTGATTCTACGCGACTATCATCGCTTTTTAGAAGATGTGGCGATCGCTCGCAAACTCCGCAATCTCGCCCGACTCCTCAAGTCACAACCGAAAAATATTGTGTTGCTGTCGCCACGCATTGCCATTCCTGACGACTTAACTGAAGTTTTAACGGTTGTCGAGTTTCCCTTACCCGCCGCCCCAGAAATTAAAACGGAGGTGGAACGTTTACTACAAAGCACTGGTACCTCTCTTTCTGGCAAAGTTTTAGATGACTTGGTACGCTCTTGTCAAGGGCTTTCAATGGAGCGAATTCGTCGAGTTTTGGCTAGGGCGATTGCCAGTCACGGCGAAATCCAACCAGAAGATGTAGATTTAGTGCTAGAAGAAAAACGCCAAACAATCCGCCAAACTCAAATTCTCGATTTTTACCCTGCTACCGAGCAAATTTCTGACATTGGGGGATTAGATAACCTTAAAGACTGGCTGATCCGCCGAGGAGGCGCATTTACTGAGCGGGCGCGTCAGTATGGATTACCGCATCCCCGTGGCTTAATGTTGGTGGGTATTCAAGGGACTGGTAAATCATTAACAGCCAAAGCGATCGCTCATCACTGGCATTTACCCCTGCTAAGATTGGATGTAGGGCGGTTATTTGGTGGATTAGTGGGTGAATCTGAATCCCGCACTCGCCAAATGATCCAAGTAGCTGAAGCTCTTGCCCCCTGTGTTCTGTGGATAGATGAAATAGATAAAGCTTTTTCCGGACTTGGTAGCAAAGGTGACGCAGGCACTACTAGTCGCGTATTTGGTACATTTATTACTTGGTTAGCCGAAAAAACCTCACCCGTGTTTGTTGTTGCCACTGCTAATGACATCCAAGCGCTACCACCGGAAATGCTCCGCAAGGGACGCTTTGATGAAATTTTCTTTGTGGGTTTGCCGACTCAAGAAGAGAGAAAAGCAATTTTCAACGTTCATTTATCCCGATTGCGCCCTCATAACTTGAAAATTTATGACATCGACAGGCTAGCATACGAAACCCCCGATTTTTCTGGCGCAGAGATTGAGCAAACTTTAATTGAAGCGATGCATATTGGATTTAGCCAAAACCGAGATTTTACCACCGACGACATTTTAGAAGCTGCCAGTCAAATCATACCCCTAGCAAGAACTGCTGTAGAGCAAATTCAGCAACTACAAGAATGGGCTGCGGCTGGGAGAGCGCGTTTAGCCTCAAAACACAGTCCTTTAAGCGATCGCATTCAGCGGCAGTTGCAATAAATATAATTAGCAGGATAAGAGAGTAGGGGAAGCTAGGGAAGAAAAATTACAACTGACTTCTGACTCTTAACTTCTGTACAGACGCGATTAATCGCGTCTCTATTACTAACAACTAACCATTGACGATTCACAATTGACGATTGACTATTAACTATTGACTATTGGCGATCGGGTCTTAACTATGCTTTCAGGTTTACTAAAATTTATACTAGGCTTTTTCTTGGCGCTGGCTGTTTTAATCGGTAGCGGCGTTGCAGTTGCACTCTATTTCATGAATAGAACTGCTATTCCTCCTGCAAAACCAATTTTTGCTAACGATAGCCCCTCTTTGCAAACTAAATCACCCAAAGCGACTGATACAGAAAGTTCGCCTACCTCATCCAAAGAGCCTACACCTTCTCCTAGTGCAACTCCCTCTGCCTCCCCTACAGAATCTCCTACGGAATTGCCACCAGGAGCTTATCGAGGACGTGTTACTTGGTCTCAAGGCTTGAGTTTGCGATCGGAACCCAACCAAGATGCTGAACGTATCGGCGGCGTTGGTTTTAATGAAAAGATTATCGTCTTGGAAGAAAGCCAAGATAAAGCCTGGCAAAAAATTCGTGTAGAAGGTAGCAAACAAGAAGGTTGGGTAAAAGTAGGTAATACTCAACGAGATGACGAATAATCAGCAACACGAGCAAAATCTAGACTCTGCATTTTGAATTTTTATTCTCACAGTAATAAATCGTAAAATTCTTATTGCATTAACTATTCCTTCAAGTAATACTCTTTCTACCGTCAAGGAGGCAGAGCAAAATTTACTGTCAGTTTGTAGCAACACACCTTACTACTGGTCTGTCGCAAAAGTTTTGAGCGGTTAAAGCTGACACAAAGACGCGGGGACGCGAAGAATTTTAAAGCCTGCAAAATTAATCAAACGATTTTTGCGATCGGGGACTATTCTAAAATCTGTTTTGCAAAGCAAACACTCAGCAAATTGCCTACATACCGCCCATAAGGTGCAATCCGTTGATAACCTGCTGCTTCATACAGCTGAATTGCCGCAGGTTGTCGGATACCTGTTTCCAAATACAATTGGCGATAACCAAATATTTGTGCGGTTCCTGATACATTCGAGCGATGAGGCAGTTTGCTTCAAAGCCTTCAGGATCGTCTGGAGTAATGACTAGGTCATTCAGAGATTTAGACATATTAAGTCTGTATTTATACAAATTTTACTAAGTATAAATTTTATTTCAAATATTACCTAATATTTATTGAAAAATTTCTCCAATCAAAGTAAAAATATTTACTTAAAGATACTAAATAGTTACTTAAGATTAAAACAAATATCACAATAGAAACACAGAGAAAGTGGTATATTCTTTTGTGGTTACAGCTTGAAGCAATCAAGTGAAATCACGAGGAGATAGCTACTTAACCAGAGCAGGAAGAGTGGTTTAACTACCTCAAAACTTAAATAAAGGTTTTCAGCGATTCGCTGACATAAAAAAGTTAGCAAAGTTCTGTGTCTGGTAAATAGTGCAACAACAAATTTCGATCGCCCAAACATTGCTGCAAAAATTATGGAAGCCATTATTCATCTTCACCTCGCCTCAGTTTATGAAGCATCTGAAAATATCGAAATTGTTCCCATTAAAGTGAATTTCAAATTTTGGCAGTGGAAAAAGCTTTCTAGCGCCGCTATGATGAGGCTTTTGCCTGTGGCACTAACGATTGGAATCTTAAGTATCGCTGGACAAGCTTTAGCACTTCAAAAAGAAGGAAGTAATGGTTCGGAAGTTGCAAAGACTCAGAGATGTTTAAAAAAGTTAGGTTACTTTAACAGCCCTGTCACAGGCAAATTTGCTACCTTAACTCGGAGTTCTGTAATTAGGTTCCAGCAAGCCAAAAGACTAACTGCTGATGGAATTGTAGGTAGTGGTACTCAACAAGCTTTACAACAAGCCTGCCAGAGTAGAACCCCTAGGAGGAATACGAGTGGCGGATTGCGACTTGGTAGCAGAGGTTCGGCAGTCTCGAAGCTACAACAAGATTTGGGTAGGTTACGATATTTTAACGGCCCGAACACAGGCTATTTTGGTTCAGAAACTCAGCAAGCAGTAATCCGATTCCAGCGAGCTGCTGGAATTAGCGCTGATGGTATTGTCAGTACCAGAACTCAACAAGCAATATCAAGTCGCCTTGGTGTAGGTGGTGAGTATCCAGTTCTAAAAGAAGGCAGCACCGGCCCAGCAGTAACAAAGCTACAACAGCGTTTAAAGCAGTTAGGCTACTTTAGTCCTAATCCTACTGGTAATTTTAAACGCATCACCAAAGACTCTGTGATTGCATTCCAGCGAAATGCTGGCATACCTGCAACTGGAATTGCCAATCAACAAACTTGGGATGCACTATTAGGTAACTCTCCATTTCCCAACAGAAGTAGTCTCTCGACGCAGCAAGTGAAAGATTTACAACAATATCTGCGAGATTTGGGCTACTTTAAGACTAACCCTACTGGTACTGTTGGGCCTTTGACAAGGGATGCGATCGCTCGATTCCAGCGAAGTAATGGCATATATGCTGATGGCAGTGCCAATGTACAAGTCTTAGAGACAGTACGCAGAGTCTGGGGAAATAGATATGCTACTCAACCAACCAGAGATTTTCTCACAGTAGGCGACAAGGGAGAGAATGTCAGAGCAGTCCAAGAGCGATTATCGCAATATGGTTTCTTTAATGGCAGCCCTGATGGTTATTTCGACGAATACACAAGAACAAGTATAATCGCATTCCAACAATCTAACGGTCTCAACGCCACAGGCACAATAAATGCTCAGACTTGGCAAACATTAGGTTTAAACACTTCTACTGTCAGTAATAGTACTGTTAACAATCGCTATGTAGTTGTAGTGCCTGTTAATAATAACGATACTCTCAACAGAGTACGTCTGTATGTACCTTTTGCTTTTCCAGAAAATTCTCGGTTAGGGAATTATGTCAATGCTGGAGAATTTGGCGATCGCATAGCCGCTGAAAGAGTCTCTAACATGTTACGCTCAAACGGTTTAGATGCACGGGTGCAATACTTTTAAGGGTAATCCCAAAAATAAATCTTTCTCCATCGTTCCCTAGGGTTAAATGTGTTTAAGGCAAGTGGCGTGGAAACCTGCAAGATCCCGTTAACTCACTACAAACCTATCAAAAGTTTTGCGATAGACTGCTACTCTTTTTGAGTTATTTGCTGTCAACTACTGGGTAATCGATTACGGCGTGGACTAACACGTTGGCGCGAGGTACGAGGTTGTGCTAATTTCCAGAGTGAATAATAGCTATCCTCGTAAACAATATCTATTTGAGACTTATACTTTGTTGCTATTTGCTCGCGCCATCTCTTTGCAGGATTTAAGATAAAAACATCAGTGAAGCTATTAGGAATGTTAGGAATACTTTGACTTTGCACCAACTGAAATCGCACTTTTGGCTGCACAAGATAGCTTAAAGAAAAGACGTTACCATAATTAATGCCCACAGAATCACTAATCAAAAGTGGGCGTTCAGCCTGATTGATAATTTTAGCAACTTGTAGATTATCATAACTCACTCCCTTACTCCACCAAGTCTCTGCTTGGTAACTAACCCTACAAGAAACCAGTCCACAAATAATTACTAGCGCCACAATCATGTACCACATGCTGCGGCATGATAAGTTTTTATTATATAGTTGTGTAGCTAACAGGTAAGTAACAGCTAGTTGAATACCTAAATAAGATGGCATTAAATATGGCTCAGGATTTGAGCGTATACCCCCAGAAATTAAATCAGGAAGTATTAACGGTAGTGCTGGTACTATAATCAATGCCACAATAAATAACCAAACTTTGTAATTAGTGGTTCGACAAAGAAAATAAATTGCATATCCCACCAAAGTTAAAAAAATTGGTGAAATTAAATATCCTACAAGCTTTTTTAAGCTCAAATCTAAATCAAAAAAAATCCGGCTGATTTGCATTAACCAAAATGGAATTAAAGGCATCTGAGATAGCTGCGTTGTTGTTCCATCTGCTGAAATCAGAAATTGAAAAAAGTCAGCCACCAAAATCGCCATCCAAGGCATGAAGGCTACAAACCCCATAACAGAGGCTAAAAGATAAGCTCTGACAGTTTCAGTCAGTTGAAATCTTGCAGTTGTAATGACATAAATTCCATGAGCGACTGCAACAAATCCACTCCACAAACATGTATAAAGACTGACTGCTAAAGTTACTGTATAAATTCCCCAGGTGGTAAAACGATCTGGTAATTGCTGTCTTTTTTCTAAATCATTTTTATCTTTTGATTCTAGGCGGATTGCTTGCAGTAGTGAAGCACTAGATATAATTATCGTGACTAACCAAAGAATATATTCTCGTGCTTCTTGAGCATATATCAGTTGAATAGGAGAGACTGCTATCAGTGCGATCGCAACGCCTGGTAGCGATAACGGCACATCAAATAATTCTCGGCATAGCCAATAAATACAAGGAAAAACCAACAAGCTAATGAAAGCAGATAAACTCCTAATGGCCGTTACTGAGTTACCAAAAATTTCTACCCAAAATCTAACTATTAGATAATAAAGCGGTGGGTGCTGGGGGTCTTCTTTCACCATAGACATAATTGTCTCGCTAACACCTGTGTCCAAATTAGGACTTTGGAACTTGGTAAAACTTTCTTGACTAATTACACTGCCATCAAATATTTGCTGCTTAACTTCATCTACTGTGTAACCAGAAATCCGCAATGACGTATAAGTTTCATCACCTGAGTAAACTTTGCCATCTAAGTTACAAAAGCGAAACAATATGCCCATTACCAATAAAACAACAATCAAAAACCGCAACCAACTCGGAATGAGTGTGAGATGCCGCATAATAATTCATAATTCGTAATTCAGATACAGCGAAAAGTGCAGTCTTGGGTAAAGCGCAAAAGTAGCAACTTTTCAAGACACAGAACAATGCTTGATATAGGCAGTTTTTAAGTTAGCTTGTTCAAGAAAATATACATCCTTTACTAATTTGATATACCCAGTTTTCTCAAAAAGTGGTTCAAAATCACCCAGTCGAATTAAGTATCTGGATGAGATGCGATCGCGCCATTGACAGCCCTACTTTAGAAGTTGGCGAAAAATACTTTACTATTATTAAGCCTGAAAAATAATTTGTCACAGTCTGGTTAGATACTGCAAGTTAGTAAAATCCCAAAATTCTGAAATTGACCTACGGAATAGAGGATTAAAACTTCAGGCTGATTTAATCGCGAACTAACTTTCTAACATCAGACTGATACCATATGTTGCGACAACAAGTTACGAATATTAGTTGTACCGTTTGCTATAGTCATCTACGCACTTCACACATACCATACCGCACTCAGCTTTACTTGGAAGACGGCAATGTTTCTCAGAATGTGGCGCTTCACAACGATTATTCTCACTGCACTTCTGATGGGAATGACCTTTTGCCATGTGTTGGAGTTGTCAGCGAAAATGAATTACGATGGGTCGCTCTATGTGACAGTTCAAAATTCCCTGTATCAGCAATTCGGAGGGCCAGGTATTGGTGCATTCATGACATTGGGCGCAATCCTCACGACGGCTGTGTTATCGTTTCTTGTACGTAAGCGTCGCCAGGTCTTTTATCTGACTTTGACAGCAACAGTCTGTCTATTGCTAGCTTTTCCTGTTGTTTTCTACCTATTTACTGAGCCTGCAAATATTGTGTTTCGCAACTCTACACCCGAATCCCTGCCTACGGATTGGATGCGGCTGCGAGAGCAATGGGAGTACTCCCACGCGGCTAGTTTTGTTCTGCACCTGCTGGCGTTCAGCGCACTTGTCTTCTCTGTACTCATTGAAATTCCCGTAAATCGTTCCCGGATTGATAGCTTAAAAGACTGTCCGCGCGATCGCATAGCTTAAAGTCGTGCTACTCTGAGAAACCAATGAGAAAAAATGCGTTACTTTACAAGACAAATAGGAGAATATCATTTCGTAAAGTCTTCAATATTAGATATAGTTAAAAAATCAATAGTTTTGAACTGGCGATCGATAGCTGGCAAGCTGCATATTTTGGCTCCGATACTCAAATAGGCCTGGATAATATTAGGTATTTCAACATCACATACATCCGGATATTCTTGGGGAATTTCTAGATAATACTCTGAATTGGGATAAATCAAAATACTGGAATGCATCAACTTATATTGCTGAAAGTATTGATAAGCACAAGCAGCTTGCCTAGAACATTGGGTAAGTAATGAAGCACAACCAAAAAAATATTTGTTACTACTCCAAATAAGATAATTAGCTAGCCCCTCCCAGAGTAATAAAAGTGCCTGAATATTGCGATATTCTTTAGCTATACATGCACGTCCAACTTCTACAGACGCTTGCAATACAGAATCCGGAATTTGATCTAGATTAAACATATCAGCAGCATCAAAGCCTAACCCTTGAACAGCCATTGTGTAGGTTTGCATCCGATAAGTACCAATCGTTTTACCCGTATGTTTAGAAATGAGCATCAAATGATGGCAAACGGCATCAAACTTATCCCAATCCTTCTGAGTAAGGCTAGAAGTAGATAATCCCAAGCCTAGTTCCAGATTGAAAACTTCAAATCGCAAGCGAAAAATTGATTCTAATTCTTCTACTGTTGAGGCAAGCCGTAGGATATATTTGTCTGTTTGAAGTACGGGAAAATCTGTAAAGGGCGAAGGAAGACTAAGTGGGTAATTGATGTTGCGATAAGAAATTTCCATCTGTCTCCAACTTTAGATGTGCAAAAATATCCTACTAGGATTTACATGCTGCACAAATAGAACATATTGTGCATCAACGTATCAAAGCGTGATTTGTGCAGTTTCAGAGAACAGATTTACACAGAGATATGGGGAAAACTATATTCCATATCCTTGTAGTAGAGGTTTGAAGCTGAGAAATTTAGGAGGTATGGTGCTTTTATTATGGGGTTGAATTTAAAAAAAATCTGGCAATAAGATACAGAATTTTCCTAATGCATACATAAATTTTTCTGTCAATTCCAGTCAGCGAAGAAACTCACAACATGGTTATAAAGCCCCCGAATATATTCGGGGGCTAGCATAATCTTGGGGTGACGGCGTGCAGTACGATTGACTAGCAAACACCCCATATCAAGATGCAGCCTCAAGAGTAAATTTAGTAATTTGTGGATAAATATCACATATTACCAATTGATGAGCATTACCCTTAACACTGCCTTGAATATTAATCAATTGCGGTGATTGTTAGCGTAGCGAACCCTGGTACCTGCCCAGAGCAACTTTTCTCGCAACGTTTGATAATATGAATTGTTCTCCCGCAAAATAATAAACTTAACCCGACAATCAGCCATCCGCACATCAACGCGATGTCCCGGCCAAATCGAAGTAGCTAACACCCCATCCATCCACAGCTTGGTACTCAAATCGTAATCCCCTAAAGGCCAGACGCTGACAACTGCACCAGGAGGTAAAACGAGGGGGCGACTAGAAAGACTCATCGGACAGATGGGAGTGATGGTAATCGCCTCCATACCATCGTGCATAATTGGGCCGTTAGCAGAAACAGTGTAACCAGTAGAACCTGTAGGAGTAGAAACAATTAACCCATCTCCCACATATTGATCGACTACTTCACCGTCAATTTCCATTTCTAAAATTGAAGTGATCATCCGGTCAGCAGAAGCGGGTTTGACACAAAATTCATTCAAAGCGAGATAACGTTCAGTCACTGGTTCTAAATTTGTACGATGTCCTTCATACACCGCCGCTTGCACCATCATCCGCCGCTGGACAGCATAGCGATCCTCCAGTAGCCGATCCCAAACTTTCTCTGTATCTTGAAATTCCTCTACTGACTCGGTTAAGAAGCCCAGATGACCACCCACATTCACTCCCAGAATGGGAATACCAGCTGGGGCTAAATGTCTGGCACCAGTTAAAACAGTGCCATCACCACCGAGTACCAAAGCCAAATCAATTGGTTGACCTGCCGAAGCCAAAAACACCGGATAAGGGTTATCTTTCGGTCCGCTAGGCCCCATCAATACTTGGCAATCGCGATTTTCCAGCTGCTTAGCACAGATTTCTGCCCAGCGTTTGCTTTGGGAATCTCGCGCTTTATAAGCAATGATTACCTGCTTGAGTTGCACGCGCAATTACCACTTCAGGAGATTAAACTGCTCCATATCGACGGTATCACGGTTGCGATAAATGGCAAGCACGATCGCTAAACCTACCGCCGCCTCAGCAGCTGCCACAGTAATCACAAACACAGTGAAAACTTGACCCTTAATTAATGTTGAATCGAGGAAGTTGGAAAATGCCATTAAATTCAGATTAACAGCATTGAGCAGTAATTCAATTGACATCAGCACCCGCACAGCGTTGCGGCTGGTAATTAAGCCATAAATGCCAATACAGAACAAAGCTGCTGCAAGTAATAAAAAGTACTGGAGTTGCATGAATTTTTTGTCAGTTGTCAGTTTTCAGTTGTCAAAAGGCAGGAGGCAGAAGGCAGAAGGCAGGAGGTAATAACTATTCTCAGCGTCTTTGCGTCTTTGCGTCGCCGCGTCTTCCTCATCTCCCCAATTCCCTATTCGCGACGAGAATCACCACGATAGGTATCAGAATCACTTGAGCCAGTCTTGGTGCTTGCTGATACTAATTCTCTGGGGCGTTCTGGCAAAGTCAAAAGGGTTTGTGGTAATCCAGAAGGTGGAACTCGATCTGGTAGATACTCACGACGTGCCAAAATGATTGCTCCTACCATCGCTATGAGCAATAAAATGGAAGCGAGTTCAAAAGGTAATAAGAAATCAGTGAAGAAATGCTCGCCAATCAAAACTATGGAACTTTCACCAGCTACTGGAGAAGTTGAGTAGGCCCAAGGTGTGGCTAAGACCATCGTACTCAAAAGCGCGAATAATCCTAGACTGACTACAGCTGTAAGTATCTGCCGCAACCTAGCGCTGGGAAATGGGGCAAAATCCTGCCGCTTGTTCACCAACATAATGGCAAACAAAATCAGCACGTTAACCGCCCCAACATAAATCAGTACTTGTGCTGCTGCTACAAAGTCACCATTTAGCAACAGGTACATTCCTGCGATGCTGATGAATACGCCTCCCAGCATAAAGGCAGAATAGACAATGTTAGAGAATACCACTACACCTATGGCCGACCCAATCATCATCAAAGCCAGTATGCCAAACGAAACAATCTGTACTCCTTCGGCTAAATTCACTGTTTTTTGTCCTCAGTCAATGGTCAATGGTCAACAGTCAACAGTCAATAGTTAAAACACTATGAACTCTTGACACTGGACTAATCACACTTATTTTTCTGTTTGTTCTACAAGGTCTTCTGGACGCGCACCAGCACGGGGAGCGTCGGCAGGTAGGTCGTGGGGGTCTAATACACCCTTGGGTAAGTAAACTAGTTCGCGTAGTGGCGTGACCATGGGGTCATTTGTGACTTTGTAGGGCAAACGACCAAGAGCTACGCTGTCATAGTTTAATTCGTGGCGATCGTAAGTGGAAAGCTCATACTCTTCTGTCATAGATAAACAGTTAGTTGGGCAAAATTCCACACAGTTACCGCAGAAGATACAAACTCCAAAGTCAATGCTGTAGTGATTGAGCTTTTTCTTTTTGTTGGCTTTCTCAAATTCCCAATCCACTACAGGCAGATTGATTGGACATACCCGAACACAGACTTCACAGGCGATACATTTATCAAACTCAAAGTGAATTCTGCCGCGAAACCGTTCGCCAGGAATCAGTTTTTCGTAAGGGTATTGTACAGTAACGGGACGGCGACGCATATGGTCGAAAGTGACAGATAGCCCTTCACCAATATAACGACCGGCTTGCACTGCTTCTTTGGCGTAATCACCAACTTGTTTCAGGAACTTTAACATTGTGTTTTACTCTCTCTTCAGGTCATAAAAGTTAGAAGTGAGGAGTTAGGAGTTAATCAAAAACTCATAACTCATAACTCATAACTCTTCATTAGCCGCCAAAGGCAACTGGAAAGGCTAGTTTCAAGGCTGCGGTTAACAGAAGATTAACCAAACCAACTGGTAACAAAAACTTCCATCCTAAATCTAACAGTTGGTCAATCCGAACTCGGGGTACTGTCCAGCGCAATAGGATGGCGATAAATACCAGAAAGTAGGCTTTGAGTATGGTCATCGTGATACCCAAAGAAGCGTCAACTACTTGCAGGACGGGATTTGCTTCACTAATTCCTAGCCAACTGGCTACGATGCTGATGGGAATGGGAAAATCCCAACCGCCCAGGTACAAAACTGCTACCAGTAGGGCAGAAAGTACTAGATTGACATAGGAACTTAGGTAAAACAGAGCGAATTTCATCCCAGAGTACTCAGTTTGATAGCCTGCTACTATTTCTTCTTCGGCTTCGGGGAGGTCGAAGGGCAAGCGTTCGCATTCGGCAAGGGCGGCTATCCAAAAGATGACGAACCCGATCGGTTGTCGCCAAATGTTCCAACCAAGGATGCCATAGCCGGATTGCTGATTAACAATGTCAACGGTGCTAAGGCTATTAGACATCATTGCGATCGCCAGCACACTCAGCGCCAAAGGAATTTCATAACTAATTGACTGCGCTGCTGCTCGCAACCCCCCTAAGAGGGAGTATTTATTATTAGATGCGTAGCCAGCCATCAACAATCCAATTGGCTGAATGCTAGACAAAGCAATCCACAAGAAGATACCTGTCCCGACATTTGTAATTACAATGTTCTGTCCAAAAGGGACAATCAAATAGGACAGAAATACTGGCAGCACAACGATAATAGGGCCAAGGGTAAACAGCCACGGGTCAGACTTAGCTGGTACAATGTCTTCTTTAAATACCAGCTTCAGACCATCAGCTACCGGAGCCAGTAAGCCCAAAGGCCCAATATATTCAGGGCCGATCCGCTGCTGTGCTGCTGCCGAAATTTTCCGTTCTAGCCAAACACAGACTAGTACCCCCACCGTTGCACCAATGAGCATCAGGATCATCGGCAGAGGCATCCAAATGGCTTTGGCTGTTCCTGCTGGTAGTCCTAAATCTGTCAGGGATTTAATAAAAGTTCCTTGGAGGTCAATTCCTGAATTCATGTTTCCGCTCTTTAAGTCAACTGAAGTGTGAAGTATTGAAGTATGAAGTATAAAATTTTAGTCTTCAGCCTTCAGCCTCGATCTTTTGATGATGCCTGATTGAAGATTTGTTGCTAATTACCATGCCTAGTATATCGCTGGATGGTTTTTGGCCCCTGAAGCTATACAACAACTTCTACTTATGATTGGGATTGAGATTTACTGATAAAACCCCCAGTTGTGAGGAGATGGGGGCAGGGGAGGCAGGGGGAGCAGGGGGAGATAAAAACATAAATTCTCCCTTGTCTACCTTGTCCCCCTTGTCTCTTACTGCCTCCTTATCTCCCTCATCCCCTTCAAAAGGGCAACACAAAACTTCCGCCTCCATGTTGGCAACGGTTGTCTGCTTTTTCCAAGTTTTCTGCTACCCCAGAACAGAGGGCTAATGTGACTGACAATTTAACGTTGCTCAATAGGGGTATAAGCAATGTCGTGCTTACCGTTATAAACCTGGGTAGGACGGAAAATCCGGTTTTCTGCTAGTTGTTCTTTCCAGTGGGCTAGCCAACCAGCAACACGGGCGATCGCAAAAATTGGTGTAAACAAGTCTGTGGGAATTCCCATTTTTCTATACACCAAACCCGAATAAAAGTCAACATTGGGATAAATCCCTTTGCTACCAAGTTTTTCCCCGACTACCCTTTCCACCTCTTGGGCAATGTCGTAGTACTTATCTGCCCCAAATTTGGCAAACAACTGTTCCGCTAGATTTTGTAAGATGGTAGCTCGTGGGTCTTTGACTTTGTAGACGCGATGCCCAAACCCCATAATCTTCGCTTTGCGTTGTATCAGTTCCTCTACGTAAGGGCGAACGTTTTCCACTGAGCCAATTTCTTCCAACATCTGAATTACTTCTTCATTGGCTCCTCCATGCAGCGGTCCTCCCAAGGTTCCCACGGCACTAGCAACCACAGCATAAGGGTCAGTTAAAGTAGAAGCTGTCACCCTCGCGCTAAAGGTAGAGGCGTTCATTGTATGTTCGACATGAAGTATCAAGCAAATGTCGAAAATTCTCGCCGCTAAAGGATCGGGTTCTTGCTCGTTGAGCATGTACAGGAAGTTGGCGGAGTAGTCTAAGTCATCCCGAGGCCGCACGGGGTCATTGCCCTTTCGCATCAGTTGGAATGCTGCTACCATCGTCGGAATGGTTGCTATCAAGCGCACCACTGAATCCCGAATGTAGGCAGGATTATGTAAATCCCGAAGCGAATAGAACAAACCCAAAGCCGCAGCAGAAGCTTGTAGAGCATCCATTGGGTGGCCGCTTTCTGGGAAGCATTTCATCATATCCCGAATGCGGTACTTGATTCGCCTGTGGTGGCGAACTTCATGCTCAAACGCTTCTAATTCTTCCTTGCTTGGCAGTTCGCCCCAGATTAAGAGATAAGCAGTTTCTAGAAATGTACTTTTTTCTGCTAATTCCTCAATCCGGATGCCACGATATTCTAATATTCCCTTTTGCCCATCTACATAACTGATACTTGATTGGGCGGCGGGAATGCCTTCTAATCCAGGCTTGTATTCGCACACCATCATGGCAACACCATTTGCTTTGTGAAAGATTCGACTAGCTAATTTACCAGAAAATTATTTTCGCCATAACAGTAGCCCATCTAACAACAATCCTTAGAGAAAGGTTGAAAAACTGTTACAGTAGGTACTTGGGTGGTGTCAACCAGAACATCTGACTACGACCCAAAACAGAGCCTGTTTCTGGTAGTTTTATCCCAATCATACCTGCTTTTTTCAAGACTAGGCTGGCTTTGACCTCCCCCCAAAGCAGAATTTCTGCCCAATTGCTCAAACAAGGTTCATGTCCCACCAAGGCAAGTTGAGTGTTTTGGGAATAATTTTTGGGTTCTAACCACTCAGTCAGCCAACTAGAAATTTGTCCATCAGGGGCAAGGTGAGTCGATTCTTCCAACTGAGAACTGAGTCCAGTTGCTATGAGAATTTTAGCGGTTTGGCGGGCACGTACTAAGGGGCTGGTGACAATCAAATCAAACTGCAAACCCAGCTTTTTCATGCGCTGGGCAACTTTCTCGGTTTTTTGTCGCCCTTCTTTGGTAAGACTTCGCCGATCATCTTTGATACCAGCTTGTCTGTCTTTGGCGATACCATGACGAATTAAGTACAGTTCCACAACTTGAGTCCTAAGTGCTAATTTTAGGCTGTTCCAACGCAATGTTAAAACGCTATCTACCACTTAGCAATTTGTCATACTCTGGATGTGAGCCAATCCAAAACCATGCAAAATTACCATCTTCTTCTACAGCAAGCGCCCGATAATATATACCAATACGCACTGACCAAAACTGACCGACTTTTTTGAAATGTAATGAAGGGTATTTGGGATCTTCCCGAAGAATTTCATAACATCGGTCAGCAAGCTCTTGGATATCACTTGGTAACTGGCGGTAGTAATACCAAAAATCTGGAGTTGCTCGATGTTTCACAGGTCAGTACAACGACCTTCTCGCAGATGTTTGAGTGCTTTTTCTGCCAATGCATCTAAACGACCAGCAGCTACATCTTTCTCGATCTGCCGATCCCAAGCTGCTGCATCGAATTCCGCAAACCAAGCCCGAAAAGCGGCGAGATCCTCTGGTGAAAGTTGACTAACAGCTAGTTCGACTTCGTTTAAGCTACTCATAATCTAAGTAAATCAAACTTGTCACTTTTTAATTTAAATATACAAGGACTTCCGAATAAAATAATCGGTTTATTTAGACGTAATAGGGTTGCTTTTGAAGCGATCGCGAAATTTTTAAAAGGTCGATCGTCTCTAGCAAGTTGATGTTTGAGTAGTCAAAATCCACCGTGTAAACACTTAGAAAATTAACTTCATTCTCAATTAGTTCAGTTACCGTGAAAATAATCAGACTCCCGACTTTTCTAAAAAGTCGGGAAATATGTTCTTCCCCTTTCCCTTACTCTGATTGAATCGGGTTATCTTTGGGATTTACCAACCTCAGAAGCTTTTGTTTAATTTGAGTATCAAACACATCCCATTTCATTTTTGCATAGGCAGAATTTTCATTACTGCCAGATAAGAAACCCATCGGGATTTCAAAGCCGCCTGCGCTAGTGCGTCCACCACCAAAAAAGCGTCCTGTGCTATCTTGCCCAAAGGCTTCTTTAATGAACTCATCGGGGTCAAGGGTGAGTTTGGTGGTTCTCAAGGAACCGATGACTACTTCCAATTCGTCATCTTCATCGTGAACAATACCGTAAACTACAGCAGTGTGGACGTTTTCTTCAGTAACCAGAAAATCAGCTGCTTGAGGAATGGCATCGCGATCGTCGTAGCGTAAATAACCAACGCCAGCAATGGAAAAGTTATTTTGGACGATGCGGTTTTTTAGCGATCGCTCGATTACATCCATCACCCGCTTAGAACGATTTGCCTGTAAAATCGCATTCAGCAGTTGAGCATCGTAAAATCGACTCAAATAAGCAGCTGCCATAAAGTCATCTTCTTGCGCTTGCATCAGCCGATTAGTATCCGAACGCAAGCCGTGCATCAAGGCTGTAGCACATTTGACATGTTGACCTATACTGCTATCTAAGGTCAGTAATCCCGCCTGTAAGTACTGTGTAAAAATCGTTGCAGTTGCTCGCACATAAGGACGGATATCAACAAACTCTGCTTCGAGTTCCGCTTGTAAACTGTGATGATCGATAACTGCTATCAGTGGAATATTTGCCTGCTGCACACATGATAATAGCTGACTTGTTGTTCCCTGATTATCAATTAAGACAAAGCCTTGATAAAATGACAAATCCTTGCTTTTCAAGGTTTGTAATGTCCAGCGCTGAGCAGGTAAATTGGTGAGCTTCACCAAGGCAATGTTCTCTTGATGACTTAAGGCACCAGCATAAATAATTTCACATTTGATATCGTATTGCTGGGCAATTAACTGGTAAGTCCAAGCAGAAGAGAGAGCATCAGGGTCAGGAAAATCTTGCAGAATTATGAGATGGCGTTCGTGTTGGTGCGCTAAAAAAGTCTTTTGCAGCTCCTCTGACTTCTGAAAAGCCAAAGAGTTGCTACGCTGACCTAGATAAATACCTACTCCGTCACCTGTGGATGCTGGCAAGGATGGCCTATTGAGTGGCATTTCAAGTGCTTCTTTATCTATCTCGCCATCTTCAGGGTACGGCTCTGTATTCAATGAAAATTTCTCAGACTGCTTAAAAGAAGAATTCAATTGCATAGCAAACGTTTTTGTTAAGTGTGAGGCTCCGTTATTTTGTTAAGAAATGTTACGATCAGCACTTTACTGATTTAGCCACACATACCGATCTTCGCAAAAATATAGAAACATGTGGATACATATATGGGTCTATTTTTTTCTCAATTCAATCGGTCAGAAATCTACTAAATTTATGCAGAATGTATGTGAAGGCTGGAAACCAAGACTTTTGAGTTTTTGGACTCCATCTCAAGGTGACATAAATCTTGTGAGTAATCGACGATTGTTATTTATATTTTTCAATAAAAAGGCGCTTTTATAGCGACTATCAATGGACTGGAGACAAGGAGAATAACTGCTAACTCTTATCTTCCTACGGTTCCGATTTTCAACACAGTCAACTATCAGAAGCCAAAAAAATCTTAGATAGCAGCAAATTTTTGCAGAATTTTAAGGTATGATAAAAAACTGTTGATTTATTTAGCTAGATATTTGCACACTACTTTCACAGCCTCTCGCAGAGAATATCCCTTAGAAGCTGTAAACACTCCATACAGCGCAAATCTACTCACTCTAATTGTATTTACAGGCAGATATTATCTGCAATCAGATGCAGACAGACATTTCATACGAAAGACATAACAGCGGCATCTAAAACAGATGACGATCGCTTCGCAATGTTAGGCTATTTTGCTTTAGCGTCAAAGACCTATAACATATTTTTGCCACTCTTTGTGCAGTCCGCTTTTAAGATGCTTACTGACCTCAAAATAGAGGCTGCTATAAGGTTGGCGAGGCGGATGACGTAAAGGCATGTGGGCTTCGTGAGGTGTGCGGTTTCCCTTTTTAACATTGCAACGCACACAGGCCGTAACAATGTTCTCCCAGGTATCACCCCCGCCACGCGATCGCGGGATTACATGGTCTAACGTCAACTCATCACCTAAGTAGCCGCAATATTGACAAGTATGCCCGTCACGGTGCAATATATTACGGCGAGTGAGAGGCATTTCCTTATAGGGAACGCGCACGTAATGTCGTAATCGGATTACGGTTGGCAACGGGAAATCAGAGTAAAGAAATTTGCCGTTGTGTTCAACGCGTTCTGCTTTGCCTTTAATTATTAAAACCGCAGCCCGACGCCAGCTCGTGATATTGAGCGGTTCGTAAGAGGCGTTCAGGACTAAAACCTTCCCCATTGATTAGCGCTCAAGGTATTAGTTTTACATATATTAACACATATATACTCTCATTGGGAGATGAGAATAAATTATACTTCCGGAATAATTCAAAAACTAATGTTTAGTTATAGATAATGATGTCCTGCAAAGCCTGAGTAAAGGTCAACTTCAACCAATTTAGATTAGATAAAAAAAGATAGTATTTTCAGTTATCATCATCCATTGGTATTAAAAATAACTTATAACTGATGACTGATGACTGATAACTGACAGCTGATGAATGCCAGTTGCTTCAATGGGGAACCTACGCCAGTTCTCTTAAGTCGGCAGAGCCTTTCGGCAGTTCCTCCTGGGGGAAACCACGCCAGATGCTCCACTTGGGGAGACCCCAAGACTGCACTGGCTCCCCAAGATCGGACTGCCGACACTCGGAAAGCGTAGCGTCTCCCAAGGGGAGACGACTCGCTACCGCTTCGCTAACACCAAAAAATTGGCTCCGCGACGCACTGCCTCACAACTGACAACTAACTTTAGGTATGTTGTATCAATTCCCCAATGAAGGGTAAACTTCCTGATTAATCTAATGTGGCTTCTAAGATTGGAAATAAAGATAATAGATAACCTAGAAGCTTAGCAGTGGTGTGATAGGAGGGAGTAAAAATGTTAAGCCGCAAGCCAACGCCTAGCGTTACTTTTAATCAACAGTGTGATACCTACGCTTGGTTCTCACAACGTGCTTGGGTGGAAATCAATCTAGGAGCTTTATCGCACAACATACAACAACTGGTGCAGTTTTTATCACCACGTACTCAGTTGATGGCAGTGGTCAAAGCTGATGCTTATGGACATGGAGCAGTAACAGTTGCTCAGACAGCATTACAATCGGGAGCTAGTTGGTTGGGAGTAGCCACAGTTCCGGAGGGTATTCAATTACGAGAAGCTGGGATTAATGCACCAATTTTGATTTTAGGGGCGACCCACACCCCAGAGCAAATTCACGCGATCGCTCAATGGAAACTACAGCCAACTCTGTGCAACCCCAAACAAGCCCTGATATTTTCCAACGTTTTAGAAACCATTCAGCAGGATTCCCCCATACCCGTACATATTAAATTAGATACGGGAATGTCTAGGTTAGGAACAAACTGGCAGCAAGCAGCTGAATTTGTCCAATTAGTGCAGCGCTTACCTCATCTTTCCATGAAGAGCATTTATTCTCACTTAGCAACAGCAGATAGTCCTGATGCTACGGTAATGCAAGAACAGCATAAAAGATTTGAGGAAGCGATCGCTCAAATTAAAGCAACGGGAATTAAAATACCCTGCTTGCATTTGGCAAACTCAGCCGCAACTCTTACAGATTCAGCATTGCACTATGATATTGTGCGAGTCGGTTTAGCAGTTTATGGACTCTATCCAGCTACTCATTTACAAAATGCAATCAAACTCAAGCCAGTTTTACAGTTGAAAGCGCGAGTCACCCAGGTTAAAACAGTTGCCCCCGGAACAGGTGTTAGCTACGGTCATCAATTCATTGCCCAGAGAGAACTTCGCCTCGCGGTGGTAGGAATTGGTTACGCTGATGGTGTACCCCGCAATCTTTCTAACAACTTGCAAGTATTAATTCGCGGTCAGCGAGTGCCACAAATCGGCACAATTACAATGGATCAGTTAATGCTGGATGTGAGTGCTTTTCCAGATTTACAAGAAGGGGAAGTAGTCACCTTACTTGGGGAACAGGAAAATGAACAAATCTCTGCTGACGATTGGGCAGATAAATTAAACACCATTTCTTGGGAAATTCTCTGCGGCTTCAAACATCGTCTACCTCGCATTGCAGTAATGTGATCTGGTAGGGAGCATAGGCAATTAAGTCTCTTCCCCATTCCCATAAAAAATTTGTTATGCTAGTATAGTTGACTGATGCGGATGTGGCGGAATTGGCAGACGCGCTAGATTTAGGTTCTAGTTCCGAGAGGAGTGAAGGTTCAAGTCCTTTCATCCGCACTAGCTAAAAACTTAAGATTAATCAAAGGTTTCAGAGTTACCTAGATCTGAAACCTTATTTTTTGACTATATTAATATGCCTGATGAAATCATCCTCTAATTCAACGTGAGTTCGACAGGTTGAAAAAGTTGCAAAAAATGCTGAAACTGGAGAAATCAAAGAAACTCATGGTATCTCAACGCTAATTTTGCGGCTGTTATAAAGACGGGTAGGAGAGTTATCACTAGAAGTGCATAGACGCACGCAAAGTAGCTTGTCGTACCCTTACAGGGAAGCAAGCTACGCGCAGCGTCTGGCAGAGAAGACATCGCGTATTCAAGTTCTTCTCATAACTTAATTAGAGGCACTTGGCGAAGTTTTATTAGATTTTACAAAGATTGAAGATTTGCTCAATTGGTTGCAAGCAAATCAACCAGAGTAGAAAGTTTTCTTTGTTAGCGTTGAAGTAAAAAACTTGACAAGTAGCTGAGTGCAATTAAATATAAAGTACACTCTTGGCTCATAGTTAGGGCTTTAGCGCTAAGCACAAGGGTCAAAACCATTACTACAAATTTTCATTTATTTACAGTTACCTACTTAAAACTTCATATGCAATAAGGGCAAGCAAAGTATATTAACTCAGTATTAATACTGTGAACTATCTCTATAAATATTATATTTATCTAAATAATCCTAGCTTGATTCATGAAAAATTATTGAAATATCGTTATTCAAATATAGTCATACTAGATGCTGTCAGGTTTTTATTAAAAAAATTATACACCAATATCATTTCCCAATTTGTTGAAAAACAACACAGTACAGCAAATAAACTGTTGAATTTTAATTAACGATATTAATATTCATCCCTGAAGTGGGAATCATATAGACAATTGCACTAACAAAAGCTGAGGTAATTTTCATAGTTAATTTATATTAACTTTAAGAAATTTTACTGAAGCATCCATCAGACTCCATATGATTTGGGGAACATCAAGACTTTTTAAGTGTAAATACTGAGAAAAAATCAGTTAGATTTTGGTAACTTAACTGTATTATTTCAGTGACTAACACTTAAAAGTTACTCAAAGGTAAGTGGCCAAATTTAGTCTTTACCTGTTATTGACTTATTATCCAGAGATATTCGGCAAACTCAGTACAAAAAAGTAAGTAATTTAACAATAAATTACGAATTCATGGAGATTTGCCTATCTGAAAATAACTCTGCTGTTAAGTTTATCCACAAATCTGATTGAAAGTCTTGTATTTGATGCTACAAAAAACCGTTAACTCATATTTTGATGGAAATTGTGGCAAAGCTGATGTCCAAATTTAGCTTATACGTATTAAATTTAGCTTAAGAAAAAGCAAAATGAGTACAACCCCTATAGATAGCTACCGATTGATTCAGAAACTGCATCCGCTATCTCTATTAGCACAACTAACTAGTCGTCATGCTACAGGTTGCCTACGGGTATTTACCGGAACTGTTTCTTGGTCAATTAATTTAGAGGAAGGTAAACTGACTTACGCTTCCTATTCAGACAAACTGTTTGAGCGACTCGATAATCATTTGCGGCGTTTGAGTCAAAAGATTCCTACCCTCAACAGCGCCACTCGCGTGCAGATGCGGCTGATGTTTGAACCACAGAGTGAAAATCAGTCGATGCCATATGCAGATTATCAAGCTATTTGCTGGTTGGTTAACCAAGAATATATTAACCTTACGCAAGCAGCAACCCTAATAAACGAATTGGCAAAAGAAGTGCTGGAGTCATTTCTGGTTGTCAAAGAAGGCAGTTATGAATTTTATCCTGAAAGTTCTTGGGATGAACTGCCAAAGTTCTGTCATTTGGACTTGCGGTTACTAGTCGAACACTGTCAAAAGCAGTTACGAAATCGAACAAATATCCAGTCACCAGTTCATTCTGGTGGGGTTTCTCAAGTTTTGCCTACAACTAAGCTACCTCAAAATCAGTCATTTTCCCAAAATGGGCAACAATTGCCCAGACAAAATAATTTTGAGCCTCCTGAAAATAGAAATAACACAGTTACTCCGTCAGGTGGGAGAAAAAGTCTTTATACAATTGCCTGCATTGATGATAGTCAAACAGTGTTAAATTCTATCAAACTATTTTTGGGTGAAAATGCATTTTCAGTCGTGACAATCAACGATCCACTAAAGGCTTTGATGCAGATTCTCCGCAGCAAACCAGACCTAATTTTACTAGACGTTGAAATGCCAAATTTAGATGGATATGAGCTATGTTCTTTATTACGCAGGCATTCAGCATTTAAGAATATACCAATTATTATGGTGACTGGCAGAACAGGATTTATTGACAGAGCAAAAGCCAAAATGGTCAGAGCATCAGGGTATTTAACCAAACCTTTTACCCAATCAGAATTACTAAAAGTAGTATTTAAACACATTGATTAATTTAGTAAAATTGAGCCGTGAAAAATTTCAGCCAATTTTATTAAAACCAACTTATTTTTTAGGAGATTTAGGAGTGAGTCTTACCTTGGTTGGCACAATTCTGATTGTAGAAGATTCCCCCAGCGAATTAGAACTAATGAGCCATTATCTCAAAGAAAGTGGTTACAACGTCATTAAAGCTACTGGTGCTAAAGAAGCTCTAGAAAAAGCTTTATTACAAAAACCAGATGCGATTGTTACTGATGTAGTCATGCCAGGAATGAGTGGATTTGAGTTATGTCGCTCTTTGAAAAAAAATCCGGCAACTCAAAAAGTACCGATAGTCATTTGCAGTTCTAAAAATCTAGAGATCGATCGACTCTGGGCCATGAAACAAGGTGCTGATGTCTATGTGACTAAGCCATATACACGCGAGCAACTATTACGTGCTATTAAATCAGTGGTGTTTTAAATCAATGAATCATTCTCAAATTGTATTTGCCGAAAAACCAACACAAAATAACTTAGTAGATGGTTATCTCAAGTTTCAGCTAAATCAACAGACTACTGCTGTTTTATCAATGAAGCACGCGCAAGAAGCGGTGGTTTTGCCCATTGAAGCTGTAACTTCCATGCCAAACATGCCTGCTTGCATTCTAGGATTAATGAATTGGCGGAGTCGGATAATTTGGGCAGTTGACCTGCCAAGAATGCTTAATTTAGAAGCACTAGACCATAAACTATGGCAATACAATGCGATAGTTATCAAAGTAGAATCACTGATTTTAGGCTTAGTTGTACAAGAAATAAAAGGTACAACTAAATTCATGCCTGATGACATTCGTTCTCCTATTGGACAAGTGACATCGAGTTTAGTTCCTTATTTACGTGGGTGTGTTGTGCAACAAGAAGAAACCTTGCTGGTATTAGATGCACAAGCTATTGTAGATTCTTCTATTCTCCGCAGTGATTAGGTACTACTAAATAGAGTTTTAGTTTTCTCATTACCTATTCAGGAGAATTCCAGTATGTTTAATAAAACTGACATGGCTAAGAGTAGTGATGCTCAAAATCGAGCAGCGTTCATTTCATCTCAAAAAGTTACTGATGGTCTAGTACAGCTGCCAACTAAATCTAATACTGTAACTGCTAAAAATTTCCCTTGGAATGACGCAGTTACTTATTTCAAGCGGCTGAGCTTGGGGACAAAAGCTACAATTTTTGCGATCGCTATTGGTACTATACCAACATTGGCAATCGGTGCGATCGCTTATAGCTTTACCCATAAATCAATTACTAAGCAAATTATCCAATCTCAAGAAGCGGCAACCATTGATTTATCCAACACAGTCAATCGCTTTATGTTGGGAAAATATAGAGATATTCAGGTACTCTCAAATCTGCCATTCCTGACCAATCCCCAAATTACGAGCAATCAAGAAAAACAAGCAATACTAGATAATATTGTTAAGGCTGACAAAGCCTATAACAGCATTGCGGTCTTCGATATTGAAGGTAACTCGATTGTCCAATCTACTGGTGAATCTTTGGATAATCAAAAAGACCGCAACTATTTTCAAGATATTCTCCAACAAAATGCAGTTGTGATTAGCAAGCCAGAAAAATCACTAAATACCAATATAGTGAGCATTATCATAGCTGCACCAGTTAAAGATATCAACACCGGCCAAACCATTGCAGTAGTACGTGCAAATATGCCCGTAACAGCTTTAGGAGAGGTCATTCAAAACTATACAGGCAATGGAAAACAATACCATTTGCTCGATGACTCTGGGAAAGTTTTTCTGACTCCCCAAAAAGAATTCATGGGGAAAGACGCGAAAGCCGAGTATCCTGGTTTAGCTCAACTATTAGCAGCCCAAAAAGTTAATACTTACACAACAGTTCAGAAAGTTCAGCAACAGCAAGAACTTGTTAGTTACGTACCATCGAGAAAACTAGAAGGCTTACCAAGTTTAAACTGGCAAGTACTTCTATCCACAGATACAGCAATCGCCTTTAAGCCTCAAAGACAATTGCTGTGGACAATAGCAATCCCCACAGTACTAATAGCATTGATTGTGGCCGCGATCGCAGCTTGGATAGCCAAGCGCGCCACACAGCCAATTTTAAATGCAACTGCGGCATTGGCAAAACTCGGCCAAGGTCAACTCAATACCCGTTTAGAGACGCAAAGAGAAGATGAGTTAGGCGTATTGAGTGCAAATATTAATCAAATAGCCGCGCAATTGCAGGTTTTGACCATAGAACAAGCAGAAATAGCACAAACCAAGACTACACCAGCTTCCAAAGAAGAACTACAACAAACAGAAGCACTGCAACAACAACTTTTAGAACTGCTCAACAACGTAGAAGGTGCAGCCAGAGGCGATTTGACAGTGCGTGCAGACGTAACCACGGGGGAAATTGGTACTGTTGCTGACTTTTTTAACTCTATCGTCGAAAGTCTGCGAGATATTGTCACCCAAGTCAAACAAGCTGCTACCCAAGTAAATGGCGCAATTGGTTCCAATGAAGGAGCCATTCGCCAACTAGCAGAAGAAGCACTCAAACAAGCTGCCGAAATCAATCGCACCCTGGATGCTGTTGACCAAATGACGCATTCCATGCAAGCCGTCGCCGCCAGTGCCCAACAAGCAGCAATTGTTGCTAACCATGCTGCTGACAACGCTACCAAGAGCGGTCAAGCCATGGATTTGACTGTATACAACATCCTTTCTTTACGAGAAACCGTTGGTGACACTGCCAAGAAAGTCAAACGTCTGGGAGAATCTAGCCAACAAATTTCTCGCGTGGTGTCCTTGATTAACCAAATCGCCATGCAAACCAACTTACTCGCCATTAACGCCAGCATTGAAGCAGCACGAGCTGGTGAAGAAGGGCAAGGTTTTGCAGTGGTTGCGGAAGAAGTCGGCGAACTAGCAGTCCGGAGTGCCGCAGCAACCCAAGAAATAGAAGAAATTGTGGAGAACATCCAACGGGAAACCAGCGAAGTGGTGCAGGCAATGGAAATAGGAACCACCCAAGTGGTGGAAGGCACCCGCATTGTCGAAGAGGCTAAGCAAAGTCTGAGTCAGATTTTGGATGTATCGCGTCAAATTGACTCCTTAGTACAGTCGATTTCCACTGCAACTACATCTCAGGTAGAAACATCAAAAACTGTCAGCCAATTGATGAAAGATATTGCTGCCGTTTCACAACGCACTAGCGATTCTTCACGCCATGTTTCCGAATCTTTGCAACAAACCGTCGAGATTTCCCACCAATTGCAAGAAACTGTTGAGACTTTCAAGGTTAGTTGATTGATGACTGATGACAACAGACGCGATTAATCGCGTCTCTACTAATGACAACTGACGAATAACAAAAACCATGTCACAGGATAAAGAACTAGAAATCCAGATGCAGTTTCTGGAAGAAGCAACAGATTATCTGAATACCTTGGAAGGGGTATTGCTGGAATTTGATAGTAACCGCATCGATTTAGAGAAAATCAACGCCGCACTCCGAGCCGCTCATTCTATTAAGGGTGGTGCGGCGATGATGGGATATCGCTCGCTAAGCGATTTAGCTCATCGATTGGAAGATTCGTTTAAAGTCTTAAAAACCCGCAAAAATTCTCTAGAAATTGACACGCAGTTGCAAAGTTTACTGCTCTCTGGAGTTGACTGGTTGCGCCAGATAGTACAGTTACTCTCAGAAAAAAATTCCATAGAAGAGCAGTGGTTGGCAAGTTTTTGTTACCCAGTTTTTGACGAACTGCGCGATCGCTTGGGCGAACCCACCCCTGAAGATGCTACAACTATGCTATCGCCGGAAGATGGGCAAGACATTATTCCTTTGCTGTTTGAAACAGAAGTCGAAGGATGTTTGCAACGCCTAGAATCTGTGTTGGCAGATAGGGAACAACCATGCTTGCAAGAAGAAGTTGCCATCATGGCAGCTGAATTGGGCGGTTTGGGTGAAATGCTGCAATTGTCAGCTTTTACCCAACTTTGTGAATCAATCAAGCAGCATATAGAAGCGCCAGAACCCGAACGCGTTCCCGTAATTGCCCAGTTAGCATTACAAGCATGGCGGCGATCGCAAGCTTTAGTATTGACCAATCAACGTGATAGTCTACCTACAGATATCGATCTGGCTAGTTATATACCACCCGAACCATCGGCAAAACCGGAAGTAATTGCACATCTGGTTACAGATGCAGCCGATACAGAAGCTGAAATAATTGCCGTCAATTTTATATCCGACGATGTAGTGGCTGATGAGATGGATACTGTCACTATTCCAGAGGCAAACACGGTATTAGCTAGAGAAATTACCACCACAGATTATAAATTTGTCGAATCTAGAGAACCAGTTACAGTAGGCAAAGACCGGGAAACGCACGAAAACACAGTCCGCGTTCCCAGCAAACAACTCGAGCAAATTAACGACTTATTTGGAGAACTTATTGTCCAGCGGAATGGACTGAACTCCCAGTTAGAAAAATTACGCAAACTCGTGCGGCATTTGAGTCAGCGAGTGCAACTTCTCGACCGCGAAAATCAGGAATTACGTACAGCATACGACAAAATAACTACGCAAAATGTCATCTCTTCTGGTGTGCTGCTGGCTGAGAATGTAGAACATCATGATGATATTCAGCAAGCACAAGCTATAGCCAGATTTGATGCCTTAGAAATGGATCGCTATAACGAATTAAACTTGCGATCGCAAGAAGTTATGGAAACCATTGTTCAGGTACAAGAAGTTTCTACTGATATTCAACTCAGTGTTGACGATACAGATCAAATTGCTCGCAAACTCAGTAAGACATCCAAACAACTACAGACAAAGCTTACCCACGTGCGGATGCGCCCATTATCCGATCTAGTCGAGCGTTTTCCTAGAGCTTTGCGCGATTTAAATGTAGAGTATGGCAAAAATGTACAATTGAAAATTGAAGGTGGCAATACCCTTATTGAACGCAGCATTTTAGAAGCTTTGAACGATCCTTTAATGCACCTGTTAAGGAATGCCTTCGATCATGGTATTGAAGACCCTGCCACCCGCCAAACCTTGGGTAAACCAGAACAAGGATTAATTGAAATTACAGCAAGTCACCGCGGCAATCGCACAATTATTACGATGCGTGATGATGGTCAGGGCATTTCTTTAGAGAAAATTCGCTCTCGCGCCCTAGCTATGAAATTAGATGCCGCTTTAATTGATAATGCTAGTGATGAAGAACTGTTATCACTAATTTTTGAACCAGGATTTAGCACCTCCGACCAAGTTACAGCATTATCTGGTCGCGGTGTCGGTATGGATGTGGTTCGCAATAACCTCAAATTGGTTCGAGGAGATATTAAAGTTGATACCGAACCGGGAGTTGGCACTGCCTTTACACTGTCGGTACCGTTTACCCTTTCCGTGGCAAGAGTCCTGCTGGTAGAAAGCAATAGAATGCTATTGGCATTCCCTACGGATGTCGTTTCCGAAATATTTTTACTGCAAAACGAGCGAATTTTCCCAATGGCAGGTAGCGAAGTCCTGAATTGGCAAGGAACCATGCTACCACTGATTCGCCTTAGCCGATACTTTGAGTTTAATTGCCCACGTTACGATAGTCCAGAACTAGAAACTCCTCCAGCGATTAATGCTAGCAGCGTCTTAGTAGTCAAAGGCAATAATCAGCCAGTAGCAATACAAGTAGACCGTTGCTGGGGCGAACAGGAAGTTGCGATTCGCCAAGTCGAAGGAAATATACCTTTACCTGAAGGCTTTAATAACTGCACAATTCTTGGTGATGGTCGCGTAGTGGCATTAGTTAATACCAATGAATTGCTGTATTGGATTGCGACTAATCAGCAGACTCCTAGAAATAACCAATTACCATCAGCAAGATTAAAAACACCGTTTCTGTTTTTTGATGCTGAGAAACTAGCAAAAACTCCTGTTAAACAGAAAGGGACAATTTTGATTATTGATGACTCAATTAATGTGCGTCGCTTCTTAGCTTTAACTCTTGAGAAAGGAGGGTATCAAGTAGAACAAGCTAAAGATGGTCAAGATGCTTTAGAAAAACTTGAAAGTGGCTTGAAAGTCCAAGCGGTGATTTGCGATATTGAAATGCCTCGCCTTGATGGTTATGGCTTCTTAGGTCGTCTGAACTCAAATGTCAGCCTGAAAAATATACCAGTTGCCATGCTCACTTCTCGTAGTAGCAATAAACATCGACAACTAGCAATTCAATTAGGTGCAAGAGCTTATTTCTCTAAACCTTACAACGAGCAAGAATTACTCCGCACGTTGGAGGAAATAATTTGTAGTAATGTAGCAGAAACAGCAATGTCTAATTGAGTTGAAAAACTTGGTAATGGGAATGGGCAATGAAAATTCTGAATTTTGAATGCTGTCACATTTCCCATCCAATTCTCAAGTCGGAAATAGTAAAGTTATCAATTTTTTTTCAGAGTCGCTTTCTCAACATACAGCAAATTTTAGATAAGCTTACTAGAGAGCGATCGCTTGATTAATTTGCCCATTATATTGATATGCTTTTATTAGCCATTTGTCTACTTTTAAATATTCTTTTGTAGCCGGAGAAGCACTGAAAAAAATTTTTAATGCTTGAATTGCTTCTTTATGGCATTTTTTTAGTAAGGGCTTGATATCCAGTATTTGTAAGCTCAGCCGCTTGTGCGGGAGTAAGTGAGGTTTTAAAGTTTTTATTGTCTACAAATTATATTTGGCAAAACCCATTACTAGCAAGCAAATGCCGTCTGTTTTGCTGCTAGTGTTAGCGTTAGCGTTAGGAAAAACGTAACTTTTGCTACATTTTTCTTAAGTTGGTTATTATATATTTTTACCAATAAAGTTGGTGTTAAACTCATTTGAGTTATTAATAACTAGCTTACTGAGTCTGGCTTGAGATTAATCAAAAGCCTGAATCGTTATACCTCCATGCACCTTTTGCAGATAAATCAGGCAGATGGGTTACTCCAACCCGTCTGCTAATTTTCTTTAAAATTTAACAGGTGTAAATAGCAATGGCAGAACAATCTGATTTTTTATCCGATCTATCTGATTTCTTATATCCACAAAGTTGTTATTACGGTCAATTCAAGCCAGAGTACTTAGTTTTTAACGCAAATCTACAAGAATTTGCCCAACGGGTTAGCTACATTAGCAACCTGCAAACCAATGGTAAACTTTCTCCTCAAGAGGCGTACAACCAAATTAAAAGCCTCTGGAAACAATTGAAACGTGCTAAAAAAGAACTGAGAATTACCTCTTCTACTTGAATGAGTTTTGTACGGGAAACAAGAGTAAATGATGAAAGCTAGCTCTTAAAAGCTAATATTTTCTTCAATAGAATCCAAGCGCTTGCGTTGTTTTAACCACTCTCTACAAACTTCTTGGGTAAGTTGTATTTCTTCGTCAGTCAAAAGCTCATCTGGTTTCTCAGATGCTAGAATCTCTGCGGCTCTGGCAGCTTTGCGGTAATGTATACCGTATTTAACTAGCTGCGTGTGCAATAATTTCTTTTTTTCTTGACGAAAACTCATTTTTATACAATTTGAGTATTTTTCAAACTTCTTCTCTAGTTTTCACAAATCATAAAATCAGTACTTCTTACCTTAGATAGATAAGTCAGTAACTTAATATTTTCCTTAGATTTTTTTGGAACAGTTATAGTTTACAACAGTTGGCACTATTGCAAAGTTGTCAATACATCACATGTCAGGTTTTTTGTCAGATTAAGCCAGCAACAATCAACCCTAAACCGACTTGCCAGATACTTTGGGCTAGGAGTTGCAGTGTGATAAGTATTTAAAACCCTTACACTCAGTCTCTAGGTTTACCTCAGTATTACAGTGGTATGCTGGTGAATATTTTAACTTTTATGTTCTAATGAACGGTGATGTCTCCGTAAAAATCCTGTTTTTATCTGCCGATCCTTGTGATGGTACTCGGCGGCGTTTGGGGCAGGAGTTGCGAGATATTAAAGAAAAGCTCCAATTAGCCAAAGCGCGAGGAAATTACCAGCTAGAACAGCGAGATTCGGTTCATGTAGAGGATATCACCCAAGCAATATTTGATGTTGACCCTGAAATTATACATTTCTCTGGGTATGGTAAAAATACGGGTGAGCTATGCTTTGAGAATAAAGTGGGCCAAATTCAGGCAATAGAACCTGAAGCTTTGGCGGACATGTTTGCATTATTCACAGAGCAAGTTAATTGTGTGGTGCTGAATGCCTGTTATTCTGAGATTCAGGCAAAGGCGATCGCGGAACATATCCCCTTTGTAATTGGGATGAATGATACTATTGGCGATGAAGCTGCGATCGCATTTGCTGTCGGTTTTTACAAAGCATTAGCAGCAAAGCGTTCCATTGAACAGGCTTATAAATTTGGCTGTGTAGAGATTCGACTCCAGGGTATTTCAGAGCATCTCACGCCAGTGATTTATGTAAAAAAGAATTTAATTCCTGATGGAACGCTGAATCTTACTGTCACCGAGAATTTAATTACCAATCCTTTCATTCCTCAACAAGGGAGAGTAGAAGACCCGCAATTATTCTTTGGACGAGAACGGGAAATAGGGCGGATATTTGAGGTACTGAATATTGGCAGTAGTGTAGCTTTAATTGGCGAAGAGGGTATCGGTAAATCTTCTCTACTATGGGCTATTTGTCAACAGGCAGAAACTCGTCTTAAACGTCAGCAAGTTTTCCTAGACTTGAATTTACTACATGATGAAAATGAATTCTATGGTGCTTTGTGCTACGAGGTAGGTATCCCGGAAAGTAAAGGCTATATGCTAAGTCGCAATTTACGAGATAAAAGAGTGCTGTTGGCAATAGATAATGTGGGAAAGCTTACTTGGAGTGGGTTTACTCGTCAAGTACGAGATCAATTACGCGGTTTAGCTGAGGGGCGTGATGCTTCTCTGCGGTTGATTTTAGCTGCCAGCGAACCTTTAGACAAGCTATTTAACGACAGTCAAGATAACGGTAAGACATCTCCACTGGCGGGTATTTGCCAAGAGGAAAATATCAAACCTTGGGACGAAACCCGCATCCGTGCTTTTATTGCCAGCCGTCTAGCTATGACTTCCGTGAGGTTTACAGAACGAGAAATTGTCCAACTTATCCAAGAAAGTGGGGGACATCCTCAGAAATTGATGCGACTTTGCGATCGCACTTACCTCCGTTATATAGAGGGTGTGTAATGAAATACACAGTTTTGACCTCTCCCCCAACCCTTACAAACAAGCAAGTAGGGTGTGTTACGCCGCAGGCTAACGCACCATCCGACATTTTTGGTGCGTTAGGACGTTCCGTCCATAACGCACCCTACAAGGGGAAGGATTGGGGTTTAAGTTATTCAAAAATGAGGATGGAGGCTAAATAAATGAGCCAACAGCCCCCCGTACCTCGCTTAGACTTAGCACCTAAATTGACGCGTCCCCTCTCGCTATGGAACCCCTTAGATTATTTGCGCTTGTTGTACTGGGTATTTTTTTTTCCCCAGGCTTTACGGTGGTATCTAGATACCTTTGGGGGTGGATATACTCCTGACAACAAAATTAATTGGCGAAATCCTATTCAGCGTAACTTGCTTTTTCAAGGGTTAGTTTTAACACTAGTTACACCTTTAGCTGGAGGTCTAATTATATATAAGCTATATCAGCTAAACTTGCCCATTAATATTATTAGCTTTTTTGGCCTTGGCTTTGGTGTGACAGCAGGTTTTGGATTATTAGATACAAGCACATCAGAAGGTGAAGCCAAAAGCATGACGCAAAGGGTAGCTGTGAGCGTGGCTGAAAATGTAGCCTACTCTGTAGCTTTAAGCCTAGGAGGCATTTTGTGCGGTGTGATAGGAAGCACAATAATGTTAAGCCTCATAGGAAGCAGCATAGCAAGAACTGAAGCAACAAACATAGTGGAAGTCTTGGCATCCACCATAATGCTCTTCTGCTTCACTCTCAACGTAGCATTAGGCGTAACAAGCAGCGTGGCGGGAGGCATAGCAGTAATTGTTGTGTCCGACGCGATCGCATTCGTGGTGATGACCCTGATGGTATCTGTGATGGTAGCCATAATAGTAGCCGTCGTGGGAGTCCTCATGAGAGAAGCCGCTGGTGACTTTGCGGTGGCTGCGGTAGGCAGCTTGCTGGTAGGTGTTATAGGTAGCCTAGTTGTAGGTTTAGTAGGCTTGCGCGCAGACAATTGGTTGCTTGGCTCACCTTTCAATTTGCACTTACTCAAAAATAATAGCTGGCTACTTCCTCGCATCACTTTTCTTCCACTTCCCAATCTTGCTTCTAACTTGCAAAATTGGTTGCAACAAGATTGGGAAATAGGTTTGCATAATACTAATCAATTGCTGGCATATACCTTGCAATTTATTCCTGTTGTTCAAGCAGTCACCAAAGTACTAAATAAAACTCCATCAGAGCAAGTTATATGGCGTGTTTCGCGGCTAGCTGAAGCTCCTTTTGATTGGAATCTGCTACGTTTTATCTCAACCTCTCTAGATGCAACTTTGAAATTAGAGGCTATAAAGAGTATCAATGAATCGTTAACCTCTAACTTTTTTCGTTCTTGGCGGGAAAATTTACAGGCTCGTTTGCTCGCCTACAAAAGTTCATACACTCCTGTTCGTGGTGCTGCTGCTGGTTTTTGGTATCTGCATGAAAAACAACCAGCAGAAGCAATGGAAGCTTTTATTGTAGTGCGTTCTCTCCTTTACGGTGAGGAAATGTATATCCTCGCCCAAACTCTAGCAACTTTCTACGAAGCTAAACAACTAGCTGCTGTCGCTACCTTGCAAGTGCCTGCTTTTCCACAAGAACCTTTTTTACGTCACAATGTCTGGAATGCTCTTATTAGTCTGCGTCAAGTTGTAGAGAATATCCAGCTATTAGAGCGCAGCCTGTCTGGTACAGCTAAGTCTTTAGCTTTTAGTCACTCTTTGGGCAAACTCACAAATATACTAAATACAGCCGACACCTTGCCACAAGCTGAGCAAGGGCTAATTATAGATATTGCTCAAACTTGGAAAGACAGCCTTTTACAAATTGCTGGCGAAGTGGGAGAAATTTCCATCACTGAGCCTGTAATTAATCCTTATGTAGTGGGCGACCCCGTTCAAGATACTCTCTTCGTCGGTAGGGAAGACATAATCGCGCAGTTAAAAGAACTTTGGGTTACCAGTAATCAACTCCAGTCTATAGTTCTCTACGGTCATAGACGCATGGGCAAGACTTCTGTTCTGCTCAATGCTGCTCAATGTCTGGGGTCAGGAATACAGCTAGCCTATGTCAACCTCTTGCGTTTAGGAGATAGCCCGCAAGGCGTGGGGGAAGTACTAATAGCTATTAGCGATGAAATTTCGCAAGTTGTAAAACTTCCACCCCCAGCTGATACTGATTTACTCAACCTCCCCTACCGGAATTTTGAACGCTATTTGAAACAGGTGACAACACAACTCAAAGGTGGGTTAATCATTGCCTTAGACGAGTTTGAGAAAATTGAAGATTTAATTGATGCGGGAAAAATCCCTCAAGACTTTATGGGTTATCTGCGGGGACTAGTGCAAATGAGTCCTAAAGTTGCTTTTGCCTTGGCTGGTTTGCATACTTTGGAAGAAATGACAGCAGATTACTTTCAGCCTTTCTTTGCCAGTGTTATCCCCATTCATGTGGGGTTTCAGCAACGTGCAGCTACCCGCCAAATTCTAGCTAACCCAGGTGAAGACTTTCCCCTCGACTACACCCTGGAAGCCTTAGATGAAATCTATGTCCTGACGCATGGTCAACCTTATTTAGTCCAGCTAGTAGGATTCCAGCTAGTACGCCGCTACAATGACTTTGTCTTTGAGCAAGGATATTCCCGCGCGCCAGTTTTCACGGTGGAAGATGTAGAAGCTGTGATTAACGATCCTGAGTTTTTTAAGCGAGGACGCTACTATTTTGATGGGGTTTGGGGTCAGGCAGCGCGGGGTGCGGATGGTCAACAGGCGATACTACAGGTACTTGCACCTCGCCCACAGGGTTTAAATTTGGATGCTTTAGCTGATGTAGGTTTGGGTAGAGAGAATATACAGGCAGCGTTAGATACTTTAATGCGTCATGATGTGGTTGAGGAAATTGATGGAAGCTATCGAATTATAGTAGAACTGTTTCGCCGCTGGATTTTGCGAGAATAAGTAGTCGGACAGAATTAATTACACAATATCATTGCGAATGGAGCGAAGCGTAATGAAGCAATCGCAGAGGCCTTGTGATTGCTTCGCTCCACTTCGTTACACTCGCAATGACTGTAAATATTTTTGTTCATTTACTTAGAATGCATTGCGGAGTGAAAGTATGAATTAGCCTCACGCAGAGACGCAGTGAACCAGTTTTTCATTTAAATTGTCGTCAAGACACTGCACGTCGAATCTTGTGCCAGATTAAGCCAGCAGCAATCAAGCCTAGACCGACTTGCCAGATAACAGATTCCACCCAAAAAGCTAGGAATAGGCAAGACGCAAGACCTACCCAACCGACCCACACGGGATAAAGTCGCTCAGATGCATTGAGTCGCAGCGAGGCTAAATTAGTAATTGCGTAGTAAATTAAGACGCTAAAGGCACTAAATGACCATGTGGTTTTGACATTGCCTAATAGTACCAAAAGAGCGATCGCTCCCCCAACTACTATCACTGCCCAGTGTGGAGCTGTCTGCTGTCGATTAAGACGTGCTAAAAATCTCGGAGCATCGGAACGCCTTCCCATTGCCAGTAAGACGCGGGATAAGCCCAAAATTAAGTTCAACAGCACACCCAACATGGCTGTCACTGCACCAATAGCTAAGACTAAGGCAGCGCCTGAACCTCCAACGCTACGAGCTGCCACTTCTAGGGGTGCTGCTTTCGTTTGTCCTACGGAATCACTCAAGACATCTACACCCACAGCCCCAATACCAACCGTTGCCACCGTTATGTACAGCAACATCGTTAGTGTTAGACAGACAATCATCGCTTTCGGTATCGTTTGCCTGGGGGAACGCGCTTCCTCCCCCATGGTGGCAATGCGACCATAACCCGTGTAAGCGACAAACATCAGGGCGCTAGCATGGAGTATTTCTCCTGGGGAACTGGTAAAAAAAGGTGTCAAATTGTCAAGTCCCACCTCAGCAATACGCGGCAGACAAATCAGGATAAAAAATCCCAGAGATAGCAGCGTTACTAACACAATTACAGTATTGGCAACATGAGAGCGGCGGATACCACTCAATACAATCAGCGTCATTATTACTACAGCAAAGAGGGCTATAGGCACAACCCAAACAGCACTCAAACCGACAATGTTAAGCAAGTACCCAGCAAAACCCAAAGCTGCGGTTGCTGCGGAAGCTGTCTTGGCTATTAAAAACATCCAGCCTGCTGTAAAGCCAAAGGCGGGGATGAGATATTTATACCCATATTCATACGTGCCGCCACTGACTGCATGATTAGCTGCCAACTGGGCGCTGTTGAGTCCGTTACAGGTAGCGACGATCGCGCCTATTGCCACTGCTAAAATTACCGCAGGCCCAGCAATTCCCGCTGCAATACCAACACTCACAAATACACCCGTACCGACAATCGAACCCAGTCCCATCAGGGTTGCACCAAAAACCCCTAATTCTCTTTGTAGTTGGGGTGGTGAATTGGTAACGGACATTGATTCTCCCTATTTTTAGATTATGGAGGTGTAATGTTCATTGCTGAGGATATCATTACAGATATTGAATATGGCGTATAGAAAAAAACATTTAATCTGGGTTATTTCGGATAGACACGGGTAAGCGGGGACAAGGGGGACGAGGGAGAAATAATAATTACTTTCTGCCTTCTGCCTTCTGCCTTCTGCCTCCTGCCTTCTGCCTTCTGCCTCCTGCCTTCTGCCTTCTGCCTTCTGCCTCCTTCAACTCAACCAATTAACTCAAGTAAAGTTTCTAAAGTTGAACGGGGATGCCAGTTGAGTTCATTACGGGCTTTGGTGGCATCTACTCGAACACAACGGTCATAAATGTAGTGAACGCGCTCCCGACTAATGGGTGGTTGCCATTTCAACAGCTTTCCTATGGGAGTGAGTAAGTTTCCTGCGAGTCTCACCAGAGGTTTTGGGACTTCACGAGGCACTGAAACGCCTGTTTCCTTGGAGATAATCTCAAACATCTCGCGGCTTTTTAGCTCGCCAGCAGAAATGATGTAATGCCCTCCGACAGTACCTTTGTCTGCTGCTAAAATCATCGCTGCGGCTAAATCGTCTACATGCACAATACCAGTAATGCGATCGCCACCTGCCCACACCTTTAGTCGTCCTTTAACAAATTGCTGCAACACTGGCCCGAAATGCGGGTCATCTGCACCAAATATTCCTGAAGGCAGAACGCTGACTACAGGAAGCCCATCTTTAGCAAATTTATCTACTAGTTGTTGAGCTTGATACTTTGTGCGATCGTAAGCAGAGGAAAAGCTTTTCTGCGTTCTTCGGAAAGTTTCATTGATAAGTTGACCTTTTGTATCGCCAAATATACCAATGGTGCTACAGTACACTAATTTGGATACACCAACTGCTTGGGCTACTTCCAACACTGCCCGCGTACCTTCAACATTCACCCGTTCCATTTCTAGCTCATCGACAATTCCTAGCTCTACATAAGCAGCGGTGTGAAAAACTGTGTCTACACCAGTCATCGCTGTTCTTAATGCATCCCTATCAGTGATATCGCCGTAAATCAGTTGCACGTTGCGATCGGAAAGTCGTGCTAAATTACTAGATTTTCGTACCAGTCCGATAACAGTTGTGCCTTGCTTTTGGAGAGCTTTTACCAAGTGAGACCCTGTAAATCCATTGGCTCCTGTAACTAACGCCTTCATAAGACTTTTTCGTAAATTCGGTAGGTTTTATAAATTTTGCCACCAGCAGCTTCAATTAATTTTCGTGAAGCAAAATTATCTTCAAAAACCCAAGAAAGTTCGGCTCTTTTATAAGGTTTGCCTTTTTGTTTTCCACCTTGCATTCCCAAATAAATCAATGCTAAAGGCACCATTTTTCGCCGATACTCTGGTAGAGAACAAATAGCAATCACACGTCCGCGATCGATTTGGCGACGATACCAAAGAAACTTGAGAATTCCCAACCAATTTAATTTCCCGTTGACTTGTTTCAGCGGAATGTTGTAATCAGGTAAACCCATCCAAAAGCCGACCATTTCGCCGTTATATTCCGCAACTGGGAAAACATCAGGGTCTATCAAGTCCCGCAAATCTTTAGCTTCTTCTAAAAATTCTGCCTCGCTACGCGGAGTAGAACTCCAGTTAGGGGCAAAAGCACGATTAAAAAGCTGATAAATACTTTTGGCATCTCGTTCAAATGCTTCACCTTTCGTTGCAATTGGACGAAAGTTAACACCTGATTTACAAGCAATTCGATAAGCTTTCTCAAATTCTGGTGGTAGAGGTTTATCTAAAGGGAAATCATAAGCATAAGCATCCTTAGCTTTATGCCAATTATCCCGCTCCATAAACTCTGGATAATAAGGTGGATTGTAGGGCATCATCACCATTGGCGGTGAGTCAAATCCATCGACTAAAAATAGACAATTATTGTGGGTAGAAAAATCAATCGGGCCACGAGCTACAGTCATACCTTGCTCTCGCAGCCACTTGCAGGCAGTATCTAACAGAGCTTGGGCAACAGTAAAATCTTGAATGCATTCAAAAAAGCCGAACAGACCAATATTCTGAGCTTCACGTTCAATCAAGCGTTGATTAACTGCGGCAACAATCCGTCCTACTGGTTGAGAATTTTCTTGAGATACAGTAATAAACTGTTGTAGTTTACCGTAATTCAAGAAGGGATTAGTCGGTGTAAATTGCTTGGCTATGCTGCTTTGGATAGGCGGCACCCAGTAGGGATCTTTGGCATAAATCCGCGCAGGGATATCCAGAAATATTTGATTATCTGCTGTGGATGTAACAGGTCGAATGTCAAATTTTGCTGTTTGAGTAATCACCTGAATTTAAAATTTCTGATATAGATTCATATAAGAGATTAACTAACAAGCTGTAATGCTATATGTCTAATCTTAGTAATAATTAATGTTCGATCGCGTCTTCTTGACAACTTTCAAAGTTAGAGAAATCATGTCTGCGTAAATAATTTAACATGCATTAAAGTTACATCTGCTAAGTCTTGAGCATGTTTTTGGTATACGAACGATGATTTCTCTATAAGTACTAATCCTCAGATGAATGCAAATGATACCTACAAAAAAGCGACCTTTTTCTCTTCAATAGTCTGAGTTTTCAAATTTGCTTCTTCTGTTGCCAAGAATTGATCCAGTTGCTCTTCAATTTGAGCGCGGACAATTTGGCGGTAATCTACAAAGTGTTCAAAGAGGGCGCAATTAGTTATGTATGATTCCAACACGCCAGGATTATGAGAAATAATTGCAAATAACTGATGCCAGAATTGAAAGCGCGTACTCCGCTTGATTCCCTGTCGCCAACAAACGATCGCCAATGCTCGAATATCCTTGAATTCTGGGATGCGGAATTTCTTTTTGTTAGGGCTTGGCTTCATGGCCATGAAATGCCGAAAGACTCGTGCCAGATAGCGATTCGGTTCATACAGTTCCCAAAAGCATCTCACATACTCGCGGGCTAGTTCCTCTAAAGGACGAGTAGGGATAAAATTGGTTAGCGTTGTCTGGTTGATGTTAGCTTCTTCATTTAGCAGACGGTCTTCCTTCTGAAGTCGCTGCCAGAGTGCTGTGTTGGGAAGTGCCTGAAGCATACTGCACATTGCTTGCGGAATAGCAGTCGCTTCCACAAAATCGATGATGCGATCGCCAGCTCCTGTCTTTTCACCATCGAAGCCAATAATAAAACCAGCCATAACGCGCAAACCTGTCCGATTAATTATCTGGACTGATTCCATCAGGGAATGACGGGTATTTTGGAATTTTTGCGTCAACGTCAAACTATCTGTATCCGGTGTCTCAATGCCCAAAAATACGGCGCTAAAGTTGGCAGCAATCATTAAATCCAGCAGTTCCTCATCCTGTGCCAAATCTACTGAGGCTTCAGTTGAGAGGCGGAAGGGATAGCCATGGGCTGCCATCCAAGGGCCGAGTTCGCGCAGCAACAGCTTGACATTGCGCTTGTTACCGATGAAGTTATCATCGACTACAAAAACTGAACGCCGCCAGCCTAGGTCATAAAGAACTTGCAACTCAGCTAATAGCTGCGCGGGTGTTTTAGTACGTGGCTTCCGCCCGTAAAGCACAATAATGTCGCAGAACTCGCACTGAAACGGGCAACCCCGCGAAAACTGTACAGACATATCACTGTAAGCTTCCAAATCCAGCAGGTCATATCTGGGAATCGGTGTGCCAGTGACATCAGGCTTTTCTCCTTTGGCGCTGAATACTCCTTTTGTTTCGCCCCGTTCTAAAGCCTCAACTAACATTGGTAGAGTAATCTCGCCTTCATCCAAAACCAGAAAGTCCACTCCTGCTGCTTCGGCTGCTGTTGGAACAGAAGTTAGGTAGGGGCCACCCGCCACAACTAGTTTGCCTCGGCGTTTGGCCTCGCCGATCGCCTGCAACATATCTGATTTCTGGACAATCATGCCGGAAACAATTACCAAATCTGCCCAATTCCAATCCGCTTCTGTTTCAAACTGCACATTGCGGTCTACTAAGCGAAACTCCCAAGTTTGAGGCAGGATAGCCGCAACTGTGATCATTCCCAAAGGTGGAAATGAAACTTTACGGCCGATGAGTTCCAGGGCTTTGTCAAAAGACCAGAAGGATTTAGGAAAAAGCGGATATAGAAGTAAAACTTTCATGGTCTTGTCAATCCTCAAAGCATCTGTGTTGCGATATCTACCTCGCCTGCCCTACTTCGGTTCTGTGCAACCTGACCTTAGTGACCAGTCTGAATACTTGTAGAAGTCGAATTGCTATCCAGGTAATATCAACTTCCCACCACCGCAAACCGTGACGAGCAGAATGTTCAAAAGCATGGTGATTGTTATGCCAACCTTCACCGTAGGTGAGTAGGGCAACCCACCAACAATTGGTTGAGCGATCGCCAGTATCATAAGTTTGGTAGCCAAATTTATGACAAGCACTGTTGACGAAACAAGTGCTGTGAAACCCAACAAACAAGCGCACAAAAATTCCCCAAACCACGAAAGGTAAGCCACCTAGCAAATAAAGTAGGATGCCTAAACCTATCTGCATTGTAATGTAGTGGTTGTGGCAGAACTGATAAAACGGATCGTTGGCAATATCTTTGGTCAAGCGAGGAAGTTGTGTTTTTGTAGGGATATCATGCATTAACCAACTAATATGACTCCACCAAAAACCCTGATTAGAGTTATGAGGGTCTGCTTGCTTGTCTGTATGCAAATGATGTGCCCGATGATAGCCTACCCAACCAATAACTGCTCCTTGACCTGCTAATGTGCCACAGAAAATTAGAAAATATTCGAGCAATTTGGGAGTTTGCAAACTCCGATGGCTCGCTAAGCGATGGAAGCCCAGGGAAATTCCTAAACTAATTGTCATCCAGTGCAAAAATACTGCTACACCTACCGCAGCCCAACTAAAGTTACTGGGAAAAAGTGCTAGTAAAGCTGTCAAATGAAGCGCACCCGTAAAGAAAATAACATTCCAACGGGGGCGAGGTAAATGAGAAGTTGCAATTGTCATTAAGTCCTAGGCTGGAGACACATAAAGCTAAAAAGAACTAGCTAAGGAGCGCTTAAGTTGACACTACCATAGGTAAGGATTGGCGCAGGCGATCGCCATACAGCGCTAAAGCATTACCACCTAACAAAAGTTCTAAATGCTCCCGATCGTAATCAGCAACTGTTGCGGCATCTTGAACGCAGTTATGGAGTACGCCATCCCAGTGACCATAATCACCAGAGAAGCAAGCCAGGCGCTTACCGACTTCGCCCATCGCAACGTGAAGATAACCAGGGCCGGGGTCATCTGATTCAAAGGAGGTAAATATCTGACCGCGTTCAAAGTACTCTAAAGGATCTCGGTGACGCAGGTCGTAGTGTTCGTACAAACTCGCATCTTCGATTTTTGTGGGGTCGTGTTGGACATTCCATAATAAATCGAAGAGATTTTTAGCTTGGCTAATCAAGTTGATATTGTTGTGGCTACCTCTTTCTTGAATCATCAGCTTGGTGAATTCCATCAAGGAAGGGCGATAGGGATTTTTGGGATCGAAGTCACGGATGCGTTTTTCCCAATGCTCGTGAAAGGCATGGGCTAAATCCGGAACCCAACCGCAACCGCCTTCTAAAAAGCCTACTCGCAGTGTGGGAAAGCGCTCGAAGGCTCCATCAAAGACCATACGTGCTAAAGCCAGTTGTTGCTGGTTCCGCTGCACGAAAATGTGAGTCAGGACAAACGTTTCGGTGTGATCGGAAATACCACCCACCATGTAAGAACCAGGGCCACCGTGAATGCCAAGTGAGATGTTGAGGTCTACCGCTGCTTGTAATATTGGGTGAAAGTCAGGATGGCTAATTGTTTTGCAGGTGCGAATTTCTGGAAAAGCTTCTGGTGCTTTGGGATGGGGAATTGGCAAATTGGGAGCAACGGCTACGCCGATCATCCCTAATTCGTTGACACAACGATGCATCTCAGCAACCGCAGCATCTACATCCTGTAACGGTAATACACCAATGGGTTTGAGGCGATTATTGTACCCCTTACAATCGTCAGCAATGTAGCTGTTATAGGCGCGACAAAGAGCGATCGCTAAATCTTTATCTAGTAAGCTGGAGAAAACCAAATTCAATGTGCCGTAGATCACCTGGACATCAATACCTTCAGAATCCATGTGTTCTATTCGCACTTTATTGAACATTGCCCCCAAAGTTGTATCTGGATGCAAGTTGCGAAAGCCGCCTTTCCCCATGCCCTGCGGTTGAGGAAACATCCGCATAAAGTCATTTTTACCGGTTGCCGGATTGAAGTCGATGATGCGCGCCCGTTGATCTCCTAGGCTGTCAATTACTAGACCGATGCGATCGCGATACTCCGGTTCGAGATAATCCCGCATTACCAAGGGATTTTCTAACTTATGAGCATCAGCATCAACTACTAGTATGCCTTGATACATAAATTCTACTCCTGAAAATTTTTATAGCGTTCAGTTATCAGTTAAACTTCTCTACCACTTGGCAAGTTTTTTTGCAGAGAACTGATTCCTGAAGCTGTTTTTTGTTTGAAGTTTTCCCAGACTTGGCGCAGACCAAACCAGTTCTCAAAAGACCACGACATTGAGACTAAGATGGTGATTCCCGGATATTTGACAAAGGCGGGTTCATTTTTCTCGAAGACTGCATGTCCGCCTAGGGCAAAAACTTGGGTCAGCACCAAGCAAACGAGTGTAAGTCGCCAATCGTAGAACAAAAAAACAGCAGCCGCGATCGCCAGCACATTGGTTAAGTGATGCAAAATCTGATTGATCGGATGTTGATGACTGGCAACAAAATGGGCTTTTGCCTCTTGAAAGTAATTCAAATTGGTTTTTCTCCAACTGCACCTAATGAGGATAACTAGCAGCATTTCCGGAACAGTATCACTAAGTTTTTAGTGATAGTGCTATTAGAAACAAAAGTTTTTATGTTGTGGTAATAGTTTACCACCACCGGAGTTGTAAATAACCCCGTTCGGGTCGCGTCAGTTCTTCTTGTGTCAACCACTCTACAGGTTTATATGTGCCAAAGACCCGATCCCACCAGTCTACGGCTAAACCAAAGTTGTGATGCCACATTCCATACTTGTGGTGTACGTAGTGAACGGGCATTTTCATCCAGAAGCATTTGGTTGGGTTATCGTGCTGTAGCTGATGGGCATAAGCTGAAAATGCAGCATAAACTAGTCCGCCTAGGAACCAACCAATTCCCGCTTCCCAAGAGAAGAAGAACATCAAAGCCATTACTAAAAAGCTGCCTCTGATGTAGTCTCGAAATTCCCACAGCACTCCTTGTCCTTCATTACGGCGATGATGGTCGCGGTGACGTTCGCCAATGCGCTGTGATAAGTGCATCAAGCGATGTAGCCAGTATTCCACTAAACTTGCTAAGACAAATGCTAAGGCAAAACAGGCGATTCCCATAGAAAGCTTCGCTAACAGAAGCACGAATCCTCCTCCGTACAGTTTTTCAAATTTAATCTATCACTATTTACAACTATTGCTACAAACAGTTCTCAATTAATGTAAATTCACTACATACGTAGCATCAGCTTTTTAATCTTCGTAGTTACAAGCTTTGATTTTGCAAAACCTCAATGACAAATTTCTTAGTTTCACTGTTGACCACTGTTGCTAGACAAGTCAAGGATAATTTCGTTCATAAAACCTGTCAAACCGATGCGGTGCAGGAGCAGTTTTTACGCAAACTTTTACGAGCTTATCAAAATACTGAATTTGGCCGCGAATATGGATTGAGTGATATTAAAACTATCGAGCAATTTCAAAAGCAGATTCCGATTCTACCTTATAGCAGCTATGAACCTTATACCGAACGCATTGCTCGCGGGGAAACAAACATTCTGACAGCCGATCCGGTTGTGTATCTAGCCATAACCAGTGGTTCCACAGGTAAAAAGAAAACGATCCCGACCACGAGGCGATCGCAAAATGTTGTCCGAGCAGCTACTCTCACCAGTATTGGTTTTTTAAGTGAGGCACTCGCTAGACAAAAACTCCAGTTTGGCAAACTATTAGTAACTAACTCAGTAGAACTGGGGGGACGCACAAGCGGTGGTATAAGTTACGGCCCTGCTAGTACTGGTGTGCTTCGCATGGATAAGCGACTTTATAAGCAATTCTTTGCCAATCCTTACGAAACTCTCCAGCCTGGGGATAGCCTAACCCGCCACTATGTTTGTTTGCTATTTGCCTTGCGTGAGGTGTCGATGCGAGGAATGATAGCGAATTTTCCCATGCTCATCCTGCGAACGAGCAACTATTTGGAGCGCTATAGTTCGGATTTGATTCGGGATTTAGAGCAAGGAACTATCGCACCTTGGTTAGAACTCAAACCAGAAATTCGCGCTCTTTTAGAGCAACAATGGTCAGCATCTCCAAAGCGAGCCGCTCAATTACAAGCAATCTTGAAGTCAGAAGGGCGGCTGACTCCTAAACTCGTATGGCCGAATCTTTCCTTTATCGCCGCTGCACGGGGGGGAACTTCAGATTTTTATTTTGAGCGATTTCCAACGTACTTTGGCGATACTCCCATATTTGGGGCGGCTTATTCATCGGCAGAAGGCATGTTTAGCATTTACCCTGATATCAATCAGGATGGCAGCGTCTTGGCGATTGAAAGTAGTTTTTTTGAGTTCATTCCAGAAGACCAATGGGAGGCAGAACATCCCAAAACTCTACTAGCTACTGAAGTTCAGCCAGGAAAACTTTACCGCATCTTGATGACTAACTATAATGGCTTCTATCGTTATGATATTGGCGATGTCGTTGAAGTTGTGGGTTTTTACGAACAGGCTCCCTTGATAGTATTTCGCTACCGTCGAGGTGGATTGCTGTCTTCTACTTCTGAGAAGACAACTGAATTTCACGCTACGCAAGTGATGCAAGCCCTACAACAAGAATTTGGCTTACCTTTGGAGGATTTTTGTATCACTTTGTCTGAGAATGAGTTCCCCGCCCACTATTTAGTAAATATTGAACTCGCAACTGGTCAGGTACTCAACAATCCTCAAGCTTTTTTAGCTAGCTTTGACAGTAAGCTCAAGCAGATAAATTTATACTACGGTTCCAAGCGTCCAGATCAGGTGCCTGCTCCCCGATTGCGAATTTTAGAGCCAGGAAGTTTTGCGATCGTCCGCCAACGGCAGTTGCAAAGGGGAGTGCCCGATTCTCAACTGAAATTTCCTCACATCAGCGAAGACCGAAATTTTCTTGCAGGACTAAGGGTCGAGCAAGAAGTTAGACTTCCGGAGGACTTGGTTTAACTAATAAAGTTGTTGTAGCAACTAGGATTAGCAACAGCCCTGCCATTAAAGATATACTTGCTGCTGTGTAAAATACCGATTCTAGACCGCTATGAGTGAGTACTATTCCAAGTAGTATGGGACAAAAGAACTGTCCTAAAAAGCCTGCGCCTGTTCCCGCAGCTAACACGCTCGATCGCAGTTTTGCTGGAGCTACGTTTGCAAGAGCGCTGTAGAGATTGGGTACAACAATGCCAAATCCAACACCAAAAAGCACCGCTGTCAATATAATCAAATCGATTTGACTCAGTAATGGGATTGTTCCCAAAGTCACCGCCATCAATCCGAAACCGATTGCTGTAGAACGCTCTACACCTATATTTTTAGCGAGCTGACTTGCTCCAAATGCCGATACACCAGCAGCACCGATTGCCCTTGATGCCAGAACCACACCGTTGAGCATGGTTCCAGCGCCAATCTTTATTTTCAGGTAGAGCGGTGCGTAGATGACTACGCAAGACATAGCAATTGATGCCAAACTTAGAGTGAGTAATAACCACAGTACATAAGGATGGCCTAAAACTTGGCGCAACTTTTGGGGTGGTTCCACCGTTTTCGCTTGCGTCTGTAGCGATCGATTTTTGCGGAAAATTGAGGCTGTAATGAAAGCTAGCGGTAACCCCAATCCGTATAGATAAAAGGTAAATTGCCAGTGAGTTGCACCTACCCAACCACCCAACAACGGGAAGAGAATGCCGGCGATTGTTAGGGCACTAGTTGCTTGACCCAAAGCTTGCGATCGCGCTTCACCTTCATACATACTTGCCAGCAAGCCTAAACTAGCCGCTGCAATTCCACCACTGGCAGCGCCAAGCAACGCCCGCGTCATTAATAAAGGCCAGAAGCTTTCCATGAAAGCTCCCGCAATTCCAACCAAGGCGTAGACGAGTAGCGAGGGGATCAAGACGCGTAACCTGCCAACCCGATCTGCCAAGATGCCTAACAGGGGGCTGAATAAGGCTATAGTTAAGCAGTGCATATTCACCAAGATGCCTGCTAACCCAGGATCGAGGCGAAGTTGTTGCACCATTTCTGGCAAAATCGGAGCTACAACGCCCCCTACCATTGTGGTGAGAGAGCCTACCAAAAGCAGCACTAACAGCTTGAGATCGCGTATCATCTATGAGACACCTGAAACATTCGGCAACTAAAACCTAGGTAGACAAGTCACCATTAGTGAAAAGCCTTTGTAATGCCTGCATTTATGCTGACAAGATGATTGACTTAAGAAATACTGTAAGTTTAAGTATTATAACAGAGACAGGCAATAGAAGTTCGAGCAAATGGAACTAGCCACGACCTTAAAAAGCCAGAAAGTTCAGAACCATGTCCGCGAGGTAGGTATTAACCCGAATTACTGGTATGCAGTTGGTTGGGCAAGCCAACTCCAAGTGGGTGAGATTGTGTCAGTGATGATTTGGCAGCAGGCGATCGCTGTTTACCGGGATGCCAACGGTCAACTTCATGCGTTGGAGGATGCTTGTCCCCACAAGGGTGTAGCGTTGCACAAGGGCAAAGTCCAAGGTTGTCACTTGGCTTGTCCTTATCATGGTTGGGAATTTAATGGCAGTGGAGATTGCGTCAGTATTCCTTATCTAGCTAAAGAACAAAAGCTGCCACGCGCCAAAGCCCGCAGTTATCCAATTCAAGAAAAATATAATATCATTTGGATTTTTCCTGGAGATCCTACCCTAGCGATCGCACAAGAGCCACCCTGCATACCAGAATTTGACCAACCTGAGTTGCTAATGGTACCGATTAGTGCCCACTTTCAGGCACATTTTTCGATATGCAATGAAAACACCATGGACGTGTTTCATGGTTTTTTGCACCAAAACTTGCAAGGTTGGTTCGATCCAGTTTTATTGAGTTTGAAAGAAACAGAATCAGCGATTTCGGCTGAATATGCAGTTTCCTATAAAGGTCGCATGGCGCAATTTTTAGGTTTGAGCGATCGCGCTGATGAAGTGACAACTTTACCTGTATGCGTGCAATATCGTTACCCTCACTATTACACTTCTTTACAGGGAGTTTCCAGTTTATACTTAATGCGACTACCAGTAAGTCCTACCGAAAGTCGGTCTTTTGCCTTGTTCTTTTTTAAAGTTCGCCTACCCATATGGATACTTAACCCCCTAAAACCACTGCTACGAGCAATGCTTTTGCGTTTTGTGTTGCCAAAATTTTTAGCCCAAGATATTGAAATGATCGAGAGCGAACAGCAGACCTATCTAGCTAATCCTCAACGTCGTTATGTCGAAATCAACCCGGCAATTATAGCCATCCAGCGATTAATTATCCGGCAGTATGAACAATTTATGCAACAATCAAGTCAATCACAACCGAATGGAAACTAAAACTTAAAAAAGTCTACCTCTAACTCTGTTGGCGATCGCCTTTTTTCAAACTGGATCTAACTAAAAGAAATTGAATCAAATGAAGCTAACTGTATTAGCGCCTCCCATAACAAATCCATTGCATAACCATTATCAGGATGTAATTAAATGTCCCGGCTCACAAGCAAAATGTATTAATAAACACTATTAGCTCTGATTTTATGTAGCTTTTTATGATAGCTGCATAACAAATATAGAATCCGCAAAAGTATGCTTTTGAGGCAAAGGCGAGAAGCCATCTCAGAGAAGGTGACAGGAGTAAACTTGTGAAAATTATCAAAGAATATGTCCAACGCTGGTACGAGAGTGGACTCGATCCAGATGAGTATATTTGTCTGCAAAAACAAGGTAATTTAGTCGAGATAGAAGAAGCAACAACTGGCGATCGCCGAACAGTTCTTAACTTTTGTACGAATGATGTTTTAGGGCTAGTTCAAGAAGAAGCTGTCAAGCAAGCTGCTATTGATGCAATTCTCAAGTATGGAACGTCTAACAGTTCCTGCTCAGTCTTGAGTGGTCGTATTGACCTGCACCAACAACTAGAAGATGAGATTTCCGCTTTTAAGCATTTGCCCCATACCCAGCTATTCATGAATGCCTGGATGGCAATGCAAGCCTTAATGGATGCCTTCTGTCACTTGGCAATTCCAGTACCAGGATTTCAGCATACCCAAGAGACTTTGATTCTCACTGATGTCCTGAATCATGGCTGTATTGTCTCTGCTGTTGTCAATGCCGGAACTCGTTCTGGTAAGGTATTTGGTCATAGCCCTCGCGTCCGAGTCAAAGCATACCGTCATTGTGATGTAGCAGATTTAGCTCGCAAACTGCATCGGTATGCGCGACCCAACGATCGCATTATGGTAATCTCGKATGCMGTCTTCTCAATGGACGGCGATATTGCACCCCTACCACAGATGTTGGATGTGCTGCACAATTACGAAGGCAGCGTACTCGTGATGGATGAGGCTCATGCGAGTGGGGCAATTGGCGCAACTGGTAGAGGTATTTACGAACATTTTGGTATTTTACCGTCTGATGCCATTGCGCGGGGCGTAGTGCCCTTGATTATGACAACTTTCTCTAAGTTTGCCGCCTCAGCTGGAGCTGCCATCAGTACTCATGTTGCAGAGTTGAAACCACTTTTGAATGTTTCTCCGACTTCAATTGGCACAATCTCTTTGCCGCCACCGCTAACTGCTGCTGCCTTGGAGAGTATTCGTCAAGTTCGCAAATATCCCGAACAAGTAAAAAGACTTCAGGATAATACTCAGTATTTGCGATCGCGTCTAGCCGATCATGGTTTTGTGGCGATTGGCGAAACCAATGTTGTGCCAGTGATTTTACCAACAGAAATTAATCCCAAGATGTTTGCCAGACAAATCATGGAAGACCATGGTATTTGGGTATCTCCAATTTGGTTTATTGCTAAACCCCGGATTCGGATTACAGTCAATGCTCTCCATACACGAGAAGATATGGAGCGTTTGGTTACAGGAATGGTAGCAACTCGCAACTTGTTATATCAACCAACAATTAGTGCATAAGTTTGAGGTGCTGAGTAGAGACGCGATTATACTCTGACGAGAAGCCGCTCTTACGAGCGTCTACGCGTCTGTGCAAGAGTAGGTTGGGTTAACGCAAGGAAACCCAACTTATCCTGATGATGTTGGGTCTCGTAAACTCGACCTAACCTACAAAATTTAATGCACTATTTTAGTGCGATCGCGCTAGTACTGTCTCCTCCTAGCGCTTATTCGACTTTTACACCTTTCCAGAAAGCCACATATCCTTCGATATTTTTAGCTTTTTCCTTGGCGCTGGGATAGTACCAAGCAGCATCTTTATTGACTTGACCATCAACTTCAACACTGTAGTAACTGGCAACGCCTTTCCACGGACAAGTCGTGTGGGTATTACTTTCTTGAAAATACTGCTTGTTAATGGCATCAGCAGGAAAATAATGGTTGCCTTCCACAACTACGGTGTTATCGCTTTCGGCTAAAACTGCGCCATTCCAAATTGCTTTCGGCATAAGTGATTTTGTGAATAAAGTTTACATATAACATTTTGACACTTCTAAGTAGAAGGCAGAAGGCAGGAGGCAGGAGGCAGAAGGGAAAAGCCAGTTGATGACAGGGTTTCACAGGTTGACATTTAATATTTAATTATGTCCACCTCCATCTACTTATAGCTTTCTGCTTTGGGGATTCTAATTAGTGCCAAGCTTTTGCGAAAGGGTATGTGTGAAAATTGAAGTAATTTTTACATCTACCTAGTTTGTAATGAATTTATGGTATCTGTGACGCTGACGGCTGTTGTAACTGCGATCGCCTCCATACTTTGGACTAAAGCACAAGAGAAAATTGGCGAAAATATTGGTGATGCTGTATGGACGCAAAGTGGCAAGTTAATCCAAAAGCTTCGCCAGAGGCATCAAGCAGCATCTCTTACTAGTGCTGTAGAAGCAAATGAACCCCAGCGATTAGACTACGGTCAAGCAGTACTGGAACTAACAGCAGCAGCAGAACAAGACCCAGAAATTGCTCAAGCTGTTGTAGAAGTGGAAGCAACAGTTAACAACGACCAGTCTGAGACTGCTAAAGAAATTCAAAAATTAGCGGATGAAATCAAGTCGCAGCCTTCAGTTGTCAACAACTTTGCGAAGTTAGCAGAAGAGATAAAAGCAGAGAAAGGTGCAATGGTTGCTCAACAAATCAACATTGAGCAACAGACCAATACTTACAACTGACTGAAGTCGTCCCAAGAGGAGGATAGGACAAAGTTAACTCCCGATGACTGGCGCAAAGTCTGCCGTGAATTGTTGGCAGAACGGCGAAGGCTGACTACAAATCCTCTGACATCAACTGAAGGAATCGCCTTGCAAGTTGATGATGTTTATGTACCACTGGGATTAATTGAGCGCAAAAAACCATCCAAGCCTCAAGGTGATATTTCTCCAGAACAGGGGTCAGAACTGTACAAGGAGACAGAAATCACCAAAACATTTGAGCATGATGCTTTTCTGGAAGAAGTTCTCAAACAGAAGAACACGCCTAAAAGTCAAGGTAAGCGAATTGCGATTATTGGCGAACCTGGTGCAGGAAAGACAACACTATTACAGCAGATTGCTGATTGGGTATCTCGTGAGATTGACCAGTCAATCGTGATTTGGGTATCTTTGGCTGATTTGCAAGGGAAGGAACTAAAATCTTATCTGTTCGATAGTTGGTTGACTCAGGTAGCTGAGAAAACAGGTAAAGCTCAAGCCACTGAGCAACTAAAAGATGATTTTGTTGCTTTGTTTAATCAAAATAAAGTATGGCTGCTGCTAGATGGATTAGATGAAATGTCCGCGTCTTCAGGTAATCCTCTAACAGAAATTGCACGGCAATTACGTGAAGCAAGATTAATTTCTCAAGCGCGAATTGTGCTGACCTGTCGGATTAATCTGTGGGATGGCAGCAGTAATGCACTTGATGATTTTGATACCTATCGCACTTTAAATTTTTCTTATCCACAACAAGTAGAGAGATTTATTCACAAATGGTTTGCTGCTATTCCAAAAACTGGAAATCAGTTATGCACTGCTTTGAAAGAATCAGGTAAAGAACGGATTCAGGATTTAGTGAAAAATCCTCTGCGGTTGACGCTGCTGTGCTTGAATTGGCAATCAGGAGATGGCAAATTACCCGATACTCAAGCAAGACTTTATCAACAATTTGTTGATGATTTCTACCAGTGGAAAAAAGAGGAATTTGCTATCACATCTAACCAGCGTCAGCAACTCAATGTCAAATTGGGAGAATTAGCTAAAGAAGCAATAGATAAAGAAGCAACCCGTTTTCGCTTGGGGGAGGATTTTGTTAGTCAGTTTTTGGGGAATGCTGATGATGAAAATTCGCTGCTGAAATTGTCACTAAATCGCGGCTGGCTAAACTGTATAGGGATAGATACAAATAGAAAACCTGTTTACGCTTTTTTTCATGCCTCATTTCAAGAGTATTTTGCTGCTACAGCAATTGATGATTGGCATTTCTTTCTTAACCATGTTCCCAAAAATCCTAGTCAAGGAACTTATCGCATCTTTGAACCGCAATGGAAGCAAACAATATTATATTGGCTAGGGCGACCAGAAAAAAATTTAAAACAGCAAAAGCAACAGTTTATTGATGCTTTAGTGAACTTCAAAGACGGATGTGGTAAGTGGGATAAAAAATATTTTCCTAAAGGATTTTATGAATATCGCACCTATTTTTTAGCAGCCACCGGAATTGCTGAGTTTAGAGATTATTCTAGAGCCGATGAAATAGTAGCGCAAATTATCAAGTGGTACTTTACAAATTCGTTTATACTACCGACTCTCATTAAAGAGGAAGCTTGGTCAGCACTGCAACAGACAGACCGCCCAAAAGCGATCGCCGCCTTGGTGCAACTGCTGGAACCAAAAGATGTTCCTCAATTTTTGACAAAAGCGATCGCCGCCTTGGTGGAACTCCGGCAATCAACAGATGTTCCTCTTTTAAAAAAAGCGATCCCCGCCTTGATACAACTGCTGAAATCACAAGATGTGGATTCTGACACCCGTATGCTGGTGGCAGAAAGTTTAGGCAAAATTAACCCTGGTAATGAAAAAGCGATTACTACCTTAGTGCAACTGCTGCAATCCCAAGATGTGTATAAAACTACTCGTTTATTTGCAGCAGCAAAATTAGTGCAAATCGACCCCAGCAATGAAAATGCAATTGTTACTTTAGTGGAATTTGCAAAAACTGGAGGTATCCCAGATTACCATAATTCAGAAATATTACGCGAAATGAAACCCAATAGTGAAAAAGCACTTGCTGCCTTATTGCCACTGCTGCAATCCAAAGATGTGAATTATCGTATCCGTTTGCTGTCAGCAGAAAGCTTAGATAATATTGATACTGGTAATAAAAAAGCGATCCCTTTTTTATTGCAACTCTTGCAATCCCAAGTTGAGCAAGACTATACCTATTGGCAAGCGGCAAAAAACTTATTGCGAATAGACCCTGGCAATAAAAAAGCGATTACTACTTTATTCCACCTACTATTATCTGACTATGTGCATTTGGAGGCGGCAGAACTTTTAAGCGAAATCCACCCTGATAAAGAATATGTGATATCTGCCTTATTGCAATTCCTGCAATCCCAAGATGAGGATGACTATAGCCGTACCCTAGCGGCAGGAAGCTTAGGAAAAATTGACCCTGGTAATAAAATTGCGATCGCGACCTTGGTGCAACTGTTGAATCATGAGGAAAACTACATTCATCTTGGGGCAGCATCTAACTTAAGAAAAATCGCTACAGGAAATGAATTTGCGATTACTACCTTAGAGCAAGTGCTACAATCTCAAGACTTAAATATATGGACTCGTTGGCTGACAGCAAGAGCTTTAGGGCAAATTGACTTAGGCAATGAAAATGCGATCGCTACCTTATTGCAACTTCTAAAATTCCAAGAGTTCAATGACTATGATCGTTGGCAGGTAGCAGAAAGTTTAGTGGAAATTGACCCAGGCAATGAAAGTGCGATCGCTACCTTATTGCAACTACTAAAATCCCAAGATGAAAGTTACAACATCAGTATGAAGGCAGCAGATAGCCTATGCCAATTCTGCACAAGCAATGAATTTGTGATTGCTGGCTTAGTGCAGCTACTACAATCCCTAAATGTGTATGAATGTGAATATCCTCTTTGGACGGTGATAGAAAGTTTAGGGAAGATTGACCCTGGTAATGAAAATGCAATTATGGCCTTGCTGCAACTATTGCAATCTAAAGATGTGTATGGCTATGTGCATTGGGTTGCGGCATTAGAATTAGAAAAAATTGGTACAGGTAATGAAAATGCGATCAATGCTTTGCTACAAATGTTGCAATCAACAGATGTGATTGGTTACACTCGTGCGTGTGTAAAATTTACCTTAGAAAAAATTTTACAGGATAACAAGCATTGTTTTGCAGTTGCCAAAGCTTTAAGTAATGATTGGCGATATGGTAAGTACTATTCTATAGCCCTGAAATGCGCTCAGAATATGCCTTACCCCGATTTCTATCAAGCTTGGCATCAGCATAATGTTGCTACTCGTGCGATGCAAAGCTTTGCGAAAATCCTCTTTATAAGAATAATTTAAGTACTTTTGCAGCAGCGACGTTACCAAATAAAGTTCCCGTGATAACAACAGCTTGTCCATTTGTTACCAAAACAGAAGCGGACGTTAAGAATAAAGTTGTTTTCGTTACCACAGCTTGTGCGTTCGTTACCAACACAACTTGTTTCGTTCAGAATGCTTATCCGTTGGTAACGAAAACTTGTCCGTTCGTTAACAACACAACTCGTTTTGTTACGAATGCTTATCTATCCGTGGCAAATCTTATGTTGTCGTTACCACAGCTTAAGCACAACTTATCAATCAACTTGTGTCGTTACCACAGCTTGTTTATTTGTGGCAAATGCTTATGTTGTGGTTACTACAGCTTAAGCAAATCTTATAAATGATGCGTAACAAAACTTGGAACGCTGTAAAGGTCATACTAATTAGTGAAGGCGATCGCATTCAAAAGCATGAAAGCAATTAAAGTTAAAGCAACTGTCGATGAACTTGGTCAACTTGCTTTTGACAAACCGTTGACTTGGCAAAACACAGCCGCGTCCGGGTAATTGTACTCGTAGCGGAAGAGAATGAGGAGGATGAAGAAGTTTCCGAGCCTGCAAGCGAAAGTTTTTGTCAGGGTTGGCACGATGCTATGAGTGAAAATACTATACCTATTTCTCAACTTTGGGAAGGTTATGAATAAGAGAGTAACAGTTGTATTTGACGGTGGTGTTTTGCGCCCAGATGTCCCTTTGGATTTAGCCCCTAACACGCGTTATGTAATTATAATTCAAGAGTTGAAGGAAACATCATCATCCGGGGATGCTTGGGATGTGTTGGAAGGGATGGCGGGAACTGTTGACGCACCAGAGGATTGGTCTAGCGAACACGATTATTATTTGTATGGTACACCGAAGAAAGCAACTCCAGACAATCCATGAGCGATGAGCGCTTATTTCTGGATACGGTATTTATCCAGGCTTTGTTGAATAAACGCGATCAGTACCATCATCAAGCTCAAGCATTTCTGCCAAGAGTACGAGTAGCAAGATCCGTTTGGATTACAGAAGCAATATTGGTAGAGGTTGGTAATGCTTTGGGTGCTGTCAATCGTCCAGGTACGGTGCAATTTATTCAGCAGTGTTACAAGACAGCTAATTTACAAGTGGTAATGGTGGATACATCATTACTTGCCCGTGCATTACAACTTTATAGCGAACGTCCTGATAAAACTTGGGGTTTAACAGATTGCATTTCTTTTACAGTAATGTGGGAAAAAGGTTTGACTGATGCAGTAACTGCTGATTTGCATTTTGTGCAAGCTGGTTTTCGGGCATTGTTGCGGGAATAATTGATGAAAAGACACTTATAATTTTCATAAATAGCAGGTCTTTGATCGCTACCCTTCATCATCCCAATCTTAAACAAACGTTATTAGACATCTCCAGAAATAATGTAAGGGCGAACGGCCGTTCGCCCATATTAAGGGTTTCGGCCAATGCAGAATTGATTTTCACTCCTATGTCTATTGTTTTAAACTTGCTCAAACTCAAACAATTACACACCTTGTTCAAATTGGTCAATAGCTTCAATCTCGTCTGAAATCTGGACGCATTGTTCTAATAAAACAATATTTAGTTCTGGCAATAATTCACTTAATTTAATCTCTTCATAACCGTAAGTATCTAAAAACTCAGATGGTGTTTCTTCCCTTAAATGGTAAAGTCTGAGTCGATTGAATTGCCAAATCCAAACTTCAGCAACTCCCAAACGGCGATAAATTTCTAATTTTTCAATACTCCCACTGGTGATATTTACCTCTATAGCTAAGTCTGGGATATTTTTCTTCTCGCCAATGCAGTAACATTCATCTGGTTCAACCCCAGCTTGCTTGAGTTGTTTTTTAATAGTTGAACTCCCCATCGGACTGAATCTGATTCGCTTTGAGTAGAGATAGCGTTCTATCAGAATAGCCAAACGTTTTTTAATATTTTCATGTCTAATAGATGGTGAGACAATTTCTAAGATTCCATCTAAATAGGTAATACGGTAATAAAAGTTATCTTCTAGTTTGGCTAATAGTGCTTCATACATTTGCCAATTTACGCCACTAGTGACAAATTTTTCTTCTGGGTCATCAATTTGTGTAAGTTGTGAATCATCTAAGAATTCTTTCAGGCTGCTGACCATTGTTTTTTGTCTCCTAGTAAAGTTTTGCTGGGTTACTGCGGTCATGCCTGCACATATTTTAAGTTCTGTAGTGTTTGTATTGCATCTAAATTATAGTTATTGATTACAACAGTTCTAAAAATTTGTCTCAATCTATCTGAGCTTGTTTTAATATTTTAGCCAATGTTGTACGCTTGACTGGTCGATGAGCAGGAACTGTTAGAGGTTGTTTGAAAAGTGGTTAGCTGTGATTTTAGACACTTGTCGATCCCCCCTAGCCCCCCTTAAAAAGGGGGGAATTAGAATCAAAGTCCCCCTTTTTAAGGGGGATTTAGGGGGATCTAAAACTATTTGATACATCATTATGGACTTTTCAAATATCCTCTAAGGGTTCTAGGTAAAGTAGTATTGCTTCTTGAATATTTTCTAGTGATTCATCGATAGTTTCTCCTTCACTGATACAGCCTGGAAGTGAGGGAACAAAAACTGTATAACCACCTTCATCACTTGGTTCTAATACTACTTTTATGTTCATAATTATTTCAATTTTTACTAGTTAATAGTGTCTAAGAAGCAATATTCAGTTAAGTAGATAGACATAATTAAATGTAAGATGTCATTGCGTTCGCGTAGCGTCTCGTAGAGAGGAGGAACGACGTAGGCAGAGCCTTCTTGCAGAGTAGAATCGCAAAGACTGGGATTGCTTCGTTCCTCGCAATGACAGAATGTATTATATTTATTTGCGCCGATCTACTTAGTAGTTATGCTGCTAACCATTGTTTTGTGTCTATTAATCTGGTTTTGCTGGTTTCTTTAAGTCATGCCTACCTTATTTTAGCTGAGAGATTAACTCACTCAGAAGTGCACAGAGGAGGTAGTAAATCAATTGTGCTTTTATAATGCTGGTATCTTCATCACTACTCACGCAGAACGCACCCAAAAAAGCGATCGCTATGCTTCAGTATCCCAATCTCGAACAAGCGCTAAAATATCACTTCGGTTACGATAGATTCCGCCCCGGACAGCGGCAAATTATCGAAGATGCGCTGCAAAATCGAGATTTACTAGTTGTGATGCCTACTGGCGGGGGTAAATCTTTGTGCTTCCAGTTACCAGCATTAATCAAAAAAGGCTTAACGGTGGTGGTGTCGCCACTGATTGCTTTGATGCAAGACCAAGTAGAAGGACTGCGAAATAATAATATTAGCGCCACATTTCTCAATAGTAGTTTGAATGCTTATAAAGTGCGATCGCGTGAAGATGCCATCCTCAGCGGTAAAATTAGATTACTTTACGTCGCTCCAGAACGTCTCCTCAGCGAAAGATTTCTGCCATTTCTGGATTTAGTACATCACCAAGTCGGCATTTCTACTTTTGCCATTGATGAAGCGCACTGTGTCTCTGAATGGGGACACGACTTTCGCCCTGAATATCGCCAGTTGAAATCTCTGCGGAAACGCTACTTGGATGTCCCCACTATTGCCCTCACCGCCACAGCAACAGATCGCGTTCGTGGTGATATCATCCAACAATTAGGGCTAAAACAACCTAGTATTCACCTTGCCAGCTTCAACCGTCAAAATCTTTATTACGAAGTCCGCGCTAAAAGCAAACAAGCTTACGCTGAATTATTAGAACTGATTCGAGATCATGAAGGTTCGGCAATTATTTATTGTTTGACGCGTAAAAAAGTTGATGAACTCACATTTAAACTGCAAAATGATAAAATTTCCGCTTTGCCTTATCATGCTGGATTAAGTGATGAAGAACGCACAACAAATCAAACTCGATTTATTCGCGATGATGTGCGTGTGATGGTGGCAACAATCGCCTTTGGGATGGGAATTAATAAGCCAGATGTGCGGTTAGTAGTTCACTTTGATTTACCGCGTAATTTGGAAAGTTATTATCAAGAATCAGGTAGGGCAGGAAGGGATAGTGAACCTTCGCGTTGTACACTTTTTTTCAGTTTCAGTGATATTAAAACCATTGAATGGAGTATTAATCAAAAAACTGACCCCCAAGAACAATTGATTGCCAAGCAACAATTACGGCAGGTAATTGACTATGCTGAAGGTACAGACTGCCGACGTACAATTCAACTTGGTTATTTTGGCGAACGTTTTGCAGGAAATTGCGGTAACTGTGACAATTGCCGTCATCCCAAACCGATGCAAGATTGGACAGTCGAAGCGATGAAATTTCTATCTTGTGTGGCGCGGTGTAAAGAAAGATTTGGGATGCTGCATATTATTGATGTGTTAAGGGGGTCAAAAAACCAGAAAATTAGCCAATACGAACACGACAAACTTTCTACCTATGGCATTGGTAAAGATAAAAGTTTAGATGAGTGGCGAATGTTGGGGCGTTCTCTCTTACATCAAGGGTTACTAGAACAAACTAGCGATGGTTACTCTGTTTTGAAACTAAATGCCCTAAGTTGGCAGGTAATGCGGCGACAGCGTACAGTTTCGCTTGCGGTTCCCGTAGTACAAAAGATTAGTTGGGAAGAAGGAAGCGAAAAAGCTGTAGAGGCAGAAATATTATTACAGAGGTTGCGATCGCTCCGCAAGCAACTTGCTGATGAACAGTCTGTGCCACCTTACGTTGTCTTTCCAGATTCTACCTTGAAATTAATGGCGCAAGTACAACCTCAAACCTTAAGCGAGTTTGGTAAACTCTCTGGCGTAGGAAGTCACAAACTTACTCAATATGGCAATAAATTCCTTGCAGAAATCAAAGGCTATCGGCAAGAACAAGGTTTACCAGAACAGCAGGATAGTTCCACGGCCTTTAAGAATTTACCTACTGACACTGAATTAACGACATTAAAGTTGCATCAACAAGGCTTAAGCATTGCCGAAATTGCCCAAAAACGCAACCTCAGCCCTTCTACAATTTTCAATCACCTTTCAAAGCTAATTGATAAAAAACAGCCTGTAGATTTAAATCAATTAGTGCCAATCGAACATCAACAAAAAATTTGGCAAGTTTTTGAAGTTCTCGGTGATATCTCCCTCACACCAATTAAAGAACAACTTGGTGAAAGCTACACCTTTGATGAAATTCGCTTAGTACGGGAAAAGTGGCGGCGTGAAAATCGTAAGTGATTTTATGTTCGTAATTTAAATTTTGTAAAAGCGATCGCCCTGCACCACAAAAATAACTATTTCTCCTCATCAGGGCGATATCTAACGATTAGACACTGTATGTTTGCGCCTTATCAAGCAGCATCTACTAAACTAGGAATTTCAGAACTGGACTCTTGTGATGTTACGGCGGACTGCGATGATTTAATAGCTTTAGCTTTGGCAGCTAGAACTACAGATAGCAGTTTGGGTAAAGCCAGACAGGCAAGAGTATTTAGTAGCGTCAGTAATATACTATCTGTCAAACTCATATATCACCATCTCCATTTAAAATTCGTACTTCCCATATAGTTAGTTTGAATCAAAATGAGTGCTATTGGTTACATATAAAATTTTGATTTTCTTTTCTGGTATATAAGTTAGACAAATATATATTTATTCTGATAGAAACTATTTATTTACGTATATGCATAAAGATATATAGGACTTACTATTTGATTTTTAAAATATACGTAGTTATGCCTCTGGCTAACGCACCGTCCGAAGGCTTTGGTGCGTTACGCTACGCGATAACACACCCTACAGATACTATTTATTTACGTATATGCGTAAAGATATAAAAAGTATTAGAGCTAATGCCAAGACATTCAATCGTTTCAAACAAAGTAAATCGCCCTCAGATATAAGTCCGGGGCTAGACAAACGAAGTCCATCTAGCCTGCGGCAAAATCTAAAGGCGAACGCAGACTCTCTCAAACACGAATTATTTTACGAGCCTGTATTCTTCCACATCACCCTCAAAAACCAACCAAGTTTGTATAGGGACACCACCCTCTCTAGGCTGAAGTTTATTCTCAAATGTCACTTTCCAGTGGTCGCCACCATATTTCTTCACATCACGGTCAACAGCAGAGGCGAAAAATAGCTCACCAGCTTTAGCCACATACGTTGGATCGGATTTTTTTAAATCACTTGATTGTATCGGAGTTTGCTTGAAAATAGTAGTGCCAATATTTTTGATACGTAAAATGCTGGACATTGATGCATCTCCTAGAATTACAGTTTGAAGCCTTGAAGCTATTTAACAATTTATTTTGCAAAAGTATTCGGGCTAATGCCTCATGTCAAATCTATCACAGCATAACTAAGTAAATAGTCATAGCTAATAGAATTTAAATTTAATGTTACAAATAATGGATTTAAGTAACAAGCTAGCAACTTAAACTACAATCTCATTACTGCCTCTGGTCTTTATTGGTGTAACAGCTTAGCATTTATCTTTGTAACCTTTTTGATTATTTCTCAGAGAAAGAGTTTCCGCAATTTCTAGCAATTGTTTAGTTGATTTTTGCCGATTAACCATTAAACGAGGAATTTCATAATGATTTTTAGAACAACCATAATTTAGAAGTTCGTCATTATATAAATAACTTGATAAATAATATTTAGATACATAGGATTCTACTTGTTGATTATGAGCGCCATAAGGATAAGCGAAATGAGATGCTACTTGTTGGTCTGGATCTAAATCATGCGTACATTTTCTCAGTTCTGTTCTAGCTTGCAGCAGTTCTTTGATTAACTCGCGTCGATTAAGTTTAGTTAAGTCTTTATGATTTAATCCATGAGATTGAATATCATAAAATCCTTTTCTTAAGCCTTCTCTCAATTCATTGCATTCTAGGTGGATTGAATCATGACTTCCTTTGCGAGCTAAACTACCTGGATTAATAAATAAAACAACTTTGACTTTTTTTCCGTATTTTTTTTGTAACTTATATAAAATAGGTATTAAATTTGTGTAAACAGTTTTATATCCATCATCAAAAGAAATCATTACGGGCTTTTTTTTCTGATATTGCGAAGGAATTTTTTTGGATTTAGTTAAGAAAAAATCATATAAATCTTGAGTAGTTAAAAACCAATAATCATTAATAATTAACTGTTCTATAAGTTTTTCTATGTCTTGTTTTAAATACTGCATATCCTCTGGATATGAATTACGCACATTACTTTTAGCATCAATGATGCCGTGAAAACCCAAAATAGGAATTATTGGAGCAGTGTATTGTATATTGACAATAGAAAAAAATATGACAAATCCAAGAACTAAGCTGAGAGAAAAACCTTTGGGCTTTGGAGAGTTAACGAAGTTACTATCATGGTTGTCAGTCATATTTGTAGTAGTGCATCCCTTGAGAATCTTGCCAGTATTATGCTGAAATTCACACTGATAATTTGCAGATTTTCAGTGTATTAGCAAAGACTTAGCAATTACTTTACTGAATAGATTTGCTCGATTTGACAGAATTGATGTTAAGAATTTTTTAATTTTACGTATAATAAAGTACATTTTTGAATGTTCGCAAAGCAAATAGGCGCGTTGAGGTGCAGCGTTGCTTTTAGTAAGGCAGTCTGGTGAGTCCAGCACTGCGTTCTGGAATCGCTTGTCCTTGGACATCGGCTTCAGAATGCGCCGCAACCACGTTAAGCTGGATGAAGTAGCAATTTATTGCGCTTTTTATATTAAATTGGCTGTGCCTGTCAATTTTTTTCCCTGCTTGAGAAACCTGGAATGCTAGACCAAATTTTTGATTATTTAAACTTTCATTTCAGCATTGAAGCCCCAATAGTCCTGCTTATCCTAGTGTTTTTAGAGGCGGTGCTATCTGCTGATAATGCGATCGCCCTCGCTGCGATCGCCCAAGGACTGGAAGACAAAGAACTTGAGCGTCAGGCGCTCAACTTTGGTTTAGTCGTTGCCTATGTACTGCGAATCACCCTGATTTTAACTGCCACTTGGGTACAAAAATTATGGCAATTTGAATTATTGGGGGCTGCCTATCTGCTGTGGTTAGTATTTCAACACTTCACCTCTGAGGAAGCCAAGGACGATCGCCATCATGGTCCCCGCTTCAACTCCCTATGGCAAGCTATACCCGTGATTGCATTTACAGATTTGGCATTTTCTTTGGATAGCGTCACAACTGCAATCGCTGTTTCTCAAGAAACTTGGCTGGTATTGACGGGAGCAACAGTTGGTATTATCACGCTGCGATTCATGGCTGGATTGTTCATCCGTTGGTTGGATGAATTTGAAAATCTAGAGGACGCAGGCTATGTAACAGTAGCTTTGGTGGGTTTGCGTCTGTTGTTGAAAGTAGTGAACGACAATTTGGTTCCGCCAGAATGGGTAATGGTTACTGCGATCGCCCTGATTTTAGCTTGGGGATTTTCCAAGCGCACTCTCACAGAATCACCCCAAGTAGAAGCTGAGAAAACTGAAGTACCCAAATAGGAGGATGGGGGGACGTAGAGACGCGGGGACGCGGAGAATCAAAATGTCTCCCCCTCACCGCGTCTTCCTATCTTCCTACTCGTGCAACCAAGGTGTTAAGTGCGGTTGCCAATTAACTAATTCTTCTTCCTTAAACCACAGCGCTATTTCGTGTTTTGCGGTTTCTGAAGCATCCGAACCATGAATGAGGTTGCGACCGATGTTAATCCCAAAATCGCCTCGAATCGTCCCTGGTTCTGCCGTTAGGGGATTGGTTGCACCAATAATCTTCCTAGCAGAAGCAACGACACCATCGCCTTCCCACACCATCGCTACTACCGGGCCAGAAGTGATAAATTCGACTAAACCAGCAAAAAATGGGCGTTGCCGATGAACAGCATAATGCTGTTCAGCTAATTCCCGGCTAACATTTAGGAACTTCAAACCCACGAGGGTAAAACCTTTAGTTTCAAAGCGGCTGATAATTTCACCCACCAGTCCCCGCTGTACGCCATCAGGTTTAATTGCTAAGAATGTGCGTTCCAAAGCTATCTCCCAAAACTTAATCAAATTTTTATTTTGTCAGTTGTCAGTTGTCAGTTGTTAGTTGTTAGTTGTGTTTTTGCTGACAATTGACCACTGACCACTGACAACTGACCACTGACCAATCAGAGTTTATCTCAGAAATTATCTCTGGGTGCATATCCGTTACAAGATGAATGCGTTAAATTGTTTATTCGTGGGTGAAACACAGAGGTGAGTAAGAAATGGATGTTCAGTCTACTGCTACATCTGATGGGGTGGTTAAACTACCGTCCAATGGACATAAGTCGGAAGTGAAAAATCATAAGCCAAAAAAGCTGCTACCACCTAGTACTACCGCAGGAGATTTACCTCGCTCCTGGAAAATAGAGGATAGCGAAGATCTGTACCGTATTGAAGGTTGGGGACAACCTTATTTTTCAATTAATGCTGCCGGTCATATCACTGTTTCCCCCAAAGGCGATCGCGGCGGTTCGCTAGATTTATTTGAACTAGTCAACGCCTTAAAGCAGCGTAATTTGGGGCTGCCGATGTTGATTCGCTTTTCTGATATTTTGGAAGACCGAATTGAGCGTTTGAATGCTTGTTTTGCCAAAGCGATCGCCCGTTACAACTACCCTGGTGTTTACCGCGGCGTGTTTCCTGTCAAATGCAACCAGCAGCGGCATTTGATTGAGGATTTAGTCAAGTTTGGCAAACCGCATCAATTTGGTTTAGAAGCCGGTTCCAAGCCGGAATTAATGATTGCTTTAGCGATTTTGGATACACCGGGTGCATTGTTAATTTGCAACGGCTACAAAGACCAAGAATACATCGAAACAGCAATGTTAGCCCAAAGGTTAGGGCAAACACCAATTATCGTCTTAGAACAGATTGAAGAAGTCGATTTAGTAATTGCTGCTAACCGCCAGTTAGGGATTAAGCCACTTTTGGGAGTACGAGCTAAATTAAGTACCCAAGGTATGGGACGTTGGGGAACTTCCAGCGGCGATCGCGCTAAATTTGGTTTGACAATGCCTGAAGTCATGGAGGCAGTTGACAAGTTACGCGAAGCAAACTTGCTCGATTCCTTGCAGTTGATGCACTTCCACATTGGTTCGCAAATCTCAGCCATTAATGTGATTAAAGATGCCATCCAAGAAGCCAGCCGCATCTACGTGGAATTGGCGATGTTGGGGGCTGACATGAAATATCTAGATGTTGGTGGCGGCTTGGGTGTCGATTATGACGGTTCGCAAACCAATTTCTATGCATCAAAAAATTACAACATGCAGAACTATGCTAACGACATCGTGGCAGAGTTAAAAGATACCTGTGCGGAGCGTCAGATTACCGTACCAACATTGATTAGTGAAAGTGGAAGAGCGATCGCCTCCCATCAGTCAGTACTGATTTTTGATGTTCTCAGTACCAGCGATGTTCCCCTCGATCCTCCAGAACCCCCACAAGAGGGAGAATCGCCGATTATCAATTACATGTGGGAAACTTACCAATCCATCAACAAAGAAAACTATCAAGAGTTCTACCACGACGCGGCTCAATTTAAAGAAGAAGCCATCAGCCGCTTCAACTTAGGAATTTTGCGTCTGAGAGAACGCGCTAAAGCTGAGCGACTCTACTGGGCTTGCTGTCAGAAAATTCTTGACATCACTAGACAGCAAGAATACGTACCTGATGAGCTAGAAGACCTAGAACAAATCATGGCTTCCATCTACTACGTTAATTTATCAGTGTTTCAATCAGCACCAGATTGCTGGGCGATCGACCAACTATTCCCAATTATGCCGATACACCGACTAGACGAAGAACCCATCCGGCGCGGTATTTTGGCCGATCTCACCTGCGACAGTGATGGCAAAATCGATCGCTTTATTGACCTGCGTGATGTCAAATCGGTTTTAGAACTACACTCCTTCAAACCTGGAGAACCCTACTATCTGGGTATGTTTTTGAATGGAGCTTACCAAGAAATCATGGGCAATTTGCACAACCTATTTGGCGACACCAACGCTGTTCACATTCAGCTAACCCCTAAAGGCTACCAGATTGAACACGTCGTTAAAGGTGACACCATGAGTGAAGTGGTGAGCTACGTGCAGTATGACTCTGAAGATATGGTGGAAAACATCCGTCAGCGTTGTGAAAAAGCTTTGGAAGAAAAGCGCATCACCCTAGCAGAGTCTCAGCGGTTGTTGCAAACTTACGAACAGAGTCTAAGAAGATACACATATCTAAATAGTTAGTCGTCAATGGTCAGTAGTCAGTAGCAACTAACAACTGACTACTGACTACTGACTAAATGGCGTTTGTCCCCAACAATTCCTCAATCGCTTGCCGCTCAAGGGGGGTATGAGATGGTGGTGTTTGCCGAGCATCGGTAATCAACCAGTCTAAAGAAGCAGCCTGTACATCAATAGCAGCTCCTGTTTTATCTACGCAGTAGCGACCAAACACCAGCTTATCAACTAGCCGGACTCCTGGGCCCAATCGCGACCATTCAAAAATGACGCTATTTTCTACTGTTGCCCCACTGCATATCCAGCAATTAGGGCCAATCATTGCTGGACCGACAATTTTAGCTCCATCTTCTATCCTGGTCATGCCACCAATATAAACTGGGCCTGTGATATCCACCTTGTCCCAATTCACGGCAACATTTAAGCCAGTGTAAATACCAGGGGCAACCTCATGACCCGGAATTTGCACATTCTTAATTTCGCCTAGCAGTACACCGCGAATTGCCCGCCAGTAGTCTGGTACTTTACCAATGTCTACCCATTCAAAATCCATTGCAATGGCGTAGAAAGGGGCACCAATTTCCACCAATTTGGGGAATAGCTGGCTACCAATGTCATATTCAACTCCAGAAGGTATGTACTTAAATACCTCTGGCTCAAAGATGTAAATACCTGTATTGATGTTGGTGCTAAGAGCTTCTTCTGTTGAGGGTTTTTCTTGAAAAGCCTTGACACGACTATTTTCGTCAGTGACGACTACACCATAACTAGAAACTTCTTCCTGTGGAACAGATTTCGTAATAATAGTAGCGATGGAGCCTTTGGATCTATGCCACTTAACTGCTGCGGATAAATCTAGGTCTATTAAAGCATCACCACACAACACCACAAAGGTGTCATCAAAAAATGGCGAGAAGTCTTGGATGCGCCGCATACCTCCAGCAGAACCAATTGCTTCTCCCACCAGTTTACCGTCGTCAATTTTACCTTCAAAAGAATAGGCAATCTGTACGCCAAACCGCTGACCGTCACGAAAATAGTTTTCAATTTCTTCAGCTAAATGGCTAACATTGACCATAATTTGGTCAAATCCATGCTGGCGCAACAGTTCTAGGAGAAATTCCATCACTGGTTTTTGCAGGATGGGAATCATTGGTTTGGGAGTTGTATAGGTAATCGGGCGCACACGAGTACCTTTACCTGCCGCGAGAATCATCGCTTTCATAAAAGTTTATTCCTCAACCACCAGCCAGTTTACTTTCATAGAGTGAGACTTAATCATCAGTTTTTATTTCTGCTCTAAGTAACTCTTAAGAACAGGGATAACAGGAACTTGCTGATTCTTGCAACCAATAAACTTCTTGCAGAAGTCGGTAAAAGTTTAAGGAGTAAGGGTTAAAGGGATTGAAATTTCCTTTTATCCTTAACTTTTTCCCTTTTCCCAGCTTTGGCAAAAAAGCTTTTTGCCAAAGGTCTAATAGGTATGGCCAGATGATAAGCAATTAGTTATCTTTTCAATTTACTCGGATTTTGGAGTCAGTGGGTTGCTCTGGTTCCGAGAATTGAAGCAAGCAGTCCGCTGCAAAGTCAGCACCGTGCGAAGGTTACCTACGTTGAGCCACTGCGTTGGTGTTAGCGCAGCGGTAAGGCAGTCGCAGACAAGCGCGGTTTCTGTCGGTTGCGTTAGCGCAGCGAAGCGCGAGTCCTCGCCCAAAGGGAACCACTGCAACTAGTATCAAGTAACTTCAGCAGTGCTGAATGTAACACCATAACTAAAAGTTAGGAGATTGAACAAAGAAGACATTTCTTTTTATTGACGACTAAAGTCGCTTACTCTCCAAGCAATTGCCGGGCAACGAGTACTTCATCAGTTCCGAGTTCCGAGTAAGGGCTACTCACTCAGGACTCAGCACTGTTACAGTGATTTTACTGAAGCGAAAGTCCATAAGCTAACCGTAGTCATGCTTTAGACTGGCTCAGTTCATTGGCTGCTCCCAAGGTTGGTAAGTATTAGCTGAATCTGTAAGCAAGCGAATTTTAATCTCTTGGTAAAACTCCTCTTGAAATAGCTCTACCTTAGATTGAGCCGAGAGCAGTAGTAGTGCCCAGAAAACGCTAACTAAGTGACTGTGTTCAGACTCATGACCAGAGCCATTTTGTTGTGGTTGCTTTGTCTGAGTCCACAACTGTACAAGTTGTTCTAGATTCAAACAATTTTGTTCTAGAAATAGTTCTCTAGCAGCAAGATGCAGCACTTGCTCTAATTCCCCAGCTACTTCTGTCAGATTTTCCTGGTGAGCTAACTCTAGCGCTTCCCGCATCGCTTGGGCACTGGGCTGACGCTTAGGGCGAACAGGTTTGCTGACTTTTTCTACCAGTTTCAACTGGTTCGCCATGAGCTGCAATTGCTCGATCAACTCTTGCAAGGTCACGCGGCGTTTTGGTGGCGGCATTGCCGCTGGGCGGCGACGCAAGTGTCGTTCTAATTGCAGACGATGACCCTGTAACACCCCGTCTTGATTTTCCAACATGACATCATCTGCGATATCCTCCTCTAAACTTTCTACTGTTGTTAATTGCATCAAGGTGTTAGCTTTGAATAACACTAACATCGATGCTGATAAAAAAGCCTGTCCAGATTGAGACAAATCGGCTTCATAGCCTCTAATTGTTGTCTGTGGTGCCATTAGTTCTAAATAACGGTCAATCACTTCAATTACCTGGACATCCCAAGGATCGATTTCCCCCCGTTCAGCTTGCTCAATAAGGATTGTAATTGTTTCCAATAGCTCGGAAGCATTCATTAACAAGTTCTAAGTTAAGTAATGAAAGTTAAAAAGTAGTAAATTTAACAGTAAACCTATTGAGCATTGGCAAAGTATATACTCTATTCATTTACCTCTGCTTCAGCAATTCTGCTTAATATTTTTAGCAGTTTGTAATCAGTTCTATTGTGAATTGCGATCGCAGATTGTGCAAGTTTGGACTTGAGGCATCTTAACAAAAATAAGCATTATTTGCATAAAACTAATACCATTTTGGATTTTAAATTTTAGATTGTAAAAGAGTTACTACATAAGCAAACTCAAAAAATTAAATTACCTAATTTATACATCCAATACGACTATCAGATTCTTTCCCTGCTCCACGGCAGTTGCTCCGGAGGGAAATCCTCCCCGAAGTTTGCTTGGAGGGAAACCCTGCGACGCTCAAAAAGCGTAGCGTCTCCCCTTGGGAGAAGACTCGCGCTTCGCTACGCTATGGCAACTTCTCTTTGCAGTGCTAGACTCACCGCACTGCCTCCCCTGCCCCTCTGCTCCCCTAATTTTTCTGCCTTGTGTCTCCTCAATTTGTATTTCTATCTACGGGTGAGTCATGAGCAATAGTAACAGTTGAGACAAATTCATCAGTTTTGCCGCTCTTGATAGCATCGAAAGTGCCTTTGATAGTACCAGCAATCGGCACAGCAACTAGTGTCCCTAACAAACCAGCAATTTCAAAGCCCATTAAAATAGCAACAAAAATCCAGATAGGATTAAGTCCGATAAAATCGCCGAGCAAGTTGGGAGCTAGAAGATTATCTTTAATTTGCTGCATAACAATGGCTGCCACAGCAACTGGAACTGCTAACCACCAATTTTGCATTAATACCAAAATTGTCACTAAACCAATGCCTAAGGTCGCTCCGATAAAGGGAATGAGTTCAGACAAACCAATTAGTATGGCAAACAACAGGGCAAATGGCACTTTCAGAAATAAGAAAATGGGAGTAAGAGTGACTATCATGAACAGCCCCAGCAGCAACTGGCTGAGAAAAAAGTTTTGAAAATTTAGTTGTAAGGATGCGGTTAAGGGGACTCCAATGTTGGCGGGTAAGAGATTGACTAGACCATACCACACGCGATCGCCATATAACAGCATGTAAAATGCCAGCACAACCACTAATACGAAATTGAGTAATCCTGACAACAGTATTCCCGCAAATCCCACCGCACCAGAAGCTAGCTGTTGGACTAGATTTTGAATATTGGCATTGATTTGATTGCTGACAACCCTGAGATCGAGAGGCAATCGTCTTTGCTTCGCGAACTGTTCAAACTGCTCTAGGTTTTCTTGACTGGTGGTCAACCAATCAGGAATCTTATTTAAAAGTTGGATTGTTTGGTCAATTACCATCGGTACTAGGGTGACACCCAGAATCACCAATAGAGTTAAAGTGACAAGCAAAACAATTACAACCGCCTGGGTACGAGTCATCCGAGCGCGTTCAAAGAACTTTACTGGGTAGTTCAGTAAAAAAGCTAGAATCGCTGCAATGCTCAAAATAGTAATGGGATGCTGGAAATAGCGAAAAAGTACTGACAGCAGCCAGACATTGAGAGCAATAATCGGGCCGCTCAGACCATAAATTAATAAACGTTGAAGTGAGGCCGAACGGCGCATGTTATGCAATCGATTTTTGCGACTCCTTGAGAGAAGTATTGAAAAAGAATTCAAAAGTCAGAATTCAGGAATCAGAGTCAATTAGTAGGGTATTTAGACCCACTACTAATTGTATACCGCGTTTATTTGAGATTTAGCGGGGTATTTGACCACTTATTCATCCGCAGCTTCGTACAGAATTCATACTGAATTCTAACTCCTGACTCCTGAATTCTATTTAGATAAAACTGGTGTTAGCACCAATCGTTATCATAGATATTTTTATTAAAGACGTGTATCAGCGTATCTGATAATAAGGAAGCAAATCACGATGGACAAAACCATAGCCGATCTCCGCAAGGACTACACCTTGGAAGGGTTGAGCGAAACTGAGATTGATATCAATCCCTTCATTCAATTTAAAAAATGGTTCGATCAGGCACTGGCAGCCCAACTTCCCGAACCAAATGCTATGACTATCGCTACCGCTATGCCAGACGGTAAGCCTTCGGCAAGAATGGTATTGCTGAAAGATTTTGATGAACGGGGTTTTGTTTTTTTTACTAACTACAACAGTCGTAAAGGACAAGAATTAGCAGAAAATCCCCAAGCAGCTTTGGTTTTTTGGTGGGCAGAACTAGAACGCCAAGTCCGGATTTCTGGGCATGTAGAGAAAGTTTCGGAAAATGAGTCGGATAAATATTTTCACAGCCGTCCTGCTAACAGTCGCTTGGGTGCATGGGTATCTAATCAAAGCGAAGTTATAGAAAGCCGGGAAGTACTAGAGCAACGCTTGCAGGAATTCCAGAGTAAGTATGAAAATCAAGAAATTCCCCGACCGCCACATTGGGGAGGATTGCGAGTGATCGCCGCAGAAATTGAGTTTTGGCAAGGACGCTCCAGTCGTCTGCACGATCGCTTGCTGTATACTCGCTTCAATGATGGCAGTTGGAAAATTCAGCGCTTGTCTCCTTAAAGAGTGCTGAGTACAGACGCGATTAATCGCGTCTGTACAAGAGTTAGGAGCCAGAGGGCAGGAGTCAGGAAGCAGAGGGGCAGAAGGGCAGAGGAGAGAATTATTCAACAATTTCTCTGTTTCCCACGTCCCCCACTCAGACCTATTCTGTAACTGCTGTTTTGGGCGCAAACTGAATCCTGGGGTCTGGCATGAAAGTGTATCTCAAATACAATCCTCCCCAAATAAACAGAATAATCAACAACGCACCAATACCAAGAGGGCTGGGAAGCCAGAAAACTACTTCTATGTGGTTTAGTTCGCCAGTTTTCAACTGCCATACTAGTTGATTGCCATTCTTTTCTGGCTCAATGGCATTTTCTGTTACTAGAATATTCTTAGCTCCCCAAGGGGTCTTTAAGCTAAATTTCAAATCGAGAATGGAACCAGTATCAGCGAGAACATTACCATTGCTAGCAATCAGCGAGAGCGATCGCAAGTCTAAATCATAAATTAATCGATTCCGAACTAACACTAAAAAATTGCTCTGATCTATGAGTAAGTTTGATTCAATTTTTGGTAGTTCTGATTCAGATTCGCTGGGCACGGCTTCAGCTTTTTGATTGACACGGGAGTTAAAAAATTCGTTGAACTTTTCTTGCAACTCCTGACCATTACTGAAGGGAATTGTCACAATTACTTCTTCTTTAGAAACCCGCTTTGCTTTCCCTTCGAGTTTACGGGCACGATGCTCTATGCTGTCTAACCATGCATACACATAGTCTCCACTAAAACTGGTTAGCCGTTCTTCTAACTTGATATGCTGCACCAGTTCACCACTATTTGAGTGGTTAAAATTCACTCCTACGTCGTAATGCACGCAACCCGACAATAGCAGCGATGTTAACAGCACTAGCCACAAAATAGGTTTTGGGATTTTTGCCTTACCCTTTTTTAGGGGCGTACGGGGGAGTGAATTTTGCATAAGAAAGTCGTAATTAATCTGATTTTGATTAGTTAGTGGCACGAGAAACTCTATTTTTGCCAGCATAAAACTAAATGGTCTGATTAACCACATCAAAATCTTTGCGAAAGTCAAAGAATTCATTACATATGTCTCCCAAACATTAAAGAAGGCAGGAGGTGAGCCACTGCGGTGAAGCAGCCCCCGTCTTGGTGAGTCACTTGCCGTCTTCTCCCAAAGGGGAGACGCTGGCGCGAAGGCGCTTTGCGTCGTTAGCGCAGCGTTAGCGACAAAGGAGCGTCACCCAAAGGGCAGAGGGCACTTATGTTCCATTCAGGAGGAGATTCAGACCCATCCTAAATGGGAGACAGTGAGCAAAGCTCACTCTTTGGTTGATACTCTTACTCCCAGCAGGCGTTCCTTCTACCTCCTCCCTCCTGCACTCTCAAGCTTCTTTCAGACTTGTTTAGTAAAAACTCGACCAAACCAAGTACGAAATGGTTAAACCCATAGCAATTAGCGCCACCCAGATAAAGCGATTATCTTTGGTATTGACCTGACTGAGATCGACGAATTCTGGTTGAGGCGCTTTTTGCCCAGAAGATTTGCGAGGATTAACAGTTACACGAATTTTAGATTCATTGTCGGGCAGTTTACCTAAATCTGGAATTTCGGTCATCCACTCGCTCGGTCTTTTCAGCTTTGGTGCTTGTAAGATGTAGAGCAATCGCTTTGCCTGTTTGTTGGTTTCTGCGAAGGGATGGCGTTTGAGTTGTTGGCAAAGGGCGATCGCATCTTCAGTCCGCCCAGCCGCTTCATAAGCTGTCGCCAACCAAAGTTCTACTTCGCCTCCAAGGCGAGAATTACGAGTTAAAAGGGCGCTTGCCTTTTCCAGGTTTTCTACAGCTTCTCGGTATTGACCATTTTCAAAAGCAAGTTTCCCGGTCTGGTACTTAGCTTTGGCTATTTCTAAACTTTCTGCACTCACGTTTTGCATAAAAATCAGCACTGCTTTAATTTTGCCAATTCCAGCAATCTTTTTTGAATCTTTTTAAAAGCTGGCAATTTTATAATCGATAAACTTTTAAAATTTTAACCAAAGTAGCTGAGGCTATTTTCTTAAAAAATTAGTTTATCAAATGCAGGTAAGCAAAATATGCTAAAAATCAAGCATTCGCTACTGAATTGTTTCGGAGCGGGAATAACTCTGGCACTGATAGGCGCTACCCTTGCTCCAGCTTCTGCCCAAAGTGTAATAGTGATTGACGGCGCTTCTGGAATCAGAAGACAGCCTGCTGTGGGTTCCTTTATTTACGGTAGTCCGATTCCTACCCCCATGCCTGTAGATCCGACGACAGGACTAATGCCAAGTCCCAGCGATCGCCACTATTACTCTTATCCATCTGTCAACGATCGCCACTATTACTCTTATCCTTCCATAAGGCAAAATGAGATAAACAACTCCACGCTAGTTAATCCGGTAGTTGTGAATAGATCGTGGCATCGCAGACCATTTAGAGGAGAATCGCGAGTGATTTTGCAAGATTCATGGCATCGCACACCAGTTAGACAGCGATCGCGCGTGATTTTGACTTATCCATAGTAATTTTCAGGTGGGTTAGTTGCCCACCTTTGTAGATTTTAGAGTTGATATTCCACTACTCCCTTAATCGGGCAGTGGGAGATTATTGACGTTTGGGAAGAAATTGGGAACCGAGAATCATTGTACCAATACCAACATCAGTAAAAATTTCTAGTAACAAGGCGTGGGGAATGCGACCATCGATAATGTGTGCTGCACTTACGCCTTGAGCTAGCGATCGCACGCAACAATTGACTTTAGGAATCATGCCACCGCTGACTATACCATCCGCAATTAGCTCGCGGGCTTCCCGAATATCTACTTTGGGAATTAAGGTTGATGGGTTTTTGTAATCTTTTAAAATACCCCTAGTGTCGGTTAGCAAAATTAATTTTTCTGCCCCTAGTGCTGCTGCTATTTCTCCAGCTACAGTATCAGCATTGATGTTGTAAGCTTGTCCTGACTCATCTGCGGCGACGCTAGACACGACAGGAATATAACCATTGCTAGCAAGAGTTTCCAAAATCTTGATATTTACATTACTGACTTCGCCCACAAAGCCGATGCCTTCTTGACCTTGGGGACGGGCTGTAAATAGATTACCGTCTTTACCGCAAAGTCCTACAGCCAATCCACCAGCTTGGTTAATCAAGGAGACAATTTCTTTATTGACTCGACCGACTAAAACCATTTCCACCACATCCATTGTGGGGGCATCAGTGACTCTTAGACCATTTTTAAATTGCGCTTCGATTCCTAGTTTATCTAACCAACTGTTAATTTCTGGGCCACCACCATGTACCAGTATTGGACGCAAGCCGACGCAGGATAAAAATACAATGTCACGAATGACTTGATCCTTCAGGGTGCTATCTTTCATCGCCGCACCACCATATTTAACAACAACGGTGCGACCAGTGAATTGTTGAATATATGGTAGAGCTTCGCTTAGCACTTGCACACGAGTGGCTTCAGCTTGCCTGATGTACTCAGTATCGTTGGCTGTCATGAGGAGCTGTGATTAAAACCTATGCAGTCAGTGTAGAAGACTTTGGAACCTGTAACAATGGTCAAGAAGAAGCAGAAGAGCAGAGGGTATAGAGAGCAGAGGAGAAACTCCATGTCTAAAGTCTGTTTCTGGAAATCTTGAACAACATTTATACGCAGTAACGCCGCTGTTCGTAAAATCTGATGATTTGACAAGAGGAAACTTCGGTTTAGTGAGAAACTTGTGGTTTCAGAACGCTAGGAATTGCCTCCATCACTTTGTTGGCAATCTCTTCAGGCGTTTCTCCCTCTCGCAAAGTGATACGCAAATCGGCTTGCGAGTAAAGTGGTGTTCGTTGTTCGAGGAGCGATCGCAGTTTGCCTTGAGGGTCAGCATCTTGTAAAAGTGGTCTTGTCGTATCCTCTGCTAAACGGGTGTAGAGTAGCTCCAATGGCGCATCTAGCCACACAATTAAACCGTGGTGCAAGTAACTCCAGTTTTCTCGCCGCATTACAATACCGCCACCTGTAGCTATCACCAGCTCTTTACGAGCGCAAACTTGTGCCAGTACATCGCTTTCCAACTGGCGAAATGCTGCTTCTCCAGACTCGGCAAATAGCTGATTGATGGTTTTTCCTGTTAATTGAGTAATTATATTATCAGTATCTAAAAGTATATAATCTAGCTGCTTTGCCAGTAAATCTCCTACCGTAGACTTCCCAACGCCCATCATCCCAATTAAGTACAGGTTAACTCCTCGCAATAAGCTGCTCACCAGTTGTTTCGCTCCAGTATGGATTATCTTAGTGGCTTTGTAACTGATACAAAGCCCGACAAGTAGGGACTTTGAAGACCTACAGTACTTCAATTTTAGTACTGAATTGCTGTTGTGAAGAATTCAGAGTGAAGACAATACGGTGCGGCTAATCCAGTGAAGGCAAGATTCATTCTCAAATACTTTAGATAATTATTGACAGTAATTATTGATTTCAGATAGGATGCGAAGTAATTGCGAATCTTTTGCAATTTTTTTGTGCTGTAAAACGTTAATAATGCGATGCCCAAGCACTCAATTTTGGGGAAAGAAAAACTTTGGAACCGTCGTCAACTGCTGAAATTGGGTTTAGCTGGTGTCGGTGTGACTGGGGCGACAGCGCTTTGGCAAACTTTGAATGTACAGAGTAAGTCAATTGTAAGAATACCACCTATGGAGATGGAAGCACCTGAGGGTGCTGCTAATCCTATGCAGGTGCTACGGAATTTTGAGTATGGAACGCTGAAGCAAGAAAATGGACGTACCATCCGAGAATTTGAGTTAACTGCTGGTACTTCCGTCATTCAACTTAATAGTGCTGTTTCTTACAATATTTGGGATTTAAACGGTCGCATACCGGGGCCGACGCTACGGGCAAAACAGGGCGATCGCGTCCGAGTACTCTTTCTCAATCAGGCGGGACATTCTCACTCTCTACATTTTCATGGTATTCATCCCGCAGAAATGGATGGCGTACGTCCAGTCAGCAATGGCCAAGCCACAATTTATGAATTTGATGCTGAACCTTACGGCGTTCACTTGTACCACTGCCATATTGAACCAGTCACCCGTCATATTGCTAAAGGGCTGTATGGTATGTTCATCATCGATCCGCCCACGCCGCGTACTCCGGCTGATGAGATCGTACTAGTTATGGCTGGGTATGATGTGAATGACGATAGCCACAATGAATATTATGCCTTCAACGGTCTGCCTCATCACTACATGCATCACCCCATCCAGATTTACCAAGATCAGTTGATTCGGCTATATGTTCTAAACATTATTGAATACGATCCGGCAGTAACATTTCACCTCCATGCCAACTTTTTTGATGTATACCGCACAGGTATGAGTCTTACTCCCAGCGATAAAACTGATGTAATTACGATGGGCATAGCAGAACGGCACATCTTGGAATTTGCATTTCGTTATCCAGGGAAGTATATGTTTCATCCTCATCAAGATGCGATCGCTGAAAATGGCTGCATGGGTCAATTTGAAGTAGTCGCTAGGGGACTTCCGAGTAAAAAATGAGCAGGGGAGGCAGGGGGAGCAGGGGAGGCAGAGGGGCAGGGGGGCAGAGGGGCAGAGGGGCACGGGGAGAATTTCCTAGAACAAATCAAATGCTGGCCAAGTGCTGACTTTGCTCTTAACGTCCCACATTAGTTTGTCGAGGTCGCCTGAAAAATCTGATTTTTGACTGCGTGTATTAACTAGTACTGCCCAAGAAAAACCGCTGCTTGTGTTCACCATAATTGCTTGTTCGCCCGGTAGGCTGCCATTATGCCAGTGATTATCAGATGAATTGACAGACCATCCTTTAGCGTAGCTAGAGTTAACGCTTGAGCCTGTGTACATTGTTGTGAGTGTAGAAGCAGCAAGAATATCAGGTTTTGTATTCAAGCCATCTACACGAACTAACAGCCTTACTAAGTCAATAGGTTTGGCAATCCAGCCACCGTGAGCATCCATACGTGCAACTTTCATCCCGTATGGATTTTCACCACCTTGACCGTAATAGATGACTTCGTTTGCTTTTCTTTGTGCTTCGGTGTCACCGCCAATACGCATATCTGTGACACCAGATTGCTTGAGTATATTATTTTTTACATAATTTTCGTATGTTTCTCCTGTGACTTTTTCAATCACACGCCCTAACACACAATAGCCAAAATTAGAGTAGGCGTAATTAGTCCCAGGTGTGTTATCTAACGAACGATTATCTAAGACCCAACTAATAAGTTCGGCGTGATTCATCAATGGATTAGAAAACATTGGATCGTTGGAACTGTTAGACCAACCACCTGCTAGATGAGTCAATAAATGTTCTACTGTAATTTTCTCAATGTTGGTTTTATAGGGTGTTGAACCGTATTGAGTTCCTAAAATGCCACCTTGACCGAAGACTTTATCGCTGAGTTTGAGCTGCTTTTGCTCAACGAGTTTCATAATTGCGATCGCGGTAATTGGTTTGGATACACTGGCGATGCGAAAACGGTGACGAGGTGCTACTTTTGTGCCTGTGGATTTATCGGCATAGCCGTAGGTTTTGGCTAGCACTAAGCGATTATCTTTAGCGATCGCTAATGATAAACCAGGAACATCGTATGTTTGCATAAATTGAGCAACAGTTTGATCGATGGCTTGTAATTCAGAACTCTTGTAGCCATTTTGACTTTCCCAAATAGCTGCATATCTGTCTTGACCGCTAACTGTATAACCATTCACCCATACAGGTCGATAGCCTTGATAAAAGTAGCGGTCAAATTCATCTTGGTATTCTTGTGAAGTCATACCATGACGCGCTACCCAAGCCCCACTACCCGACTTTTCCCAAATAGCTGCGTATCTGTCTTGACTGTTGAGTGAATAGCCACTTACTTTCACAAGGCGGTAACCCTGTGATGTGTATTTGTTAAATTCACTTTGATATACGCTAGAAGTCATGCCGTGACGTGCCACCCAAGCCGGTGCGTTAGCCGTTTTCTCAAAGATGACAGCATAGCGGTCAACGTTATTTACCGTGTAGCCACTAATATCTATAGGACGGTAGCCTTGTGAAGTGTACTTATTAAATTCGTTTTGATATTCGCCAGAGGTCATGCCGTGACGTGCCACCCAAGCTGGTGCATTAGCTGTTTTCTCAAAGATGACAGCATAGCGGTCAACGTTATTCACCGTATATCCACTCACCTGTACCGGACGATAACCCTGTGCAGTGTATTTGTTGAATTCCGTTTGATACTGGGCAGACGATAAGCCATGACGTGCCACCCAAGCAGGTGCATTAGCCGTTTTCTCAAAAAGTGCTGCATAACGGTCTTGATTCCCTACTGCGTAGCCACTAACTAACACAGGTCGATATCCAAGGTCAGTATATTTATTAAACTCACTTTGGTACTCAGCTGAAGTCATCCCGTGACGGGCAATCCAAGCAGATGGTTGCGCTAGTGCTAGCAGATGATTTTGTGCCCAAGACTTTGTTCCTGCATCTCCCAGCACAACAAATGCTGAACTCATCCCCATCAGCTTTATAAATCTACGACGACTACTTAAGTTAAAATCCATATCTCATTTGACTCCTATTTAAGTAATAAAAATCACTTATTTAGCAAACTAATCAATGTTTGCATTATGTAATTAGAACTTAGTGGCAACGACTTGAGCGTTAACACTCCGTTTTCACTTCTGTATATCTATAGGAGTGTGGTAAAAGATTTATGCAGGTAACAGATGACTCTCTACTCCTGTCAAAACTCTAATTTCTCAGGCGACCTCGACAAACTCAATGTGGGACGTTAAGAGCAAAGTCAGCACTTGGCTGATGTTTGATTTGTTCTAGGAAATTCTCCTGCTCCCCCTACTCCCCTGCCTCCCCTGCCCCCCTGCCCTCCTGCTCCCCTGCCCCTCTACCTCTTCAGTCAAGAGGCTACAATAGCTTCAGTGCCCTGCTGTCAACCTTTTTCGCTTATGCTGCCAGTCATCTATTCTGAGGAGTTTCTGGATCATAAGACTGGAAAGTATCATCCAGAGAACCCAGAACGCTTGAAAGCGATTGTCAATGCCCTGAAAGAAGCTACATTTGCAGAAAAAATTGCATGGCGATCGCCTACACCTGCATCAGAAAAACCATTGCTAATGTCATTTTTGGTGCAAGCCCATACCCCAAACTACATCAAGAAACTTTGGGAAATCGCCTCTAGTGGCGGTGGTTATTTGGATGGCGATACGCCTGTTTCACCGCGCAGTTATGATGTGGCATTGTTGGCTGTGAGTGCTTGGCTAGATGGAGTTGATGCTGTGCTAGCAACAGCAAATCCGGCTTTTGTACTGGCACGTCCACCTGGACACCATGCTGAAAGTGATGCTGGAATGGGGTTTTGCTTATTTTCCAATGCGGCGATCGCTGCTTTCTATGCCCTAGAACAACCTAGTATTAACCGCGTCGCTGTCTTAGATTGGGATGTGCATCATGGTAATGGTACTCAGGCGATCGTTGAAACCAACCCACAAATTGCCTATTGTTCTCTACATCAGTACCCTTGTTATCCTGGTACTGGGAAAGCAACTGAGCGCGGCTTTCATAATAATGTGTTAAATTTGCCTGTACCCCCTGGTAGCGATATCACTGTATATCAGCCATTGTGGGAAAACAAGGTAGTACCTTTTTTAGCCAACTTTCAACCAGATTTATTGATTGTTAGTGCTGGTTATGATGCCAATGCGGACGATCCTTTGGCAAGTATTAATTTACAACCAGAAGATTATGCTTTATTCACTGACTATTGTCTGGGGCTAACTCGTAAAGTTATATTTGGTTTGGAAGGCGGCTATGATTTCTCAACACTTTCTCAATCAGTTTTAGCAACAATTGAACGCTGCTTATTTTAGCGATTGATCGGAGTAAACCACTTTGAAGAGGTATTTTTAGGGTAGATCGCTCTACCCAACCACCTCAAAACTTTACTCTCTTGGCAATTTAGAAGATTCTAAATTTGCCACTAATTTCACACCAAATTCTTCCTCAAACACTGCTTTTTTAAAGTCTAAGCTCCAGAGTTCTAAGGCGCAGTCATCATCAGATTGAGAGGGAGAAATTAGCAGATTAACTTGCTGAAGCTGGGGATAATATTCACACTGAATTTGGGCGATCGCACCAATTTGCCGCCTATCTAATGCCACTGCCAATCTTAAAATACTACTCAATTGGCAGACTATTTGGCGGTGCTTTTTACTCAGCAAATTGCGATAATTTTCATGCTTTTTCTTGGGTGCTGATTTGCGATGATAACGCGCTAAATTGGCAATGACTTCTATCTCAGTTTCATTAAAGCCAAGTAGCTCGCCATTGCGGATGAGATAGTAAGAGTGCTTGTGGTGAGCTGAATGGCTGACGTAATGACCGCTATTGTGTAATATCGCAGCGGCCCACAGCAATTGCCGCTCATCTGTTCCCCAGTGGTGTAGTGTACCTTGAGTTTGGTCAAATAAACTGAGGGCAAAGGCTGCCACGCGATCGCTATGTTCTAATTTGATGTGGTACTTATCAGCATGTTTGAGAACACTCCGTTGGCGTACTGAACCTTGGTAGCGGAGTCTATCTTCAATTAAACCGTGGGCTAACATCCAGTCTACGATTACGCCTTCTCTAAGGGAACGCCCACAAGCTGTTACTGATTCCACACCCAACAGGGTCATGGCTTCCTGTAATATGACTGCGCCTGCTAATATCACCTCAGCGCGCTTCTCTGGCATCCCAGGAATTTCAGCCCTTTCGGAGTTAGACAATTTCCGCAAACGATTTACCCACTCCCGCAAGTCTTTAAGACTGAACTCGTAGCCATTGAGAGTGGAAGGGACTGAACCAGAATTATCCCTAGCATGGATCAGTGCTAAAGTTTCAATCGTGCCAGAGGTTCCGATTAAACGCGGAGATTCACCCAACTGGATATTTGCTAGTACCTCATCTACAGAACGTTCTAATGTACCGCGTGCATAAGCTTGCAAGTACTGAAACTCGACGTTACTAATGGGGTCAGTAGCGATCAATTCGCTAGTGAGTCGCACTGCACCGACTTTGGTACTGGTAAGAGTGCGTGGTTCATGACTGTCTCCCAAAATTAATTCTGTGGAACCACCGCCAATATCGATAATGATGTGAGGCTGGTTGTGAAATTCCATCCCCGATAGCACACCTAGGTAAATTCGTCGCGCTTCTTCTTGACCAGAAATCAAGTCAACGCTTAAACCTACCTCCGCTTCTACCTTGTGCAAAAAATCTTTACCGTTAGGGGCTTCCCGCACAGCACTAGTTGCCACGGCAATTACTGTTTCAGCGTCGAAAGTTTTGGCAACTTCTTGGAAGCGTCCGAGGGTAGCGATCGCTTTTTCCATGATTTCTGGTTTCAGTTCTCCAGTGGCGATATCGCGATCGCCCAACCTCACAGTTTCTTTTTCTCTGGCGATAATGCTAAAAGATGGTAGCGTCGGGTCAATTTTTACTACTACCATGTGCAGAGAATTTGTGCCCAAGTCAATGGCAGCAATAATTCGGTGTTGCTTAACTGGTTGAGTGCTGATACTCTCCCAGTCAGCTGAAACTAAATTCAGCATCTAGTTTTCTCTCTGTTAAGGAAGGATGGTCAAGCTGAAAGCTGAAGTATGAAGTATGAAGTATGAAGTCAAGGTTTCAGTCTTTATCTTTTACACTTCAGACTTCTTTATTCAGACGCGATTAATCGCGTCTGTACAGGAGGTAGTTGGCATTGATACTTGTTGCAACACACTAGCTCGGTGGTTGCTCGTAGATTGAAGCTAACCGAGCTAAGTATATTCACCCTGCTGCTTATAACTGTTAGTGACTGTTTAAATGTATTTAAAGTTGCCACTTCAGCTATGTTTTTACAAATATCAAATAACGTTATTCTATAGATGTAAAGTTGTGTGAATTCATCTATCTAAAGTTATTTCTTAATTTTTATGTTAAGTACACCAGAACGCAACCAGGAACCAATGTGGCTTGTAATTGTTCGACTTCTGCGGTGGCATAAACCAGAAGGAAGGTTGATTTTAATGATTCCTGCCTTGTGGGCTGTGTTTTTGGCAGCTTCTGGAAAACCCCCTTTACCCTTGGTTGGTGTGATTGTCTTGGGTACTCTCGCCACCAGTGCGGCTGGGTGTGTGGTCAATGATTTGTGGGATCGGGATATCGACCCACAAGTAGAAAGAACACGCGATCGCCCCCTTGCTTCCCGTGCCCTTTCTATAAAAGTTGGTATTGCGGTCGGCATAGTTGCCCTGGCATGTGCAGCAGTTCTTGCCTATTATCTTAATCCCCTCAGTTTCTGGTTATCTGTAGCAGCAGTGCCTGTAATTTTGCTTTATCCAGGTGCAAAGCGGGTTTTTCCAGTACCTCAGCTAGTTCTCTCGATTGCTTGGGGTTTTGGCGTATTGATTAGCTGGAGTGCGGTGACGCACAACCTTTCCCAACCAACTTGGATACTCTGGGGCGCGACTGTATTGTGGACATTGGGATTTGATACTGTTTACGCTTTGAGCGACAAGGAAGACGATCGGCGCATTGGAGTTAATTCTAGTGCTTTGTTTTTTGGCGATCGCGCCCCTGCTGCGATTGGAATTTTCTTTGCTGGCACAATCTTGTTATTGGCTTGGTTAGGTATCGCGATCGCTCTTCACTTCCCCTTTTGGATTAGCCTTGCACTGGCTACTATTGGCTGGGCTTGGCAGTCTCTGCGATTAAGAAAAAAAGACATACCTAACTCTGCATATGGTGAAATGTTCCGACAAAATGTGTGGATTGGTTTTATATTACTTGCTGGGATGATTATCGGTTCTTTGTAATCTTAAGAATTACTCCTAACTTGCACATTTTAGAATCGTTATACAGTATGGCTTTGAGAAATATCATAAAAATGTGCTTGTTTCATATTTTGCGGGAGCGTTAATCGCGCCCGTTGGGCGCTCACATCCTGCCCTAAGATTAACTAATTTTTTAACGAACCACAGAGACACAGAGAACACAGAGATAGAGAATCGCCTTTTTGACTCGACAATTTGAGTTTGAAGGTGCAAGCTTCGAGTTCAGATGTTGAAAGGTGAGGCTTGGAAGTGAAGCGATCGCTTTTTTTACGCTTCCAACAAATTCAATTGGTGATTAGGTTGATTTAGCTACAGCGATCGCTCTAATGCAACCCATAAGATAAGCTAAATTATTCGTTAACTCCATCTATTTTTCGTATAAATACGCACCATAATCCGTGCCTCAAGCATCACCTGGTTGGGAAACCTACCTATGACCAATGAAGAACTGCTGCAAATCATCAGACAAGCTGGCAGAAACAAAGCTACAAAATTAGACCTTTATGGTGAAGGCTTAACAATACTGCCAGCAGAGATTGGTCAACTCTCCAATCTCAGGGAGCTTTACCTCAGTAATAATCAACTGACGATGCTGCCAGCAGAGATTGGTCAACTCTCCAATCTCAGCCGACTTGACCTCAGTAACAATCAACTGACGACGCTGCCAGCAGAAATTGGTCAACTCTCCAGCCTCAGCCGACTTGACCTCAGTAACAATCAACTGACGACGCTGCCAGCAGAAATTGGTCAACTCTTCAACCTCAGCCTGCTTTACCTCATAGGCAATCAACTGACGATGCTGCCAGCAGTGATTGGTCAACTCTCCAACCTCAGTCGGCTTTATCTCGGGGACAATCAACTGACGACGCTGCCAGCAGTGATTGGTCAACTCTGCAACCTCAGCCAGCTTGATCTTGAAAAGAATAAATTAATTAATCTGCCAGAGGAAATACAGCGACTGACTAAACTCAAAAAATTAGATTTGCGTGGAGAGGGTAATAGCCAGTTAAAGATTCCACCAGAAATTTTAGGGAATTCATGGGACAACTTAGATAAACCGTCCAATATTCTCAAATACTATTTCTCTTTGCAAGTCGAGGAGAAAAAACCCCTCAATGAAGCGAAGGTACTGCTAGTAGGGCAAGGCGGTGTAGGTAAAACTTCTCTTGTCAAACGACTGTTAGAAAACTACTATGACCCACACGAGCGTAAAACCGAAGGTATCAGTATTAAAAACTGGCAGATTTCTGTTAATAACCAAGCTATTCGTCTGAATGTATGGGACTTTGGCGGACAAGAAATTATGCACGCCACCCATCAGTTTTTTCTCACCAAACGCAGTCTTTACCTGCTCGTAATTAATACCCGTAAAGATGAGCAGCAAAACGAATTAGAATACTGGTTAAAAATCATCCAGAGTTTTGGTGGTGATTCACCAATTATTGTTGTTGCTAATAAAATAGACGAACATCCCTTCGACATCGACCAGCGTGGATTATGCCAAAAATACTCTGCAATCCGGCATATCCTGCCCGTATCCTGCGAAACAGGACAAGGGTTAGAAGATTTGCGCTCAGCCATAATTAACGAAATTGCCCAGTTAAATCATATCCACGACCTTTTACCCCAAAGCTGGTTTCAGGTAAAAACACACTTAGAACAGATAGAAAAAGATTACATTCCCTATGGTGACTATGAACGCCTGTGTCACGATGAGAAAGTCACTGATGGACTTAGCCAATCTACATTAATTGATTTGCTGCATCACCTCGGTACTGTCCTCAATTTTCGTGACGACCCCCGCCTAGAAGATACTCATGTTCTCAACCCAGAATGGGTGACAAACGGTGTCTACAAAATCCTCAATGACAACTGGCTGATGACGCAATATCGAGGTATTCTCGATCGCGCCCAACTGAAACGCATTCTCAATGAACCTCGCTATCCCGACAATAAACAGTTGTTCATCGTCGATATGATGCGGAAGTTTGAACTTTGTTTTCCGTTGGAAGATGGTGTAGGCGATCGCTTCCTCATCCCCGACTTACTACCAAAAGAGCAACCCGCTACAGGTGAGTGGGAAGATATATTGGCATTCCAATATCATTACAACGTCCTCCCCAGCAGTGTTATCTCTCGCTTCATCGTGCGGATGCATCACCACAGCGATCGACAGACTTGGTGGCGTAGCGGCATTGTTCTTAAACACCAAGGCAACCGAGCACTAGTGAAAAGCGATCGCGAAGATCGCAAGATATTCATCTCGATCGGTGGTTCTCCCTCTACACGACGAGAACTACTAGCAATGATTCGTTCCCAGTTCTACGCTATCCACCAAACTATCAAAGGGTTGGAAGTCAAAGAAAAAGTAGGAATTCCGGGACACCCTAATAATATTGTTGTGGACTATCAAACCCTGCTTGAATATGAAAAGCAAGGCTTACGCATTATTCCCGACGGCTTGCAGGAATCGTTCGATCCTCGCCAACTGTCAGATGGTATTGAACCTACAGCAATTCGCCAAAAACCCTATATTCCCATCCCCAAACTTCCAGATATTATGAGCGACAACCAACAGCCAGAAAATAATAAACCATCTCCCCAAAACTCACCTGCTGAACGTGGAATAGCCCTCGGTATGGCTGTGATAGTCTTGCTACTGTTTGTCATTCTTGTACTTTTCCCACGAGCAACAGAAAGTGGCACTACTTTAGCAATAGTTAGGTTTTTAGCAGCCACATTTGCTGGAATCGCTGGTTATTTATTTGCAGGTACTCTGGGGTTGGAAGCACAAGTACCTTTGAATAAAAGTTCTATTAAAGCTACGGGGGCGTTTGCAGCCTTTGTGATTGTGTTACTTCTATTCTTTTATGGAGTCCCAACGTTTGATAATTCAACTCCACCTAAGCGTGTTTCATATTATGAGCGCTTAAGTAGTTATTGTTAAGTTTCACGCAGAGAGGTTTTAGAAAGTTGCGATCGCTACAATTCTGGCTGAAGTGCGGTAATTACAGCTTTGTTAGTTTTTGGTGTCAGGAGCCAGAATAAAGCAGTTTCCTGTCTCCTTAGCTGGCTCAGCGAGTAGCCACAGCTACTTTCGCATGTTTGTTCACATAATCCACAAATAATTGCTTTAGTCGGGGACTAACATTAGTGTGGTCTAACAAACTAAAGCCCAAACTCCGAGCCTTTGCTAAAGTTTGCTCTGGTGTTAATCCTTCTTCAATGGCGATACTCAATAACGCAATTCCAGTTGAGCGCATACCTGCTGCACAATGCACCACAGCCGGTTTAGGGATCTGTTCTAGTGCCGTTAAGATTTTGGTAATCAACTCTTCATTCAAAGCTTCAAGCTTGAGCGGAAAATTTACGTAATGTAGTCCCAACGCTTCAACTACCTGTTGCTCATCCTTACAAAATCCTAGTTCATCAGGCGATCGCAGATTCACAACTGACTTAAAACCCTCTTGGATAGCTTGCTTAATCTGTTGTGGTATCACTTGTCCTGTGGTTGTCAAGTTTTCATTAATCCGTATAGCGTTGATCACTTTTACTCCTTTAACTTTCTAATCTCTTCCAACTTCGTAAATGAGCTGATAAGCAAGATTTGACAAGCTATTCAAACAAGCACTGCAAAATTGGACAAATACTAAAAGCTATCGCTTGATTGCTTTTGATTTTGCCTTTTAAGGTTGGCTATTTTATTGCTTTATCAATAATATACGGTTTGTCGATAGAGTTACTGGTAATTAAAATTTAATATACATTTTACCGATAGGTTTAACGTAATTTATATATCAGGAGTAAGGAGAAGAAGACGCGATGACGCTGAGAAGGAATTTTCATGTCCCCGTGTCCTCCTCATCCCTTGTTGGACTTGATTACATGTTGCGATCGCTTCTACAATCCATGATCAGCAAAACTGATATGCTTGTATCAGAAAATCAAATAGGCATGTAATTTTTAATGCCAGTTCTGAAACTATGAACGCCAATGAAATATCTCTTCGACCTGCTGTGGAAACAGATGCGTGGGTGCTGAGTGCAATTCATATTGCTGCCATTAAAGCTCTTCCTGCTACTTTCTATACACACAAAGAACTATTAGCTTGGCGCAATTACCGTGAAAAGCCCGATGGTTCAAATATTTTGAAGAGTATGAAAGCCGAAACCTTCTGGGTTGCTGTCGATGGTGATGTTGTCACAGGATTTGCTAGTTTCATTGTTGACGAACTTATTGGGCTTTATGTGCATCCAAATTATCAAGGTAAAGGAATTGGGCGAGCCTTAGTTCAACATTTTTGCGACGAAGCGATCGCTCAAGGTATAGATAAAGTATTTACTACTGCCAGTCTTTATGCTGAAGGATTTTATTTGCGTTTAGGATTTACCGCCATCAAAAGAGCGCCTCATCACTTAAGAACTGGCGTAATTGTCCCAGTTATTAAGATGAGTAAGACGTTGAATATCGCTATGGCATGACGATTGTATAATTATTCTATATGCTTTATAAAAGCTAAAAAACTACAAGCACCGACGTTTTGGAAAAGTTAGAGATATTGTTTTTTATAAATAATTTATGACTACTACATAGTTATAAAAAACGTTCAATGATTAAAGGTATTTCTCCTAAATCATCAATAATTCCATCTGCATTTTCTGGCTCTCGCCATCCTAAGTCTCTTTTCCAAATGCTTTTCATTCCGATGTGCTTTGCTCCCATCACGTCTACGTCTGGACGATCTCCAATAAATATACTCTCATTTGCCATGACCCCAAGACTGCGTAAAGCACGAATAAATATCTCTGCTTCTGGCTTGCGAACTCCTTCAATTTCTGAAATCAAAGTAGTCTGAAAGTAATTCTCAATACCCAAACCTTGAATAGTACGCCGCTGAAAATCACCAAGTCCATTAGTAATTATGCCGAGCCGATAACCTTGTTTTGTTAATATATCGAGGGTCTTTAGTAGATTTGGAAATGGTATGCAAGAATTTATAAACTCTACATAGTAATCATCTAGTAACTCTTCCCAAGTAATAGTTTGAACTCCGAAATCAGAAATCATACTTTGGTAAACTTTATCTTTCCAAACATAACCTCGACAATCTAACTCGATAAATCTGGAAATATAATCGCTCTTGCGAATATTCTTGAATTTTGGTGCAAATCTGTCATATTGTGTAGAAACAAAATGTTTGATAGAAGAGTCTCGATCCAAAAGCGTTCCATCTAAATCAAAAAGAATAGCTTTAAACATTAGTGATTATGCTGCAATCAATAAAAATAATAATTTATTATCAAGAATATTTAAAAATACTTGTCTCACATACCTTAAGTTGACTGTCACCAGTTAACAGTCAAGAACTACTAGGAGTACTTATACTTTCTTCATACGCTTTAGCCTATTTTATTGAATTTTGCAACAACTTTTTAAACATAATATATACTGCAAGTCAGTACTTGCAAGCTTAAATGACTAAAACCATCCGTTCGTCCGCTCTTACCCGTGTACGTTTAATAGAAGCTGCCTCGCAGGTATTTGCTAGTTTAGGTGTTCAAGGAGCAACTACCCGTGAAATAGCTCGTGTTGCTGGTGTCAATGAAGTGACTTTATTTCGCCACTTTTCTAGTAAAGAACAACTTCTAAAAGCGACGATCGAAAATGCCTCAGCACTTCAGACAGAAGCCCTTGAACATCCCGAAGCATGGACACAGGATCTGAAAATTGATTTAAGGCAGTATGCCCAGCTTTACAATACGATGCTGGAAGCTCACGAAGACTTAATTCGTACCTTCATTGGGGAAGCTAAACGTCATCCTGAAGCAGCTAAGCAAATTATCCAAGAAGCCGCCAAGCCTTTAGGAGAAAAATTGGTCGCTTACTTGCAGTCTAGTCAGAAACGAGGTAGCGTCAGACCTGACCTCGACCCGTTCCCCGCAGTTGATATGTTTACAGGGATGCTGCTAGCTGGAATGCTGCGTCGAAGTGCAAAGTGTACTCAAAACAACTATAGCTGTGAGGACTATATCGAAACTTGTGTAGATGTTTTCGTTCGTGGTATCAGTACTGCTCCCCTTTCAGTAGACAATGCGGCTGTAACTCAGGAGTAGGGAACACAGGGAGACAAGGAGGACAAGGGAGACAAGGAGGACAAGGGAGACAAGGTAGACAAGGTAGACAAGGGAGATAAGGGAGATAAGGGAGATAATTCTTCACTTCTGCCTTCTTCACGTAATTAATTTCAGATATGGGATGCCCAGTAAATTATCTGATATCCATGAATTATCAAACTCTAACCCTTTGCAGAGTTTACCTATCAAATACGAATATCCAGATTTGACATGATATTGCATATATAGGAACAACTTAGGGAAATTACGCAAGTTTTATAAGTAAATTTATACTTATTTACAAAATTTCTGGATGCAAGTGCAAGCCATGTGGGAATTGGTAAGGAAACACGTTAAAGGGTAAAGGTAAAAGAGATTGCTGTTCCCTTCAACCTTTCCCTGGTCACGAGTTATTGCCTTTGTGCAGCTAAAGCGATCGCCTGTGGTAAAATTCGATGTTCCTGAACCTGAATTCTGGCATGGAGTGTTTCTAGTGTGTCTTCTGGCAACACTGGTACAGCAGCTTGAATTAATATCGGGCCGCTATCTACTTCTAAACAAACTAAATGTACTGTACAACCAGTAATTTTTACCCCTGCTTGCAAGGCTTGTTCGATAGCATTGATTCCTTTAAAACTAGGTAACAAGCTGGGATGAATATTAATGATTCTGTCAGGAAAGGCATCAATTAATATCGGTGTTACCAGTCGCATCCAACCTGCCATAATCACCCATTCGACATCGTATTGCCGCAAAGTGTTAACAATTTGCTCGTCAAATGCTTCGCGGCTATTGTAATCGCGGTGATTCAACAAAACAGCTTCTACACCCCTTTTGGCTGCCCGTAGTGGTGCTTTAGCCGAGGGGTTATTGTAAATCAAAACTTGAATTTGAGCGTTAAGATATCCGTCTTCAATAGCTTGGGCAACTGCGTCAAAATTGCTGCCATTGCCAGAAGCCATAATTCCCAGTTTCATGGGAACGCTTTGTGCAAGTTGTTTACTGGAGATGTTGGGAGAAATCAGGCTAATGGTAGCAGTATCGATTGTAAAAGATTCACTCATAGAGTGTTTATTTTGATAACAAATGTGAACCTCTGGGACATTGTACTGCTTGAGATTCTTTTATAGGTAGTTTTGGTGTAATTGGTGGTATATCTGAGGGTTTGTCAGTTTCACAAATAGCTGTAAATGTCAAAATATCACCTTTAATTTTTCTGGTAAAAGCAATGCCTGTATAGCTTCTCAGTTCAGGTTTTTTGGCAGCAGCCGTACTAATTACGCTTTGGGGTTGCTTACCTTGAGAAACAATTTGATAGCGATACCTCTCAGTTTCTGGCTTAATCCCCAGAGCAAGTTGTTCAAACGTTTTAGCAAATGTATTGTGTTCTAGATAATAAGCCTGTTGTACGCGATTGATGCTACTAATGATTTGTTTACCTTCCAATTCTGGCTGATTGCTTGTTTGATTTTCGCCTTCTGAATTGTAAACTTTAATATTATCAGGCAATGTCGTAGCATCAGAAATTTTTTTGAACAGAGAAGCTTGACTAGAAAAAGCTGTGGGTCTGGGTTTTCCAGGATTAGTATCCTGTAGTTGCACGCGCAACTGACCGTCAGCAGTCAATTCAAAAATTGTCAATACTGGTTTTTGGCTACTGGGAATTGTCACATCTAGATGCATGGGTTTTGGTATAGCATTGATGCGGTATTTAAATTCTCCAGCAACAAGGTTACTAGAATTAGGAAAATAAACAAATAATTTGCCTTCTGGCGTGAAAATAAAGTTGATTGTGTTTAAAGATGAATCTTGAGCTTGCCATTGCCCCAGTAATTTCTGAGCAATGGGGTTTTTCTCTCGACTTGGTTGAAATTGAGTCGGTATTGGTGTTGTTGAAGGTTGAGCCAGCACAGTTGCATGGACTGTCATCAGCACAGCGATAAATACACTTGAGGAAAGCAATTTGCTAGCGATTGGAAGTTGAATACCAAAGTGTGGGAAGATTTTAGGCATTTGGGTGAGAGCCACTAAGTTGAAAGGATATTAGCAGACCTCTGCATAAAATAACCTAACTGAAGATTCAATAGCCAACATTGCTATGAAAACATCCCGCTTCTCTCGAATGCAACTCCTAGATAATGATGCAGTTGCTGCTTGGATTTTTCTCTCACCAGCACTGATTTTGCTAGGTGTCTTTGTCATTTGGCCGATCGCTTATTTATTTTATTTGAGTTTCACGGCTGGCAGTTTCACTTCCACAGGTACTTATTGGATAGGTTTAAAAAACTACTGGCGCTTACTATTCACCCCTGATTTCTGGCAAGTTCTGGGGAATACTTTTTATTTTACCGCTGCCACTGTCATTCCTAGTCTAGTGATTCCCTTGGGATTGGCAGTATTATTAGACCGCTCCGTTGCTTTGCGGGGAATACTGCGGAGTGCTTATTTTCTGCCTTCAATTATCTCTCTAGTAGCAGCTGGTTTGGGATTTCGCTGGCTGTTTCAAACCACCGGGCCTGTAAACGCTTTCTTAGACTTAGTTGGGATTCCACCAATTTCCTGGCTAGGAGACACATTCTGGGCCATGCCAGTACTAATTATATTAAGTATTTGGAAACAACTAGGTTTCAATATGGTCGTGTTTTTGGCAGGATTGCAAGCAATTCCCCCCAGTCGCTATGAAGCCGCTGAATTGGATGGAGCTAATGCTTGGCAACAATTTTGGCATGTTACCTTACCCGGATTACGACCTACTTTAATATTTGCAGCAGTTACCACCGCTATTTTTACATTGCGGAGTTTTGAGCAAGTTTATGTGATGACAGGTGGCGGCCCGCTAAATTCTACTAACCTACTGGTTTACTACATTTACCAAGAGGCTTTTGCTCAATTTGATTTTGGTTATGCAGCAGCAGCAGCAACAGTCCTATTGGCTGTGACTTTGGTGCTGGTGTATTTGCAGTTACGGACTTGGGGGGAGGAGTAAGAGGGCAGAGGGACACAGGAGAGATAAAACTCCTAACTCCTGTACAGACGCGTAGACGCTCGTAAGAGCGGCTTCTCGTAAGAGTATAATCGCGTCTCTACTCCTAACTCAGCACTCAAATATCGTTTTTTCGGTGGACAGCTATTCTGGAGCTTGCAAGAATAGGCTACATGGAATTGACGATCGCACCTGTGCATATGAATTTGCAACTCTCACCATCCCCTACTGAAATGGAGCAAGCGTTCTATCGTAAGGACGCAAGTTATGACGGTGTGTTTTTTGTAGCGGTTCGCACTACTGGCATTTTCTGCCGTCCTTCTTGCCCATCTCGCCCCAAACCGGAAAATATTGAGTTTTTTACCACAATTCGAGATGCTGTGTTTGCGGGTTATCGCCCATGCAAACGATGTCATCCAACAGAGGTGTACGGAGCGCTACCAGATTGGGTAATGTCGCTGATGCAACGCTTAGAAGCTACACCAAATGCGAAAATTACTTCAGCAGAGTTGCGATCGCTCGGAATTACCCCAGAACGGGTAAGGCGATGGTTTCGCGAGCATTATGGGATGACTTTTGCAGAGTGGTGTCGGGGACGGCGACTGGCGGATGCCTTCACTCGAATTCGTGAAGGGGCAGAACTTGATGATGTGGTCTTTGCCAATGGCTACGAATCTCACAGTGGCTTTAGAGAAGCATTTAGCAAAACCTTTGGAGTGTCGCCAGGACAAAGCCAAAACGAAGACTACATTGCAACGCAAATTTTAGAAACACCTCTAGGAGCTTTGTTGGTCGGTGCGGTTTCTCAGGGAATTTGTCTCATCGAATACACAGACCGACGAATGCTAGAGCATAACTACGCTGAAATTTGTAAGCGTTTTGGTTATCCGGTGTTACCTGTGACAAACAATCAAATTGAACACCTGCGCGATGAGCTTTCTGAATATTTCACAGGCACACTCACTAAATTTACAGTTCCTCTAGTGGTTCACGGCACTGCGTTTCAGGAACGGGTTTGGTCGGAACTACAACGCATTCCCTATGGAAAAACAATTTCTTATGATGAGCAAGCTCATCAGATTGGTCAACCAACTGCGGTTCGTGCCGTGGCTAGAGCAAATGGCATGAATCGGATTAATATTCTTATTCCGTGTCACCGTGTCATCGGTAAAGATGGGCAGTTAACAGGATATGGGGGTGGACTTTGGCGAAAACGTTTGTTGTTGGAATTGGAGCGGACTGGGAAATTTCCTGGGAATGAGGCAAGTGAGTAATATCGTATCCGGTTAAAGACTTATTATTAAGACCGCAGAGGAGCAGAGAGGAGGGTTTTTTGTTGCTCATCTGCATAAATTCGGGAATTATAACTAATTAGCCGGACTTGATATAATTCTGGATTTTAAAGATAAAACTTAGTAAGCCGATACATTCACAATGTAAGTCGATACATTAACAAGTGAGCGGGTACATCCCAGTTTTTATTTTTTAATGAGAGAATAGCTGTCATTGCGTTCGTGTAGCGTCTCGTAGTTGGAGGATTTGGCGATTGCTTCGCTTCTCCTGGCGGAGACGCTACCGCAAACGCTCGCAATGACATGCAAAGAAGTGGGATGCTCCCCAAGTGAGCCGATGCATTTACAATGTGAGCCGATGCATTCATAATGCAAGTCGATGCATCAATGATGTAAGTCAATGTATTCACAATGCAAGTCGATGTATTCACAATGCAAGTCGATGTATTCACAATGCAAGTCGATGCATTCACAATGTGAGTCGATGCATTCACAATGCAAGTCAATACAAATACTAAACTGCAAAACCCCACTAATTGACAAGTGGTGCAAGTGCATAGACCCGGAAGCAATTAGCCACTAAGGTTTTGAAGGGTAGAGGAGCAAGGGGAGAAAATTACTTTACTAATGACGAATGACTACTCACTTTTTCGCCAGTCTAGTAACTGCTGCAACTAACTCCGTTGGTTCTGCTGGTTTGGAGACGTGCATTTGAAAGCCTGCGTTGAAGGCTTGTTGCTGATTATACTCTCCTGCATAGGCAGTCAGAGCGATCGCCGGAATTTGTCCACCTTCTTCTGGCTGCCAAGTTCTCACTTGACGAATCAGCATGTAGCCATCCATTTCAGGCATACCAATATCGCTCAACAGTACATCTGGTTTTGAGTTAGGTAAAGCTTGTAGGGCTTCAATAGCCGATGACACTGATGTAACTTCCGCTCCTTCCTCTTGCAGCACAAAGCTAATGAAGTCGCGAGAATCATCTTCATCATCTACAACAAGTATTCTGATTCCTCGAAGATTACCCAATCCAGATTCTACTTGTTGGTCTTTCTCGCTCTCTGTTGCTGTTAGTTTTGTCTGCAATAGTGGCAACTGCACTGTAAATGTCGCGCCCTGTCCCTCACCTGGACTTTCTACCAGAACTGCGCCTCCGTGGAGTTCTACTACTTGTCGCACAATTGCCAGTCCTAAACCTAATCCACCAAATTTTCTAGTGGTAGCGCTATCTGCTTGCCGGAAGTAATCAAACACATGGGGTAAAAAGTTAGGGTTAATCCCTTTACCTGTATCGATGACTCGGATTTGGGCATAGGTGTCAGTAGTCAGTTGTTTTTCTTGACCCTTCGGGTTCGCAGTCGCCTGCGGAGGGAAACCCTCCCGCAGCGCTGTCTCACCATTGACCACTGACAATTGCACTTCTACTCGTCCACCTGGGGGTGTGAACTTGACAGCGTTAGAAAGCAAATTCCAGACGACTTGCTGCAAGCGGTTAGAGTCGCCCATCACTAGGTATTTTGAATTTGGGATTGGAGATTTTAGATTGTTAGATAACTTGTTAAACTCGATAGATTCTAAATTTCCATTAGTATTTTCTAATTCCAAATCTAAAATCGCAAATCGCAAATCGATGGATTTTGCTTCCACTGCTAAACCTACTGTCTCCATTGCAGCGGAAATTGTGGATACTAGATTGACTGTATCAATATTTAATGTCAGTTTACCTTGAAGAATGCGTGAGATACCTAGTAAGTCTTCAATTAGTTGAGCTTGTAAGCGAGCATTTCGCTCTATTGTTGACAAGGCTGCTGCTGTTTTTGATGGATCGATTTTACGGCTTTGGAGTAGCTTAGACCAACCCAAAATCGGATTCAGCGGCGATCGCAATTCGTGGGAAAGGACGGCAAGAAACTGGTCTTTGATGCAGTTTGCCTCTTCAGCTTCAGTACGTGCCTGTTGTTCGGCTTCGTACAGTCGGGTGTTTTCAATGGCGATCGATGCCATCTGAGCTAACTGTACAATAATAGCTTCGTCTTCTTCAGTAAACTCACCCTGGTATTTATCCGATAACTGAATTAGCCCCATATTGTGACCATCTCGCCCAATTAAGGGTGCAGCTAACCATCCGCGCATTGGTAGATGCTTGTCGGCTGCTTTGTCAAACCCTAGCCACCGAGGATGGGCTTCGAGTTCGGCTTGGGTCATCCGCATAGGGCGATTCATTTGGGAGACGCAAGCGTAAATACCCGAACCATCTGGCTCTTCATGATAATTTTGCCACGCAGCATATTTATCTGACAGGGAAATTGAACTGATGGCGTGTGCCCAGTTGCCATCGATTGTCATGCTGGTAAAGGATTGGTGTGCGCCAACAATGGCACGCGCTTGCTCTGTAATTACTCGTATGCCTTCTTCGATGGATAGTTCGGAATTAATTGCCATAGCGGCTTCAGTCAACCCATGTAGCTGACTGGCATATTGCCGCGATCGAGCGAGCATTTGTTCTCGTTCTGCCTCTGCTTGTTTGCGATCGTGAATATCAATACATGAGCCGATGTAACCCATAAAAGTACCTTCTGATGTGAAATGCGGCACTCCTATATCTAAAATCCAACGATACTCGCCATCAAAACGTTTGAGTTGGTACTCCATTCTATAGTCTTGACGGGCGTTAAACGCATCTCTATGGCTATCACAACAGCGCTGTAAATCATCAGGATGCACTCCTTGTACCCAACCATTACCTATTTCTTGTTCCATTGTCCGACCCGTAAACTCCAGCCAGGGCTTATTGAAGTAATAACAAAGCTGATTGGTGTCAGACATCCATATTAAGTTAGGAGATGCATCTGCCAACTGACGAAATCGTTCTTCACTTTTCCGTAATTCAGCTTCTATGGATTTGCGTTCAGTCACATCTAGTACCCGGGAAAGTACAGAAATTAACTTGCCTGATTCATCAAATAAGGCTGAATTATACCACTCGCAGTAGACAACAGAACCATCCTTAGCATAGTTGCGGTTTCGGGCAACAACCTGCGTTTCATCACCGCTAGATAAACGTCTAACTACGTCAGTGACAAACTCTACATCTTCCGACACGATAAACTGCCAGTCATTAAACTTCTTACCGATAACTTCCTCAGCTTGCCAGCCAAAAATTCGCTCAGCTTCTCGTGACCAGCGAGATATACAAAAGTCTCGATCCCACTCAATTACCGCCAAGGGAGAGTTTTCTACATGGAAGGTGAGCCTTTGGAGAACAATATCGCGCCAGCACTTCTGCTTCTGTTGGCATTCAGCGATCTCTACTTGCCAGTCATCCAAGTGATTATCGGACTTTTTCTGATATTGCATCTTATCGGTTTACACAAACTGAATGAGATTATTTTGACCAAGAACTAAAACTGTCTTGAAAATGGGTGTAGGGGTGTAAGGATGTGGAGGTATAGGGGAAAGAGATTTTCATGCCCTCGTTGTGTGATTTTTCACATAACCGTCTAGCTTGAAAATAGGAACTAGTGACAGATGACTGCCTTTTTTAATTCAGCAGGATTTTGCCCAAAATTTAGCCTATCTTACACACATAAATCCACGTTTTCTTTTAATCTAACTTGGGAGCTAAATAAATCCTCCTGCGGATAGGGGTTGGTCAAAGATTTCTTTTTTTGAAGTGTTCGATGAAAAAAGGAAGATTTCACAAAATTATTGATGGCTGCTATGGCAAGCGATGCAATTTACAGCAGAATTCAAAATTCAACAGTCAAAATTCAGAAGTAAAACAAGCTTTATATCTGGCTTTGAGATTTAGTTTGTGTGCTTCACGCTCCTTGAAATCTGCTGTATATCTAGTATTAACTCTTAACAATGACATCCTTTTACATTATCAATTTTTCCTGACTTATGTCAGTGTTTTTTGTTATGCCAACTCCTTGGCAAGCGTATTTTCCGTAACTTCATAATTTTTTCCAAATTTATTGCTGATTTTTGCTGTAATTGATTAACTTTTGCGGTGTAATCTCAATATACAGTAACTGTCACAATTGACCTTTGCGCTTATTTACACTTTGAGGTAAATACCATGAGAAATTATGCTGACAAAAAAGAATTAATACTGAGTCAAATCAAAGATAAATTTTGTCAGCGTAGAGATTTCAGTAGATGTGACTTGAGTGGGATCGACCTAAGAGCAGTTGATTTAAGTGGTCTTAACTTGATAGGAACAGATTTACAAGGAGCCAATTTATCTGGTTCTGTTCTAACTGCTGCTAACCTCAGTGGAGCAAATTTAATGCAAGCTAGTTTGTGCAAAGCTAATTTATATGAAGCTTCTTTATCAGAAGCAAATTTGACTAATGCTGATTTAACCAATACAAATTTGTGTAGAGCTTTGTTGTGGCGATCGCAGTGCAATGGTAGTAAACTTTGGGGAGCTTCTTTGTGTGATGCAGACTTAAGTGAAGCAGACTTGAGTGCAGCCACATTAATAGAAGCATCTTTGATTGAAGCCAATTTAGTTAAAGCCAATCTCGCGGGAGCAAAGCTATGTGGGGCAATACTACTCGAAGCTAATTTAACTGAAGTTAACTTAACTGGTGCAGACCTCACATGGGCAAACTTAACAAAAACCAATTTGAGAAATGCTAACCTTTGCCAAACAAAAATGATGTATGCAAAGCTGCGGAATACTATCATGCCTGATGGTACAATTCACGATCCTCAGATAGTTATTTTTGAATAATAGTCACTTGTTAGTTGTCAGTTGTTAGTTGTTAAGAGTTAATACATAGCAGTCCTAATTGAGTTGTGGAAAACCTCTGGCATGTCTCTTTTTTGCACGAATCAAAGAGGATTGCCATAGTTCATAGCTACTGACAACTGACCAATGACAACTGATTAATATTTAAAACTCGCGTCGTGAGAAGATAAAAACAGCGATCGCTAAGAGCATGACACTGTAAATTAAGCTATAACCTAAATTGAGAATCAGAGTTGTAAAATCAGGCAGTGCTTGTAAACCATAAACAGCATCATTTTTTAAATCTAATCGAGATAAATCTGGCAAAATAAGATACAAGATTTGAGTAACACTTTGGATAGCAGGGTTGCGGCTCAAACGACCAAGTTGTACTAAATCTTGAGTAATGTTCCCCATCAAGTACACTGCAAATGTTAAAATAACAGCCAACAGAGAACTAGTAAAGACACCAAAAGTAATAGCTATAGCGGTAATTAAAGATAACTGTAAAAATAAAAAAACTGCGGCAACTAAAATACTGGCTGTAGGATGAGGAATATTACCAAATTGTAAAAATATCAAGTCAATTACTGTCATGCTGGTGACAAGTACAGCCAGCACAGCTGATAAACCCAAGAACTTGCCAGTGATAATTTCACTGTGGCTGATGGGTTTAGCAATTAACACCAAAATAGTGCGTTTCTCAATTTCTTTATTAATGAGTCCCGTACCAACAAAGACGGCAACAATCAAGGCAATTACACTCATTGCTACCATACCAAAGTCCAAAAACATTTTGTTTTGAGTTGAGGCAGCAAATTCAGGTAGCACCCGGATAGCAACAGCAAGTATGAGAGTATATAAACCGATAATATACAGGATGCGATCGCGTACCACTTCCTGAAATACATTTTTGGCAATTACAAAAATTCTGCTAATAGTCATTGGTTAGTTGTCAGTTGTTAGTTGTCAGTTGTCAGATGGCAATAGGCAGAAGTGAAGAATTATCTCCCTTATCTTCCTTGTCTTCCTTGTCCCCGCGTCTCCCCGTCCCCGTGTCCCCCCATCTCCTCCTGCTCTCCATCATTGCTGAGGTGGCGGTGCCCCAGCAATTAATTTACTCAAGCGATCGCATTCAATTTCTGCAACTGTGTTTTTGTCATCTAATTGATTAGTGTTTGTGTTGCGGTTTCTCACAGATATTGCAACCGGTTCAATTCGACAAGATTTCTTCAAATAATAGCCACGTGGGTTAGAACTCGGGCCTGTCCAAATACTCAACAAATCTAATATGTACCCAGATTTGGTGTTTACTACACGCGGTTCAACACGCCATAATTCTTTCTCTTCATATTGTGCAAGATTTTTGTCTATTACTTGCTGACCCAAATTTCCTACCCGCTTTTTCGCATCTAGCAACCATCTCTCGACTTCTGACCAAGGTCTTTCACCAATTTCTTGTTCTACTAAAGGTTGAAGTCTATCTAAGATTACAAGGCCATTTGTTGGTACTGGTTCTGCTTTTTCCGTACTGAGTACAAAAGTACTGCGCTTAAAATCGTCTGCTAACAAACTGGGATATTCTTTTAACCAATTGTCCATCACGAAGTAAAACTGAAGCCAGCAACTTAACACCATGCAACTAGCAACTAAAATTGTTATCTTTTGGCGAACTTCTGGTTTAGGTATTTGAGCTTTTGAATCAGTACCAGTGCCTTCAAAAAATTCTGGAATTGCTGTAATTAATGCTGAAATTGTCGGCCAAAGAACGATTGTGTTTGATGTAATTCCATCCTCTTGATTTCCAAATGCAAAAACACTGACTAAGAATCCGGTTATCACTGCGCCTACTGGCATAAAAGTACCAGGAACTCTTAAAGGATCTTCAGTGGTATACCAAGCAGTACCAGCAATTAAAAATAACCAACCAAAGAAGGCAATAATATCTTGTATATAACCTATAGCAAAATATGAAAGACCCCAAGAGTATATACTCAGATAAATAAATGTCTGCCAAGAATATGCTTGCTTTGGAATGAATATCTCTTTAAGTCGTTTATAAATAGCATCAACAATTCCGAATAAACCAAATAAATCTTTGATTAATGAACCCATAATTACACCTCAAACTCCTCAAATCATCATTATTCATACTGAATTCATTTCAAGGCAGTTAATTCTATCTATTACGAATCAACAAAATAAAGGTAATAGCACTGTAGCTCAGTGCATTCGCTATTAGTGTAGTAGTAACTAAATTTGTACTTTGAAATCTTACCTTATTGGCAAATCGCCATCGTGAGCGCTTAGGTATTTCTACTTCTTCTTCTTCCTTCTTACTTCCTTCTGTTGTTAATAAAAATACGAACATTTGTAAAAGGAAGAATTTTAAGATAATAGTTGTAAAGAAAATTATAACAGCAGCTAAAATTAAAAGACTTTGTGTGTTAGGTGATTTGAAGTTATTAAAAAATACGAAACTAATTAATTCTGATTTAAATGTTGCTGGTAACGCAGGTTCTAAGAGAAAAAATATAGTCCAACCAATCGCGCCGGAAAAGAGATTTACAGAGATGGCATAAAAAGTGCTAGTTTTTTTATCAAATTGTAACCTTCTATTGAAAATATAGGCTTCTATGGGAATGGCAATCAGTAAAAATAAAAAATTAAACAAAATTGCGCCAAGAGGCCAAATTCGAGGAATAGCCAAATTTTCAAACATAAAGGCTCAATAGTAGGGTTAACTTTAGAGAGTATAGCTATGATAATGAGTATGATAAGGGCACTTACAGCAGAATTCAGGATTCTGAATTCACAATTCAGAAGTAAAACACTCTTTGTACCTGGCTTTGAAAGCTAGGTTGTGTACTTCACAAACTTGAAATCCGCTGTATATCATTTTTCATGCACATGCCATCTTGGTATGCCAGTATACCCCCTATTTATCCTGATTAATATGGGCGGAAGAGGATAGAGGGACAAGGAGCAGGGGAGCAGGGAAGACGCGAGGACAAGGAAGACAAGGAAGACAAGGAAGACAAGGAAGATAATTCTTTACTTCTGCCTTCTGCCTTCTGACAACTAACTCCTGACTCAGCACTCATAATGCACTCATCTTTAGCTGGTGATGCAAGAGGTTAGGTAAGATTAAGAACTGCGACGTTACAGCATTTCGAGATAATGACAAGGAACGGCATCGGTATTCGCACGGCACAAGTGCGTTCTGAAAGGCTCATAGGTCAAATTCACGTTTACGATGGTGCGGGAAAAGGAAAATCGCAAGCGGCTTTGGGAGTGGTTTTGCGCTCGATTGGCTTGGGGATAAATACACCAACCAATTCCAACCGAGTTTTACTGCTGCGGTTTTTAAAAGGGCCAGAACGTGATTATGACGAAGATGGGGCAATTGCCGCATTACAGCGCGGTTTTCCTCATTTAATCGACCAAGTTCGTACTGGGAGAGCAGAATTTTTTGGGCCGGAGGAAATTACTGCCTTTGACCGAGCTGAAGCAGCGCGAGGTTGGGATGTGGCTAAGGGTGCGATCGCCTCTGGTTTATATTCGGTTGTTGTCTTAGACGAAATTAACCCCGTTCTAGATTTGGGTTTGCTACCAGTAGATGAGGTCGTACAAACATTAAAATCCAAACCCCAGGAATTGGAAATCATTGCCACAGGACGTGCTGCACCACACAAGTTGCTGGATATTGCAGATCTGCACTCGGAAATGAAACCCCAAGATCACCCAACAGCTAAAGCATTGTTTATTAAGGGGATTGAAATTTATACTGGTGCAGGTAAGGGTAAGTCTACCAGCGCTTTGGGTAAGGCTTTGCAGGCCATAGGTAGGGGAATAAATCATCCGGGTTCGACTCGCGTGTTGATTATGCAGTGGCTTAAAGGTGGTAGTGGCTACACCGAAGATGCAGCGATCGCGGCTTTACAGCAGTCATATCCAGAAGTGGTGGATCATCAACGCTGCGGTCGAGATGCGATCGTCTGGCGCAATTCCCGGCAAGAATTAGATTATGTCGAAGCCGAACGCGGTTGGGAAATTGCCAAAACTGCGATCGCTTCTGGACTGTACAAAACCATCATCCTTGATGAACTCAATCCCACTGTTGACCTGGAACTACTTCCTGTAGAACCCATTGTCCAAGCTTTACTTCGCAAACCCCGCGACACCGAAATTATTATTACTGGCCGCTGCCAAAATCAACCGGCTTACTTTGACTTAGCTAGCGTTCACTCTGAAGTTTACTGTCACAAACACTATGCCAATCAAGGTGTAGAACTAAAACGGGGAGTAGATTATTAAATAAAGTGATTGGTTAATGGTCAGTAGTCAGTAGCAAATAACAAAACAACTGACAACTGACACTTAGAGGTAATATACATGCTCGAACTCCGTCCCATCCGAACTGAAGCTGATTACCGTGCGGCGCTATCAGAAATTGAAAGATTATTTAATGCAGAACCCAATACACCGGAGTGCGATCTTTTAGAAGTTTTAACAACACTAGTGGAAGCATACGAACAACGATATTACCCAATTGAAGCACCAGAGCCGATTGAGGCGATTTTATATTATCTTGAATCCCGTGGCTTGTCCGCTCATGATTTGGAACCTATTATTGGAAATCTGGGAGAGGTTATAGACATTTTAAATCGCCAGCAAGCACTAACACTAGAGATGATTCGGCGTTTGCATCAACAATTGGGAATTCCGGCTGAGGTTTTGATTCAACCATACTCTTTAATAAAAAATTCAGCCTAATCAAAGTGTGAACTTGCAAGAATCACAGCGGAATATTCCGTTTTATTCTTGTTTTTCAACACCCAACTATTGACGTATTTCTTTAATACTTTGAGGTTTTAAACTTTTAGGTTTTGCTCTTTCTAAAGCAGTTAACAGACGAATTGCATTTTTAGATGAGCGGAGTAAATGTGCTGTTTCTAATAAACTATCTAGTTCATCAACAGCAATTAGGGCAACGCTTTCGCCTTCTTGTCGGGTAATAATCACCACATCTCTATCTGCAACTACTTGATTACAGAGTTCGGTTAGGTTGTTACTAGCATCAGTCAAGTTTGTCTGGTTGGACATGGTGTAATATTTTTCTAATGCTGTAGGCTTTCAAATAATTAATAGCTTGAGTGGTTGGAGATGCGATCGCTAACTACATTTTTAGATTACCTTATATACCAATTACTATCAAACAGTTTTGCTACTAGTAAATTAAAACTTATACAGAAAAAATCCTCACTACGATTGAGGAGGATTTTGAAATTTATATAAAGTTGTTATTTCTTTCATAACCTGTCAAATTTTAGTGATGATTCATTACACTGCATTAACGTACATTGCTAGCTTCTAATTCACTAGGATGAGTTAAAACTTTGCCTAATGTATCACTAAAATAAACAACTTGATAATTAGGTGCAAGTTCTGTTTGTAGTTGCTTCCACAACTTAATTCCTTCTTCTTCAAAAGCCTCTTCAGCTTCTGCACTCAAATCTGGAGAATTTGCGGGATCTTGCCAATTTAATGTTGCATTATAATCATCTGCCCATTTTCTCAAGCGACTAATGCTTTCTTGGCTGAGGGGCAATCTTGCTGGATCGATGTTGCCAATTTTATCAGCATCTGCCCACCATAAAGGGTCGCACCCATAATCAGCCATTAGTTTTATCTTGATTGCCATAGCTATTCAGGTGGAATTATGGTAAAGAGGCGGGATTAGCTCCGACTATATAACCATTATCGCCCACAGTCACTGCTATATACTGTGTTTGTCCATTAAAAATTACTTCATAGATTGGCCGGCGAGGTTCTATCGTTCTCTGATAACCAAGAATTATTCCTCTTGTCACAGCAGCCATAACAGCATCTGGAATTTCATTTTCGGAGATTCCACGTTTGGCAAAGTCCTCTTTATGTTTCTGTAAGATGTGTGCTAAACCGCTCCCTTTTCTACCAGCTTTCCCTTCCTCTAAAAATACGATTTTGCCATCAGCTTGCTTGGTAATCCGCACAACTTTTTCAGGACTGTGCTTAGAGGATGTTTGAAAAGTTTTGAGGGGTTAAATTTTATGCTAATCGCCTAACCATAATTCGGATCATGGCAAGGTAGATAAACGTCTCGGATGTTTCTGGTAATAACTCATAATCTCGGACTAATCGCCGACACCCCATAAGCCAACCAAAAGTACGCTCGACAACCCAACGTTTTTTGAGTAATATAAAGCCCTTGGTTTGCTGTGGTCGCAGAACCACAAGGACAATCAAACGGCAAAAGTCCATAACCCACTGCATGAACGCCTCGCCATCAAAGCCGCCATCCACCCAAATG
>LXQD01000022.1 GCA_003326215.1 Nostoc minutum NIES-26 | reverse complement strand
ATTAATCACAACTTGCAAGCTGGTCAATGGTCTGCCTCGCCAGTTTTGGGTAATGTGACAAAACAAGCGATGCTCAATCTTATTCCATTTACTCGTGCCTGGAGGAAAATGGCACACATGAATAGTTTTACCAGTCTGGGTTGCTAGTTCTTGTAGCTTCAATTTCCACAAGCGTGAGCGATAACTATTGCTACCACCGCAATCTGCCGTAATCATTATCTGCTCACTATGAGGATAAAGTTGTTTTCCCATTGAGTGCCACCAATGACGAATTGACTCAACTGCAAATTCTGCTGTGTTGTGGTTAACGCCAACATTGACCCATCCTTTATTTAAAGTTAAGTCATAAATGCCATAGGGAATTGCTTTACCTAATTGGGGGTCAACAAAGTCATGCATCCTTACCTCAACTGGCTGTTGGGAATTACACCATTCACTTCCAGAATTTTTCAAGTCTCCGATTAATTCTTTCTTCTTCGTATCAACTGAAATTACAGGTTCATTTTGAGAGTGGAAATGCTTGACTTGGTTGGAAATATGTAAAAACTGCTCGTCCCGATCTGGGTGAGATGAACCATCACGAGTTTTACGATTCGATTGTAAACTGTAGCCTAGCGATTCAAGTAAATTGTAAACACTTTTAGGACTAATTCTGTGTCCCCCAAGATTCAACGCGGCAGCTAGTTTTACAACACTTTTAGAAGTCCATTTTAGCAGTGATTCTGGGTCTCCTAAAGTTATTGGTTCAATCAGTGATTCCAAATCAGACAGCAGCATTGCGTCTTGTTCTTCCACTAGTTTACGTCCACCACCATTAGTACGGATTCGAGTACTTTCGTCCTCGCTTTTGACTCGATCTTGTTCTGATAGCAAACGCATCCCAGCATGAATTGTAGTGCGCGATAGTCCAGTTGCGCTCGCAACCTGGCTTACGCCTCCCCAACCCAGGCTTCGGGCTTCAATTGCTGCCCAAATACGCCGTGTTTTCTCGTTCAAATAGGGCTTTAACGAATCATATTTGTCTTGAATGCTTTCGACTACCTGCTGATCTGACATATAAGCCTTTCATTCGCTTACATTCTGATGATCTAACTATTCGACAAATTGTTCAAGTTATTTTTACATGATGCCTTAGTTACGGGCTATCATCATACGGCTATGTTTCAATCCCTCATAGGGAGTTAGTGAAATTTCAACAATACATAATGTCCATCCGCCCCATAACCTACAAAGTTTCAATCCCTCATAGGGAGTTAGTGAAATTTCCTAGTGTGGTAAAACTCACTAGAGAAGACGACTCTCTAGATTAGCTAAGTAAGCCTTTGGGTCACGGCGAAATCGATACTGTTCAATTCTGGCTTTGTGGTGTTTTTGCAATTGAGAGCGTAATTCGAGCCAAGTAACAATATCAACTTGTGCTAAATCAGATGCGGTAAAAGAATGAAGTTTAGTAGCAATGGCACAGGCAAGTTTGACAGAGCCACGAATAACAAGAGATGAGGGAGCAACTTTACGATCGGTACAACGACGTTGATGATGACGTAGCGTACCAAAAGCATGTTCTAAGTCATTATTAGTTCTGGGAAAATCTTCAATTTCGTAACAATGAAAAAGTCCAGACCAGTAGCTATGAGTGGTTTTTATAAAGTTATCGATTGCAGTGTTCAGGGTACCTGCCTTCTGCTTTTGTTGAGACATTTCTGTCAACAGTTGATGATAACTTTGTTGAGCAATAATCTTCAATAATAGTCACCAAATCCTTATCTTCATTGGTAACACTACGTTCAATTTCTCGTAATCCTCTAACTTTTTTTTTCAATTCTTTTTTTGCATGTCTATCCGCCTCATATATGGGTTTAATTGCTTCTTTCAGGTAATGGTAATGACATAAACCATGAGCAATTCTAGGTAATGCTAACCCAACGGCTTTGCGAATTGATTGTTGTCCATCACTAACAACTCCATCAATTGGTACATTTAGGCTATTAGTTACTTCTAATAATAACGTCACTAAATCTTCATTTCTTGATGATAATAAGGTTTTAGCAAGTAATATTTCTCCAGATAAGCAATCTCGAATTACCCATAATACTTCATGTCCAATTTCTGGCTGCATCCCATCGATCGCTAATATTACCCGTCCTTGATTAGCCATTATGGCTTTTAACCTTTTATGGTCTTTTAGCCATAAAGAAAGTAACTCGTCATATCTGTCAATTAAGTGCGTGACCGTTCGTTGACTTATACATATACCCTTTAATTCAAGGTGAGCGTGTATTTGAGTAACACTTCTATGTTCCTGGTAGCGTAATGCTCCTATATAAGCAATCACATCCAAACTAAATTCGTTCTGTGGTAGAGCGAGTGACCCTTCTTGCTCTGGTCGATATGCTTTTTTATACCGCATACATGACTTATTTTGACATCGACGAATTTTTAGCTGTAGTTCTACTACCCCATTTAACGTTCTTATATGTCGAGGATTATTGTATTCATTCCACATTGCTTCCCCGCACGAAGGGCATTTTTTTTGAACACAATCGAGTACTTCAAACGATGTTGCCTCTGGTTTTAAACTTTTTCTTGCCAAGTTTTTGCGCCATTATTTCGCTACAAGGTCAAGATTACAGGATTTCCGCTCTCTCTAGTAAGTTTTGCCACGCTAGGAAATTTCAACATTATCCGCGTGGTGAGCTTTACGAGTGGAAAAATGTTTCAATCCCTCATAGGGAGTTAGTGAAATTTCAACATTTTTTACCTTGGCGATCGCTATGATACCCAATAGGTTTCAATCCCTCATAGGGAGTTAGTGAAATTTCAACAAATCTGAAATAGATGCGATCGCTAAGTCATTAGGTGTTTCAATCCCTCATAGGGAGTTAGTGAAATTTCAACCCCGCCCTGTGTCTATAACAAATTCAAACATGCTGTTTCAATCCCTCATAGGGAGTTAGTGAAATTTCAACCTGGTGCTGCGGGGAACAATTCGTTAATTTGGTTGTTTCAATCCCTCATAGGGAGTTAGTGAAATTTCAACCAGAGGCAGGTAGCACGGGGAACGGCAAATCTGTTTCAATCCCTCATAGGGAGTTAGTGAAATTTCAACGCAACGGTTTTGCCTGTATCCGTATCTGCTTGTTCGTTTCAATCCCTCATAGGGAGTTAGTGAAATTTCAACTTTCTACACTACTGGGACAACCACTTGCCTCCTTGTTTCAATCCCTCATAGGGAGTTAGTGAAATTTCAACCTTTCAGGTAGTATCATTCGTGCTGTTTCAAAAGCGTTTCAATCCCTCATAGGGAGTTAGTGAAATTTCAACGTTTTTTTCAAAGCAGGTGCAGGTAACGCAGATTTTGTTTCAATCCCTCATAGGGAGTTAGTGAAATTTCAACATTGGATGGAGGCGTTTAATACATGGGCAGAACAATTAGTTTCAATCCCTCATAGGGAGTTAGTGAAATTTCAACGACAGAATCCCTGCCGTGGAACGTGCTATCAAAGGTTTCAATCCCTCATAGGGAGTTAGTGAAATTTCAACACAATTAACCCGTGGGGTGATGGGTGGTTAAGCTCGTTTCAATCCCTCATAGGGAGTTAGTGAAATTTCAACATTTGGATAATCCCCACGAACAAAAGAAATGGCTCGTTTCAATCCCTCATAGGGAGTTAGTGAAATTTCAACGAATGGGTCTGTTTCAGAAGACGCAATACGCCTGTTTCAATCCCTCATAGGGAGTTAGTGAAATTTCAACGAAATAAGAGGTTCTATTCTAACAGTGGAATAAGGTTTCAATCCCTCATAGGGAGTTAGTGAAATTTCAACTAAAAGAGTATTTAGATTCAGGAGGAAAAACAAGTTTCAATCCCTCATAGGGAGTTAGTGAAATTTCAACCAATACCACTAGCCATTGCCAGTACATCACGAGTTGTTTCAATCCCTCATAGGGAGTTAGTGAAATTTCAACATTTTATCTATTTTTGATTGTAGCGATCGCTTTCTGTTTCAATCCCTCATAGGGAGTTAGTGAAATTTCAACTTTTTCTGCCATTACTTTCGGTTTGTCTGTATTGCGTTTCAATCCCTCATAGGGAGTTAGTGAAATTTCAACGGCGACAGCCCAAAACTGTGTCTATATTTGATTTTCAAGGTTCTGTTGCGCGGATGAGCCAATCATACCATGAAGAATAGAGTTTGAGTAGTGAGGAAATCGCTAAAACCCAGACTGCGTAAGATGCGCGGTTACTTGATCTGGGATTTTCTCAAAAACTTTTGCCCTGTGCGGATTTGAAGACCTATTTGGAAAATCGTGTTTTGAACACCTACCCATCCGCGCATTCCGCAAAGAAGATACTATCATCACGAATCTGTTGCCCACCAATACGCTCAATTTTACCTACACAGCAAGCACACATGGAGTAAAACAGGATACTATCGCTTTCAGGTTTGATTAACTTGTTCAAGCGCGAGCGCAATTTGGCGTACTGAGTATTAGTGAGATAACATTCAAACACACTATATTGTACCCACTGTCCATAGGATTTAAGGACTTTGTGAATTTGGGTGCGGCGTTTATCTTCTGAAATATCATAGGAAACAATCACATTCATTGGTAGTTTTCTTCTCCAGTTCCTACTTCAAAACCAATGGCGGATATTTTTCAGTTTCACCCATCAAGTATTTCGCTAATAATCGAGCTTGTAATTCAAACGCTTCTTGGTAAGTACATTTGCGTCCTAGTACGGGATGTTTAAACTCAGATTGTTTCTTTTGTGCATATTGCTGTAAAAATCTTTTTCGCCCTTCTGGGGTTAAGGAAACTGCTCCACTTAAAGGTTCTGCCAGAAAATCTGCTTTTGTCAACAGTTGCTTATTCAATGTAGACAATACTACTGCATCCACTACTAAAGGACGAAACTCTTCCATTAAGTCTAATGCTAGTGATGGTCTGCCATAGCGTTCGCAATGCAAGTATCCCAAAAATGGATCGAATCCTGCAATGTTGACTGCACCTTGAATGTCATGCCGCAATAATGAATAGCCAAAACTAAGTAAAGAATTAACCGGATCGGTTGGAGGACGGCGGACACGGTTATTAAAACTAAATTCTGTAGTCCGAATTAATTGGTCAAAACAACCGAAGTAAGCAGCACTGCCTGCACCTTCTAACCCACGCAGTGAATCAATATTTTTAGTAGTCTCGATTGGGGCGATCGCTTGTTCTAAACGTGTTATGTTCGCCGGTAAATCCAAACCTTGGCTTTCGCGTTGACGACGGATGAGAAAATTACGGTAGTTTTTCAGCTTTCCACGAACAAAGCCTTGTACTGCATGAATTGCTTGGGCCGATTCACCTATTGCTTGCCATTGAGCCTTACGCACAAAGATATTTTTGGTGACTTCTGGTTCTATCCGGCCCAAGTAACGACCAGTTTCCGTGAGAAATGTAACAGGTATATGCCTCTCAAGCAGTTCGGATACGACGGCTGGTGAAACCGTTGCTCGTCCTAAGATTACTACACCGTCTATCTTAATTAGTGGTACATCTAAAATTGTTTTTTTTTCATATTTAACGTAGAGTCTTTCATCGACTTTACCGATAAACGCATCTTCTTGAGTCACATACACTGTACCCATGATTACCTCCAAAATCTATTTTTAGTGAGCAAAAACTTTTGATTAATTGGCTTCTTGGTAGCGCTTTACTTTTTCTAGCGCTTGGGGCAAGCAGGACGAATATAAGCTGCATCCCTCACACCGTTTAGTCTTGATAGCTTTAGGCATTACGCCTGTGAGTAACAGCGTTTGAACAGCTTCAATAGTAGCGATCGCACTTTGACGTAATTCCTGAGAAATATCTACACGTAGGCGTTGGTGTGAGTGTGCATAGTAGATATAGCCAGTATTGATAGATTGTCCTGTCATTTCTTCTAAACACAATGCTTGAGCGCATACTTGCAATTCATCATTATCCCATTCAGCTTTACGTCCTCGTTTGTACTCTATTGGATACCACTGCCCATTCTCTGATTCAATTAAATCGGATTTGCCTATAAGCTTATATCTATCGGATTTCAACCAAATCGCCCTTATTTGCCAAATCTCATCGTGGTTTCCATCTCCAGTTGTATGAACGCGCTCGTGTAAAGTTGTACCTTCAATTGTGTATTGGTTATCAATAAACTCTCCTGCACAAAACATTCGCCAGCAGCGATGTTGACAGTAGGTATATTGATTTAGAGCAGCAATAGGAATGTAATCAGTCTCATTCATAATTGATTTTCATGTATGCAAGTTATATTTATACTCGACGTACCATTCCCATACCCATTGTTGTTTTACGCCCCAAGCCTGCATATAATGCAAAATCAGCTAACGCGTTCATTTGCTTGATTGCTAATGGTTCAACATCCCCTAGCATTCGATAGCTGATTCCACCAACACACCCGATAAATTTACTATCGTAGTCACTAACAACTTCAGTATTGATATTAAAAGCACTTGGATAAAGTGACTCAATGGGAATGGTAGAGATTTCCATTCCACTGTATTTATTCCAACGGCTAAGAAGGCTATTAAATACACATTCTTTGATAGGGAGAACTGTATCATATCCACCTTGGCGGAAGGATACAGGTGTAGCAAAGGTGAAGTTGAGGGTGCGATCGCGATCGCTTGCTTGCTCGTATAATTGTGCATAGCTGCAAGCATTAGCCCAAGGTTGCATTGATTGGGGAGTACCTTGAATATTGGTAATATACAAGTTTGCAGAACCCAAGTGCCAAGGATGTTCGGGGTTAAGATTTAGCCAAAGTCCAGTTAATTTACTAAATAAAGTGTCATCAAGTAGGGAAATACGCCACCAACAAGGAGTACCAGCCGGGATAGGTTTTTGATGACTAAATTGCAATGTTTGGTGATGTTGCTTGTGTTGTCGTTGTATTTGCAGTGGCGAGAGAGTGAAGGCTTTATCTGCGTTAGAGGAGTGCAGATAGTCTGCCAAGCTGGAATCAACAGAATTGATGAGGGTGAGAAATAGTGCGTGGTAGTGTCTCCCAGTGAGGAATTCCGGGTAAATGGGAGACTGGGGAATCAGGTTGAGGACAAGGCTGTGAGGCATAACGATCAGATTGTATCTCCTCGTGTCTTTAAAGCTTTTGTATATCTGATAATTACTGATTTGTTGTTACTATCCTTGTAAAGCAACTTTTCTTCAAATTCAATTTCATTATTATTTACTCTGGGTTTAATAAATACAGCAGGCAATTTGATAAAACCTAAATCTGGGTGATATTCATACTCATCCTTACCATCATAGGTTCCAGCACCTTCACTATTTTTATGAATCTCAATTACAATATCTTTTGAGTAAGCGTAACCCCAAGTTAAATCTCGTAACTGCCTGCGTGTAGTTTCTTGATTATACCAATACTCTAGTGCATAAGTATTTGCAAAATCATTATTTCCATTCTTATTTTTGATTAGACGGTCAAGAGGTACTGTAATTGTATGGGGTTTATCGCTACCATTTTTGTAAACAAGCGTTGCAGATGGTGTCCAACTACGAGTAATGATTAAGCCTTTCTCATGAGCGTGCTTACAAGTCAAATCTGCACTATAGACATAATCATGTAGCATTGAAAAAAGTTCAACAACTCGATAATCATCAACTTGCTCAATAACAGAAATACATCCAGTAATTTTTTGAGTATCAAATTCTTGCAATGATTTTAAAATTTTTTGATACTCTTGCCATCCTGACTCATCTAAGCTGTTTGCAAAATCAGGAATAGAGTTACCTACCAAAATAACTTTTGCATCTGAAATATTACCTTTACGGTTACACCGTCCCGCACGTTGAATGAGGTTTTCAGGGGGACAAATTTCAGAGATAAGCACTTCAGAATTCAAATCACATCCAACTTCTATAGCGCTGGTTGTAATGAGAATATAAGGTTGATTCTTTGAATCTCGTTCTTGGATTTGTTTGTATATATCTGGTCTAAGTTGATCGGCAATTCTTCCGTGATAGAGAAATAAAAAGTGTTCTGATGCATCTTGATTAAATTGTTGACTTACTTGTTGATAAATTGCTGCTGCATCTGTAACTCGCTCCACAACTGCGATGATCCTGCGGTTAGGTTTAGCTTGCCATTCACAAATAACGACTTGAGCAAATTCATTGTAAAATATCTCTGGATGTTCTGAATCTCGCTCAATATTACTAATCCATTCAAAAGCTTTTTTATTAGGATAATCATGTTTTAATGTTTGTTCTTGAAATTTTTTGAGTTCACCTGATTTTTTTAAGTCACCAATATAATCTATTTGTTCAAGATAATCTAAACGTTTTAGGTATTCATCTGGCATTGTGGCCGTCATCAGCACAACAGAGCGTCCAGCTTCATAAAGTGACTTAACTAAGCTATGAAAATTTGTAAATGCAATTTCATCGTAACTATGAGCTTCATCAAAACAAATCAGAGTTTGGTCTTGATGAATTCTTAACGGAAAAGTAAATGATTTTTGTCTATCACCAAAAGCAAAGTAACGATACAAAAACTTATCTAGCGTTGTGAGAATAACATCTCCTTTATACAAATGTCGTCTAGGATTAGAAGTCCGTTGTTTTACTTCTTCCCCATTTTTGTAAATATAACGATACATCTGCGAACCTGTATCTATAACTAGAGAAACTTCTCTATTTTTATAGATTGTGGAAAATTTCTTGAGGTATTTCTCTGTGCGTTCTTTCTGGTCTTCTAATAAACTACGGGCTGGTAAAGGTAAAATAAGACGATAACTTGATGCTAAGGCTGGAAATAAAACTGACTCGGATTTACCTGAGCCAGTGGAAGATTTTAATAAAATTGCTGGATGTTTATTAGCATCTAGCTCATCAAGAACCTCAAACATTTCTTTTTGCATTGGTTGAGGTTCATAAATTGCCTCAAACATTTTCTTTTGCATTGGGTTAGGTGTAAAACCTCCTAATTGCTGGTAAAAATCTTCTGCTGTCCATGTTTTTAGCTCAATAACAGAAGGATAGGGTCTGAGAGTTATAGTTTTATTAATTGATTCTTTTGGTTGACCTTGTTCTGATTTCCACCAGTTTTTTACTATACCGTCTAATGTTTTTCCTAAAGCGTGTTCTCGACTATCTTTGATACATTTTTTTAATTCTTCTTTATCGACTTCAGTAGGTCGCATTACCCAGGATCTAAAAGATAATTCAATAGACTTTTGCTCACTAAATTTCCAGGGGTCAATAAAATATACTGTGTCATTTGACTCATCAGGTACGATTGTAAAATCCATAAAAGTACGGGAATCAGCCTGATTGCCGTCTTCAAAAACACGACAAGCTAATTCAGCTTCTATCTGATCGCACATTTCTAAAATATACAGTTCAGAGGCATATGCAAGCGGTTCTTTATTTAAAACATCAGCATACTTCTGTTCTTTTTTTAATTGGTATATTTGAGTACATATATCTTCCACTGAAAAATCATGATGTCCAATAGCTAATGCTTCTGCCCAAGCATCCTTGTCACTTTTAGCTAAATATCTATGTCCTCTAAAAGAGTAAATATATTCTTGGAATTTTCCTTCTTTAAAAGTTTTAGCTTGAATCTCAAACTTTTGTGGTTTTCCTATATCATGAATTTTTGCAGCTTCCAGCACTCTTTCAAAAGAAGACTCTGAAGGAAAATCATTCTTATTCCATTTTTTTACTATTTCAATGACATTACCTACATGATTACCAAGAGGTTGAAAAAGGATTATCTCAGGGATTGTATTCCTTTCGCCAGGAAAAAACACTCGACCAAAATTAAAAGGATATTCGCGTTGTGATTTAGACATAAATCTCACCTCTCAGTAGGTTAACTAGAGAAACAGGGATATTAATTTCTTCTCTGTCTGTGACATATTCTAAAGTCGGTGGATTTCCTGTATCTTTTGTAAAATAAGCTGTGACAAAGGGAATAAATCCTTCTACTTTCGTCTCTTGATTATCTAAAAAACCTTCTTCTTCTGCTCGAAGATTATTATTTGCTGACCATTTATAGCGGTAAAGGTTATAAATATCGCACCCACTAACAAACTGGTTATTTTGTAGTAGAGTTTCCATTGGCACAATTGTTGATGGATATTTTGCAGAAGTTTCTTGATGTAACTCTATGATTTCTGAAACTTGGGAAATAATTGCAAATCCTTCTTTACCTAGCTTGCAACCATAATCTACTAATTTTTGAAAATTCTCCAATCCATGTGTAGAATCAGATACTACATAAGCTACTAATTCTTGCGCTATAAAATACTCCCAAGTATGTAACTGAAAATTTGCTTTGTCTCCATCTTGGTAAATTCGAGAAAATGCATCGTGATTAAATTCTCGCATCCCTTTACGATATGTACGATGCACTGCGCTTAATGTACCTTTTACTGGATATGCACCTAAAGCACAATAGCGTTGAGGTAAAGCATAAAATGGTGGCTTATCGTTATTGACACGAGTTTCTGGAATTTCTAGCCCAGCATACATCATGCCTAACCTTCGCAAGAATCCTGATAAAGTTGTGGGAGGAACAAAAGGGTAAGTTGCAATGTTGAGGATGGAACCAGGCAGAATGCGGAATGTCATTGCTGCCGTAGGTTGAATATTAATTTGAAGACAGTACATAATCTATTTCTGCTGCAAAATTGCGTCCACAAAATTACTGGAATATTCCTGCAATTTTTCTAAAGCTGCGTCACCAATCCAGCGTTCAAAGTATTGTTCTTGAATATAGTTTGATGTTTCTCCTGTTTTTCTAGCCAGTCGGTTAAACGCTGCGATCACAACCTCCGGATCATTAATACTTGGTGATATAACTGGACGTTTGCGTTTTGGTACGAGATACCTATCTACAACTAGCAGTGGTTGGCTGTCGTCGGGTGTTTCAGCAATAGCAATTCCTTTGGGATTTCCAGAACCAATCCGAGGTAAAGAATCAAGAAATGCATAAGCAACAGCAGCAAATTCACCATCAGTTATACTCAATGCATGGTTTGAAACTGGATAAAGAATTCCTGGTTGATTATATTCTCGTTTGAAAGGAATTGGCTTTTCTTCCTTTTTAGATAAATTATTGGAAATTATTGCTGGATGCATTGCTCTTTGCTTTTCGACTGCAAACATTTCTTGCACTGCAACACCCCCACCATGTGTCACACGACCAATTAATGTTTTCTTCCCTGTTATTAAACCACCATAAACTGCACAAATTGGACATTCTGGTTGAGCGCAGGTATCAGGAATACCACAGTTTTGTTTATCTCCTAATAATTCACCTGTTACTACTGGTGCCCAAATTAAGCAACGTCTTTCTACTCCCTTTCTTTTGGTTGGAGAAAGATAACATTTTTCAATTGAACGAGGTTCAGTAGAGAGATCATCTTTTATTTTGAGCTTAACCGTTTCAACTAAATTGACATTTACCTGTACTTCATGCCCAAAATAAAGTTCTTGCGAGCCTTCGAGAATTGCGTAAATATCAAAATGTACGCGAGGATTATTTGCATCAGTTTTAGAAAGTCCGGTTGCCATAATTATTTATCACCTGCTGATTTTTGTTTGCGAACTAATTCAGGAAAACGAGTGTAAAGAGATAGTTTTAGTTGATATGTCAAATCTTTCCATTGTTTCTCTTGAGAATATCCATTATTTTTAAAATGCTGATAAATATTTAAAATATCGTCAGCATATAGAATCAGGTAACTTTTACCTTTCTCATCTTGCATTTCTCTATTGGTGAGTTCTAATTTATCCAATAGATTTTTGGCTTGATTGTAGATAAAATAATTTTCTGTGTTACTGTAAAGTCGAGCTTGAACACTTCTTTTTGTTTCATCTCCCAAAGTTGCGTAATAGCAGAAAGCTACAGCATCATAAACTTTTTCAATTAATTTACTTACCTCTCTTTCCACATAATCTTCTCCTTTATTTGCTTGTCTGGCAGTAATTTCTAAAGATTGGGCGAAAGCGCAAGTTATACCTGTTAAGGCAGCAATATCTATGTACAACTTTGCTTTTGGTGCTGGTTGTTTATCTGATTCCATATCTAATCCTTTTGTTTTCAAATCATTCTGTATTGCCTGCCAATACATTTCGCGGATTTGTTCTAATTGGTATTTATTGGAAATACTCGCAACTTTTATAAGAGTATAATCAGCCAAATAAGGTAAATCTTGCTGGATATAACGGACTGCATTTCCCAACATCATATTGACTTCTTTGCCAGCATTAACAATTTGTTGACCATAGCTATCCATTAATCCCTTAATAAAAATTAGATGCTTATTATTTAAGATAATTCTTTCGCTTCCTTGGGTAATTAGTGAAAATTTAAAATCTGCCAAGACCTCAACAGGAAAAATTTTGGCTATTTTTACTATTGCATATTGTAATTGACCCATTTTCTGAGATGCTAAATCCCCTGTGCTTGTCTTATCTTCATTAGAATTTAAAATTAAATAACGACCTGCACTAAGATGCATCTCTTTATTTGTAAGCATTATAAGATAATCTTTAATTTTTAGTTTTTTAACCTCAAAATTAGTAGTATTATCCCCAGATTCAAGCATCAAAACAACACTTTCTTCTGTGACTTTCAGTGGAGATGCAAAAGCTAAAGCTGAACAAGAAGAACAAATATGTGGTCTACCTTCACTTGATGCTGATTGACGACGTTGAGAAGGACGCTCAAACATGAATCTGAGAACTTGCCAACGTGCAGTTTTTGGGTCAAGTTTAATACCGCAGGAATAGCAAAATTCTTTACTATCATCTCCTGGCGATCGCATTTCTCCTAAAATTGCTTCTTCTGTCAGTAAAGGTTGTGGTAATGGGTCATTTGGTTTGTTTTCTTCTAGCAGCCGATACATTTCAAATATACATTGAGTGAAAATATCACCACGAGTTGAATTAATTTGGTCTGTTGCGGTTTTGGTAAAGTTTTTGGCAATTCTACGAAGTACACTAAATTTATTAGGATTATTTTTTTCATCTTGCTTAATAAACTCAAAAGGTCTTCCTTCAGATTCATGAAATATTTGCAATTTTTGCTGGATTGACTCTGGAGTAAAAACGACTCTTACTCTAAGCTTTTCTTGCTGCTTTTGCAGTTTCTTATGTTCTGATTTAGTCAGCTTCGCTTCTGATAGTTGAGCTTCTATTTGTTCCAACTCTTGCCATGCAGCATTTTGTTCTTCTAAGCTTTTACCAAAAGATTTTCGGAAATAATCAGTATATTTCTCAGCTTCCTTAATTTGCATTACTTTCTTATCTTGCAAATCTTTTGTTTTGGATTTACGCGTTTTCTCATCTAAATCAGATTCAGCCAGTTCCTTTTCTAAAGCATCAATCTGTCTTTGACGCTTGTTTTGGCGTTCTTCAACATCTCGTATAACAGCGTAGTACCAAGCTGCTAGTACATTCGATTGCTCTTTAGTTAAAATTGGCACATCTAAAGTACTAAATCCTCGTCCAGAAAGAGTAACGGAATTTAGCATCTGAATGAAAGTTTGTACTAATCCTGGTAATTGATGTTTTGTATCGCCATAAGCAGAGAAAGCTATCTCTCTAATAAACTTTTTCCAAAGTTCTGCAAAGCTAAGTATTTCCTCCTCATGCTTGGGAATGAAAACTTTCACATGGCGATCGCTCTCATCAAGCACAACAATTTGATATAGCTTTTGCAAGTATTCTAAAAATCGATCAATTGCACTTTCAGTAGCTAACCTTGCTTGCAACTCACCAGGTAAGGGAGATTTGTAGAGAATCTGAACTTTACCAATTTCCTGACTTTGGTATATTGCTTTATGTCCATCGAACTCAAGCTGTAGCGATACCTCTATCGTTCGATTTGGCTTGGCTAAACTTAACTCTCGCTTCAGCCAAGGTGAGTCAAATTGTGATGCAAGAGCAAATGTCTCAGCTTTACTTGCCAATGTCGAAATTAAAGCCTTAGAATCTGGTATAGGCACTTTCGCAGCAAGCGCAGCTGTTAATATTTTCAGGTTAACAGCCGTGTTCATGATTTTAAATTTGAGCAAATTCTATTTGCAGGGGCAGGTTTTGATATACCCACTCCCGACAGTTATAACCTTCCGAAACTAGAAGTTCCAGTCAGCAAAAGAAATTATGTTACCCTCGTCATCACAGATGCAAAGATACATCAATTCAGCAATCCATCGCTTACGCTTTTGGATTTGCATTTTAAATTCATTTATCTCATCCTGAAACTGGGCTATCTTCCTTGCGATCTCATTAGGATCGCAGTCCATATATTTACCTCCTATAGCGACAGGAAAATCGCCGGAGGTCATCTAGCTGTGTTACCCTTGAAATTGCGAGTTTAAGGGATATAGCTGAATTCACCTTCGGCTATATTTAACACTAGCATAATTTTCATCGTCTTAAAGATATAGATTAAGCAAACCTCTTTTGGACTATAATATCTATTAGCCTCTAAATTACCCTAATCCCTTATCAGGGATTGAAACTTACAGGATATAGATTATAGAGGTAGAAGGTTTCCCTTCTATTCAAAACTAATCCCTATGAGGGCTGGCAAGCCAGAGTTCATCTCTGGCTTTTTTAATCCCCTTACTTTTGTCACTGCTTTTTGGTAGAAAGCCCTAAATGCATTTACAATCTAAATATTGACATAGATATTTTGAAATTGCAAGTACATTTTGGTGAATGCCGAGAAAAAAAGAAACGATTACACTGTCAATTCCACCAGGAACCAAGGAGCAACTAGAAGCGATCGCTCGTCGCCTGAATATCACTTGGGGCAAAGACCCTAGTATTTCTGGCTTAATAGTGGCGATCGCACAACAATCTCTAGAAGTCGGAAAGCCCTTCACGCTCGACTCAAACCAAGTTAATGCTTTACAACAAGCTATCAAAGCCCTCAGTGATGCAGGTCATATTGGTGAAGCTCAAACTGTAATTACAATTCTGCTAGAACGAGGAAACTTAGATGCCCCCATGCGCCAGTCTTTACTCAAACAAGCAAGTAGGCTCGTACAAGCATGGCGAAGTCAAATAGATGAATATAGGCAAAATCAACAGCCTTTTCACCTGCTTTATGAAAATTCTCAAGGGCAAGAACTTCTGTACACAGTACGTTACGCAGAACCACGCTTCTTTGATCGACGCTTTTATTTAATGATTTGGTGTGAAGAAACAGAGGATGTGAAAAATTTAATTCCTGATTTGCCAGAACTTTGGCATAATCGCTGTTTAAGCTTCGATAGAATTCGTTCGATTGTACCTGCAAGTGGTGAATGGCGAGAGGAATTAGGGTATTTAAAAGTGTACTTACACTTTCGGGGTTGGATGGTAAAGTCTTATCAGCGTAGAGAAGATGATTTAGAGGATGAAATGATTGGCGATGTACGCCAAGTAGTGCGGCGTGTTGTCAATGATTTTTGGTTAATTCGAGAAGTTGCACGTTATTGGGAAGATTGCGTTATTGTCTCACCAGAGAGCCTGCGCGAGCGCCTAAAACAAAAACTCTTTACCTTATGCAATCTGTATAATGTCGAGACTAAAACTTAGATATTATAGACATTTAATGCTCCTAGTAAAGAGTGGACAGCATTTAACATCCATGCTAATATTCACTAACTTGTGTTCCGGCTTCATTTGCCACACTATTGTTTCAATCCCTAATAGGGAGTAACTGAAATTTTAACTTTAAGCGCTTTGTCTCCACATTTCGCGAACTACAGTTTCAATCCCTAATAGGGAGTAACTGAAATTTTAACTTTTATACTCTTCATAGTCAGACCAATTATTTGCGTTTCAATCCCTAATAGGGAGTAACTGAAATTTTAACCGTGTTATCGATTCTGCCGACGACACTCAAGATAAGTTTCAATCCCTAATAGGGAGTAACTGAAATTTTAACGATCGCACTTCCAAATACGCCAACAGTTTCCACAAGTTTCAATCCCTAATAGGGAGTAACTGAAATTTTAACCGTAACACCATTTATTAAAAACCACTGGTTCAAAGTTTCAATCCCTAATAGGGAGTAACTGAAATTTTAACCCATACATCGGCTTCGCTAGTACTGTTGTTGATGTTTCAATCCCTAATAGGGAGTAACTGAAATTTTAACTTAATTGGCTTGGGGGTCGCGTTAGCAACTTTTTTGGTTTCAATCCCTAATAGGGAGTAACTGAAATTTTAACTTCAACAAGCGTGGGGACACATCAACACTGCTTTAAAGTTTCAATCCCTAATAGGGAGTAACTGAAATTTTAACCATACATCATTAACAGTCATAGTATAGTATGGCTGTTTCAATCCCTAATAGGGAGTAACTGAAATTTTAACGATTTCATTTCTTACTCGATTAGCGAAAACCCTTTAGTTTCAATCCCTAATAGGGAGTAACTGAAATTTTAACATCCAACTTGACCCTAATTGAATGGGAAGGCTGAAGTTTCAATCCCTAATAGGGAGTAACTGAAATTTTAACGTCAGGATCTGACCAAGTAACGCGAGCAACAGTATGTTTCAATCCCTAATAGGGAGTAACTGAAATTTTAACTTTCACGAATTCGAGCAACGTACAGAGAGTAAATTTATGTTTCAATCCCTAATAGGGAGTAACTGAAATTTTAACTCGATATCAGAATAAGCGCGAGCAATATCCTCAGAGGTTTCAATCCCTAATAGGGAGTAACTGAAATTTTAACATCTATCTTGCTTGTGATATTTGTGCATATCTCTAGCGTTTCAATCCCTAATAGGGAGTAACTGAAATTTTAACTAACCAAGATGATATAGAAAACTATATTGCTGAAGTTTCAATCCCTAATAGGGAGTAACTGAAATTTTAACGCGCTACAAGGATTCATCCCTCTAAAAGGCCCGTCGGTTTCAATCCCTAATAGGGAGTAACTGAAATTTTAACTCGCGCTAACTATCTTCCAGAAGCTCAAAAGGTTGTTTCAATCCCTAATAGGGAGTAACTGAAATTTTAACTGGTGCATTCATTGTTAAGAAAATCGCTATTTCTGTTTCAATCCCTAATAGGGAGTAACTGAAATTTTAACAAGAGGAGATTTTGAAGAAGAGCGCTATGGCATGTTTCAATCCCTAATAGGGAGTAACTGAAATTTTAACATTGCTTTCGATAAGCAGCACCCCGCCAACTTTATCGTTTCAATCCCTAATAGGGAGTAACTGAAATTTTAACAGAATTAAATGAATTTAAAGGAAATTGTGTTTCCGGTTTCAATCCCTAATAGGGAGTAACTGAAATTTTAACTGCGGAACCCCAAAAGCCTCTAATTATTTGGTTTTCAAGGTTCTGTTGCGCGGATGAACTAATCATACCACGAAGAATACAGTTTGAGTAGTGAAGAAATCGTTCGAACCTAGACTGTGTAAGGTGCGCGGGTACTTGAGGGATATTTTTCAAGAAAACCCTTGTCTAGAGCGAATTTGAAGCTCTGTTTGGAGAATTGTGTTTTGAACACCTACCCATCCGCGCATTTCGGCAGAAGAATTATTTTTCAATCATGCTTAAATGGTTTGAAAAATTTAGTTAACTTGCCCGTACTCTGCCTCAATCAAACTCAATAGCTTTTCTTCTACCGCAGTCAAATGCGATCGCTTGAGTTCCCCTAAATACTTCAGCACAGCACGGGCAGCTTCTTCTAAGTTCTCGTTCTCCCGCAGCCTCCGAATGCGATCGCATATCTGCCGCATCTGCTGACATTCAGTTTCCAAATAGTTCAGAGCCTTCAGGTGGTCAATCCTCACGGTGTACTCTCCATCCCAAGCTTCAACTGTACAGCTGAACTCTCCTACATGAGTAACAATGCACCAGCACCCACCTTTGCCCTTGAGGTCTGGATTATCTTTAGCAATAATGTGGCAGACTTCACCAATTTGGTAGGGATTAGGGGCTTTGGTTCGTTCCATAATGCGTTGCACTACATCTTTAACGATGCGACCTGATGGAACTTTACCGCCAGCAGCTTGAACTGCCTCTTGCCAACAGCTACGTTGCTCCTCCAATTTTAAAGGAACCAAGGGTCTAACTTGCCGTTCACTTGTTGGCAGAATTTGACAACCAATGGTTGTCAAATCTTCATCTACTACATTTTGACAACCAATGGTTGTCAGATTTTCGTAAACACCAGCTGCGGCAATCAAATAATTCGACTGTTGCCGACTATGCCCAAATCTATCACGGCAATACTCCTCAAATGTGCGATGCGTTGAACGGTACAGTTTGCGATCGCGTAATTCTGCAAGTGCCTTACCTGCCTCGAAAAATGCTCGTTCTACCTTTCGCTCCAGGTGCAGGCGATCTCTCTGCTCTTGCTCGGTTAGTTCAGGTACTTCAACAGCATTTATATCAATAGTTACTAAAGCTGGATTCTTTGGAGGTTCTAGATTACTAGATGCAGCAGAGGTGGTTTTTCTGCGTTTAGGTGGTTGGTTCATGCTTCCACCCTGATTAATTGTAATTGCTGAAGCGAGAACATCAATTTACGGCTGTAGCTAGAAGCTACAAGCACTCGTAAACAAAAACTAAAGGGAAAACCAAAAGATAAGGGTTAAGGAGTTAATCATCAAAATTTACCCCCAAGTTAATACCAAGGACTCGCTCAATTTTCCTCAAAGTTTCTTCTGGCAAAGCATCACGTATTCGCTCTCCTTCAATGTCGTGCCAGTAAGAGCGACTAATTTCAGCTTCTGCTGCCAGAACCTCAACTGAGCGACCATCAGCTTTCCTTGCTTGTTTAATTTTTTCTCCTAAACCTTGAATTTCAATATCTGTGTAGCGTCTGATTTTCACTATGTCCACCTAAACCACCTCCTTTAATGTAAAACGTCGTCCTACACTCAATATATACTGTCGTACATCATTTGACAACTGTAGGACGGCAGTCTACAATAACTGTATAGAGAAAGCGCCCCCGACTCGCAATCAAAAGCGCTTTCTCCCCCCTTAAATAAGGAATTCCATCATGACACATACCACCCCCGCCCAGCAACCGCCCGTCCGTTGCGCCCTACCGCACCTCAAAAGAATTGCTGCCGACGACGAACAAGCGATTGCTCAAGGCGAACTGAACCAGTATGTTGCAGACCAAGCGCAGGCGATAGCCCCAACCACAGATCCGCTAACATCTCGTGACCGTCGCATCATTGGCGAGATTATTCAAGTAGACCCCGAATCAATCTGCACTCTCTGGATTGAAGGCGGAATCACCGTATGGGTTCAGTTGGTTGATGGTGGAAGACTGCCTTTTGACAGGGACTGGTTCGCCTCACGGGTTGTTCAGGTCAAAGCTACTCTGCCTGAAACCCCACTAGAGCGTAATGAACGCCTCAGCGAAGAACTAGAAACAGCTTGTCAAAAATACGGGCTGACACACGGAGAAATAGACTGGCTCTC
>LXQD01000021.1 GCA_003326215.1 Nostoc minutum NIES-26 | reverse complement strand
TTTTATTTTCGCTCTTTTTGTGAATGTCTCCAGATGGTGGCTTTGATGAGTTAGAACTGTCTAAATCTCTACTGACTTTTAAACGTTCTATTTCTTGCTGTAGTTCGTAGATGATTTTCTGTAACTCACGTATTACCTTGCTCTGCTCAATGATTATCTCTACCAGTTCTTCCTTCGACAACTGGTTCAAGCTTTCTCTATCTAGTTCTTGAGGCAGGTTTTGGTTCATATTTGTGATACTCCACCTCCAATGTCCCCTTTGTCAATACTCTTTCACCTGAATCCTTACGAACAAACTAACAAGCAAGGTATTCGCTGGACTGGTTATAGTGTTGAATGGTTAGGGTTAAAACTTTCGGGAATTATTGATAGTAATGACCCTGTATTATTACATGGTTTAAATTCTAGGATTAAATATGTTCGCTTAGTGCGTCGTATTATCAACCAAAAAACTTACTGGTACGCTCAGTTAGTTTGTGAAGGATTAGCTTATCAAAAGCCAAAAAATGTTATTGGTGATGGTATTGTTGGTATTGATTTAGGTGTTTCAACTGTTGCAATAGTTGGAGATAATCAAACTATTTGGCAACCATTCGCTGAAGAATTAACTTCTAAGCAAAAGAAAATTAGAAGATTACAGCGAAAGATGGACAGACAAAGACGCGCCAACAATCCTGATAATTTTAATCCCAATGGCACTGTAAAAAAAGGTGTAAAACGCTGGCATACATCAAAACGATATCAAAAGACTGCTAACAAAAAACGTGAAATTGACCGCAAACAAGCAGGACACCGTAAGTCTTTGCACGGTCAATTAGTAAATCAAACATTAGCTTTAGGTAAAACAGTTAAAACTGAGAAAATTAATGTTAAGGCTTGGCAGCAAATTTACGGTAAGTCAATAGGTTTTAAAGCACCATCAAGTTTTCAATCAGAACTAGTACGCAAGGCTGAAAGTGCTGGCGGTACAGTTCTAAAGTTCTCTACTCGAAAAACTGCACTGTCTCAAACTTGTTTGTGTGGTAATAGGCAGAAAAAATCATTATCTCAACGTGTCCATGATTGCTCAGAATGTGGATTACGTATGCAACGAGATATTTTCTCTGCTTATTTGAGTAGGTACGTTGATCCAAAAACAGAAACTCTGTCAATCCCATCAGCTAGAAATGGTTGGTTAGGGATGGAACAATCCTTGCTAGACGGTTGGCGGAGCGGGTCAAATCAATCAGCGAGAACTGCGACTAGTTCAAAGTCACCTATCAATAATGGGTCAGAGTTGATGTCTAGTAATCCAATAGCGCGTGAGGAGTCGGAGCCAGTGAGGGCAAACGAAACTTGCTACGCAAGTTGGAACCTCATGTCTTTAGGCATGGGGTAGTTCAGTATGGGAAGAATCGCCCACAACCTTAATCTGGTGATCAACAACTTGCTTGGATAAAGAAGGAACTGGAGCAAGAAAAACAGCTTGTTTTAAATATTTAACCCAGCAGTAATAACACCAAAATAATTTATGGAGACTACAAAGCGAATAATTAATATAAGTGGAAAATTCGGTAGTTGGACTGTATTAGAAAAACAAGGAAAGCAAGTATTATGTAAGTGTGATTGTGGAACTCAAAAACTTGTCTACAGTCACACTCTCACCAATGGTCGCTCAACTAACTGCGGTTGTAAGAAAAGAAAAGAATCTATCCCAGTTGGGGCAAATTTTGGGAGACTAACAGTGATATCTGATATAGAAGTTAAGGGGAAAAGGGGTGAACTACTACTCCTTACCTTATGCAGATGCGGAACCCAAAAATATGTTAGTAAAAATAGCTTAAAAAGAGGGCTTACGCAAAGTTGCGGATGTTTGCAACGGGACAGCCTCAAGACCGATAAAACTATCCACGGTCACTGCAAAAGCCACGAGTATAACTCGTGGTTACACATCAAGCGCATCTGCTATAACAAGAACCACCATCAGTACAAATATCATGGCGGATGCGGCATTGAAGTTGATGCATCCTGGCGTGATAACTTTACCCAATTTCTAAAAGATATGGGATTAGCACCCGAAGGAACAGTTATATCTCGTATCGATCAAGAGAGTGACTTTGCCCCCGGAAATTGTCTATGGATACCCAGAAAAGAACATTATCGTCAAATACATGTATTAAGAAGAAAAGAATTATTTATTTCTCAAACTTTACCCAAACCAGTCGTTACCAATAGTGAGATTAATGTTTCACCAAACATTGTTCGAGCAATCATTAAAGATCATGCAAATGGTGAAGCCAATATGAATAAACTTGCTACACAATATAAAATTAGCACTCAAGACGCAATAAATATTATCCTTCACCACGTTTAACTATCAATTTATTTTTAATAAAAGTGCGTCATCAATTAAGAAGGCGCACTTTTTATTTTATAGCAAGCATTTAGTTTTAAAAAGCACATCAAATTAGTAGATTAATTACCACAATTGTTACACACATCAGCAAGGTAGACATTAATGATGTGTGATTCAGGAAATAATCACTAATTATGAGGTGAAAATGAGCAAACCGAGAGTCTTAAGCTTGTTGGCGGCGCTGAGAGAATCCCCAAGCAAATATCACAGCAATCAAGCTAACCATAAACCACTCTGGAGGAACTAGCACTGGAGCAACCACACGTAACAGTAATCGTAATCCAACTAAAGCAACTGCAACGTAGCCCGCATCTTCTAAATACAGAAACTCCTCTAACCAGAGGATAAATAATCCTGCCAGAAAACGAAGCGCCACAATGCCAATAGTACCCCCCAATAGAATCAACCAGAGGTCTTGAGAAATTGCGATCGCGGTCGTCACACTATCCACAGAGAATGCCAGATCTGTGACCGCAATTATTGGGATCACTTGCCAAAGCGATTTTGGTGTCGTGGGTCGATCGCCCCGATCCGCTTGCTTGGCTGTGAAATATTGCCAGGACAACCACAGAAGATAAAGCGCTCCAGCCAATTCAAATTGCCAGAACTGAATAATCCAAGTCGCGCTGACAATCAGCAGCATTCGCAGCCCATAAGCAATGCCTAAACCAATATTGAGGGCGCGTCGTTCTAGCTTCGGATTTTGCAAGGATTGAGACAATGCAGCTAACGCGATCGCATTATCTGCTGACAAGACTGCTTCTAAGGCAACCAGCACAATCAGCAGAAAAAGGGTTTCAACACCCCAATTAAACGGAGACTCAAAAATATAATCCAGCATTGCTCCCATTCCATCTGATTCGGTAAATATAGCGGTTTTCGGTTGAGTCCAATACACTCTTGAGGGCACGGCAGTGCCATGCCCCTACCCGCAACGATATAATTTTGTATTGCATCCAATTGAGAACCGCTATAATTAAGCGGAGATTTTGCTCGGTTGTACAGTGTACCCTGCTTGCCTCCATGCCATCACGCCGCCTCTTAGAACATAAATAGCGTCATAGCCCTTCTGAATCAATTGTTGAGCCGCAGTAAAACTGCGTTGCCCAGTCAGACAAGTCAACAGAATGGGTTGCGTTTTGGGAAGGTCTTTGAGCAAAATATCGACATTCAGACGATGTGATTTAGGAAGAACAGAAGTGGGATATTTCGGATTCTGCACATCAACGATGAACAGCTGATTCAAACGAGCCATTGCATCGTCAGGCGATAGGAAAATAGACTCCATCGGCGATCGTGCAGGTCTTAATCGAGATTGCATAAGACTTTCTCCTAATTAAAAATGAATACTGACTGATGACATTGAGAAATCGAAGTAGTGATAACGCTAGGGCGGAAAAATTAGCTCAATGATGATGAACAAGCAACGCATAACAAATTGACAAATATGGTTAAATATCTAGTCCGATCGCAACGATGACCACAGCCATAGCATGGTAGTACACCAAATACTGATGGCAATTCCAACTATCCAATACAATTGCCGTGAGGGCAGACTGTTCAAGCTAGAAATGCTCTCGTCCAATTAGTGTACTGATTCCAATGAAAACCAACAAATATCTAATCATGATGGGTTTGGGCTCAAATGGTGGAGAGTTGACAATAGGTCTATCGCAGGATTGGGGTACACCAATACACCACTACAAAAATTAGCAGCGCTATTTGGATAAACCAAGGCGCTAGTATCAAACTGGCAACAAAACTTAGAATTGCAACGATCGCAGCAAAGATTTCAACCATTTCTTCTTTTGCTACATTTGCCACATAGATTGCAAAGCAGGCGATCGAAAAGGCTACTAGAAAAGGAAGAAACATCGCAAATTAACACTCAGCAGTAGAAGTTTCAAAGGAACGATCAATCGAATTAGGAAGCAACTGTTGATGAATTTCCAGATCTCGATCGCTCATTGCCTTTTCAAACATTGGCGTTGATAGGACTTGTTCTGGTGTCCAAACTCCAGGTTTTTTAAGTTCTCCAGACAGTAATAGTTGTGCGATCGCTCCGGTTCCCCTACCAGCAACAAGAGCCGTATTCGGATGATGTAATGTTGAGCAGCAACGGACAAGCTGACCGTATTTCATTCCCAGCACTTCGGAGCGAATTGCCACACCTACCCCACTTAATCGATCGCTGATCTGCGTCATTCCGTAGCTGACTCGTGACAAAAACTCAATCACGCTATTTGATTGCAGCAGTCTCGGATGCCACCATCGCGCCACGCTCCAAGTCAGATAGTTGTAAAAACGCGGTACAGTGCCAAATTTAGTGACAACGGTTTTGACCGGAAACGTATTTGCTAGTGTCAAGGCTTCGGGCATATCAAACCAATAAACGCCGACGTTGCCATAGTGTGGAAATTCGATCGCTTCGCGATCGCTATAAGGTTGAACTTGTTGGCGTTTCCCATCGATCCACGCTGCAAACGGACGCTGTAACCCCAAAAAGGTCGAGCGCATCACCGTAAGACCTGCCCCACCAGATCCTCCAACTACATAGCTGAGATGAACTTTGTCGGCTCGATCGAGTTGCTCGATATCTCGCCGCACCATGCTGTTAGAAATGCCGGGAAAAATGCCTGTGTTGATCATTGCGGTGATTCCTGCGGCTTGGGCTTCTGCCTGGAGTGCGATCGCTTTACAAGTGAAAGAGGCATGATCGCTGACATCGACATAATTCACATTAGAATCAATGCAGAGTTTCAAAACACTAGCATTTCGATGATGAAACGGCCCCGCGCAGTGAACTACCAAATCTGATTGCGCGATCGCATCTTGTAGCCCTCTCAAATCGTCTAAGTGAATTGAGACGAACTGACAGCGTTGGGGAGTCGTTTCTCCAATTGAATTGACTAATGCCTGACAGGCTTTCTGCCCGGTTTCTGGATTGCGCCCTGCAATTGTCACATTTACCGCAGTATGGGTGAGCAAGTCTGCGGCGACTTGACTCCCAATCCGCCCACTTCCTCCCAAAATCAGAACTTGTTGTGTCATTTCTTTGCTACGAATTACGACAATATATCTAAAGACAAACCATCATTTAAGGTCTTCAAACCACGGTTCTAAACTTAGTTAGACAACAGCCGAATTGCTTGTACAGCAAGCCATCTGCCAAAGTCATACAACAGTGCTAATCGGTAACCAGAGAACTGAGGTGTAGTGCTGTTGCTCATCCCATTGTTCAAAAACAAGGCGCTTAAAATCGGTTGGTAATCGTCACTACTGATTTGAGACAATGGTGCGCTAACGAATGCTAGAAGGTAGATCAAAGTAGCGGTTAACATAATTGCAATAGCAAAAATATTAAACCAGTAAGATGACCACCATCGCGTGAAGCAAACACCATAATTACAAAACTGTGACCACACAGTTTTTTCTGTGCGTCGGACTAAGAGCATCATGATTGAAACTCCTGATTTAATCTGAATTGAACAAGACGATCGAACTGAAAACTTACATGGGCGTAATGCTTGTCAGCATAAACATCTGAAATAATCTATCGTTACAAAAACTTAGTTGGAGTTCAAACTTTGGATAGGATTTAGTCCGAACTTCAAAAAGCTTTTTTAACATTTGTAATGTGAGATATTCGTTAAGCCTTTTCTAAAAGGTGTTTCTTCTAGAAAATACATTTCTTCCCAGCAATTTCGACAGAACCAATAGATTCGTTGACCACGAATATGACGTAGTAATCGATGGGAACAGTAAAGACAATTTCTCGTTGTGGGTCTTTGTGTGTGATGTTTGAATTTCATTGCGATCGATACTCATAATTCAATCTAGAGTTGAACGAATTGAGCCAATCAAAAAACAGGTGCAATCCTTACCAACCTTGGACAGATGCGTTAAGCCACCATCAAACAAACCTTGGCTTAGAGTAGAAATTTTAATTAGCATCAGAACAAAGATTTTAGTCTTTGAAAGAATCAGTAAGCGTTATCTCAACGTAGCAAGCGAAGCAGCTTTTGCTTGACTGTTCTTTCCCAATGCCGATCAATAGAATGTTCAGAAGTTGAAGCGGCAATTGAACTAGAGTTCAAGTATTGGTGAACATGAGCATCCATGATTCTAAAAACTCCATCAATCTAATCTTAGATGAACGTTCTTGGCGAATTATGTTCAATTGAGCGTTGCTATTTCTTGGTTTAGTAGTTAAACAAACCAATAATTGCAGCCATAGCTAGAACCAGGGCGATTGCTGCCTGATAAGTTGTCAGCATCGTTTGTTGGCTCCTCTTTCAAAAGAGGAATATTGACTACATTTCCACTGCAATGCCTTGAGCAAAATAGTTGCCTCCTTTCGTAGAAGGGTTATCAATCAGCCTAAAAGCATAGCTATGTCGTATTTGCGAATTAGCCCGATTGGAACTTCTAACTCAATTTGAATTAGAAGCATTGGGCTAATTAGAAATCTAAGCAAACATGAATCGTATCGGCAGCAAACATCTGCGCCGACCTATGACTGCAAGAAATAGGTTGCAGTAGAAACCTTGACTAGAAATAGAGCAAAAACCTTAGTGTCTGAAAAAAAGATTCAGCAAATATTGCCTCAACGTAGCGAGCGAAGCAGCTTTTGCTTGACCGTTCTTTCCCAATAGCAAGCGGCGAAATAATTATTTGAACTAAGAACAATGTTTGACGCAATATTCAAACATCGGTGAACATCAGCATTCATGTCACTAGCAATCTGAGTTTTTTAACTTAATGTAAACATCTCTACCATAGCATGACCTTTTTGAAAAACAACCTTCCTTTTGTTTAAATTTAGTAATTAACGATAGCAGAAACATTAAAAGCCCGTTCGTGTCCGATGTAGAAATCATACTTAAGAGAGAGGTATTTATCTAAACACGTCCAACTCTAGAGTTCTAAGACTTGAATCGACCTATGAAGCGGTCAATTAAAAACAAGAGTAGCAAACTCACAAGCGATCGCTGATTTTAACCTAGCACTACAAATCAACTCCAACTTAGCTAATGTCTAGTAAGTGAACAGACTTCCATAGCGTGAATCAAGCCGTGTTCAAGGGTGAATCGATGACCCACGTGCTCATCGGCAAGAACTGCTCCAGCCAAGTCACGCACGACCTGATGCACATCGACCAAAATGCGCCCGCCCTCCTCCAAGTAAAAGGTTTGCGGCTCGACGTGCGGATCGATCTCGCTCCATTGCTCCGTCCAGTAAGCGCGAACTTCTTCAGGCCCACGGACAAAACCGCCTTTGAACGCTCTCGGCCAAACCACGTCCGGAGTCATGAGGGCAAGGGCAGCGTCAATGTCTCGCGCGTTGAAGGCTGCATACGCCGCACGGAGCAGCTCGATTTCTGGTGCTCTTTGATCTGACATAAGCGGTATGGTGAAGCAGATGCAGTAAGGACTAATCTAATAATTTATTGTACAGAGTTTAGCTGAAGCTTTTTTTATCGACACTATCATGCGTAATGTCAGGTTTATTTCGAGGATTTCCTGTTTTTAATTCTTCTATTGTAAGGAAGGTTGTTTTATACCCACATTCAACACTTCAAAATGAATTATCTATATTTTCAATAAAAATTCCTAATAATGTTCAGGTTATACTTACAACTCCATATCGCAATTCCGAGTTGGAGAAAATTGATATTGCCTTTGTCTTGCAGCCGCTATTTCAAAAGAGGTATCAAATTCCGTAACCTTTGTTCCAAGTTTTAATTCCTCGTATAAAGGCACACCATCACCGTCATTATCACTAAGAAGAATCTTGGTCATAATATGAGCCGGGACAACTTGCGCGAGGCGATTTAATACATTAGCAACAAACTCGTTAGATGCTTCGCAGCCATTAAGGAATCTAATCAAAGCATCAGCAGTAGCCTCAGTCATCTTAGCTGGATTTTTTACCCCCGCTTCCAGAATAAAGTCATCGTAAATAGCTTTCTCGCTATCAGTAAAATTTTCCTTGCAAGCTTGTTGGATAATTAATTCAGCCTGCTGTTGTTGATTTAAAATTGTCATAGTGGTTTTTGGATATTGTTAAAAGAGTAATAGATATGACACATTATGTTTGCGATTTATATGGCAATACAAACTGGAATCTTCCAATAGAAGAAGTCACTGCTAGAACATTCAATACAGAACAAGAAGCAGAACAATGGTTCAAAGATAAGTGTTCTGGTAACAGTATTGAATTTAGTGGCTTCCATGACACTGAACGCTACGTCACCAACTGGGTTTCCTGCAACGGTAAAGAAGTTGGTGAAATCACTAAACGCCATAGTTCCAATGAATTCTAATTAGGAATTCAAAAAATTGTTTGTACCAGACAATTTTCTCGATCAAATTTAACTCCATATTAAATGACACTCATAGACGGACAATTAATACGAGAACACGTAAAGCAAGAATGTCAAAAATACAAATCCATTTTTCAAGCATCTCAAAAAGAAGTAGCAATCATCAGATTTGAGGCTTCAGAAAATGCCAGCAACGGACTAAGAGCTAGATATGAAGCAGCCAGAATCTCAGCAGAACAAAAAGTAGCAACGTTCAACGCTATTGGCATTACTCCCAATTATATTGTGCTGTCACCCAATATTGCAGTAGAGCAATTTGACAACATTATCCAATCCATTAATGAAAACAGCAAGATAACTGCTGCTATTGTTCAATACCCAATTCCAGCTAAGTTTACAAGTTCAATTGGGCTATTAGAACCACAAAAAGATATAGATATCGTCCGCAGACAAAGTAACAATTTCTTTGAAAGTTGTGCTACTGCTGAAGGAATCGCCAGAATTGTTGAGTCCTACGCACAAAGGGATTCCAATGTTGCAGTTGTCGGCGGAGGTGGCTTTGTGGGCAGTGGTGTCATCAAATATTTAGAAGCAAGTAGAATCAGCTGTTTCTGTTTGGAAGACGGCGATGACTTGAGTAGAACTCAAGCAGCTGACATTGTGGTATCTGTCACCGGAAGACAAGGAATTTTCACTCCTTATGTACTCCCGTCTCATCGCTTGGTTGTCGATGGTGGCTTCACACCTACTGCTTCTGGTGCTGCTGGCGATGTAGATCGCAGTGCTTACAGCATCCCCCAAAACATTACGCCCGTCCCTGGAGGCGTTGGCCCGATAGAAATGGCAATTTTAGCAGAACGTTTGGGAAAAATGGATTTGGGCGTAGAACTTAGGAAATGGAACTACCAGCAATTACAGCAAGAACAAATGCAACGTGCTACTATAATAGCCCCCATAGCTAGAGTGTTCTTCGCACAACAAGCAACTGCCTACCCTCAATCCATTCGCACAGAGAGAGAAAATCTATTTGTCTTGGAAGGCAGTAACTACCAGATCCGCTTCAATAGCACCACGCAAAGTTTAATTGTTGCCAGAACCAATGAAAAGCTAACGTTAATTCGGCTATCTCTTGCAAGTAATCAAATTGAAACCGCTAGAGGTATAACAAACGAGGACGTAACAAGATGGCAACAAATTCAAGCTGCGATCGATTCAACAACAACGCAATCAAATGATAGAGGTATGGAGCTTTGAAATTATCAATCATCACTGCAACATACAATAGACCTGTGCAGCTTGCATCTACTGCACTGCCAAGCATTCAAGGTCAAACTGACCACAATTTTGAATGGCTCGTCATCAATGATGGCGCTAATCCTGATACTAGAGATATTATCACCAGCATTAAGGCAAAAGCTGATTTCCCTATCATTTACATTGAAATGGAACACCCTGACCCTTGCAGTGGCTTTGGCTTGTGCTACGCCCGTAACCTGGGACTAGATGCAGCTGGTGGTGGCATTGTTTCATACCTGGACGATGACAACAGCATTGCTCCTGAATTTGTTGCCTCAATGCGGCAGTACTTTAAACAGCATTCCAATATCCGATATGGCATAGCAAGACAGCAGCGCCGCCGCGATGTCATCCGCAATGGTAGTGTTGTTCGCCAAGGAAAGCCGTTTGTTTCGCCTAGCAATTGCTGCTCCTTACAGCAGCTTCTATGGCAACAAGAGATATTCGACAGCAATGGTTTCGTCCACTACCGAAGCGATGCCCCTAGATGGAACCCCCAGTTTCAAGTATTCGCAGACTACGAGTATTTGCTGCAATCTGCCTGCATCTGGGGTGAAAGTGGCTTTGGTTTCAATGACAGCATTCTTGTTAACTATATCCAGTCTTCTACTGGTATTATTGGTAGTTCTAATTATGAGCAATGGGCAACTGAGCTATCGATAATTGTCACTAATCAAGCTAACTATTCCATACTTAAAGGCAGTATTGTTGAACGCTTAGAACAGCTTGTAAATAGTTATAGTACCAAAGCACAAATTTCATTAACGCCAAAAGCATTTGCGTTCTGACAATATAGAGCAGAGCATCAATAGTATAGCAACAACCAAAACCACTACTTTGGACTAACGCCTACCTGCTAAAACAGCAAGTAGGTATATTTTTATGACCCAACCTGAATGGTTAGAAGCAAACAAGCAGGTTTATTCTAAAGAACATGGTGTTATCCATATCGCCGCCATCATTGAGAAAAACCTTTACTTTAAAAAGGGTAGTTTAAACCAAATTATTTTCGACTGGGAGCATGAAGTCAATAGCGGTAATTTATTACCTCTAAACCAAGCACCAACAGGTAAAAGCATTCTCTACCAAGAGATAGCTGCTATCCTTGATGGCTCAGGAAAACTACAAAGCTGCGAAGTAATTCCCGCTCAAGAAGCTAAACTTTATCCCATCCCAGATGATATTCACCCTCTAGTTAAACTAGCCCTAAGCAAGTCAGGAATTAGTCAATTATATTCTCATCAAGTCGAGGCATGGCAAGCTTACAAAAAAGGAGAAGATATAATTCTCCAAACTCCTACCAGCAGTGGTAAAAGTATCTCTTTTCTCATTCCCATCATTCATGAGTGTCTAAAGGGTAAATCAGCTTTAATATTCTTTAACTTGAAAGCACTGGCATTTGACCAGGTAGAGAAAATACGTTCATTTGTTAGCCACTTAGATGAAAATATTCGCCCCCAAATTCTCAATATTAATGGAGATATTCCTCCCCAAGAGCGCAAACAACTTTACAGCAATCAACCCTCAATTTTATGCGTGACTCCTGATGTATGGAACCACGAACTTAACAACTACCAATTCGATTCAAACTGGGGATTTAGAGAAACAATTAGAAAACTTTCAATCATTGTCTGTGACGAAATGCACTTTTATCAAGGCATATTTGGTTCGCATTTTGCACTACTTAATCGGCGAACTCAACTTATGATAGAGTCTGTCGGCAATGATATTTCAAAATTACAGTACATCTTCGCTTCTGCAACCATTAGTAACAGCAGCGAAATTGCCCAGAAGATATCTAATCGAGAAGAACAAAGTAATCTTGCTATTATTGACCAAAGTGGGGCAAAACGCTCGGAGATTACTTTTATTAGCCTAAAACCACGGAACAATACATTTTACCAAACTGCCCAAGTCGCAGCTATGCTCGTAAGTAAAGGCATAGTCGGGATTTGTTTCTGCGATAGTAGAGAACTGGTTAAGGTTTTAACTAATGCCATCCGTAAAGCTTTAATCGAGATGCAACTGCCCCACCTGGGAGAAACCATCTCAGCATTTTATGGGAGCATGAAGGCAAATCAGCGTAACAAAATTATTGCAGATATACAAAGCGGGAAGGTCAAGTTCATTATATCTACAAGTGCTTTGGAGGCGGGTTTAGATATTGGGTCTATTGATGCAACTATCGTACATAGTTACCCCGGCTCGATTCTTGCCTTTCGCCAAAGGGCAGGACGTGCGGGGAGGCAGGAAGCAGGATTATTGGTGTTTATTCCGTCGAAAAGGTCGATTATGGATTCTTACTACGCCAATTACCCAGAACGCCTTTTATCTGATCCTCCAGAAATTATCAACTTTAACCACAATTATGAAACAACTTTGGAGCAGCATATTCTCGCTTGTTGCAAAGAAAGTAAACCGACGCAAGCTCAAATTGCCCGACATTTCGGTACTCCTGGTGATGCGATCGCCCGACAGTTAATCGGTGATAATCAACTAATCTTCAGCTACAATCAAAGACTGACAACTAATCGAAATCTCGGTTATGTCCACTCAAAAATTAAAGTTAGAGGCAACACTGACCAAAACATCAGTTATATCAATCAAGATAGCGCAGAAGAGTTTGAGGAAAGTTCGGCATCTTCTGCACTAAGAGAAGTTTACCCTGGTGCTATATATCTTGCTCAAGACTTTGATGGCAACCCCGTACAGTATAAATCACAAGAGCTAAATTTAACCGAAGGGAAAGCAATTCTCAAGCCAATTGAAGCGACCAATTTATTTAGTCGTCCTGAAGGAAGCCTAAATTTCGAGGAAATTAAAATTGTCGGAGAAGCCAAAATTATCAATCTTCCCCAAGGGGCCGCTAGATTTACACCTGTTTCAGCCAAAATCAAAGAAGAAATTTCTGGCTACAACTTGTACAGGCTGGAACAAAAATGGACTTGCACTAGTAACAGATGTCGCAACTTCAATTTAAATTTACCTGGACACTTACAAACTTGTCCTGCTTGTAAAACCCAACTGATTGAACGAGAATTTGTCGAACTCTTGGAGGAAAATAAATACGAAGAATCACTTGCTCTTAACTACAATACATTCTGCGTCAGGGTTGAAATTAACGCTGATGCACGAAAATATTTTTCAATTTTGGTCAAAAATCACAGAAAAGAGATACTTAACAAACAGAAATATATTACCAATGAGGAGAAACAACTATTTGAAAGCAATGAAACCCAAATTTGCGTTCATACTCTCGCTCATCACCTTATACTCAGTTTACCACTTGTCGAACATGGAGCAAACAGTCGAGATATAGATTTCATGTTAGTAGAAGTGCCGTCTAATACTAAGTTAGTTGGCTATTTCTTTGATACTTGTGAACATGGTACAGGTATGTGCGATACCCTCATCAAGTATTTAGAAACCGCCTTTATTAAAGCGAAGTTTCTAGTAGATAATTGTCCTTGTAAATACGGCTGCTCATCTTGCACAACAATTCAACGCTGCCCTGATGATAACAAAGCACTGTTTAAATCAGTTGGGTTATCTCTACTAAAGGAAATAATCAATCCAACAGAGACAAGAACTATTAATCAATAGCTAAGATAATCCTATCCAGCTTGGGTAGGATTATTTTTTTAGTAATTCAACCACATACATCGCTTACGCACAAGATTGATGAAAGTTTTGAGAATAAGCGATGTACGTCGAACTATTAGCTGATTCAAATCCAAATCCTAAAAGATTTCAAATTATTCACGCACCATCATTTTTACTTACAGAAACAAATTTTAAAATAGGAGATTTTGTCGAGTCTAACAATATTGATTTTATTATCAATCATGCTGTAAATCTAGGGTATCAGGTGAAAATATCCCATCCTGAAACCCAACAATATAATAAATATCCTCTTCCCAAAATCAGTGATGAACTAGCTGATTTGATAATTAATTATCCATCAAACTTAAAACTGCGAACTAATGGGATGGTTTTTGAACAAAGGGCATATTTAATGTCTAAGGTTTACGATGAAGTGTGCCAAAACCTTGAATCAAAAGCACTTTTAAGAGAAGCAGAGTATTGGCTGATAAATTACGCACGAGAAGTAATCGCCAAACAATGTCATTACTTACCAGATATCCTAATAAAATTAGATAACCCAACTGTGAGAGCAATGGCAATAGATACACTCATGCTCTGGCAACCAGATTGGCACAAGGCTATCTCTCAATATAGAGGAAGTAGATTTGAGGCTGGCAATAATGAGTTTGAGGTTATCAGCTACTATCACAATCAAAAAAATAAAGGTAGGGAGGGGATAATGGTACTGTGCAAGGTAACAAAAACTATGAATAACTATCTTGAATTTCCTACCTTTCCTTGCAATGCAAACTGTACTCTTGGGACTTATCAAGTCGAAAATGCACTTAACAAAAGGTTAGCTTAAAACATAATCGCCATCTGAAATATTAATCATGGACGAGCAACAAATCAACTATTTCATAACAGGTATTTGTACGTTTCACTGGAATGCTGATTTTCATAAATTCTGTCAAGTTTGCAACTTTGACCCTAACCACACCTATTCAAAAGAGAAATAGCAGCAGTGGCAACAATTTGTATCCGGTATTAAAGCGTTTGACCAAAATACACTTGTTAAGCTAGTTGAAGCTGGCCATCAATTAGCACCACAGTCATAATCTCAAACCACTACGGTCACTAACGCACTCGTGCATGAATTATCGAAATAATTAGCCACATGAATTCATGCACGCCCAAATCCGTCATTTGGTATCTTCGCTTGACAACCTACCCGAAGAATGGCGAATCGTTCCTACCTTTGGTAAACGTCCTTTAGGGAAAGAATGGGAAAAAAATACTTACTCTCCCAAAGAACTACAAACTGAACTCGTCCGCCGCCGATTAAAATTTTGGACAAATAACAGATTTATTACCCCCACTGGTGTAGCCTTGGTTTGCGGTTTCAATCATCCCCAAGGGTACTTAGTAGCTATTGACTGCGATGGGGAAACATCCTGGCGACACATCATCCAAATTAACGAACATTCTGAACCAGAAGAACTCAACCAGCTAACACCCACCGAAACACGCGATACTCCTATGGAGTCGTTACACGATCGCGCCCAACAATATCTCCCTCCCACAATTGCATTTACCTCTGGGAGGAAATATCGCAGCCAACGCTTATACCTCATCCCAAATTCAAAAGCTTGCGATGTCAAATCTCGCAAAATCAAAACTGGGAAGGACGAACACCTGGAATTTCGAGGCAAAAACCTAGCTTCAATCCTTCCCCCGTCCTTTCACCCAGAAGGTAGAAATTACAAATGGCTTCCCGGCTGTAGTCCATCTGAACGCCAAATAGAAATAGCTCCTGATTGGGTAATTGCCCAAATGCTTGCCAAACAGGAGAAAACAAGAAAGTTTAACCTACCCAAAGAAAAATATAACCGCAGATATGGGGTAGACAGGTACGCTCATTTAATTCCCTCAATAGAAACCAATATTCAAACCGCACTTGTACTACTCGAAGTCATCCACCCTCGGTTTGCAGATGATTACCATTCGTGGATTCAAGTCGGGATGGCACTCAAGAGTGTTAGTCCCATTTTATTTGAAGCATGGGACACTTGGAGCCAACTTTCTCCTAAGTACAAACTAGGCGAATGCGCCTACAAATGGCAGTCTTTTAACAAGACAGGTATCACTATCCGCACTTTATTTAGATTAGCCAATCTCTCTTAATCATGAGTAATCAAACATCACCTGACGAGAATGCAACTGGCTTTGAAGATAACTATAGCAGTAAAGATTTTAATTCTGATATTCAGGACAATTTAAATTTAGAAGAAACATTATATGAATCAGTAAATACTGAAGTTATAAGTCAAGAGTCATCTAGCGGGATAACTTTTACCAAAACCGCCATAATAACAATTCAGTTAACACCAAATTCTGAAAAAGCAATTGTCACAATTGGAATTCAAGATGCACCTCCGATTATTAAGATAATTCCTCTAGCTGAGATTAAATCTCAGCCTATCATAAATAACTGGCTAAATGATTTAGAAAAATTTCTCCCAGAAATGTTAAATATCTGCAAACAAAGGATGGAAAAGCAGACTACAGAGCAGAATCGACAGGAACAATCCAGACAAGTACAAAAGCGTAACCTACCTGAAGATAAAGATAAAAAACCTGCACCTAACAACCAACTGTCACTATTTTAATACCATGAAGTACATTGCTATTATCGAAGGGCAAGAAATTTCTCTGGATGAGGCGATCGCCCAGGATGACAATACTCTCAAAACAGCTATTAGCGTCTACTTTCCAGAGTATGCTAATGCCGAAATTGAACGACAAACAACTGATGATACAGTTTCAATTCGTTTGGTAAAAAAAGCAGGTACTAAAGGAAGTCAATTTAGAGAATTGAAAAACAGTTTTGAAGAAATAAATCCTGCACTAAAGTTAGGATGGCAGATAAAGCTTCTAGAGATAAACAGTCAAATTAGTCTCGAAAATTTAATTACCTTACAACCTGAGATAGATAAAGCTATCAAGCTCGGCCAATCTTGGGAAACCTATAGCGAAAAAGTTGCTCAAAGTCTTAAACAGCAACCTGCTATTACGAGTAAATATCCTGTACTGTAATCACAAATTTATAGCCGCTATAACTCGTAGCGGCTGATTAATTATGCTTTGCAATATCCACTCATTCAAAATACCTATTACTTGTCTAACAGCAGTTAGTTACCTAGAAAATCTTTCCGAACGAGTAAATATTTTAAGCCTGTATCAAAAATTATTTCCAGAAAAATGGTTAGAATCAACCATACCTATTAATAAACAATCACATCCAACTAGCGCTTACCTAGATAGAGAAATTGAATTTATTAACCTAGTGAATGAAAATCTATTCCCAGTAGAATATATCGATGAAATCGAGTTTAATCCCGAACGTGATAGTATTCTAGTTTCACCACAAAGACTTGAGTGGTGGAATGAAGATTTTGAGGAACTGGTATACTCGGAGAAGTTCCTACTGTCATTGATGGGGCAAGGGTACAATATCAGCCAATGGAAACTAAATTTTGGTTTTACTCCTGACTACATTGCTCCAGCAGAAGAAATTTACTTCGAGAAATTTGTAAGGCTATGTCGTCGTTACAAAAGTCCCCTGCAATATTTAGATATAGCCATACGAATTATAGATTACTCAACTGAAAATATTTGGCTAGATATTACGTGTGAAACAAGCGATTGGCTGGAATGGACTTATGAGAATATCGTATTTCTCGCTCAAAAGTGGCAAGAAGCCGTCTCGATGATGGAGAAATCAAATGAGGTTAGCCATTTGTTAGAAACATCTCTTTCTGCTCGAAAAGCAGCAGTGAAAATTTGGAATCAAGCATCAAAAGCATGAATGTAGACACAAATATATTACCAATAATTAACTTAGAAAATATCTCACAAATTCTGCTTGCCAATATTCCCCAAGATGATTTACTAGGGCAGTTAATTATCCTCAAAGGACAGTTTATTTTAGTCGAACGCGAAGGCAAAGAGTCTAAATATAAATTCTTATCTCCTGAAGCAGTAGAGAAAGCCTTCACAAGTAAAACTGCCGCATCTGGATGGCTTTCTAGCAACACAATTTGGTGGGGTAAAAATCCAGAGGGAGAGGCCATTATTCAGTTTTACTCTCCCCAAAAATATCAAATTCAAATTATAGAACAGGAACCTGAAGTAATGACTGTCCCCATGCCTGCATTCTTATTTGCTGGATGCGGTAGTAAATATTACCTGTGGGCAGTTAAAGGGAAGGTATTTAAACCAGACGCACAACTGTACAAGCCTCCTCTACCTAACGTTTGGGACGACTCTAGTATTTGCTTTGGGGGAAATTCTCTCAGTATGTGCAGTGCTGCAAGCATAGGCCAAGTTTGGGATCTGTTCTGGAAATCACCTTTTAACAAGGACTTATCCCAAGGCAAATCAAAAACTCATCCTGATAATATCTGCAATCAGCTAATCAAATTACACGAATCTAAAGCTAAATCCTACCCTTCAAGTGACCTTGTTCCCGTTCATAGCTGGAAAATCACAACCCCAGAAGACATTATCAATCATTTGTTGAGTTAACCATGAATCCTTTTATCGGTTATCACCTCGCTACAAGTAATAACTTTCCTCCTTACAGCCAAAAACTCCAGGAATACTGGCTGGCAGCAAATGGGCTTTTCTTGCGATCGCATCGTCGCGAGTTAGAGGTTTGCTTGCAACTAACTCAAACTCAAGTTGCTGGACTCCAACCCCTTGAACCCTACTTCCGTCTGAAAGTCCCAAAAGTACCCAGCCAAGCGATCGCCGAGATTATCAATGCTGCTAGTATCAACCCCCAACAGGAAATCCTATTCTACTTGGGAGTGACAAACAACCAATGGTGGTGTCATACACCACTACAAACCGCGTCCTCTACTCACGTCTTATCTTTAGAAAGCGCACTCAATAAAAGCTATACAAATAGCTTAGTGGAAATGCACAGTCATGGAACTCTAGCTGCTTATCCTTCAAGTGCAGACAATCAAGAAGAAAAAGGCAAATTTCGAGTGTTCGCGATTATTGGCACACTGAATACCATTCCCACAATCTATACCCGCATCGGAATATACAATCACTTTTTCGACATCAACCCCAATCAAATATTTGAACTGCCGCCACAGGTAAAATGCTCGAATTAATTACTTACCAACAAGCTTTACCCGTCTTACCTCGCAATCATACTCGTATCAACTTCGTCTTAGTAGGAGTAGGAGGAACAGGCGGGTTTCTTGCAGAAGATTTATGTCGAATTATTCTGCAACTCCAGCATACTAGAAAAGAAATTAACTTTGCGATCGTTGATGGCGATGCTGTCGAACTCAAAAATATCAGCCGCCAAAATTATCAACAAGCTGAAATTGGGCTACCAAAGGTAGAAACACTGGCTGCAAGATGCAGTGCCAAGTATGGAATAGAGATTACAGCCGTTTGCGACTGGTTTGAAGAAGACTTGATTCGCACAGCCAGTTGGTGGAATACCCTAACGGTAATTATTGGCTGTGTAGATAACAGCACAGCCAGGAGCAAAATTCACTCTGTTCTCAAAATCAACAGTGCAAATGAGCCAGCATCGCTATTTTGGCTGGATTGTGGAAACAGCAACTACTCTGGACAAGTAGTAATTGGAACGCACTCTAATTTTGATATAGTCCAAGCTTCCAATAATCCAGACAAACCTCAATTCTGGTTGCATCTTCCCTCCCCGGTGCTGGTTCACCCAGAACTGTTGGTTCCTCAACCGGAAGAACTTAGCGACAACAACCTTTCATGTGCAGAAATTCAAGCACGGAATTATCAATCCCACATTCCGCACCTAAAACTGGCACATAGAGAAACCAGTCAGAAAACCAAGAATATTGGTAATATTTGAGACAATAAACTCCAAAAAGTCAAGTTAGTAGCCAGAATCAGGGTAGAAGTCAAAAAATAAATAAAATTAGCACTCTATAAGCTTCCATCATGAAAAGCTAAAAATAGTTGATGGGATATAGTGTGAAAATGAATTCACCCTTGAGCATTGAAGTAAAAAATCTAAATCACCTGGGGATAATAGCAGGAATTATTGATGAAATAGGGTTGGTAGACCAAATAAATAA
>LXQD01000020.1 GCA_003326215.1 Nostoc minutum NIES-26 | reverse complement strand
CTAGGGATATGTCCCGCTTCTGCGTAGGTTACTTTTCTAGGCATCTGTTTTACCGTGGGAACTCCCTGTTAGCGTCAGTGTCCACCCATAACAGTAGTCTGATTACGCCCTGTTCCCAGCTTCACTCTCCAAGTGACGAGCTTGGTCGGTGTGGGCAGGTAAGGAGTCAAGCATGAACCTTGCTGGTAGGACTTCCACCTACATCTGTCTGAGAGTTCAACCCGTAAGGGTTGGTTAAGTTATTTACGGGCTGATTACCGTGATTCACTTAACAACAAATCGCACCGCAATTCGCAATTGTTTTAGGAGCGAGTTCATCTCGGCGTAACCATTTCTCGAAAATATAATCACGTCCATCATCAGGATGCACGAACTGATAAACGCACTGCCGATTCTCTCGTGGCCCCAACCGACCGACATACGACAGCCGTAGATCAATCTTGTTCAAAAGCTTTTGTGCGATCGCAAAACTTTTCGGTCTATTGAAGGTTGTCTGTTGAGACAGGGTATAAGAGTGCAAGAGTTCAAAACCTTTACATCCTTATACCCTTGTCTAAACTCTTAATTTTTCTTTTTCATAGGTAAGCCCGATATTTCAAAAGGTTTTGCTTGATTAAATGGTCATCTGATGACTACACGTGCATTTTGTGGTTGAATCGGGCGATTGTTTGTGCCATTGACAGCCTGTGAAAATTTTTCTACTTGCTGTTTGGAAACCGTTAATGGTTCTTTCATCACCATCCATTTGACACCTTCTGAACATGGTGGGGTCGTCAAAGAGCCGTTAAAACGGTAATACTCCAGGTTTTGGGGTAGAAGGCTGTGAACATCTTTCACCTCTGTTTTCAGGGCATTCTTTTCATCTGCTTTCATCGGCAACTTTTCCCAAATCTTGGCTAATTGGGCATTAGCTTTCCCCTGTTCAAACATTACAGCTACAACAGCTAGGTTGCCATTAGCATCGGCGTGAACAAAGTGCGCTTCCAAGGGAAAATCTTTACCTGCAATGTGGTTTTCACTTGGTGTATGAAAGTGATACTGTTTAAGTGCATAAGTGACTCCATCCACCACAATGTTGCTGCCGGGTTCGACATTCACCTGTATGGTCTTGCCATTATTGAGGATTTCTGATGGAGGTGTTTTGTAATTAAATTTAATCGATGGCAGGTTTGCATCTAATGAAGTAGTGATATTGATGGGTGACTGGTTTTTACCGATGTTGCACATTTGGTAATTAGGAGAGAGCGAGCCCCAATTCTCAGGGCCGTTGTGGCCTGTATAACCCCATTGTGTGGGTCGGTTGTCAGCAGTCGCTATGTTGTTGGTAATTACCGTACCGCTGATAAGCAATAGTGCTGCGGAAAATACTGTTATTTTGTTCAAACTCCTCCTCCTTGCTCTCTCTAATCTATGAAATATGTAATATTTAAAAGTTTACTGCCAAACACAGCCCTATTAATACAACTCTTACATCAATATTTTTTAGTGAAGTAATAAGTTATTCTTTTATGAGTTTGACTAAATTTAAATATCTAAAACTTCCCAAAATTTTTGGATTAACTATTATTAGAAAATAAACAACCAAAATTTGATACAGCTAATGAATTTAGCAATTATTTATTTGCCGAATAAGTATCATTAATTTTGTTTATTTTTAGGCTTTTAAAGCTAAATTATTAGTGACTGACACCAACTCCCGATTTAACCACCCAGAGAAAATCCGATCCCGCCCATCATCAGTTCCAACAAACTTATAAACACACTCCCGCTTACACCTCTGCCCTAACCGACCAACATAGGATAACCGCAAGTCAATTTTATTCAATAACTTCTGTGCGATGCCTGCGGCAACCCGAAGCGGGAACGCAACAGGAGTCAGTTTCTCCGAAATAGTCACGTTCAGGTAATTTTTGATCGGGAACCGATGCTGTAGCGCGATGCCTTAAACTCCTGCATTCGTTCATCAGAACCTCTCAACTGCTCCCCAGATGTGAGCAACTGCAACAGATTCAGTTTTTCGAGCAACAGCACCGACGACAACATCTGCCCTTTGTTAAAGTCGGGTTTCCAAATAGCATTCTCCCCAGCTTCCGCCTGTGCCTTAACTCGTTTGCTGTCTCGGTTAACTAAAAACTGCCGCCCCACAGTCAGATAATAATGCAGTCGCAGTTGGGGATACCAGCCGTCATCATCGAATGGCACTAAGATTTAGGCAAATCCATAATTTATAAGGCTTTGGGGTGTAGGGGTAAGAATTAGATTTAAATTCAGATCCAAACAAGTCAATTTGCATGATGGTTTTCCCTTACACCCTTATATCCTTACACCCTTATATCCTTACACCCCTATACCCAAGCAAGTATAAGGGTTTCATCTTTTCTTAGCGCCATTCTATTTAGAAATATTTTAGTTTCCATTAATTTGCCTCCACATTATTAATGGAGACGCTGATTTAGAGAAAGACGCGCTACGGATAGAGATTACTGCTGCTGTTTTTGATTCTTTTTGATAGCCGCAGCAACTGACCCCGTTCTTAATTGGAGTATGTACTGAGCAAGCTCAGATTGAGTCAGCAAATGCAATATGGCTGGAGTACAACAAGGGCAAAACAATGGTTCAAGGGGAAGCATGACTATTACTGTCTGAGATTTGTATATTGAGTTAGCTAATCATGGTGTACTAACGACACTAGTACCCATGACGAACTAATTCAGGGGACTCTTGCCATTAGAAAAATTTACTCTCGGTGCTATCTTTGGTGCCACAAACGCTATTACAGGTATTATTAGTACCATTCAATTCAGAGGTAGTAGTCGCACCAACTGCCATGACTTGAGACCATTCACTGACGCGGTTATTATCTAAAACAGCTCGCACTCGGTAACCAAGCTGAATCTTATGCATCAACAAGATCAATTCGCGGTTGAGTAATCCTTGTGATTTTTGGTTTTCATTAGATGCAGCTTGTAGGCGAAAGCAGCGATCGCTTTGACGTTGCAATTTAGGAGACTTCCCTTCCATAAGTACCTTTTGCAGCTCGTATTCTTTAGCTTCGGGATATGGTTGCCAACAAAGTTGCCAGTAGGTTGACCAGCGAATTAACTCTGTTGGTAAATCCTCGACTTCATCCGACAATGTAGACACAAGCCCGGTGACTGGAGGTTGTACAACTTCAGGTTGACTGAAGGTGATTTCATGCCCAGCCTGCTGTGCGGCTATAGATGAACTATCATCAAAACTTAGTATCAATGCGAATATCAAAGTAAACAGCACAATCAATCGTAGGCATTTTAATTGCACTAGCGATAAGATTTTCAGATTCATAATTATGTACAAGTTGCTTGCTTACCACTCTACAGATGAAATGATGTTGCCGTTGTCGGCATAGATTGTTCGAGAACGGATATACGTTCTCGAAGGTACTGTAGAATTGAAGACTGCACTTTTTAGCCCAACTGCCGATTTACTGCCAATAACTGAACGGAATATAACGGAGTTCGGTGCTAGCCCTACAAAATCACCTATGCTGGTTTCAGAACCATTAGCAACACCATTGACGACCTGCCTACCACCATGAACTAGAACTCTGGGCCCGTAGCCAACAATATCACCTAAAGTCAAGCTCGTGTTTTCTAAAGCGTGAAAGACAACATCGTTTGCCATACCAGCAATTGTCCCGACATTAAAAGGTTGACCTTCATCAGCACGCAGGGAAATTCTATTACCTATTTTGTAGTTGAGGCTGGTTAAAGAATCTTCCAGAACGATATTGCCAATGATACGGTTACGAAAGTTGGGATTGCGAGTGATGTTCCCACCTATCTGCGGCAGACCTCCAGGGTTAAAAGCTGTGAGTGGCGCATAATTTATCCCTGTTACGTTTGACAAGTCTGCTCTGGCCAATTCAGTGTAACCTTTAGCAAATGCATCATTGACTTCAATGATACCTTCCATCAATGCCACATCGGCTTGTGTCAGGTTTGCCACCTTTCCTAAGCTGCCACTACTAGCTTGTAGGTTAGTTGTGACGTTTTTACCAGGCAGGACAACTTTACCAGCAGGTAAGGTAACACCAGGACCAACGCGCGCGAGAAAGTTAACCACCGTGTTTCTTTCTATAGTTGCACCATCTATTTCACAGTTGAAGGCAAGAAATGTCTCTGGAATATCGTTGTTGAACTGAGTATTGGTAACTGGGTCGTTAAAAGGCCCGGTTGAGCCTTGAGTACCGATTTTAGCTGCACCTTTGATAGTAGCCATGTGTGCCATAATGACTCGCGGGCCAACCTCGACTCCCGTTCCTGAAGCTGTAATTCTCACTTGGTCTTGAACGTTAGAATCTGCTGCAATACTAATGGGGGCATTAGTAGCGTTTAACTGAGCAAATGGTGCAACGTAGACTTTTTCACCCAAGCTAATATTTGTGGGATTGGTGATTGTTGCAGTTGGATCAATAAAACTAGCTGACTCTGATGGTGCTGTACTTGGGCATATAGGTAGATTATTTACAGTTGGATTACATACCCCTCCAGAAGCAACAGCAGGTTGTTGATATATCTGTGTACTGATGACAAACGCTAGGATAATTGCAGCTAAGGCGCGAAAAATTGCGCGAGGTCTGAACATACAAAGCTCCTCACAGGCTATGGAATATTTGGTTACAAGAAAATCTGCTTTAACCAGATGTAGTCAGGCGATGTCTGGTGACAAGACGCAGAGCATCTACACAGGCGTCGAAATTACGAAAAAATCACACTGCAAAAGCCTCTATTTAGAATCTTTCTATGTTTAGATATGAGACAAAGAATTAACCGCCCCAAAAACCTGGCAAGTTGTAGAATATTTGCAGGATAAATGATAATAAAGGACTCAAAATCGGAACTGTAATTATCGTTGTTGCTCCGGCAACTGCATCATTGTAGACAGCCTGCCAAGCATCTGGCCCGCTAGTAGATTGTCCATAGACTTTTGTACTCACGGTCAACATAAAGCTAAGCGCAGTTAGACCCAGTAGTATTGTGCGACGTTTCAACATTACCTTTCGATACTTAATAGGTTGCTAAGTTTCTTTGGCAGGTGAAACCAAAAAGTTAAAGTAAACAAAGCCAAAACATTTCGGTCTACCTAACCTAATATTTGCGAAATTTAAGTTAATAAAGTCCTAATTGCTACAAACAGCTATTAACAATTTATTGTATTATTACTTGCTGCTTTATACTAGAGCTTTTGATATTGATAAAAATTATGGTAATAATAAAAACTTTGTTAAAATTTAACTTTTGCTCAGACCAACCTCATGGCATCAATTGGCACGAAGCAAGATCCCAAGGCATTTACAGATTTTGGTGTGAATAGTTTTCAAGATTGGCGAGCTATTAATGTTCTCAAAGGCTTGCAAGACCGTCTCCAAGGTTTAGAAACACTGATTGAACAACGCAATAAACGCCGAATTGAATGTTATCCTGCTTTTCTACCCTCCCGAATGGCTAACAGTACAAGTGGTTAACGTTCTACCTGGTTGCTTTTGGGGACAGCCTACGGAGCAAGAAGCAATCTCCGATTGAGAATCATCACCGTCACAACCCGAAACTTACCCCACACATTCAACCCAATCGCACCCCACAGCCCGACAACCGTCCGCAAAGCTCGCCCACACTTGCCACTGTCTCAAGTCTTCATTCCAAAACGGCTCACTATCAGACCAGCAAGTTAAAATTATATATGCTGGTGAAACACTGAATTTTACTGTGCTAGCGTCAAAAATTTCATACCTATGACAGCCAAGAATATCAAACAGCAAATTTTAGAGCATCTTGAGGCATTACCAGAGGAACATCTGTAATCAATAGGAAAACTCTATGTCCTGCCAACATCTCAATGAACTAACTCTGGAAAACTTAATTTACAAAGCCAATTATCCTGTATTTCAATGCCAGGAGTGCATTCAGCTTAATGACCGCTGGGTACATCTGCGTATTTGTCAGACTTGCGGCAAGATGTTGTGCTGCGACTCTGACAAAAATCAACACGCACGTCGTCATTACCAAGAGACTGGGCATCCCGTCATTAGTTCAGCCGAATTAGGAGAAGAGTGGCTGTGGTGTTTTGTAGATGAGCAACAGAAGAATTATTGATAACAATCAGCTCGTGTAGAAGTACTTTGGGTCGTGATATAAATTAAGATAGAAAAACTGCTGGACAAAGTGAAATATTCATGTCTCGCGCATCGCTAACAATACTAAGTTTGTTACGCTCAATAAATTTTGAATACGACAATGCCAGTTAAAGTGTATTGTTATCAATCAACAACCTTGCCAAACTCGGTAATGCTTCCCCATAGGTCGGATGAATGTGAACCGATTGCTCTAATAAGTACCACGTTATTCCTGCTTCTATAATAGCCATAAACACATGAACAATTTCAGCCGCTTCATAACCTACTAGGGTTGCGCCTAAAATTTTGTCTGTGTCGTTGTCTATCACCATGCGGTAAAAACCTAGATCGTGACCCCACTCAATCGCCCGTGCAATTTGTGACATTTGTAATGTAACACAGCGGGCATTAATTCCTTTTTGTTGTGCTTGCTCTAGGCTCATCCCGACTCGTCCAACTTGCGGTTCAGTGTAAACAGCGTAGCCAAGAACGCGATCGCTACGCTTTCGCTCCTCTCCAGATAAAATTGCCTTTAAGCGACGATAATCTTCCCACGAAACATGGGTAAAAGCAGGTTGTCCAGCCACATCACCAATTGCATAAACGCCATCACAAGTGGTGTGAAAATGGTCGTCGATTTTAATGTAGCCACGCTCGTCTAACTCAACTCCTGTTGCAGATGCATTTAATGTCTGGGTATTGGGTTTACGTCCTGTAGCCACAAGTAATGCTTCTGCCTGTAGCTTGTCTTGTCGATCGAGCGTTAGCGTAAATGAGCCATCAGTATAAGCAACCTGCTCAACTTTCGTATTGAAATGTACTTCAATGGCGTCGCGCTCAAGAGCTTTTACCAAAGTTTCTCCCACTTCGGACTCTTCACGATCCAAGACGCGATCGCCTCTGACAATAATTTGGGTTTGACTGCCCAGACGTGCTAGTCCTTGTCCGAGTTCTAAACCGATATAACCACCACCAATTACTAAAGCTCGTGGTGGCAATTGTTTTAACTCAAAAAAACTACGGTTCGTCAAATAGGGGGTTTTTGCCAAACCGGGAATATTGGGAATTAGAGAAGACGTACCCGTGTTAATGACAATGATGGGTGCAAGCACTGTAACTTCACCGCCAGTGACAATTCGTTCTCCTGTGAAAGATGCTTCGGCGAAGACTATTTTAACTCCAGCATCCTCCAGACGTTTTCTTACACTTTGATTAAAGCTGTCTCGAATGCTGCGTACCCTTTGCATGACAGCCGGAAAATCGACCCTGATTTGAGCATGAATACCTAAATTTTCTGCCTGTCGTGCCCGACCTGCTGCATGAGCCGCCGCCAAAAATGCCTTAGAAGGCGTACAACCATAGTTAATACAACTACCGCCCAAGACATCGCGCTCAAATAGCACTACGTTACGCCCTGCTTGGGCGAAATCAGCTGCTAACGGAATGCCACCTTGACCGCTACCAATTACGATTAAATCTGCCCTTTCCATTCACTTGACCTCATGATTGTCAGTTGATTTATTCAAGAGCTTAAAAGTAGCGCCAGTCTGGTACAGATTCAGTAGCTTTGGAAAACGGACATTGCCGACAACCAAATGCCAAGTCAATACCAGAATTTGTACAAATCGTTCGTTATTTTTTCAATCAGAGCAGTGTTATGTTGAGTTGTAATTATGCTAATTGCAAACCCCTTATAGCGTATTGTTTTTCTCCTGATTCAGCTTTTATCTTCAGGTAGATATTATTGTTGATTGTTCTTGAGGTTATATTATCGAAAATTTGAGACTATATCCTATCCTTTTAATATTCAAAATATTTACAGTTAAAATTTAACGATTAGTTTTGCCTAATTAAACCTTGGGTTAAGTGCTTGTAATATTTTGGCTATGGGTATGAGTCTAACTGCGCTTGCTCTGTCTGGAGCTTAGAGAAATCCGCACTCGTTAGTAGAGAATACCGATCTGCTGTCGTCAGAATTTTGTAAAAACTTTGTTATACTAATTAATATAAATTAACACTCAGAATCGGCATCAATAGAAAGAAGAATAAACAATAGCTGTCAATGAGTGTATGACTGCTGATAGCAGTAACAGATAAAAACTTGAAACCAATCTAATCAGTATAATCCTTCTAGTCTTCGCCCAGTTGGGCGATTGAACCAACTATGAACCAGCCCATTGAATTATCTTTAGAACAAGAGTTTAGCTTGAGAGTTTTTGCCGACCAAGTACAGCAGCTATCTAACGAACAAGCTAAAGAGTTTTTGCTCATGCTCTACCAGCAGATGATGATGAGGGAAAAGACTTACCAAGAATTGCTAAAACAGGAGTGGAAAGGTAATTCAGATGCTGTATCTGGGTAGAGCAAGTATGTAAATCCAGCACGTTTTGTAGATATGTGCAAAAGTGGTGGAGGGGTTGCGACTATGTCAACGCTCCTGTGCGAATGCGCTTTAAGCGCCTGTTACTCCACAAGCATCCAATGCCGTTGATATGACGGCAACTATTTTACAAAAAAGTAAGTTTGTGCAGTTAGTGGGGGGTGAACATGACCTACACCACCGCCAACCAATCGCACACAACAGACTTACAACCGTCCGCAAACTTCACGCCAACCATCCAGTTCCCCAAATACTCATTCCAAAACGGCTCACTATCAGCAACCCCAACAGCTTCACCCACCTTAGAAACAAGCTCCCAGTAGAACCGACCAGCACTTTCTAGCCCTTGCCGTAATCGTAACTTCAACCCCTTCCAGCCTCCAACAGCCTCATCTAATGTTTGGGAAGTATCGAGTGTGTCAACAACTTGTGTTTGTATGTCTACATTACTGGTGATTGACACCGAACTATGATTATGGGAGGTTGGTGGTATTGTGTCAGTAATTTGAGTTTGTATAAGACTAGTATTTGATTTCTGAAAAAACTCCGTACATCTGGAGAGACATAAAATCAAAGGTAGTGTTTCGGATAAACCATTCAAACATCCACTTTAAATGAGAGAATGTTGGAATTAAAGCGCAAAAACGTCTAATCCAGGTTTTTGCTTGTAACCAAATATCTTCTATAGGATTTTGTGATGGGCAATTAGGAGCAAAGCGGACGCAATGAATTTTCCATTGCTCTTGAGATAAACCTTGATTTACCTCGCATAAAAAGTTTTGAACCAGATGCGAACGATGGTAAGAAGCACCATCCCAAAAAAGAAGTAATTCTTGATTGGGAGACTGGTCTAATAAATAACGTAAATAATCAATCGTATTGTCTGAATTACCAGCATTGTAAGCTTTCAGAAGTAACTTACCATTGAGATAATCAACTGCCCCGTAGTATGTCTGTTTATCTCGTTCGTTAACGATACCAACTGCTATTTCTTGGTCAGTTTTACCCCAAACATAACCTGTTAAGTCTCCCCACAACAAATGACACTCATCTATTAGTAGTACTCTCAGCCTTCCTGCTTCTATTTCCTCTCTGTTGCTTGCCAACAATGTAACAAGACTGTTTTTTTTTGCAGCAACAGCCTCCGGATCAGCCTTTGGATTTAAAGAAGTAGTTTTCTTCCAACTAATTCCTGCCGCGTCAAATAAATCGTAATAGCTTCGTTTCGATTCGTAGATTACATCATATTCAAACGCCAATTTGTACTCCAGTTCACCAAGCTCCCAAGTATCCTTAGTTTGTAACCAACTTAATACTTCTTGTTGCTGTTCATCACTCAGGTAACTCTTTCTGCCTTTATGATTTAAGCGCAGTCCTGAAATTCCATATTCCTTATAAGCCAGCTTCCAGCTTGTTATCGAACCAACAGACACATCTAAAATTGTTTGAATTTCCTGATACTTATAGCCTTGATAAACCAGTTTCACTGCCAAAGCTTTTCTCACCTCACGAGCATCCGGTCGATTATCTATAAATTCTTGTAGTTCTGCGATCGCAGCTTGTAAATGCTGGTTTATCATTGTTTGCTATTAGACAAATACGCTTCTCCGTATTATCTCGTAGTCTTTTTCAGAAATCAAGTATGATTCCTATATATCTATATTACTGGTGACTGACACGGATTCACGATTTAACCACTGCCCAAAAATCCCAGAGCGCCCATCATCAGGATTCACAAACTTATAAACACACTCCCGCTTCCCCCTCGGCCCCAACCGCCCCACATACGACAATCGCAAGCCAATCTTGTCGAGTAATTTCTGTGCGATGCCTGCGGCAACCCTTGACAGGGAACGCCACAGGTGTCAGCTTCTGTGAAATAGTCACGTTCAGATAATTCTTGATCGAGAACCGATGCTTCAGTGCGATCGCCTTCAACTCCTGCATTCTCTCATCAGAACCTCGTAACCGTTCCCCAGATGTAAGCAATTGCAACAGATTCAGTTTTTCGAGTAACAGCACAGAAGATAACATCTGCCCTTTGTTGAAATCGGGTTTCCAAATAGCATTCTCAAGAGCCTCAGCCTGTGCCTTTGCTCGTTTAGCATCACGGTTTGTCAGAAACTCTCGCCCCACCGTCAAATAGTAGTTGGTTGTAAATACAGATAAAATATTGATTAATCACTTCAAATAAATTACAAATAAATCAAATTGAATGACTCGATTTGTACATGACGAATTCGCCAAAGACTATCTTGAAGAACTGTTAAAACCATACGGAGAAGTAAAATCCTCACAAAAAGTATCAGGAGAAATTAAAGAAATTGATGTCTTATTTACTCCTTCAGCAGAGCAAACCTCTAATTTAGAATTGCTAGGGTTACTTGGAAGGTTTGCCGAATTTCCAGCAATATTAGAACCATTTCGGAATGCAGCTTCTAGTGATGAAATTTGTGATTGTCTTCAAAAATTATTAGAAGTAAAAGCTCTCTTGCGGCGAGAGGCTAAAGCTAATAAAACCAAACTCCAGGAGTCAGATATTCCGAAATTATGGGTTTTGACTCCAACTGCATCCCCAACAATACTATCGAGCTTTAATGTTAATCAGAAATCAGGTTGGTTGCCAGGAATATACTTTTTAGGGGATGCTCTGAGGACTGCAATTGTAGCTATTCACCAACTGCCGCAAACATCGGAAACCTTGTGGTTAAGAATACTGGGTAGAGGAAGCACACAGTCACAGGCGATTTTGGAATTATCAGCGTTACCATTGAATCACCCATACAAGCAAGCGACGCTAGAATTAGTTTACAACCTGCGTGAAAATTTAAGGATCAATCAAAATTTAGAATCAGATGACAGAGAGTTAATTATGCGATTAGAACCACTTTATCAGCAAGACCGCGAAAGAGCCAAACAAGAAGGACAACAGGATTTAATTCTACGTCTACTAAATCGTCGTTTTGGTGAAATTGATGCAGCGTTGATTGAACGAATTCGAGGATTATCTATTGAGCAATTGTCTCTTTTAGCAGAGGCGTTATTAGATTTTTCCGTTGTGGCAGATTTAGAAGCTTGGTTAAACCAGCAAGCCGGATAACAACGTAAACTAAACTACACACTCGACCCACTCGCACCCCACAGCCCGACAACCGTCCGCAAAGTTAACCCACACTTGCCACTGTTCCAGATAGCCGTTCCATACTGGCTCACCATCAGCAACACCAATTGCCTCACCCACCTTGGAAACGAGTTCATTGTAGAAGGAACCAGCACTTTCTAACCCCTGCCGTAATCGTAACTTCAGCCCCTTCCAGCCTCCAACAGCTTCATCTAATGCTTGGGGAGTATCGAGTGTGTCAGTAACTTGTGTTTGTATGTCTATATTACTGGTGACTGACACGGAATCTAGATTATAAGAGGTTAATGATGTTGTGTCAGCAACTTGTGTTGGTATATCTATATTATTAGTGGCTGACACCAACTCCCGATTCAACCATTTCTCGAAAATACTAACCCGTCCATCGTCAGTCTCAACAAACTGGTAAACACTCTCACGATTCCCTCTTGGCCCCAACCTTCCTATGTAAGACAAACGCAAATCAATCTTGCTCAACAGCTTTTGTGCGATCGCTACTGGCGTTAACTTCTCGCTAACAGTTACGTTCAGACAAGTCTTGATGAGATAACGATTCTCCACTGCGCGAGCCTTCAACTCCTGCATACACTCGTCAGAACCCCGCAACTGCTCCCCAGATGTAAGCAACTGCAACAGATTCAGTTCTGACAACAACAGCACCGACGACAACATCTGCCCCTTGTTGAAGTCGGGCTTCCATATCGCATTCTCAAGAGCCTCTAACTGCGTCTTATAATGATTATGCTCACCACACAGGATTGTTGACATTCGTTCTATACAATAATGCCTTAGTCTTCGTCAGCAGATTGCAAGACAATTGCATATAACTGTTGGCTAACTCGAAAGTCAGCATTAGCAATTAACTGAGCGATTAATGGTTTAATAGCTGGAATTACCCCTTGTTTTTTGGCTTGTAGCAAGACTCCTAAAAGACCTGTTACATTTAGTCCATAATCGAGCGCGACAGTTCGTCCTCGGCGTTCATCCATTAACAGCAGGTCAGCTTTGAGTTCTATAGATAAAGTAATCGCTTCGGCTTCTCCTAAATCAATATTGTTGTGTTGTTGCTGAATTTCTGCAACTTGCCCTGAATTAACAACTCTCATTGTTTGAATCCAAGATAGCTGTTGTACTTCTACTGCGCCAGGAACAATCCGATCTACACCTACCATTTCGTGATAAACGGCTTGAGGAATGGTAACGTTACTGTACAATTGACGTAGTATATCTAATTGCCCAATTGCTGCTAAGTTTGTAATCGGTGAGGTATCGCTAACTATAATCACAACAAGCCCATTGATTGCAGCGTCCGCACATCGGATTGGAAGTCTTCAACATCATAGTTGATGTGTAAACCGCGTTTTGCCAGTTCATGCTGGAATTCAAGTACTGTAGCTCCTGTCCAAGCTCGGACTTTGCCACTGCTAATCTTGCCTTGCTGATAAAGCAAGATAGCGATTTCTAATTTTAGTTCGTCCTCGGTCATGTTTGAGGCTTGAAGGATGTCATCAGGAATTAGGACACTCATAACAGAAAATTCCAATTTCTAGATTTATTTTAATTGTTCACAACTGTAAAGGGTGCAGAAGTTGCGATCGCCATCACAACCCACCAACTCACCCCATCCACTCTACCTAATCAGGAGCAGCTGCAACCATTCGCCCTGCGAGGGCGATCGCATCCTGAACAGAGCAAGGTCATTTACCTTGGTGCAAAGTATTTATGCTGCTCAGCTCGTATATCACCCCACACACTCGACCCAATCGCACATAACCGACTTACAGCCTGAAGCAAAGCTAACACTAATCATCCAGTTCCCCAAATATCCATTCCATATTGGCTCCCCATCAGCAACACCAATTGCCTCACCCACTTGGCTTATTAGCTCTTGATACAACTGACCTGCACTTTTCAACCCTTGCTGCAATTTCAGCTTTAACCCCTTCCAACCACAGATAACAGGACTTTCCACTTCATTTAATGTTTGGGGAATGTTGTGTGTGTCCCTAACTTGAGTTTGTAACTCTATATTATTAGTGACTGACACCAAACAATTCGCAATTATTTTAGGAGCGAGTTCATCTCGGTGCAACCATTTCTCGAAAATACCAGAGCGCTCATCGTAAGGAGTTACAAACTGATAAACACTCTCTCGCTTGCCCCGCGACCCCAACCTTCCCACGTAAGACAACCGCAAATCAATCTTGTTCAAAAGCTTTTGTGCGATCGCCATGGGCGTTAGCTTCTCGCTAACGGTCACGTTCAAACAAGTCTTGATTAGATATCGATTCTCCACCGCGCGAGCCTTAAACTCCTGCATCATCTCATCCGAACCCCGCAACATTTCCCCAGGCGTAAGCAACTGCAACACATTCAGTTCTTCTAACAACAGCACCGACGACAACATCTGCCCCTTGTTAAAGTCGGGTTTCCAAATCGAATTCTCCCCAGCCTCAGCCTGTGCCTTCGCTCGTCTGCTGTCCCGGTTCGTTAAAAACTCCCGCCCCACAGTCAGATAATAGTGCAATCGCAGTTGGGGATACCAAGATTCATCATCTTTTTCGACTAAATCGGGTGTCACTTCAATTTCATAACGCCGGGACAATTCGGCCTTACGCTGCTGGTATCTTTCCTCTTTCGTCTTCACCCGCTTTTCTTGCAATTTCTTCAGTTCGGCATCAGACACATCTTCAGATTCAGAAACCCCCTGACATTCTTGGGAGTACAATTCCTTAGATGCAGCTTTCACTTCTTTGACAACTTCCTTCGTTTCATCAGGGTCAGAATCATCAGCATCAATCACAGTGTAGCCATCAGCCACCAATCCCTCAAGCACAGATTCACGATAGCGGCGCATCTCAACGTTGATGACAGCACCCCGCTTACCCCAAGTCTGCAAAGATTCGGGTTGAAAATTGGAGTCAATAAAGCTGTAATCTTCATTATCAGCCGCAGACAACAGAGCGATATTCGCCTGGGTTGCAATATCCTGACTCCGCAACAATCCACCCATAGAAGTTGAACCATTGCCCACATTCCCCATACCGTACTGGCTCACCCAGATGTGACGGTCAACAGTTTCCCTTAGTCGTGCCAACATCTGCCTTACTGAGTTGACTGGTTGCACTCCTTGGAATATCCCCCAAACTCCATCAAAGTGACCCTTGATGTCGATAGAAACACCAGTTTCTAGACTAGGTGAGGCGATAACCAAATCATACTGGGTGAGAATTTCGTTGAGATGGGCAATACACTCAAAAGCAGGGTGTGTCGGATCTAAAACCGAATGACTGTCAATTCGCAGTATCCGCAAGTGGGGAAATTTGCGCCGAAACCGTTGCTCTAAGGCTTGGGTTCCCCATTTGGATTTCGCTTTTTGAGCAGAACAACACAATAAATGATGTCCTCCCGACGCGATCGCCTTATCAAGTGCCGCAATCAAATTCTTGGGGTTAGTACCAGAATAATTGAAACACTTGCCAGATACAGGCTGATAGTTGTTGACGATGACAAAGGGATTAACCCAATATTCTCCAGCAAGAGAAAGAACGTACTTCACATCGGTATCTGAGACATCGGCAGAAGACAGGTAGATTTTACCGCGATCGCTGCCCAAGACATTTTGGATCAGCTGCTTGAAATTCCTGAGTATGGACACCCGTCGCTTGGCTACATCAGTCGTAGAATTGAGCAAATGCCAGAAAACTTGGTCGCACTCGTCAATAATCACGATATCGTTTGACCAGTCGTTGGGGTTGAATCGAGCTTGACTATCTTTGTGCAATGAGTCCACGCATACACCATACCCCAACAAGCCGCCTGTATCTGATGTATGGATTTCGCTAACGTAATCAACTCCGAAGCGATCGCATAAAGCCTCACCCAATTGAATGCGGTGAGTGATAATGAGTACCCGCCGCCCCTGGTCGTGTGCTTTGGCCACTTCACCAGACAACCACTCTGTTTTCCCCGTTCCCTTTGGAGCTTTGAGGACAATCAGTTTTTCGCCTTCGGGTACGAGCAACTGACCGAGGAATTTTTGATTGAGTGCGATCGCGCTCGGATAAGTTAACAAAGTGAATAACTTAATTTCCCACAATTCCAAAGTTTCGGCGGTGTTGTAGAGTGAGTGAAATGCAGCCTGACCTTGAGCCACGATAAAATCGTCAACTCCCTTTTCGGTTCCTGGTAGGTCAATCACTCGCAGCTGACAGCCCTCATTTATGAGTAGTCGCCCCATACGACTGATAGCGGTTCTGACTCGTTGGACGGTTTCGGGTTTGGTGTCATGGTCAAAGCAAATGTTGATTTGTCTACCTTGTGTTGCGAAATGTTTCAGGTCAGGGATGAGCGAAGGTTTACCAGTGGCAGTCCCATACTCATCTTGTGGGGTACGGTAGCCTGCGTTAACTCCCGGAATTGCGATCGCAGCATACCCAGCACTCAACAAACAACCAGCTTTTTTCGCACCTTCAACAATTACCACTGGCACATTATTCTGACAAACCCAATGCCAGAAACCCCCTGGATGCAGTAAGTCTTCGTCGTTGATGGGGATACCACAGCGATTTGACACTTTTACCCAAATCTTCTTGGTGACTTGTAGGAAAAAGGCACGAGTTTGTTCTCTATATGGGTGTTCATATTTGATGAATTTGTGGATCTTTTGGCGATCGCGCCGGGGCAAGTCTGGTTTGAAGCAACCCCAGAGCATTTGTTGATAATCGTTGAGTGGATCGATACCACTGCACCACCAACCACCATGTTCTATATGCTGGTATTTCTTCAAGTCCCTGTCGCGCAGTCGTCCATCGTTGCGGCGGGAGATTTTATCGCTGTACAAAAGATATTCGTATGGCACAGTACCGTAAAGCGATGCCTGCGGCAACCCTGGAAGGGAACGCACGTTTAGGGCAATCAATTCTTCGTCAACGCCGCTGTTGAGCCATTCAGTTAAATGATGTGGTTCGAGACTCATATTTCCTCCTATAGACGCACGAAACAGTCAGCGGTATGGAGTCATACCGCTTTGGAATACTCAAGAAATAGGCAGTGGTTAAAAAAGCGTTACTCGAAGTTCAGGACTCTTTGTGATTACTTGTAAATTGAGTAGCAATAGTAGTACACCTGAACTAAAGCACGAATATATTACACTATTTGGGAGAATTTAGTTGGAACTCAAAACCAAGTAATTGGTAATGTCAGAAATTTATTTGCCCCCTGTATGCGGACGAAATGTAACATTAATTCGTGTATTTACAAACTTGTTCGTCTTGGGAACTTGATGCACGTGAGTAGACTGACATCCTGGGTGCATGATCAACAAGCTGCCATGCTCTAACCAGAAGTCAGTCGGCTTGCCTGTGATGGATTTTATCTGGAACTTCCTCACCGCACCAAGACTGACAGAAGCAATGGCTGGATTATTCCCCATTGAAGGCTCCTTATCTGCGTGCCAACCGATGGAATCCTGACTACTGCGGTATTGATTCCCAATGACAATTCTGAATTCATACCCAGTGATGGCAGTTATTCTGTCTCGAAGTTGAGCTAGTGAGTCTGTCCAAGGTAGTGGTCGCAAAAATACGCTATTTGAGTAAAGATAATCACAACCTTTGTCACCATAGATACATTCAAGACGAGGCACAGGGATAATTTTCCCCACCATTTTGATGTAGTTCTGCTGCCACTCCAATTGCAGACAGTGTTGGTATAACTCGTTTGCCTCTTGAAGGCTCAAGAAGTTGGGGTAGTAAGTAACTGGTAGGATTGGGGTTGATTCTCCAAAAAGTGTGAGTTGTTGCATGGTAAAGTTTTCCTGTTTTCTTTGATGAAGTCTGGAAGCATTCCAAGGACGTTGTTGTACAAGAATTTGATTTGTTAATGAAGACTGATATGCCATTGGCGGTCACATACAGAAATTCCATCAAGCGATCGCACTTTACTCCTAGCGATCGCTTTTAATTTTTCACGAGCCTCATCGTCTTCTTATTCGTGAAAGCCCCAGCCTGCCTTAGTGCTGCTGTTGGGTTCGGGTGTGCGAAAAACTCCTCAACTGCTGCCTTTAATCCATCCGCGATCGCTGGATCGTGGCAAGCGTAGATGTAGACTGACTGTTGAGTGCCGTTAACTAAACGAGTTTCCTGGCGATCGCCCAAGTGTGGGTAAAACGTGCGAACCCATGTACCCAAATGACCCCGATAATGCGAACCGTGCAGTGGGACTTTCTTTCCTAGCTCGATTTCTGCAAAGTTCACCACGCCCATCCATTTTTCTTGAGTGCCACAGAGTGCTTGTCTGTTATGTTCGGCTAACAAGTTGGCGGCGTAATCCTTGAAATGCTGCTCTATGTAGGGGTTGAGTCTGCCACCTGTGAGGTCAGCCAAAGTCTTCATCGCCTCGACTAAAGTTTGCAATCGTTGCTCTACAGGAGGCAGGGCAGGGGCAGGTGGTTGTTCTGGTTGTTGAGGTGAGGGCTTTGTCCAACCCAACTTTTCTTGAATCCAAGCCCGAATACCAATAGTGTTGAATGAGCGACAGACCAGTCTTGCTTGTGGGTTGCAATACCTGCCAGCGTTAAAGGCGTAGTATTCCAAAATGATTGCGATCGCTATGTCGGGAATACCATCAGTGCGCCATAAATTCAGGTCGGCAGATGAAAACCCTTGTGCCATAAGCACAACAGCTAATTTTGATGGTGCTGGGTCGGCACTTGATTTCAAAGCTTTTCTGATAGATTCATCATCCACCCCAGCTAATCTTGCAGTTGCCCGAAGACTGGCTTTAGCTTTACCTGATGCGTCTACCTCAATCTCTTGAGATATCTGTTCAATGATTTGGGCAACTTCGATTTGCGACATAGTTTTATTTATGTGATAAGTAGAAAGTGTTGAGTTGGGACTTAGACATTCACCCGTACCAAGTCTTGTTCTCGTACCAAAGAAAAGCGATTGATCACAGTAGATGGTGCGAGAAAAGCGGGTGATGCCAACTCGACCAAATAAAACCAGGACTTTTCAATTAGCTCAATCCCCAGAACTAGCCTTTGCTTTGTGCCGTGATGAGGAAATTGCAACAGTACGCGATCGCCCAACACGAAAGCGGGTTTTTTCAAAGTGCTGGCTTGTATTTGACCAGTGCCGATAATCTGGTGTTTTGTTGCATAGATAAAATCATCTTTGACATCAATAACGTAGTTCCAACAATCGCCATACCACTGCACCCCACAGCAATACCCAAATACTCGATTGGTTTTGAGGTAGACTTTCTCCAGCAAGTTGACTTCACATGGTGGGATTTGATTACCCCAAGGTGGAGATAAGAACCAGCATCTTTCCAAGTCTGTGATTTGTTCTGTCATATTCTCCCCCTCAAAAGATAATTAATGGCTTCGGTGTCGAGTGCAGCAATGCGTTTTTTGATTTGATGTGGTGGATTTTCTAGAAACTGTTTGAGGTGAGAAGTACCAATCTCGTAATGCTTTGGACAACGCTTGTTTGCCTTTAACCAGCCTCGGTTTATCCAGAGGCGCACAATGGATAAATTCAGTGAAAGAATATTGGCGATTTGATGACAAGTATAGTTATCTGAATCAGTCAAAACTTTAGCCATAAATAACTCTCCAAAATTTGATATAGAGAGAAGATTTAAAGTGAGAATTCCGCGGACAGGAAAACTTTGAGATTCTTTGCTTACTTCCTGTCCCTGTCTTCTTTCGTAACTTCAAGCCACTCCAGTCTTTGCTTTTGCTACTTGCTGCATCCAAGCGCGGATTGCTGCCAATTCATCAGCATCATTAACAACAGCATCAACAACTTGCTTTTGATAAGAAGACTCTGCGAGATTGGGATTCTCGAATTTGTCAGCCGCCCAGGCAAGACACATAGTTTTTACTAGAGAGTCAATCTTGTTGGTAGGAAGTAAACTTGGACGGTCAACATCTTGGAATTGCAGATATTCTTTGACTAAATCAAGAGGATAATCCAACAAAGTCCGAATCTGTTTTATCCGCAAGTCCTGGGGATGGGTTGGTTGTTCTTGGGTTAATGGAACGGATGAAGATACCCCAGTTAGTCGAGACTGAATTTCAGAAATGATTGATGCCCAATCGGCATTTGGATTCCATTCCCTACGAATTCTCACCTTGGTGACTGCATCATAAAGCCGACAGAAAACCGTATTCTCATCACCGCTAGTAACAGCAATAATCAGAGGCTTGGAGAAATCATAAACTTGTGACGCAGATAATAAGAACGTCTTTGCGAAGTTTGTTTCTATACCAGTTCTAATGATATAAACTTCATCAGCAGCAACAACAATATCTAACTTGATGCTGTCTTTACCCTTGAATTCTTTGGCTGTTA
>LXQD01000019.1 GCA_003326215.1 Nostoc minutum NIES-26 | reverse complement strand
CAAGTCTTTCCAGCCTTACTTGCTTTTGATTCTGTAGCAACCACACCAACATTTTTAGCGTAATTAACTGCGATTTATTTAGATACTTTTCTATGAACTCTTGATAGAATGAGGGCAACATTATGTGACGGTCTTGTTTAATGGATGAGACCGTTCTTTTTTACCATCAAACTGTACCCCTTAGATAAACGCTTAATAGCTGCACAGTTCATTCTCAATAAGCACCTAATTTTTTCAAGGAGTATTTGCCTCCAAAACCTTTATCTGGTTTGCTTTTGCGCTGATTGTCGCCCCTTGAAAGAGAACACAAAGAGAAAAGAAGATTGCTACTATAATACGGTGCGTTAGGCGCTTTGATAGTTTTTCCTCATGATAAATCATATCGAAAATATGCGTCTAACACACCCTATAGGAATTTTATTTTTACTTTATAAATAACCTCTAAATGTGGGCTTGTACTATTTCACAAAGTCTGTGATTTAGGTGTACAGCAAGGAACAATACCGACAGAAGCAGAGTTATCTAAATTGACTTGTTTGAGTAGCTCTATCCAAGCTGATGCTATTTCTGGATCTTCGCGTTTACTACTTTGCATCTGTTCTCCTAAAGTAGTTAAGGCATCGTACCAGATTCCATTTTGGGCAAAAACAGCAGCACGTTCTAGGGGAGTCTTAGCTGTTTGAAGTTGCTTTTGTAGCTTTGGTTCTAAAGCAATTCGTGTCACTGAACCACGAACATAAACAGAGGCAGAGGGCTTATCTGAATCGCAATAAATAGAAAAAGTCCAGCGATAAGATTTGCCAACTTCTAGAGCTGCTGTAGGCGGTACAGCAACGCTGATAATTCCCGCCGCTGTTTCTGGTGGATTAAATTTTGTCTGATAAACATAATTATCTGTGTCATCCTGTATGACAAACTCTACAGTAACTTTCGGAGTTAATTTGTTAGACACCAAAAACCAAAATGTTGGGTTTTGAGATATTGACTGTCCCCAAACCGACTCTTTTGTTCCTGTCTTCGTTATGGGTACTAAAGCTGTAAGCGTTTCATACTGCTTACACGGGCCACGACTACCTCCACCTCTACGCCGTCCTCTGGGTTCTCCTGGTTTTTCTACTGCAACTGGTGCAACATACCGTACTTTAGCGGTTGATGTTGGCGTTTGTGCCAGCCCATATTGCCAATTGCCAGGGAAGTTAATAATACTTAGAGTCAATGCGGTGGTGAGGGTAGCGGTTTTTAACCGGAGTACCTTGTTCATAGCTAATATCAATCAATTTGCATTCAACATACGTAATTTCTACGAACAGTTAATAACTATAAGTTACAAAAATTTCTGTTCTTATCTCCTTATACACTCTCTATAACTACGATTTCTGAGCTTTATAAAAACTTTTATTTGTGTAGATAATATAACTGCCTGTGACTAATAATGAGAACATCGGTGGTATTAGGGGCACCCAGCCACCTTGAGTTAATAAAAGCAAACAAAGTCCATATAGTGTGCTTGTTGCTGTAAATACAGCAATACTTAGGTAAGCTATTCTGCGAAAACACCAAGCAAGTAGACCGCCTGTCAAAGACCAACTCCAAATCCAGCAGACTTCACCCCATTGAGGCCAAACCCATAAAAACGGTCTTTGGTCTAAAGCAGCACTGAGAATTTGGCTTACCATCTGTGCTTGAATGAGTATGCCTGGTACAATTTCTGAAGGCCCTGCACCATAGGGTGTAGACCAGTAATCGCTACTACTATTACTGGTGACTCCAATCAGAATAATTCGGTCTTTGACGGCATTGGGATTAACCTGTCCGTTGAGGACTTGGGTAAGGGTGACTTGGCGAGCGATCGCTTGCACAGTTGCCGAGGTACGATAATTAAGTAAAAGTTGAGTACCTTGTGCATCCACTGTCTGATAACCGCCAGTCCGGTTTTGCAAGCGCGGAAAAATTTTATTCCCCAACTGTAAATCCCATTCCGGCGTAAACTTGGCTGTAATTCCTTTGGCTTGCAGATAACGAAATGCCAATTGCACGCTGAATGCATAACTAGAAGTGCAAGACGATGAAACAGGATTTGGAGTCATTGCCAAGAGGTGACGGCGCAACACACTGTCGTTATCTTCCACAAAATCACTAAAACCCAGTCTTGCTTCTGGTATTTCTGGTGGAGGTGCAATGCCTGTAGGATCGTATTGTGGATCGGCACGTTTGCAAATGGCAATTAAGCGATCGCTTCGTTGCATCCGCTTGACTAATTCTGGCTGGTTGGAACTTACTGGATAATCTCGGTATATATCTAGACCAATAGCTTGGGGTTGGTATTGTTCCAGTTTTGCCAGCAGTAAGTTCAGATACTTGTCTGAAAGCGAACCTCGCCGCGGTTCTTGTCCTTGAGATTGTATATCTTCGTCTGTAACAGCGACCACAAGCAACCGTGGATCTGGTTCTTGGGCTGGACGCGATCGCATTAACTGGTCGAATGCTTGAATTTCTACAGTTTGTAATCCACCAAGCAACCGTATTAATACTATAATTAAAGTAACAAATACACTATTTAATAATACTAATGGCAATTGCCGATAGTTGAGTTGTGGTAGGTGGATGGTCGTTTGACCACACAAATCCTGCCAGCTTGGCGGCATCTCTGCTGGATTCTGGCAAATTACAGGTAACCAAGTAGCACAAGGAAAGTTTTCCTCTAGAGGTTGTAACTTTTCTCTACTCTCCCTGACTGCTGCGTATAAGGATTGCCCGCTAGAAAAAGCTGTTAGGAAATGTTTGAGAAATTCCTGTGCTATCTTATCAGGGACAGGTTCTCGCATCACAATTACTTGGGGCAAATGCAAATCAGCTAAATCTCGCGCTAGTCCTAAACCATCACAAGAGTTAAAAATTGCTAGCTGCAAACCCTGAGCGATCGCTTTTTGTAACCCATACCTTAACCGATCGATTGTTAAAGTTTGAGTTGGATTTAGTTGTATTTGTCCTTTGCCTTTGCTAGAACTATGTCCTGCAAAAAAGAGAATATCCCAACCAGATTCCCACAATTGTTCAGTTAAGTCGCAGCTATTTGGTTCAACTAAAAATTTGAGTTCTGTATTGGGTAGTTGCTTCAGTAACCACTGGTCTTTTTCAACATCAATTTTTTGGCGATCGCCTAAAATTGCTAAAATCCTGACTTTGCCTTTGGGCTTGCTAGTAATTGCTTTAATTGAGCGGGCATATTCTGGAGGACTAAGGGCAATTTCTGCTTGAGGATAATCTGTAAAAAAATGCCACAAACACCAAGGAAGTCTTAAAACTTCATTGGAATCGGCTGTAATTATGCAGCGAATTTCATCTGTAGGCGTAAGTTGAGTACGTAGCTTTCGGTCAATGTTGAGAAATGGTGCGCTATTCAGCCATGTGTTGATGCCCTGTTGTAACTCTTGGCAGAGGTCGTTAAACTCTGTTTGGGAAATATGAGTAACATCATCTTCATCAATTTCAAATTCGGAAATTTGATTACTACGCCATTCTAAACTTGCATGCAGTGCTTCATACAGCACTTGCCAACGTTGATAAAGACTCTGTAGTTGTGGTGCAGCAGGTAGCTCGCCTGTAAATTGCATCGGCGTGGGTGTATCTGTTTGCCAAAGTTGAGCTGCGATCGTGGAAAACCCTTGCTGCAAGTTTCCTTTGCCTAAGTTCAGGACGATCAGTTTACTCATGGCTTTTGCACTAATTCTAATTCTCGATCTAAAGTTACCCAATAGGGATGTATAACCTCAGAATAATCCTGATATTGCTAAACCTACATTTGGCGTTCCTCTGTTTTTACTTTTTTACTCATAAAAAATATTACCAGAACCAGCATTATATCCTTGCAATTTTGATGATACACTTTATCCATTAATTTATAAATATAAGAATTTATTCATTGTAATTAAAGTGTTGAATTATTCACAAGTAGCGAGGTTGGAAATACTGACGAGTTTTGAAGATAACTATCCTAATTGTTGCCGCTTACAAACACGATCGCTTCGGCTCACAAACAAGCCGATTTTCTGCTCAAATTAAGGTTCTTGTCAGCTTTTGGCGATCGTTGAAAGTTACGCACTTTAAGGCAGAAGGCAGAAGGCAGACAGCAGAAGGTTTTAAGACGTTTTGTTATCCGAGCGTGGGACTTGTGACTAAGACGGGCGATCGCTTACGGCTTTGTTGTGATGCAGATGTCCTATAATCCTTGCACTGCTTCAATTGTGGGAATTTTTCCTTCTTCCTCCTTCTGCCTTCTGCCCTCTGCCCTCTGTCTCCCCTCAACCAATATCGCCAAAAGTTGCCAAGACCTCAAATTAAATGCAACACCAGACATACTGTCCCAGTACTTGTTCTAAATCTTTTACGTTAGATTGTCTGACAAAGCTCTTCACTTCAACAACAATTCTTTGAAATCCCTTCTCAGCACTGATAAGGCGTTCTGTTCCCAAATCAGCCGATAAGCTCTTTTTCCATTTTAAGTCACGATAGGAGTACAGTCAGGGCGATCGCTTTCTACCCTGACTGTACTGAAACAGGACGTAGGTTTACCAGGAGGCGGTGGTTGGCCAGATAGCAAAGGTTATTCCTGGACTTTGCATGTTGACAAACATCGTCTGACCATCTGGGGAGAAGCAGACCCCGGCGAACTCTGATGTATTGAGGGCATTCTTGGCAAACTTATAAAGACTGCCACTGGAAGTGATGCCCAGAATGTAATCCGTTCCATCCCCATCTTCACAGAGGAAGATATCCCGGTTGGGGAAAACTATAATATTGTCTGGATTGTCTAGCACACCAGAATTATTGGGTTCAATATAGAGCTCAACAGTATTATTAGTAGGCGAATAACGCCAGATCTGCCCATCTCCAGAACTACCCCCACTCTTGCAAGTGAAGTAGACATAACCACTGCCATAAAAGATGCCTTCCCCCCCTGAAAACCTGGCGGCACCATTGTTATAACCTTGTGTTCTGACGGTATCAGTGGCGGGATCGGGAGTGTTAATCTGTACCCATTCCACCGCTTTAGGCGTATTTTTTGGGAAACCTGTTGCCGTGTTGATTCCAGGCGACCCCGTAATCTTTAAGGCGTATAGCGAACCGCCAGCACTCAGGTTGTTGCTTTGGTTGGGAATGAAGCGGTAGAACAGTCCGTTCCCCTGGTCTTCCGTCATGTAGATATACCCTGTGTTGGGGTCTACAGCGGCAGCCTCGTGATTAAAACGCCCCATTGCTGTTAGTGGAGCGGGGGTAACAAAAGTATTTGCGCTACTGGGAACTTCAAAAACATAGCCATGCTTCTTGTTGTTATTGGTTTCAAAGGTTTCTTCACAGCTTAACCATGACCCTGAAGGTGTAGGGCCACCGGCACAATTGCGAATAGTTCCTGCTAGGACTCCCCGATGGCTTACCAAGGTGCGGGAAGAATTAACAACCAATTTAGTGCAACCGCCCCTCGCATTTGAGTTGTACTTACTGCCAGTAGGAGCGCCCAGACCATTGCTAGAAGTGGGAGTGAGTTCGTGGTTGCGAATTAGAATCGTATTACCATTAGATCCTGCAAAAGCACCCATACCATCGTGACCACCGGGTACTTTGTAACCATCATTCATCGTTTGACCTGTTTCGGACAGTCTGCGGTAAGTGAATCCAGCTGGCAAATCTAATACTCCGTTGGGGTCGGCTACTAAATTGCCGTAGGGGCCCGCAGCGATCGCGGGTTTAGCATAGAATGCTTGCAAAGGAGATAGAAGGACAGCACCTGTAGCCGATGCCCCTGCTAGGGTAAAAAACTGACGTCTCGATAGATTCAATGTAAACTCCCTAATGTTTTGGATGAGGCTTAATTGGTTGCAAATGGCCAGCCTCAATTATCTAGGAGGAGCAGTTTTTTTAAATTAATAATAGGTTAAAAAAAGATTATTCAAGGCATTAAATTAATGTAGAAAATATACAAATTTCTAATTACTAAATCCTGTACCAAATAGCCGATCTAGTAATTTGAGAATTGCAAAAAACATCGGTGGATAGAATGCTTACTTAGTAAGGTTTTCAGCCTTAGCAACTGTCTTGTGAGCTTAATTTTGATATTAAGGAAAGTTGCGATCGCAAAATGCGGAATATAGGTTCAATACCTGAAAGCATTACTATATCCGGGTTATGGAAAATCCCAATATTTTAAAACTAACCTGCGGAATGTGAGATTAACAGAGCATTGAGAAATACACTTGGATTGTAGTCAGAGCTAATACTGGATACTTAACTTTCAAAGTCTTCTGTGAAGCTAAAATCATCTAGTTCAACCTGAAGACTAAATTTTGTGTTCAACGGACATTTGAACCGCTTCAGTTGGATGGAGTTATCTGCTTCCCGTGCTTCGACTAACTGGACAGTTTGCCCTGATGCTGAAATCAGCGATAATCTGATATTGGCAAGTAAATAACGATCGCGATCGCTGGGATAAAGTTGAGTGCGAATCCCAACTCTGCCATCTGCCTCGGCTGTCAACGTTAGCATCAGCACTACGGTTTGAGTGCCTAAGTTAATTACCTTTACCCGTCTGATTTGTTCAACTGACTCGCTAACCTCTCGAAGGCTGAAGGCAAAATCTGGCTGTGTTCCAAAAAGCGTTTCAATTGTTTGCCAGCTATCTGCAACAATGTTCTGAAACCATTGGCGCAAGTTGATGGTTGGAGTGGTTGAACTTCTGCGTTGTAGCCATTCTTCCCTCTGTAGTAAAGCTCCCCACAGTTCAAACGGCAATTCTAGGCGAGGATTAGTAATTGTAGGGTTGGCTAAACGCTGCAACAGGCTTTTAACTTGAGTATCTGATAAAGCAGGCAGTGGAGCTAAAGCTGCTTGTGTTGGTTCGTCAGGATACAGTTGACGTACTACCCAAAGTACGTTTAAGTCTTCAACCATCTGATTAGCATCTAAACAGTAGGTGCGTTCTTGGGAATCGTAACTACCTTGATTTTTCAATTGTTCATGAGTAGTATAGCCCCAGATTCGCATCCACTCACCATCAGGATTGACTTGCACTGCTAGATAATAATCTCCTATCCAGTTAGGAATATCTACCCATTCTTGAGGCACGTAAAATTCTCTGGTTTCCAAAGTCTTGTCTGGAATCAGAATCAGACGCTTCGTATCCACAGTTATGGCAGTTCCGTTGACCACTTCCCAAGAATTGAGCAGCGCACTGACATCAGTCCTCACAGATGCTTCTGGAGCATATTCTGCTTGCAGCCAAGGCAAAAAGGTGTTAAGGCAAACTTGATTTAGATAAGCATTCCAACGACCACGCGGGCTAACACAAGATTGGCTTTGTTGCCAAGACTGGTCTTGAATCTCTGGGGAAACCTCTAACCATAATTGAGTTGGCGGAACACACGAAAAAGACATGGCTACTGCTCCTGGGCGGTGTTATTGTTCGGATTACTGAAATAACTCAGTAACCATTCCTCTAAAACAGCACTAACATGTTTAACCACGTTGGAAGTTGGAGAAATATGCATTGTCTCCTGGCTCCACCTAACAAGTGTTAATAGCAAAGATTCTCTGACCTTAGCCAGTCGGCGGGAAACCTGATACTGTTGAATTTGCAGTTGTTTGGCGATTTGCTGTTGGGTGAGTCCTTGCTGATAGTATAGTTGCATTAACTGCTGCGATTGTGAATCGAGTTGAGCGATCGCATCTATTAAAACTGTTTTAATTTTGATTTCTTGATTTTTTTGAGTTTCTGTTTCTTCACGTTCAATCAAGTTTGCTAGTAAAGATTCATTGGTATCTGGCAAATCATCTTGTAATTCACCTTCTGTTTGTCCTGGTCTGGATACATTAAGAGATGTAACTACTGGATACAAATAAGAACGTGCTTGTTTGGAGCAAAACAACAGCCACTTTTCTAAGGTTTGGGAATTACATTCTTGTCCTGGCGGTTTGAGCTGAGTGAGGCGATCGCTATTATATAGTTGAGCAATTATCTTCCAAGTATCTTCATCAGGTCGTTGCAACTTGCGAATTCCTGGGGATTTTGTGAGAATATAACCTTTTTCAAAACACGCCCAAGCTAAAAGATAGGAAGCAATAATTTCAGTTGTTAGCCCAGCACTTTGCAAAGATTCCTGTAGTTGCTTGCGGCTTAATTTTAGCAGTAACGCCCAATCATTAGAAAAATCGATTTCTTGTTTTTGGCGTAAAGCATCGCGAATAATATTACCAAAAGCTACATTACTATAACTTTTTAGGCTGCCATTTTGGTCAGGGTCGCAGCCTTTTAATATTTTCGGAACTTCTGCGATCGCCAACTGAAAACAATCAGACAATTTACAATGCACGCTGCCAAATTGGGGAATTGTTCTTTGTGTCGTCCAATAACAGGTTTCTTGTAAATAAGCAGACAAATGTCCCTCAGCTAGAGAGTTTGGCTGAGTTTGCCAGGACTTGTGCCAATAAATTGCCCAAAACTTTTCTGAGTTTTTCGTTTCTGGTATCTGTAGCAAGCAATTCTGGATGCTGCGGCGTAGTTTCGCATCATATACCCAACTCTGGACGCTATCAAACTCAAATTTTAGGAAGGTTGAAAAAACTTCAGAAATGCTTTGGCGAGGACGCATGAATTACTAACTAGGTGTGGACAAATATCTGAGGGGACATTATACGTCCCATATTTCAGGTGGTATAAATGCTTGACCAAATTATGGGACATAAAGATAAATCATTTATTGTCAAGAAGACTTATCTCTTAAAAAGATTATCACCCATTGTATCAAACAAACTTAGAAAATCAACTAATAGAAGCTGAATTATTATGTGTCTACCATTTCATTTATGGAGAGAAAATAAAATTAACCGATTTTAACAACTAGAGTTAACTAGTAATAATTACCCCTTTTTTCCTCTGTGTCTTTGGCATTCCAGTTACTTCAACGGGGTGAAGCTGCTTCTGGTGCATCCGCTACATGTCGCTAACAGCAGTTGCCACTTAGGTCGGGGAATTTGCCAGCACCAACTCACGTTTGCGCGTTTACCTTTATTAAATATTCAGTGCATTTTTGAGAAAATTACTATCACATGAAGTTAAAACAATGTATGATTTGAATTTACTATGAAAGTAAAAAATAAATTTGAAAAGTATGTAAAGAAAATAAAAATTATTATTAATTATTATTGCGATTAACAGGATGTTGCTATCAAGACTCACAAGTTCCTCAAAATTACCTTCTAATTTGAACGTAGAGATGCTGTCTCATGAGTGATGAGAACTACCTAGAGCTATCAGTTTAAAAATGGATGAGTCGCAAAATTGGGATGCTCCCGTTAACCGAAAAGTATTTGGATTCATTTTGCTCTCATCCTTGGGAGGTTCTAATTATGACTATTAGATTTCGCAACCGCACTGAAGCAGGTCAGATGTTAGCAAAACATCTCACAGCTTACGCTAACCGTGAAGATGTATTAGTCTTAGGTTTGCCCCGTGGTGGTGTACCAGTAGCATTTGAAGTCGCAAAAGAACTAAATGTACCACTGGATATTTGTTTGGTGAGAAAACTTGGTGTCCCTACTCACAAAGAATTGGCGATGGGCGCGATCGCCTCTGGGGGCGTTCGGGTGTTAAATTACGAAGTTGTCAGTTGGTTGGGCATCTCCAGTCATACGATTGACGAAGTAGCTGCCAAAGAATTGCGGGAATTACAGCGTCGCGATCGCGCCTATCGCGGCGAGAAACCCCAACCAGAAGTTAAAAATCGCACCGTAATTTTAGTAGATGACGGTATTGCCACGAGTTCAACCATGCGTGCTGCCATTGCCGTACTACGGGCACAGCAAGCTCAGCGGATTGTTGTTGCAGTTCCAGTCGCACCACCCGCAACTTGCGAACAGTTACGCACTGAAGTAGACGAAGTAATTTGTTTAACAACTCCAGAGCCGTTGTATGCGATCGGTCTTTGGTATGAAGAGTTCTCGCAAACTAGCGACGAAGAAGTACGCGACTTGTTGGCAAGGGGTCAGCTTTTATCAATGACCAATGACCATTGACGAACCTTGGTAGAGTAAAAATATAAGAAAAATATGAAGTCACCAGACTTTCACGGCAAAACATGGGCAGTATTTGGGAAATCGATTTTTACTCCCGTCCAATTCTGGACGCAAATCAAAAAAAAGTTTGGGAAGTCTTAATTTGCGAAAGTCCCTTGAATGTTGAGACCAGAACAGATTCTTTATTTCGTTATGCTCAATATTGTTCCAGTACCCAGGTAAATTCGGGTTGGTTGCGGACGGCATTGCAAGAGGCGATCGCTAAAGCGGGAGAAGCACCAATCAAAATTCGCTTTTTCCGTCGCCAAATGAATAACATGATTACTAAAGCCTGTCAAGATGCGGGTATCCCCGCCCAACCTAGCCGCCGCACTTTGTTTCTCAATCAATGGCTGAAACAGCGGATGGAGGAAGTCTATCCTCAAGAAACTGGGTATCAAGGAGGGACTAATCCCTCGGTGCGCTTAGAAAGACCCTTACCCCAGCGTTTACCAGATGCTTTGGAAGGAAAGCAGTGGGTATTTGTCACTTTACAAGCTGCGGATTTTGCAGAAATGACAGAGTGGGAAATTGGTTTCGGCGAGGCATTTCCCCTAGAGTTGGCACAAGTATCCCCTGAAACTCGCATTCCTGGAGTTTTGATTTTCTCTCCTAGGGCATTACCGATAGCGGGTTGGATGTCAGGTTTAGAGTTGGCTTTTTTGAAGTTTGACACTAGCCAAGGGGAGAGATTAGTTTTAGAAACAGGTGCTACTGAAAGTTGGATTTTGGCTAATATCAAAAATCCCCAAACCCTAGCAGAAGCCAAAGGTTTTGAAGAAGCTAAACAACAAGCCAATGGAGTGCATTTTATCGGGGTGCAATCCGATCCCCAGGCAGAATCCTTTGCTGGGTTTTGGCTCTTACAAGAGGTGAATCTGCCGTAAAGTGTATACATAAAGAAGAGACTGAGGAGAAGGGGGACAAGGAAAATAACTCCTGCCTTCTCGATCTGGCAATCGATTTTTGCCAGAAGTCTAACTAAAGCAAAATGCAAATCACTGAGACACTCTGATACATATTAATGATTTTGGGATAATTCTCTGCGGTCATGATATGCGGATAGACACCAATGATTTGGGATAATTATCTGCGTCTATCTGCTTTTAAAAATGGCAACTGCCGGTACATGCGGATAGATACCAATGATTTGGGATAATTATCTGCGTTTAACCGCAGTTCAAAATCCCTTCGGGTGACGCTCGCAGACTCGCGCTTCGCTGCGCTAACGGTAGTCTCCCATCAACGGGAACCGCCAAGACGAGGGCTACCTCACCAAAATCTACAATTTATCAAGGGTCATGGGTGCTGAAAATTTGTCACAAGATACACTAGCAGAACAGCTACTGGAACTGGCCATAAAATCGGGAGCGCAAGCAGCTGAAGTGTATCAGTCGCGATCGCTTTCTCGTCCCGTGTTTTTTGAGGCTAACCGACTCAAGCAGATAGAAACCAGCCAATCTGAAGGCACAGCACTGCGGCTGTGGCGAAATGGTCGTCCAGGACTCACAGTCGCTTATGGTGATGTCCCAGCACCAGCGATGGTGGAACGCGCTCTGGCTTTGAGTCACCTCAATCAACCCGAACCTGTAGAATTGGGCGGTAACTCTGGGTCAGTCTATCCAGATGTGGGAAAAGCTGTACCCATAGAAGTATTGGTAGACTGGGGTAAAGAAGCGATCGCGCTCATCCGCGAGGTTTATCCAGATGTGCTTTGCAGTAGCGACTGGGAATGTGATGTGGAAACTACTAGACTTGTCAATAGTCAAGGTTTAGATTGTTACTACACTGACACTACTCTCAGCTGCTATATCTCAGCCGAATGGATACGAGGCGATGATTTTTTAAGTGTTTCTGATGGTCAAACTCAGCGAGACTTTCTCCAACCTGAAAAATTAGCTCATCAAATTTTACAAAGGTTAATTTGGGCTAACGAAAATGTCTCACCCCCTAGCGGTCGCGTTCCAGTTCTGTTTACTTCTAAAGCAGCTGATATGCTTTGGGGTACTGCACAAGCTGCTTTAAATGGCAAGCGCGTCCTAGAAGTAGCTTCTCCTTGGGCAGAACGCCTGGGTAAACCAGTCATAGCACCCAGTCTCACCTTGTACCAAGACCCACAAGCTGGGCCTTACAGTTGCCCTTTTGATGATGAGGGTACTGCTACTACTTCTTTAGTATTTATCCAAAACGGGATTTTACAGAACTTTTACTGCGATCGCACCACTGGACGACAACTTGGTACTGGTACTACAGGAAATGGTTTTCGCCCTGGTTTAGGCAGCTATCCCACCCCTGGTTTATTTAATTTCCTCATCCAGCCTGGTTCTGGATCGCTCTGTGACTTAATTCAAATGATGGATGATGGCTTGATTGTGGATCAAATGTTGGGCAATGGCAGCGGCATTTCTGGCGATTTTTCCATCAATATTGATTTGGGTTATCGCGTGCAAAATGGGCAGGTAATTGGGCGTGTTAAGGATACGATGGTTGCAGGTAACGTCTACACAGCCCTCAAACAGTTAGTAAAATTAGGTAGTGATGCTGATTGGAATGGTTCTTGTTATACTCCATCTTTGATAGTAGAAGGACTATCTACTACGGGCAGAAATAATTAAAAATTAATAAAAGTGATTTTTACGTTATTCTCCCCTTGCCTCAGATAGGTTAGGGGGGAGAGGTTCATAGAACTCATGTTTCTTTAAATTAGATGACAACTGTATAAATAAAAAATAAGGCGTTGCATAGTTGCGGGATGATTTAGCAACTTCTAAAATTCTCCCCCTGCTTCCCCTGCATCCCCTGCTTACCCCAATTCATCCCACTGTTATGCAACGCCAAAAATAAATATTTGCTGACTCATTCAATTAAACTTTTAATTTTCCATTTTTAATTTTTAATTATTATGTCGCTTCCTGTTCTTACTCAGCGCTTTCGCAGCTGGTTGCAGCCTAGAAGAGGTTTAGCGATCGCCGAAGCTTCTATTATCGGTCTTGTGGCCGCCCTATCGGCGGTATTTCTGAAAGTAGGTTCGGGATGGTTGGGAACATGGCGAGTCCATACTTCCCACGTTTTACCAGCATGGTTTGCTTTACCATTAGTTGGTTTAGTTTTTGGATTTTTGGCTGGCGCTTTAGTACAAAGGTTGGCACCAGAGGCATCAGGTAGCGGTATCCCTCAAGTTAAAGCTACTCTTGGCAATGTTGCAAGTGCATTATCCTGGCGGGTGGCAATTGTGAAGCTACTTAGTGCCATTATTGCCTTGGGTTCGGGGATAACTCTGGGCAGACAAGGTCCCACCGTGCAAGTAGGAGCAAGTTTGGCAGCGGGAATGAGTCGCTGGGTTCCCACCTCTCCAGACCATCGGCGACAGATGATTGCTGCTGGTGCTGGTGCAGGTCTAGCAGCAGCTTTCAATGCCCCACTCGCTGGTGTACTGTTTATTGTGGAGGAGTTACTTCAAGATTTATCCGGACTGACCCTAGGAACAGCCATCATCGCTTCGTTCATTGGTGGAGTCGTATCTCGACTTTTGGGTGGTCGCAGTCTGGAACTAAACCTGCAATTGCTCAACTACTCCAATAAGTTTTCCCTTCCAGAAATTCCCTTCTTTCTGCTGTTGGGCATCTTGGCAGGATTACTGGGTGCATTATTTAATCATGGCATAGTTTTTAGTATAAAATCTTACAGAAAGTTACATATAAGTCTGCCACTCAGAGTAGCTTTAGCTGGACTTATTTCTGGTATTGTCGTGGCAATGCTCCCAGATTATTTTCGTGATAACACTGGTTTGCGTGAGTATATGATTACTGGTGACACGAATGCATCCTTAGCGTTAGCGGTGTTTGTGGCTCAATTTATGCTCACTCTCATAGCATTTGGTTCCGGAGCGCCTGGAGGTTTATTTGCTCCCAGCTTAATCTTGGGTTCTTGTTTAGGACACTTTATTGGTGTATGCGAGTCTCAACTTTTGGGAGTGGGTTCTCTTACTACCTATGCTTTAGCAGGAATGGGGGGATTTTTTAGCGCCGTTTCCAAAGTGCCCATCACAGCAATTGTGATTGTGTTTGAAATGACAACAGATTTCAATCTGGTACTGCCTTTAATGATTGTGTCTGTAGTAGCTTATCTTGTTGCTGATAAGGTAATGCCGGGGTCGCTTTATGATAAACTCTTGCAGTTAAACGGCATTGTGATTAACAAAGCAGCACCTGTCGATGGGATATTGAGAACTCTCACAGCTAAAGATGTCATGCAGCAACAGGTAGAAACTCTGGATGCAGAGATGACCTTAGATGAAGCAAGACAGGCCTTTTCCCGTTCTCATCATCGCGGCTTCCCAGTGGTAGAGGACAGCAAGCTGGTAGGAATTGTCACGCAAACAGATTTAACAAAGATACACAATCGCCATCTACCAAACGATACTCCCCTCAGAGAAATAATGATTACTAGCCCGATGACGGTAACACCGATACACAATCTGAGCAATGTACTATATTTACTTGACCGTTATCAAATTAGTCGCTTACCAGTGGTGCAAGGGCGGAAACTAATTGGCATTATCACCCGTGCAGATATTATTCGGGTAGAAGCAGAGCATCTCAATTGTGAAGATGCTGCCCCAAAACTACAACCGGAACCTTCTTATGTAGTTTACCAAACGCGATCGCCCAGCATTGGTAGAGGTAGATTATTAGTACCAGTGGCTAATCCCGAAACAGCAGCTATCCTTTTACAAATGGCAGCAGCTATTGCCCGCGATCGCCATTATGAAATAGAGTGCGTACAAGTGATGTTAGTATCGCGTCACACTTCTCCCGCCGAAACACAGGTAAGAACAGCAAAAAGTCGCCGTTTACTACGACAAGCAGAAGTTCTAGCGAAGAAGTGGCACATTCCTCTACATACACAAATTAGGGTTGCCCACGATCCAGCCCAAGCAATATTAGAGACAATCAACGAGCAACACATCGATTTAATTTTAATGGGTTGGAAAGGTAGCACTTCTACCCCTGGTCGGATTTTTGGCAATGTCGTAGACACCGTAATTCGCCAAGCCACCTGTGATGTGGTGTTGGTGAAGTTAGGAGGAGGCAGGAGGCAGGAGGCAGAAGGCAGAAGGCAGGGAGAACAAGACAAAAATTCTCCCTCATCTCCCCTCATTCTCCCTACTCAGCACTCATCTCCCTTCACTCAGCACTCCTTTAACCGCTGGCTAGTGCCGATGGCTGGTGGCCCTAATGCCACGGTGGCAATTAAGTTGCTACCTGCTTTGGTGACATTGGGTAATGAACCACAAATTCGCCTGACACAGGTGTTTAAGCCATCTGAAATCAAGCCAGATATGACAGTTTTAGAACAAGCCATCCGCCAGCTGATGCGTCGCCGCAAGTTGTCCAACACTGTAATTGCTTCTCCCGTGCAAGCTAATTCCGTTGCCGAAGGTGTGATTAACCTAGTAAAAACCGAAAGTTACGATGTTGTAGTTTTAGGAGCTTCTCGTGAAGGATTATTGCAACAGGTGATTCAAGGTAATATTCCCGAAGCGATCGCTTCTGGTGTAGAAAGTACAGTGATATTGGTCAGAGGTGCGATTAATAAGTAAAAATTTAAAAATATTGACAATTTACCAGAGTATTTATGACCCTCACCAAGTATCAGATCCAGGGGATACCAAACTTTAATTGCAAGTTATAGACTCAAATCAACTCGAGCAAATAATGATAGGTGCTGGGTACTCTATACGATATATTTGTAATAGCATCAGTACACCTTTAGCTGATGTGGAATTACGAGAGTTTAGAGATTAGGGCAAAGGTACAGTTACATTATCTCTATTATTTCTCATCATTGGTTATGGCAACCCTTTATGCAGTGATGACAGCATTGGACAACGAGTAGCTAATGCGTTAAGTAATTTATCAACTGACCCCCGAACTTGCTGAGGCTGTAACGCATAGTAATTTAGTAATTTTTGTGAATGCTTGTTTGACTTCAGAAAACAATGATGTCCAAGTAAAATCGCTCTTACCTGATTCCACTATTATCACAAGACATACAGGCGATTCGCGATCGCTTCTTGCTCTAATTCAAGTCCTTTACGTTTATTCCTCACAAGCTTGATGGGTAACAGTGCTAGAGGTGAACTTTGAATTGGGTGAGAGTCTATCACCTCCGGCTGAACAAGAAATAGAAACAGCACTTGAGAAAATAAAGCATTTAATCAAAACTGCGAGGAAATAATTATGCATGAAGTTAGAATGATGCAAGGTGTTCTTGACCGTGCTATTGTGCGTGCTAAAGACGGACGTGCTCAACATATTCGTTTAGTACAAATGCGAGTTGGTGAAGCGTCTGGTGTAATGCCAGATTCTTTAGAGGTTGCTTTTGATGTTGCCAAAAAAGGAACAATTGCTGAAGATGCTAAGTTACAAGTCGAGCATGTCCCTCTTGTCTGTTACTGCTCGAATTGCAATAGTGAATTTCACCCAATTAACGAGCTTTGCGAATGTCCAGAATGTTACCAACCTTATTGTGAAATACGTCAAGGGAAAGAGTTTGAAATAGCTTTTCTAGAAGTCTCTTGATTCAAAGCTTGAATATGAATCAAAGAATTTCAAAAATAGATTTAGCATATTACTGCGGTTGTGCTGGTTTTTTGCGGGGATTCATCAAAGGAGGGAACTGCGATCGCCTCGTCCATCGACACCCCCAGGAATCTTGAAAATCCTACTAATGTGGGTTATTGGAGCTACAACTGCGTACTGGACTATTGCGTTGGCCAATTTTTGCCACTACACCCAAAATACACTTTGCACTCAATTTACAGCCTAGAATGTTCAAAATGAATCTCGTTGCTGGGAGTATTGACTGCGACAGCAATAGGGAAACGGTAGGAGTGAAGTATGAGTGTTGAACCGCAATATTACGGCAAGTCATAGCGCTATGTTGACTTGGGTGTAGCAAGCAGTGGAGCGTAGATGCAAAGCGGTTTGGCACAGACATCGCTGTTACCTAGCTTTGTATCTACTTTGCCACACCCAATCCAATCAATTCCAAAATGTTGCGATTGCTGCACCAACATCAATACAGAAGCATTTCAGGTTTTTTCATCCGCAATTTGCTTTTTAAGTGAGTCAATCTCTCCAACTACTTCTTGGCGAGTGTCAGATTTAAAAAAATAGCGAAAAGCAAACCAGATTACATAACCAAATCCAATTAACTCAAAAATTGGAGAAATCAATGGAATATCACTGATTGCACCTGTAATTGCCAATAATATCTTGAGGGCATTCACTACGACAACAAGTAAAGTAAAGCTAATAATCAGCTGCTTGTACTCATCGTAAAAACTAAGTATGTATGTCGGTAGCTGCTCCGAAAAATCAGAAATTTTTTGACTGATTTTTGAGACTTGCTTATTCAGTTTATTGTTACTTGATAATGTTGACAATTCTCCGGGTTCGGAATCTTTAATTGTTGTCATGTTATCTAGCGATCTAGGATTTTCATATCCCAGTTGTTGTACTTTGCTTTCCATGGCTTGATTGGAATAAATTATTTCTAGACAAATATCACATTACTATTGCGACATCTTTGGAACTAATTTTCCTCGTTCCCTTGGGGTAAAGTTTGTCTATCTCAAGAGTTATAAAATAACTCTTTCAACTTATACCAGTTAAAATATTATATAAAATTCCAATTTCAGCTTTGACATTAACAAACTTCGTCTACTTTGAAAACTGTACTTTTTTGCTAAGATACTGAGATTGCTTCCTCACGTCGCAATGACGCATCTGAATTATTGTCAACTCCATGTTGAAACCTGGACGAGATTTAGAATAAATATGCAAATAACATTAGTATTGTCTATGAGAAATTTCATCTTTTGCTGATTCACATACAGACCTATCACAGAGTATGCGATCGACCGAAGTAAGCCTTAAGGCGATACAAGAATGGTGCGATCGCTTTGCCAATCTGTCCTACTCTATAAGTGCAAGCGATCGCCTCATGATTGACATCCTATTTGGTATAAAAATTCTTGGGTGTCATTCCTAGTTGACAATGGCTGTATAGATCAATCAAATTTTGCTCTCGTACCTGTAAAGGACGCGGATTAGTCATAGCGGCGACCCTTCCAGTGGTTCTAAATCTTCTTCCCAGGCAATATCGGCAGATATCCAAGCAGCACTGGCACTGTCTTTGCTCAACCAAATCAGGTAGCACCAAGTCCAGTAGCAAAGATGGGGAGCAAAGCTGTAAAATCTGCCGATCGCAATTCCCCAATCGGTATCAGAACCAATCCAACGCAATTGAGCGCCGTATAAAAAGCGGGGTGTCTTTGCTGTATTCGGAAAATTATACATAAATTCTGTGTAATTATATTTATGTTTATTTGTTTTTAGTGATTTAATATAAAAATACATAGAAAAGCTGATGATAGTCACATGGGGAAAGTAACACTGAGTATTTACATGGAAGAAGAAGACAAAGAGGCTCTGCAACAACTGGCGGATGCAGAGGAGCGTTCTTTATCGCAAATGGCGGTGTTAATTCTCAAACGAGCGATTAGACAAGCGCAGGCGGATGGAACTATTTCGCTAAATCAAGGAAAAGGAAAATGAGGCGATCGCCTGATGGGAAAAGTTTCGTTTTAATCCTCCTTCTTCTCGCCAGCAGTTGGAGGTATTGGCTAATGTTGTGGGGTTGATGCCGATAAGTTAGCGCAGATCAAGCACCTGCTGGGGTGGGGATGAAAATGGAGCCTATTCGGTTATGTGCTGCTTGTTATACTGAGTTACCATGTCACAAGATTCAGTGGCAGTTTAAGGTAACGCAGGGATGCGTAGGCGAAGCCCGTCGCAGACATCGCCACAAATTAAGTTGATTTTCAGAATGTCCCAACTGTAGAGCAAGGTTTAAAGTTCCTGCATTGTAGATTGATGGTTGGTGTCAAAGGTGTTTTTTGCCGTTTGGGGAGATGGTGAAGTACCAAAAAGGAGTAAATTAGAATTTTTACCTCAAATCCCACCTAAAAATTACTTCTTAACTTTAATCGAGAAATCAATAATCAACGAGTGGTAAAAGACCTAGATTTACGCTTATTGATTGACCATTTTAATAATCCTAAGTTTGTTTTAATTAATGATAACTTGGAATTTCCTGATTTATTAGGTGCAGCTTATGAGTATTTGATTAAATTCTTTGCTGATAGTTCGGGTAAAAAAGGCGGACAGTTTTATACTCCTGCTTCTGTGGTGCGGTTGATAGTGCAGTTATTAAAACCACAGGAAAAAATGAGTATTTATGACCCCACTGCTGGTTCTGGAGGAATGTTAATTCAATCGGTGCAGTATGTTAATGAACAGGGGGGAAATGAGCAAAATCTGGAATTACACGGACAGGATAATGATGGTACGGTGGTTTCTATTTGTAATATGAATCTGATTCTGCACAATATTTTTAAAGGTCATATTGAATTTGGCGATATTTTAGTTTCCCCTGCTAATGTCAAAGATGGCAAAATAGAACAGTTTGATATTGTAATTGCTAATTCGCCTTTTGCTCAAAATTATAATAGTACGGCACTCCAGCATCAAAACCGTTTTAGTTATGGGTTTGCGCCGGAAACGAAAAAAGCTGATTTAATGTTTGTGCAGCATATTCTGGCTAGTTTAAAACAGGATGGACGGCAGTAAGTAGAACAAGGCGAAAAAACAAAACTGTGTAAAGATAAGTAAATACGTAGAATGTGTATACCAAGGTAACAGGGATATGGGCAGCCGTTTAAGGGTATTTCTGACTCCTGAACAAGATAAAACATTGTTTCACCTAAGAACGGCAGATGTACCCCAGAAAGTGAAAGATCGAGCAGAAGTCATTAGATTGAGCGCACATGGATGGTATGTAGAGAAAATAGCGGCTCATTTTCATTGGACTGCACAAACAGTACGAGAAGTATTGCATAGATGGGAGCATCTTGGCTTAGAGGG
>LXQD01000018.1 GCA_003326215.1 Nostoc minutum NIES-26 | reverse complement strand
GGAACTACTTACACCACTCCTCCATTACGCCTATCGTTGCAAGGTACTCGCCACCATTTAATTAACTTTATTCCCAAATTATTAGCAGCAACTTCAACAAAACGTCTCCGAATTTATCGCACTTTGTTAAAAGTTATTGCTCATAAGGCTGTTCCAGAACGCCCAGGTCGTAGTGAACCACGAGTTCGTAAACGTCGCCCCAAAATTTACCCCTTAATGACCAAACCTCGCCATGAATTACGAAAACAATTACAAACTGCTTAATTGATAAGCGTTTTCACTTTTCTTAGTGCCATTCGGAACGGCACCAACGACGTACAGTGGATAAAGGTGAGTGTCGATCCCCGTAGCCGAGAGGTATTTTCATATCAGCCACAGATTGTTCCAGGCAATCGAGTAGCGGTTCCGGCTCCCTAAAATCAAAAACCACCTACGTAATGTAGGTGGAGAATAAAGGAGATTGTATATCTTTAAATTCAAGCGAGGAAACTTTGCAACGGGGAAGCGATCGCATCTGATTCTGACAGCAATCCCGACATATCCAAAAAAAGCTTGTTCACAAAAGTAATGCATTTCACCGCCCCGGCTAGAATGCGGCTACTCCTCAAGCATTTGTTCTATTTGTTTTGGAGTGGCACGGTTACGTATAATAATTATCAATGATTTTCGGATTATTTATTGTTAGTATGCTTGCTAGTTAATTTCCTTAATATTATTATTTTAAACTACGTAGCTTCAATTTAAATATTTTTATAATATTCATTCTCAATTAAGTAAGTAGTAAAAATTAATAATTATCCCTGTGTTATTGCACTCGTGCAATGGCTTAGATTTTCATATTATTTAGCACATTAATATAACTACTTAAATAATTACTAAATGTTAATCTTCTGTTTACAGCTTGTTTACCTCTTTTTATCAAACCAGAGCTATATTTCAATCGCTAATTTTTCCTGAATTTCTGTATTAATTACAGAAAAAACTGTATTTTTTTCAACAAATAACAACAAATGAAGAAGTCTAAGCTTTTTGGGGCTATTCTACCTATTGCCGTACCAGCAATATTTTTCACTCTGCTTAATTACTTACAAAAGCCATTAACTGCCCAAACCTCAAGTGTTCATTTGACTATGGGGAATCCTAGTAATGCTGGCAGTAGTTACAGTAATTATTTATTAAGCAAACCTCAGTATGCAGTTTCTTATAACTGCTACAGAGGAACATCAAATTGGGTAAGTTGGCAATTAAACCCATCATGGTTAGGAAGTGCGCCTCGCCAAGATGACTTTCGTGCGGATACTACATTACCTTCAGGCTGCTATCGAGTTACTTCTTCTGATTATAGTGGTAGTGGCTTTGACAGAGGGCACATGGCCCCTTCGGCAGATAGAACAAATACGATTGCTAATAACTCTGCCACTTTTCTCATGACAAACATGATACCCCAAGCACCCGATAATAATCAGGGAGTATGGGCGAATTTAGAAAGTTATTGTAGAGATTTAGTGGTCAATCAAGGTAAAGAACTCTACATTATTTCGGGTTCTTATGGCACTGGTGGAACAGGGTCAAATGGAACAAGAACTACAATCGCTAATGGTAACGTTACTGTCCCGTCCAGAACTTGGAAGGTTATTGTAGTCTTAAATAGACCAAATTCTGGAGCTAGTAGCGTAACTACTAGCACAAGAGTAATCGCTGTAAACATACCTAATACACAAGGTATTAGAAATGCAAATTGGAGAGACTACAGAGTTAGTGTTGACTCTATCGAAGTGAACACTGGTTACAATTTGCTCTCTAATGTCTCTACATCTATTCAAAGTACAATTGAGTCTAGAGTTGACAGTTTGTAAGCATAGTTAGCTCACTTATAACTTAAAGCCTGTCTGTAAATTATAGACAGGCTAATGATTGATTAAGTTTCTACAACTTTTGTAGAAATTCCAGCTAAATCTCTTGATGGAGTTTTACCAACAATATAGACATTAATACTTATCGTGCCTACCCGATAAACCTGAATATCAGTCAAATTATCTTTTAATGTTTTGATAAGTAATTGATACTTTTGCACATTTTGTTTCTGTATTTCATCATGCCATTCTTTTTCTACAGCACAGTTGCGAAACAAATAATCTAGTTCTACTTCTTCAACTGATGTTTCTTGAGGATGTCCTGTTAACTGGAGAAGTTTTTCATTTGTCAAAGGTTCTTGCCCTTGATTAGACCACAAAAAAATTTCAAAAGGATACGCTGATTCACTGAGCATTAACAAACCATTGGAGGCTTGTTTAAGTTTTTCGGTAATCTCGTCAGTCATCAAATTTATTTATGGTTATCAACATTGGTTTTTGAGCTTGCCAATCAGAGAATTAAGATTAATTTGAGTAGGCCAACCTTGAGGAAGATTTGTAGAATTATATCCTCTGTCTTTCAACCCTTGAATAAATTGGTTGCGGATGTATGTGGTATCAAAAGTCCCAAGCCCATCAAAATAAACATCAGTTAGTTTCGCAGGGTCTAAAGCCATTTCACCTTTATATACTGCACCATCGTTGTCATCATCCCAACCCCAAGGGGCATTAGCAGAATTTGTACTGCAAGTGGGCGTACCAGCACCACAACCACCACTAGAATCTCCCTTAAAAGTTCCCCAAAGGGCGAAAGTCAAAAGAGAAGAACTTGATAAAGAGGCTTCATTTAATTGGTGCTGCCAGATTCCATTCGCAGCAAACACATCAAGCAATTGATACTGCACAGAGCGATCGTTCCCCGAAGTAGGAAGTTCTGCTGTAGTTCCAGAAGGATAGTAAATAATCCCATCTTCACTGCTAGCACCTTTAAAATTTCCAGCATTAGGCCAAGCTTTTATTCCATGACCTTTAGCTTCTTGAGTTGTTAATGGGTGCAGTGAACCACTGTAACTATTCATCGTCAGTGTGCCATCAATACTTTCTGCACCATTTCGTAAAGGACTACCAGTTGGAGTGTAAGAGTAGAAATCTCGATGAAATACAGTTACAACACCTTCTAATTTACCAAAAGCTGAACCATCCTTACGGACAATTGCCAGTAAACCTTCTAAATCATTCTCGTGTTCTTGATCGAAAGGAATATCAGTCCAGTCTTGAGGATGGAAAAACGAATATGTAATGAACCAATGAGTACAAGTTTCAGCTACAGAATAGTAAGCATGAGCAACTTGAGGAAATTGTCCAAGGTTATCCCAGTTATTTGTAGCTCGCCAATCGCTATCATAATCAAATCGCGTAATGTAGTCTCCACTATATTTAGTGCTATCTGTGTCTTGATAGTGGATAGGAGCATGATATAAAGCTAAAGCCAAATCAGTAGCAGATTGAGCAATTATTTTTGTGTCTGTAATAATACCAATTACTATTGCTACAAGTAGCCCGAGAGCAACAAGAAAAAATTTTTTGAAACTCATCTACTCTTACCTTTACTCATAAACAAGGTTCAGCATAAAAGCCAATATTTAAGAATTGGTAATGACTCAGCTTAATCAGGCAGGAGCCTTACGCTTGCCGGAGGAAGCGTGAGAGGAATGCCGCGTAAATTGTGATGGGATTTGAGCGATCGCAATGACCAATGAAGGTAATCACTTTAACCTTGAGATGAAGGGTAAGTTTGTCTTTTTGACTTTTAAAACATCCTCTAAACTAGAATCTAAGTTTCATCACACTTGCAGCGATGCCCTTTGCCTCCTTATACACTTTGGACACCTGGATAACCATTCTCAACAACAAACGAAGCAAAAGTGTATACAGGTGCATCCGGACGACTCACAGTTGTAACAATACGCAGGTCAGTCTGCCAACGCTCATAGTTAAGGTTGACTCGGAAGTAGCCTCGGCGATCGCCATCAAAGAACTTAATGTGTGGGTTTTCTGGAATCTTCGGGCCATAGTAAGGGCCGTAGACATTTGCATCACCATTACTAGTAATCGAAGGAGTCACAAACTCTGTAGCCACTGTTGGAGAGTTAGAAGCCTTAAAGTCCAGCTTCAGGTCATTAACAAATGTAGAGTGCCAATCCCCAGTAATCACCACTGGATTAGAAATCCTGCGGCTAGCAATGTGACTTAAAACACGGCTACGTGCAAGGGGATATCCATCCCAAGAGTCGTTCCAAAAGATTTCGCCTGGTCCGATTTGATGATCTAGCTCTGCCATCAGTACTTGTTGGGCAAGTATGTTCCAACGTGCTTGAGAACGGTCAAGACCATCCAGCAGCCAGCGCTCCTGCTGAGTACCGAGCATGGTTTTAAATGGATCTAGCGCTGCTGGGCAACGGGGTGTTTCACCGTCACCGCATGGCTGATCGCTGCGGTACTGGCGGGTATCGAGTACGCTAAACTCAGCCAGATTACCGAAGGTCAGCCGACGGTAGAGTTGCATATCTGGCCCCTGTGGTAGGGAAAATTCCCGCAGTGGCATATGCTCATAATAAGCTTGATAAGCAACTGCACGCCTTTTGAGAAACTTTTTGACTGGATCGTTGTTTTCCGAAATCTCATCGGTATAGTCATTTTCAACTTCGTGGTCGTCCCAGGTGACTGTAAAGGGAAATAAGGCGTGAGCTTTTTGTAAATCCGGGTCAGTTTTATATAAAGCATATCGAAGGCGGTATTGCTCAAGCGTATTCGTTTCTTTCCTAAACTCTTCAGGTAAAGATACGTTGCGTACACCGCCTGTGGCAGGGATGCCGTATTCGTAAATGTAGTCACCCAAGTGAAAAACCAAATCTAAATCTTCTTCAGCTAGGTGACGATAAGCAGAATAATAACCATCCTCCCATTTTTGACAAGTGACAAACGCAAAGTTGAGCTGATTCAACCTAGTGCCAATCGCTGGAGCGGTACGGGTACGTCCAATGGGACTAACTTCATTACCTACTTTGAACTGATACCAATACCAACGATTAGGCTGTAAACCACTTACATCCACATGAACAGAATGTGCTAATTCGGGGGTTGCCATTGCCATACCCTGTAGCACAACTTTTCTCATGTTTTCGTCCAAAGCAACTTGCCACTGTACTGGCACATTTACCTGCGGCATACCACCGCCATTTAACGGATCTGGAGCCAGCCGCGTCCATAGCACTACACTATCTGGTAAAGGATCGCCAGAAGCAACACCAAGGCTGAAGGGATACGCAGACAATCTTGGCTGTGCAACAACTTTATGAGTCCAAAGACTGGCAATGGCGCTTGCGGTCAATGTACCGACACCGAGCAGAAAGCGTCGCCGCTTTGCTGTAGTGGATAGCAAGCGCTGGAAATGTACGCGCTCCATAAAAATCATTGTTGAGATTTCTACAATAAAAGAGAAGAAAAAACTTAGATACTAACTATCTAGTGGTTAATAACATTAATTACCAAATCGAGTTTAATGATGGCTTAAGAAATTATTAATATTGCAATAATATTTATTCACAATTAGCTAGCGGACAATGGATGAAAACAAAAATACCCCATCTTCTTGTAGGAGCAAATAGACCTCTCCTATATCCAACTGTTCAATAGCCACTTCACTAACTAACTAAATAAGCTGACTCAAAATTCCACATACATCCAATCTAGACAAAGACAAATTTGAATTTTAACTATACCAAGTCTAAATTTAAACCTTAAAAATAATTGCTCTGCTAGGAATTGAAGCTATATAGCTAATCATTACAGTACTAATACTTAAATAAGTACTGCTAGATAGAGGTTGGAGTTTAGAGGTTGTTTGAAAAACGCGATCGCCTCTGGAATTCTTAGAGAATATTTAGGTTTCTAATGATATTCTGAACTAGCTGAATTCCTTCTTGGCTTAGTTGCCTTGGTTTTTCAAAATCTTAAGGTTAGTAAAATACCACTATGCTTTTTTTACCCGGCACGCAAAACATTTAAAAGCTTGCTGTCCTGAAAGATTGTCATAGTACTTTTGATCTATTAAGATATTAGCTGCTTCATAATATGGAGTTCCCACATCTTCAGCTATTTTCTGTTGGAAGCCAAACCAATTAGGCACAAAAATAGTGTCTTCTCGAATTCCTTCCCAAAGCAATGCTGTTCCTTTGATTGACCCTCTGGGACTTTCAACAATAATCTCATCGCCATTTTTAAGACCAGCAGTTTGAGCGGTTTTGGGGTGGATTTGTATTAAGCGAACACCATTTTTTTGCTTCCCTGTGTAAGTCCAGTGGGTGACGGAATGAAAATGAACTACACTAGATCTGCCAGTTGTCCCCATTAGTGGGTATTGTTTATGTACTTCACTAGTAGAAAGTTTTCCTAACTTAACATTGTGAGTGAGTGCGTGGGGATTCACCGGATTTTTTACTAGTTCTGCTACATACTCAAGCGTAGGATTTTTACCTGTGACTTCCGGATGGGTATAGAAAATAGGTAAGGCAGAGTGTCCAGCTTTGGCTAGCTGTTTTTGCAACTGTGAAGTGTAGATTTCCACTTTTCCACTGGGAGTTAGGAATCGCTTAACCAATATTATCAACTTTGAGAGACTCTGCGGCTTGATACTAAGAAGGATGATCCAGATAAAGTGTGCTGACACCGGGATGCTCTACTGTTGGACAAGGCCAACGTAAGGGTTCGCTTCGCTCACTCAGCCTTTGTTGAGTCATACCAGCCATCCCTGGAGTGTTTGCTACAAAAGTCGCCCACAGATGACGGTAGTCTTTCCAAGAAGCAGGAAAGTTGTCCTGCCAGTATTGTGGTGGATTACGTTTGTCTAATTTCGCTGTGGCGTGTGCTAATTCAATCCAAATGTGCCAATCTGGTTTCGATTCACCCACAGGGGGAACTACTTGTTGTTGCCAACGAATAGCCCTGTCATCTCGTCGCATATACACAGTTTCCATCTCAAAACCACTGGTGATAGGCAAGATGATATCGGCATAATAAGCCGATTCCTCCATAAATAATCCCGTGTAAACATAAAATTCTAATTCGCGGTAAGCCTGTTGTACTTTAGCTGTGTTGGAACAAGCCAGCAGAGGATTGCCTTGAGTAACGATCGCTTTGAGCCGATAAGGTTGACCTGAGATGATAGATTCAGCAAAATAATCCGGCCCAACTGGTAAGTTTTCGCTCGGCTTCTCAAAAGGTGAGCAAAAGTAACAGGATGGGTTTCTGCTTGATTCGTACCCAAAAACAGTAAGAATTTAGCCGATCCTAGGTCTTCTTTTTTAGTCGCACCATCAATTCCGTAACCGTTGGTAAAATTACCTAACCCAAATGTCCAGGCTAAGGCACTGCCACCAGCGTCGTTGCATACAGGCCCGACATCAGTATCGTTGGGACTGCCCAACAAATTGAAATAACGTCCAACCAAAGAACCTGTACCCCGTGGTAATCTACCAGAGGTTTTGTTAGCGATCGCTCTGGCTTCTCCTGCATCTCTGAGCGCTAATAACTTGCTGGCGATAATTGAAAGAGCTTCATCCCAAGAAATCTGCTCAAATTGTGAATCTGGTGAACCTTTCTCTCCTGCAACCCGTTTCATGGGGTATTTCAGCCGAAACCGATTGTAGACTAGCTCAGTCATCATCGGCCCCTTAATACAAAAGCCACCAGCCTGTACTGGGTCATCCGGTTCACCTAACACATTTATGATTCGTCCGTCTTTGACATAAACTTTCAGACGACACAGGGAATTGCAAAATTGGCAAGCACTATTAACAATCTTGTCTGGCTGTAGAGCTGCTGATTTCTCAGTAAAATCAAATTCGGTACTTTGAGAAGGAATTGCCTGGCAGTGACCTTTACTTGCAGCATCTGCCACTTCTTTTTTTAGTAAATCTGCGCCAGTAACAGCAGATGTGCTAATAGCTACTCCTTGCAGAAAACTACGCCGTGAGGTCTTTCTCCTATCCTTTGATGTCATGGAGATGATCTCCTTAGATATTGCACTTCTTACAGCTTTTCACAAAAACGCTATTTAACAAGCTTTTTATAAAAACTACATACTTGCACAATTGTGACTCAGCTTTTAAAATAATAAGTTTTTTCTAACTAATTCTCATATTCGTGGTTGGTAAACTGATTTTTACAAATGCAAGATTAAAAAAATTAGAGTGTTTATTGCTCTACAAAGTTTTCTGATATTTCTCAATAAATTTGATAAAAAAGTGGCGTTGTTGCGTGAATAGGCAAAATGGTAAATTTTACCTATCGCCTATGTTTTCTAACCACCTAGCCCAAAGATGAAGACGAAAGCCCAGTACAAAGTTAAGAATTGGAACGCTTATGATGCTTCCCTAAAGCAACGAGGCAGTATAACTTTCTGGGTGAATGAAGAAGTCATCGAGCAGTGGCGCAATCAGCAGAAAACGGGGAGAAAGGGAGCATCGAATTATTACTCTAATGTGGCAATCGCCACTATGGGAACAATTCAATCGGTGTTTCATTTACCAGGACGGCAAGCCGAGGGGTTTTTGGAATCGCTATTCATGCTCATGGGGATTGAACTAGCAGTGCCAGATCACTCTACCCTATCGAGACGTTTAAGCTTTTTTATCGGTAGAACTGCCAGTAGTGCCAAAGGACAAAGCTGTTCATGTAGTAGTGGATTCAACTGGTGTCAAAGTCTATGGTGAAGGCGAGTGGAAAGTTCGCACACATGGGGTTGGTAAACGGCGAAAGGAGCGCAAGTTGCATTTAGGAGTTGATGAGGGCAGTGGCGAAATTCTGGGTGCGGTGGTGACTACTAATGATATAGCTGATTGCGAGGTACTGCCTGACATATTGGAGCAGATTGAGCAACCGATAGAGCAAGGAGGAGGTGATGGTGGCTATGACACAAAAGCCTGTTACGACACCATTTCACAACGCGGGGCGAAAGCCACAATTCCACCGCGTAGCAACGCCAAAATCCAACAACATCCACACAGTAAACTAAAGCCTCATCCTAGAAATGAAAACCTGCGCTACTGTAACCAAGTAGGACGTAAGCAGTGGAAACAAGAAAGCGGGTATCATCGCCGTTCGTTGTCCGAAACTGCTATCTTTCGACTCAAAATCATCTTTGGTGGTAAGTTGAGACGACGCTTTGCGTGATAATCAGGCTGTTGAGTTATTCTTACAATGTGCCGCGCTGAATCGCATGATCCAGTTAGGTAAGCCCGACTCTTATAAAGTCGAAGACTAATTCCTATCCTTACTTCTGATTGGTGTGTCCTTTTTTCCTTTCATGCAACAAAGCCTAAAATAACTACTTTAACCTCTTGGTTGTCTTCTGATGTTAAAGACTTCGGAAATCATTAAAACGCTAATTATGGCGATCGCCAAACTGATTGCAAAGACTCCCCTATAACCAGTTGCCTGGGCAAAAACACCACTGAGTGCAGCTCCAGCAATACTACCAAAGACACCGACTGATGTTTGGATAGTATAATCAGTACCGGGCGATTCTGGACTGGCTTTATCCATCATGATGGTGAATGTAGTTGTGCCAATCATTCCACCAGCAAACTCTGTGCCGATTACCACCAGATAAAGAGTAGATAAACTAGTCACACCAAATGCCGGAAGAAGATAAGCAGTCATACTCATCGCCCACAGTAAACTAAATATAGTTAGCGATCGCTTTCTTCCCCAAGGGGCAATCAGAAAACCTGCGATAATCCCGCCAAGTATGGCAGCAACAGTATTTACAATTCCCATCAGCCAACCAATATCTGCTAAAGAAAGCCCAATATCTACTAGCAAAGGACGAAACATCGTAGCTGCCATACTACTGCTTGCTGAATACAACAGTAACAGTAGCAACCAGTTACCCATACCTGGGCTACTGCAAAAGTTGATGAATGTCTTCAAGTAAGAAATAGGGAGTGGAAAGTTGGTACTACGGTTGGGAATAGACTTTGTCACAGATGTAGATGAAGCAGATACCCGATCTGTGAAATTCGTGTCTCGCTCATCTGTAAGACTATCTAATGCAATTTGTTTGTTCTTTACCTCCTCTTGATGCCAAAAAAGTGGTATCAGTGCGACAAACATCATCACTGCCAAAATTTGCAGACTGGCTGTCCACCCCCAATAATTCAGCAAAATTAGCATTCCTCCTCCACCAATAGCTGCACCAAGAGATCCACCTGCACTTTGCACTGCATTCCCCAAACCTCGTTCATGAGGTTCTAGTAACCCCACAGCAAGGGCATCGGTAGCAATATCTTGGCTGGCACTAGATAAACAGATGATTGTCATACAGACCAGCAACGCACTAAAGTTGCGTTCAACATCGAGCCAAGCACTAACAGCTGTGATGCAAGCAATCAGCAGTTGAAAACAAATAATCCAGAAGCGATAGTGTCCCCAGCGCGTAAATCCATAGCGGTCAATCAAGGGCGACCAAAGAAATTTTAACGTGATGGGAAGAGAAAGCAATGGCAGTAAACTAATCGCTTCTAGAGAAAGTCCCTTTTGACGCATAAACACAGGTAGAGCCTGGTATAAAAACCAAAATGGCATGAACTGTGATAGATACAAACTACCGAGCAACACAAGTTTGTTTAGGCTTTTAGTACTGATCACAATAGACAAAGTCCTGTAATGTTGAGTGCAACTTTTTGCTGGGGGAGAGTTTTGGCTAAAATTGCACTGAAATTGAACCAATCACAGTAAAAGGCTCCCCTGGGTAAATACCGCTGATTCTGCTGAAAGGCACACCAGTGATATGATTGACATCAAAAATATTCTTGAAGTTGAGGGCAAAACGCCAATTGTCTCGGCGGTAAAAGATAGCTGCATTGGTGAGAAAGTAGCTGTCTAAGTTAAAAGTGTTTTGCAAGTCTCCTTTGCGTTCGCCGACAAAATTAAATCCCACCCCAAACCCTAAACCTTGCAAACTACCACTTTGTAACTCATAGGTCGTCCACAAACTAGCGCTATTTTTGGGAACACCTATAAATGTATTGCCAACAATAGATCGATCAGTGTCATCTGTGACTTCGGCATCTGTGTATGCATAGGAGGCAATAATATTCCATCCTGGTAAAATTTGCCCGCTAATATCGAATTCAAATCCTTTACTTTGCTGCTCGCCTGTTACCACTGAAAAGCCTAACCCAGGAAAATTTGGATCTTCTGTAGCAACATTCGTTTTGGTAATGTCAAAATATGCCAAACTGGCAAAAATTCGACCTTCTAGTAATTCAGTTTTAATTCCGATTTCGTAACCTCTACCCCGTTCTGGTTCGAGCAGCCCTCCATCGGCACTGAAATTATCAACGTTAGGATTAAATGATTGCGAATAGCTAGCGTAAAGAGAAACTTGTTTAATCGGTTGATAAACAATTCCGATGCGCGGAGTCCAAGCATCATTGAATTGACTGGTGTCATCACCAGAATTAAAAAATGCTGGCTCGTTTTGTACTTTTTGATTTACGGTTTCATAACGCAAACCTGCTAATAATTTGAAATTGTCAAAAAAAGCAATCTCATCTTGAAGATAAATACCCAACCTGCCTGTTGTAGATTTACTATCGAAAAGCAGATCGTTGAGATCGGGTCTTGGAGAACTGTCGTAAACCGGATCGAAGACATTAATTGATACTGGGTTAGAGAAGTTCGCTCTAGCATAACTAGTGGAATTGTTTCGATTTAAATCAATACCAAACAACAGAGTATGCTTCACCGAACCTGTAGCAAATTTACCAACTACATTTGTTTGTAGGGAATAGTCATCCGAATTAAAATCATCATAAGCATAAACACGAGTGAGATCGCCAGTGGCCTCATCAAAGGCAATTGGAATCGTCAATCGATCGCTAAAGACATTACTTGTTACATATCGAAAGGCATTGCGTATTGTCCAGTTATCGTTAAAACGATGTTCTAAACTATATCCGGTATTGACGAAATTACGCTCAATATAATCGTCTGGCTCATTGAGAACGCGATCGCGAGGCAAATCGATGACTTTATCCCCAACAGCAACCAAACCATTATCTTGCGGTCGTCTGCGGTATGAATACTGCAAATCAACAGTTAGATTTGTGCGATCGCTGAATTTCCAAGTTAAAGCAGGTGCGAGAAAGAATTGCTCGAAATTCTGGTCAAAATCTCGAAAACCATCACTATTGAGATACGCCAGATTCAATCGATAAAACTCTTTTCCGTCCGTACTCAACGGCCCAGAAAGATCGATCCGCGGTCGAATCAAACTATAATTACCAAACTGTAACTCTGCCTCATAAAAAGGTTCTGACAAAGGCTTTTTGGTAACAACATTAATTATCCCACCCGGCTGAATTTCTCCATACAGAACTGAAGCCGGGCCTTTGAGAACTTCGATACGCTCTATATTTGCTGTTTCTGGAACCTCTTGAAAATCGTATTGCCTAAAGCCATCAATCAAGACAGGAGCATTATCAAAACCCCGAATAGTGTATCTAGCTTCTGAGCCAGTATCAAAACCGCCAGAAATAACATTGCTGACGTTGTTTAATGCCTCGTCCAACCGAATCACTTGTTGATCCTCAATCACCTTTTCAGGCACAACTTGAACTGATTGAGGAATATCGAAGATGCGGGTGTCGGTTCTAGTACCAGTGGTAGCGTTGGGTGCGGTATATCCATCTTGCTCACCCGTCACCACTAGTTCAATTGGCTCATCAGTCTCAGCGGCTGGTTGTTCTGGTTGAGTTTCGTCCTCTGATTGTTGTGGTTGAGTTTCACCTTCTGATGGTTGTTGAGATGGAGGTGTTTGTGCAGTTTCTGGTTCTTGTTGTGGCTGTGTTTCAGGTGTTTGTGCTGTTCCTGCTTCTTGTGTAGAAGGAGTAGAAGATGGTACTGTTATAAAGCCAAAAATTAAACCCTCGTCACTGTCAAACAATTCGACTTGTGGCAAACCCGCCTCACCTCTTACCGTTACCCGGATAGTGTTCGCATCTTGGTTACTAACCGTGATTTCAGTAACTCCTGCAACTGGTTTTTCCTGGCGGAATGCATTACCTTCAGCTAGACGCAGTTGAGCATTGGGAATGTCGGCGATATATACATTACCTTCGCTTTTCCCCAATACTTGTAACTTATCTCCTGAAGAAGTTTCTAAAGTTATCTCTACACCTTTATCAGTAAGATTAACCTGGACTCCAGTGACTTCTATAACTGCTGATGAACCTGCTTGGCTAAGTGTGGACGACTGCACCAACATTTGGGCATTGGTCAGCGGTTGAGTTATCTCATTCAGGTGCCGAATTTTTCTAATCGGTTCTACAGCTTGGCTTTTAGAGAGTAGGGGTAATGCTTGATTGGAACTCTCACCAGTTTCAGTATGCGAAAAAGAGGATTTTACATCTTTCCCTGGTATCTGCTCTCCTTGGGCAGGAGTTGCAATTAACATGACAACTGAGACAGTGAACAAAAAGCTGTGAACGAATTGCTCTGGTTTCATTATTTTCCTCATGCTCCATCGTGTCATTCGCTTTTAGTTAATGACACGACTTCAAATAATTGAAAGTTATTAGTGTTAACTTTGCAAGTTAAATGATTTTATTGCAAACAAGTTTTACAAACAAGCCAGTTTTATTGAGGATACTTAATTATTTTTTGTCAGAAATTCATCGAAAAATGAATAATTTCAGCGATCTAAATAACAAATTATGTTCTTTTTATGACTTAAAGTAAAAAATTTTAGTCAAAAATGCTTTTAAATGAGTACTTTAAGAGTTTTGTACTTAAAATTTTAGAATACTCTGATTTTCTAGTTACGTCAGTAAAAAAAATATCATCAAACAGTTATATTTGAGATAACACATGTTACATGATAAGCAAAATAAATAACATTTAAATATATCGATATTGATTTTTTATAAATGCTCTATTGCTAAATGCAACTGTTTCCTATTAGAGTTAAGTTGAGATTAATTGAAAATAAGTTGCAATATACTCATCTAAATTTGTCTTTCTACTTTGCTATTGCTTGGTATCAGGCAATTCTAAGACTTATTCCAATCAAGGCATTAACAAGTCACCAATGCCTGATGAAGAGTCGAATATGCCACAGGCAGCCGCTATCAAAAGTTCATAGAGTGTGTTCCCAGAGTGTATCTTAAAGCTTGAGCCGTAATATGTGTCAACAAAAAGAGGGCGCTCATAAAGAAGTTTCCCCTAACTGTTCTTCAATTGAAACCCCAGTTAGGAATCGGGATGAAGCTAGAAACCTGTCAGGATATGTCGCTGACTCAAATCTGCGATACAGTCAAGTTAGCGATCGCCCCTTAGAGTTTAGCGCTTTGCGCGATCGCAGCCAAATCAAAATCAGAAAGTGCAACCATGTGATGCAAGTATAGAACTGCAATGAAGAGGCTAGATTCGTTGAACATGCGATCGCGAGAGCCTAAATTGGTAGTTCGCTTCTAGCAAGACAGCTCCCCACGGGCCAGCTTTCGGTATTGGCATAGTCAGCATTGACTGAAAAGAAGTATTGGAACTAACTTCAGCAACTGCGTGAAGAATTCACTAATTTAAATAAATCGAAGGCGTGAAGAAAGCATTTTCACTTGACAAACAGTTGAAAGCAGCATTTCTCAAGCGTCTTTTGATTCCAAAGCTACAAAATGTATGGTTGAGAAAAGTTTACAAGCCATTCAAGGTTGGTTAGTTTTGCAGTTGGCATCTCTACTGGAAACTACTCCCCAATATATCGACCTTGAGAGTCGCTTTAGTGACTATGGACTTGATTCAGTTAGAGCAACTAATCTGATTGAAAACTTAGCTACTGAGTTAGGGTGTCAGTTGTCTCCTACTCTCATCTGGGAGTATCCCAATATTAGAGCCTTGGCTAGTTATCTTGCAGGGACTCCAAATCGCCAGCTAGTTGGCACTCACAATACCCGCAAATCTCAGAAATTAACAACTGAACCAATCGCAATTATTGGTATTGCCTGCCGCTTTCCCCGCGTTCAAAACACCACCGCCTTTTGGCAGTTGCTCAAGGATGGAGTAGATACCATCAGCGAGGTGCCTGCTGAACGTTGGCGCAAAGATACTTTCTACGATGACGAGATCGGTACCCGTTGGGGTGGCTTTCTAGACGAAATTGACAAGTTCGATCCCGATTTCTTCGGCATTTCTCCAAGGGAAGCCATTCAGATCGATCCCCAACAGCGTTTGATGTTGAAACTATCTTGGGAAACATTAGCAGATGCCGGACTGCCAGTTGAAACCCTCAGAGGAAGTCGTACCAGTGTTTTTGTAGGAGCCATGTGGGCTGACTATGCAAATCTCATCAGACAGACAGGGTTAATTGCTCAGCATACGGCCACTGGTCAAGATTTAAGCATCATTGCTAATCGCATTTCCTATATATTTGGTTTCCAAGGAGCAAGTCTAACGGTAAATACAGCTTGTTCATCCTCCTTGGTAGCTGTTCACCTAGCTTGTCAAAGTTTACGCTCAGGGGAATCTACCCTTGCACTGGCTGGGGGTGTCAACTTAACGATTAGCCCTAATAGTACCTCAGTTATGTCCAAGTTTGGGGGTTTATCTGCTGAAGGCCGCTGTAAAACTTTTGACGCTAATGCCGACGGTTACGTTCGAGGTGAAGGTGCAGGGATAGTTGTCCTCAAACCTCTTTCCTTAGCATTAGCTGCGGGCGATCCCATCTATTGTGTAATTAGGGGTAGTGCAGTTAACAACGATGGTTTCAGTAATGGTTTGACTGCTCCCAATCCCAAAGCTCAAGAAGCTTTATTGCAAGATGCATACGAGCAAGCTGGTATTAACCCCAATCAGGTACATTATATTGAAGCCCACGGTACTGGGACAAAACTGGGAGATCCCATAGAGGCTAAAGCGCTAGGCGCAGTTTTGAGTAGCGATCGCCCTGTAGATCGTCCGTTAATTTTGGGTTCTGTCAAAACCAACATCGGACACCTCGAAGCAGCTGCGGGTATAGCTGGACTCATCAAAGTTGTTCTAGCAATTCAACACCGCCAAATTCCATCTAACCTTCATTTTCACCAACCCAATCCCGAAATTCCTTTTGACGAACTACATCTACAAGTACAAACCTCTTTAACTAGCTGGCCTTATCCAGAAGAGCCAGCTTTGGCTGGAGTAAGTTCCTTTGGTTTTGGAGGAACTAACTGCCATGTTGTAGTTCAAGAATTGCTCAATGTCTCATCACGGCATTCTCGTTTTCCCTTACTAGTTCCTCTGGCGGCAAATAGTGAAGAAACACTTCAGTCTCTCTGCCAGGAATTAAAAGTTAAATTACAAACTCCTGAATTGGGACTAAAGGAACTCATAACTGGTCATCAGCTTGACGGTAGCCACAAACTAGCTATGATTGTTGATTCCCACACCACAGCCACAGAATATCTAGAAAATTTTCTTCAAGGAAAAAATTGTACGGGATTGTACAAAAGTACTGAAATTCGCGATCGCCCGATTGTATTTGTGTTTTCGGGACAAGGATCTCAATGGTTCGGCATGAGCAAGCAGCTGTTAGAGAGCGAACCTGTATTTAGGGCGACTCTAGAACAGTGCGATCGCTTAATGCAGCAATATGTAGATTGGTCTTTGCTGGAAGAACTCACCGTCTGGTTTGAGGAAAAATCTCGGTTGAATGAGATTGATGTGATGTGGCCGATTCTGTTTGCCATTGAAGTTGCTTTAGCAGCTTTGTGGAAGCATTGGGGTATTGAACCTGATGTTGTTGTCGGTCACAGTATAGGAGAAGTTGCAGCCGCTCATGTGGCTGGTATTCTCAACCTATCTGATGCAGTGCGGATTATTTATCATCTCAGCCACAACGCCGTTACTCAGAGTGGTTCTGGAGCGATGGCGCTTGTAGGACTTCCTTGGGAAAAAGCCAAAGCAGTCACCTTGTCTTATGAAGGCAGTGTTTACCCAGCTATTGACAACAGTCCTATTTCAACTGTACTTTCAGGCAACCAAGCAGCACTAGAAACATTATTAGCCCAACTGCGACGCGATAATATTTTTGGCCGCCTAGTCAAGACGAATATTGCCGTTCATACTCCACAGATGGAATCTCTAGAAGTTTCTCTATTGGAAGTTCTTCAGGATATCAAACCTCAACCAGCTGCAACTTTGATGATTTCAACATTGACTGGTACGCCGTTGGATGGACAGCACTTTGATGTATCTTACTGGGCAAGCTTGCTGAAAAAACCAGTACTATTTTCTCAAGCTATAGCTTATTTGTTAGCAAAAGGCTTTGACACTTTTTTAGAGGTAAGTCCGCATCCGATTCTAGCGCCAGCAATTAAACAAATCTTGCAACATTACGATCGAGAAGGCACAGTGCTGGAGTCCTTACGCAGAGACAAAGACGAGCGATATGCGATCTTACAATCTCTCGGTCAGTTATACACTCATGGAGAATCTATTCGTTGGCATAATGTTTACAATCAACATTTTCATGCAGAAATAGAAGATTCTCAGAATTCTTCACTCACTAGCCAGCCTCAAGTTCAACTTTTTCCACTCTCAGCTCAAACTCCAGCAGCACTTAAAGATTTAAGTAAAAAGCTATATATTCAATTAACTGAGCATCAGATATCTCTTAACGACCTTTGTTACAGTGCCAGCCGCCGCTGGAGTCATCTTAACCACAGATTAGCTGTAGCGATCGCATCCATCGAGGAATTAAAACAATACCTGAATTTGTTTGCACAAGACAATTTAGATGGGACTAGCGACTTTATTTGGGAAAATCGTCGGCGACAAGATGCATCTGTAGTTTTTGTGTTTTCTAGTCAAGGTTCTCAATGGCCGACTATGGGACGGGAGTTGCTTGCTGAAAGTGTGTTCCAGGCTGTCTGCCAAGAGTGCGATCGCGAGTTCCGTCGTTATCTCAATTGGTCTGTATTGGAGGAGATACAAAAACCAGAGGATGAGTCTCGTTTAGGGGAAACAGCATACGCACAACCGGCAATTTATACCATTCAAGTTGCTTTAGCCGCCTTATGGCGTTCTTGGGGAATTATTCCCAAAGCAGTCGTAGGTCATAGTTTGGGAGAAGTAGCTGCGGCTTATGTAGCCGGTATCCTGACTCTTGCAGATGCCGTGCAGATAGTTTTTCATCGCAGCCGACTGATGCAACAAGCGACTGGTCAGGGGAAAACTCCTTTTCAGGAGGAATTAACCTTTGTTCTCCAGGAAATTAAACCTAAAGAGCCATCAACTCCTATCTTCTCAACAGTGACAGGAAGTGCCTACAAAATTGGCGACTTTAATGCTAACTACTGGAGTCGGAACATCAAAGAACCAGTGCGTTTTGCACAAGCAATCGGCGCGATCGCTAACGAGGGGTATGACATCTTTGTTGAGATTGCACCTCATCCAGTTCTTTCTCAATCAATTATTCAGTGCGTCCCAGAGAAAAAAGTGATCGCGCTTCCTTCCCTGCGTTCTAATCAAGGCGATCGCACAGAGATGCTGAAATCTCTTGGACAACTTTACACACTAGGACTACCAGTTAACTGGTTCCAACTCTATCCAACTCCAGGACGGTATGTTCGTCCACCCTCATACCCTTGGCAAGAACAACGATATTGGTTTAAGGAAACACATCCTCTGCCCACAGTACAAGAAATCGTTCCCCAGGAGCTAGAATCCGCTTCCCAACAACAACAAGTTTCTGAATTATCACAGTTGCAGCTAATTTCAGAAAATGATCGCTTGACTTTTTTAATTACCCATATTCAAACAGAAATCGCAAAAATTTTGGGTTTGAGTTCTGGACAACTACCAGATACAAAAATCGGCTTTTTTGCAATGGGTATGGATTCTTTAATGGTTGTGCAATTAAGAGATAGATTAAAAACTAGTCTCGGACATTCTCTTTCTGCAACTGTGGCTTTTAATTATCCAACCATTGAGGCTCTAGCTGAATATTTTGCCAAAGAAGTGTTTTCTGCTTCAGTAAAATCTGATAATTTATTGCATCACAATAAAAATAATTTGGAGGTAACTGCTAACATGCTAGAAGACTTTTCCGAAGAAGAAATGGAAGCATTATTGCTCAAAAAGTTGCAATCTATTTAAAATAGATAAACTTTGATAAATTAAGATACTTAGTGTAAATCATATAAATTTAAAAATAACTTTATTTGTATTAATAATTAGCAGCAAACTTAAGATGGATCAAATTTCAGAACGCTTCTCACATTTATCTCCACTGAAACAAGCATTTCTCAAATTAGAAGAAATGCAATCTAAGCTTGAGGCTATGGAACGAAGGCAAACTGAGCCAATCGCGATCGTTGGTATGGCGTGTCGATTTCCTGAAGCAGCCAATTTAGAATCCTTCTGGCAATTATGCAGAGATGGAGTAGATGCTATTAAGGAAGTACCATCAAATAGGTGGGATTTAAATATCCATTACGATCCAAATCCTACAACTGCGGGTAAGATTTATACCCGTCGAGGGGGATTTTTGGAACAGGTAGATGAGTTTGATGCTTCCTTTTTTGGAATTGCCCCCCGTGAAGTTGTCAGTTTAGACCCTCAGCAACGGCTGTTACTGGAGGTGAGTTGGCAAGCTCTGGAGAATTCAGCTCAAGCACCAGATAAACTGCATAACAGCAGTAGTGGTGTGTTTGTAGGAATAAATAGCGATGACTACAAACAACTTCAGCTGATGTCCGGCGATGCCGTTAACCTGAACGCTTATACTTTTACAGGCAACACTGCCAGCATTGCAGCGGGTCGCTTATCTTACTTTCTGGGTTTGCAGGGGCCTACCTTAGCTGTAGATACAGCCTGTTCGTCATCCTTAGTAGCAGTACACCTAGCTTGTCAAAGCCTGCGTACAGGAGAGTGCCGCCTTGCCTTAGCTGGTGGAGTAAACCTAATGCTATCAGAGCATTTAAACATTGTTCTCTGTAGAATGCAGGCTCTGTCCCCCGATGGTTACTGTAAAACTTTTGATGCCGAAGCTAATGGCTATGGACGGGGAGAAGGTTGCGGGGTAGTAGTACTCAAACGTCTTACCGATGCCATTGCAGATAATGACAACATCCTGGCTGTGATTCGAGGAACGGCAATTAATCATGATGGTCGTAGCAGTGGACTGACAGTTCCCAATGGATTAGCTCAGGAAAAACTGATTAACGCTGCCCTTGCTAATGGTCGGGTAGAACCTGCACAAGTCAGTTATGTAGAAGTCCACGGCACAGGGACAGCATTGGGAGATCCCATAGAAGTGGAAGCTTTGGCAAACGTCTTAGGCAAAAAGCGATCGCCAAATCAGCCCCTAACATTAGGTTCTGTAAAAACTAACATCGGTCATTTAGAAGCAGCCGCCGGGATAGCTGGTCTAATCAAAGTCGTACTAGCAATGCAACACAGAGAAATCCCGCCTCATCTGCATTTGAAAAAGCTGAATCCTGCCATCGCCTGGGAAGAACTTCCCGTTGTGATTCCAACCGAGTTAACCTCTTGGTCTTCAATAGATGGGCAACGGCGCTTTGCAGGAGTTAGTTCGTTCGGGATGAGTGGCACCAACGCCCATGTGGTATTAGAAGAAGCAGGAGAACTGGAGAATCAGCATCGTATGGTGATCGAGCCTTTTGAGCGTCCACTGCATATTCTCACATTGTCTGCCAAGAATGAAGTCGCTTTGCAGGAATTGGCTAAACGCTATTTCCATCACTTAACAGCCAATCCCTCAGAGTCACTAGCAGATATTTGTTTTACAGCAAATACAGGGCGATCGCATTTTGAGTACCGTTTAGCGATAGTTGCTGATTCGCTGTTGTCTTTACGCCAACAGTTAGAAGCGTCAGCCGTTGATGAATCCTCAGTAAAGAGCGATAATCCACACAACAGAAAAATCGCTTTTCTCTTCACAGGACAAGGTTCCCAATACATCAACATGGCACGGGAACTGTACCAGACTCAACCGACATTCCGCGCTTGTATTGATAAGTGCGAGCAAATTCTACGCCCCTACTTAGAAACATCATTACTTGAAGTTCTTTA
>LXQD01000017.1 GCA_003326215.1 Nostoc minutum NIES-26 | reverse complement strand
CAGTTACTACCTCAGTAGTCTCAAGACATCTGCTATCAACTTTGCTCATGCTATTCGTGGACACCGGGACATTGAAAACGGACTGCATTGGATCAAAGATGTTGTGTTTGGTGAAGACACTGCACCTTTTTGTGCCTATAATGCTGCTACTAACTGGTCTATTATTCGGACTTTTGTGATTAATCTGCTCCGTGCAAAGGGTTATCGCTCATTGACCAAAGCACAGAGATTTCTGTGTCATGATCTGGAACAACTTTTTTCTCTCCTTACAATGAATTAGCCCTACTGGTCAAGGGGGGCTAGGGGGGATCAAACGAAATATTTAATACTTCTCAGACATCCTCTAAAACTTGACGTTCCGAGTTCAGAGCTTAAATTTTGGAGTTCTGAGTTCAGCGTTGCGAGTTCCAGGCTCGGCGTTGCGAGTTTCAAGTTCGGCGTTGCGAGTTCCAGGCTCGGAGTTTCGAGTTCCAGGCTCGGAGTTCCGAGTTTTGAGCTTGGCGTTCCGAGTTCCAGGCTCGGAGTTTCGAGTTCCAGGCTCGGAGTTCCGAGTTTTGAGCTTGGCGTTCCGAGTTCCAGGCTCAAAGTTCCGAGTTTCAAGCTCGACGTTCCGAGTTTTGAGGCAAATACTTCTAAAATCAAGCTTATACACAAAAAAAATACTTAAAAATAATTAGAAGAAATTCCGAAACACAGCCTGCGTAGTTAGTAGTTATTCTGTAAATATTTGCACTTCAAGATTGAACTTTGTAATGAACCCGCAAAACAAGCCCAAGAGTCTACAAGATATTCTTAAGCAGCGCCAGCAATCAGGTTTTGTGGGTCGTGAAGATCGGGTAAACCAATTCCGCCAAAATTTGCAATTGCCCTTAGAAGACGATCGCCGTCGTTTTTTGTTTAATGTTTGGGGTCAAGGTGGAGTTGGTAAAAGTACGCTGTTACGGCAATTTCGCAAAATTGCTGAAGAAGCAAAAGTTGTCACGGCTTACATTGATGAAGCTGAGAAAAGTGTGCCAGAAGTTATGGGTCGTCTGGCTGAGGAGTTGGAACAGCAAGGTCACAAACTAACGCAGTTTACTGAACGCTACAAAATTTACCGTCAAAAGCGCCAGGAATTAGAAACCGATCCAGATGCCCCTCAAGGGTTTTCGGCTTTTGTAGGGAAAACAGTTGTCAAAACTGGTGTGCGTTTGGCGCGTCAAGTTCCCGTTGGCGGTGTTGTATTTGATTTTGTAGACGAAGATGCTGTAGCTACACAAGCTGGAGAATGGGCATCTTATGTAGCGAAGAAATTAACAAATAAAAATGAAGTTCGCTTAGTTCAAGAACCTGTGGAGGTTTTGACTCCTCTGTTTTTGCAAGATATTTCTAAAATTGCTGAGAAAACTACTATTGGTTTGTTTTTTGATACATACGAACGCACTGGAGAATTTCTAGATAACTGGCTACAGGAAATTCTACAGGGTCGCTACGGTGCAGCACCTCTCAATATATTAATAACCATTGCCGGTCGGCAAGAATTAGATAAAAACTATTGGGCATCCTACGAGGGATTAATAGTTCGTTTTTCTTTAGAACCATTTACAGATGAAGAAGCCCAACTATATCTAGCTCGTAAAGGTATTACTAACAGTCAGGTTGTTGAAGTCATTTTACGCCTTACTGGAAATTTGCCCCTGCTGGTAGGAATGCTGGCAGATGCTCATCCCAATGACCCCAAGCAAGTATTTGAGCCTAGCAGCAGTGCTGTAGAAAGATTTTTAAAATGGGTTGATGACCCCAAGCGACGACAAGTGGCGCTTGATGCTGCTATTCCTCGGTGCTTAAATCGAGATGTGATAGCCAAGTTAAGAGGAGAACAAGAAGCAGATGAGCTATTTACTTGGCTAAAAGAAACATCCTTTGTCAACGAACGTACCGACGGCTGGGCTTATCATGATGTTGTGAAAACGCAAATATTACGCCACAAGCGCCTGACATCACCGCAAGGTTGGGCTGAGATACATAGTAAGTTAGCAGACTATTACGACACGCTAGGTAACGAATTGCAATTAGACGAAGTAAAAGCTTGGCGGGATAAAACTTGGCAAAGCCATAAGCTCAACGTTTTGTACCATCGCTTATGCCAATCACCACAAAAGCAATTACCTGTAGCTCTCAATCAATTCCTTGCTGCTCTAAAAAATCAACGCACTTTTGCCCAACATTGGGCAGCAACAATGCTTCAGGCTGGCAAAGATGTAGATTCTGCTGAAGTTCAGCGGTGGGGGGAGCAACTAGCCAATTGGTTAAAAGCCTATGAAGACAAACGTTATGAAGCTGCGGCTGAAATGCTCGCGACACTTTTGAGCGATGCTAGCCTTGAGGACAAATGGCGTGCAGTAGCGTTAGATTGGCGTAGTTATATTTACTTTCAATCTAATCAATACTCAAAAGCTTTAGAAGATTTAACCCAAGCGATAAAGTTAGTGCCTGAAGAAGTTGAATATTTAGCAGTTCGAGGTATGACTTATTGCCAAATGCAGCGTTACCAAGAAGCACTGCAAGACTTTAACCGTGTTATTGAGCTTAACCCCAATTATCAATGGGCGATCGCAAGTAGAGGTGTGACTTACCGTCTCATGTATCGCCATGATGAAGCACTGCAAGACTTTAACCGCGCCATTGAACTTGACCCTAATGACCAATGGGCGCTGGCACATCGAGGTGTAAATTACTGCTATATGCACCGATATGATGAATCACTGCAAGACTTAAACCGCGCCGTTCAACTTGACCCCGATTATCAATGGGCGATCGCCAGTAGAGGTAATACTTATTGCTATATGCACCGATATGATGAGGCACTGCAAGACTTTAACCACGCCATTGAACTTGATGCCGATTACCAATGGACACCAGCCACAGGATTTAGGGGTTTTATTTACCGACGAATGCAACGTTACCATGAAGCACCACCGCAAGGCTTAAACCGCGCCATTGCACTTAACCCTAATTACCAATGGGTGCTAGCACGTCGGGGTTATACTTACCGCCAAATGCACCGCTATAGTGAAGCATTGCAAGATTTAGACCGTGCTATTGAACTTGACCCCAAAGACGACTGGTCACTGATAAATAGAGGTTATATGTATCTGATGCTTAAACGCTACAATGAGGCTCTTGCAGATTTCAATTGTGCTGTTGACTTAAAATCTGATAATGATTGGTATCTGTACGATCGCGCTTTAGCTTACCAAGCCCTTAACCAACCAGACAAAGCACGAGCTGACCTAGCACTTGCCATCAAGCTTGCCAAACAGCATTACGAAAAAGATACTCGAAACTGGCGTAATGCCTTTAATTTAGCTCTTTATTATTTGGCTGTTCAGTATACTCGACCAGCAGAGCAGTTATATCGGTACGCTCTATCTCAAAGTGCTGCCTCAAATAGAATCCGTGAAGCTATCCAAAATTTAAATGATTATTTAACTGTGTTTCCTAACGATATGCAGGCTATATCTATGCAAAAGTTATTGCAGTCTTTCCTCACCTGAATATTCATTGAATTGTAAGATTTTTTGTCTAGCTATTATGCGATCGCATCTGCTGAGTTCAATCAAAATTCTCCCTTGACTAGCTTCTCAATTAAATACAGACTTCAAAAAACACAGTATGGCGATCGCTTTAATATATAAATCTTTTGTTATTAATAATACTTATCTCAAAACTACCTGAATTAAAGCATCAGTTCCTTTAAAGTACATCTATTCAAAATAAAAACTGTTTAACAAACAAAATAAGGAGAATCACAATGACAGCAACTGTAGTTCAGCCAGGTAAAGGTTCCACATATTTGCTGCTGGGTGACTTTTATACCTTTCTGGCTACTGGGAAAGAAACTGGGGGAACCTATGGACTCGTAGAGATGGTGATGCAACCGCAAAGCGTTACACCACCCCACAATCATGGTCATGCAGATGAAGCACACTACATTCTTGACGGTGAAGTTGAGTACCAGTTTGACGACCAGACTCTCGTCGCCACCCCCGGAATGTACCTCCACTTTCCCAAAGGTCAGACCCACACTTTTAAAAACATCGGGTCAAAGCCTGCTAAAGTTTTGACTTTGGTTACACCATCAGGCCCTGAGCTATTTTTTGCAGAAGCAGGGCAGCCAGTCAACCTACCCTTGAGTGAAGAAGAAAAGAGGAAGCTTTTAACTCCCCCTAATCCCGCTGAACTTGAGAAAGCCATCGAAATTGCTACAACCAAGTATGGAATAAAATTGGTTCTCTAGTAGCGCAGAATTTGGTTAAAAGAAGCGTTACTAATAACGAAAGCGATTGTGATGGAAAGTTTATCAAAAGCGTAGGCGCTTTGCGACTTGTCATCAGACATCGCCCTCTTAACTCTATTGTTTATTTCTGAAATTCCAGCTACCAAGCTGATTGGTATATGAAATAAAGATATCAAGATAAGTTTCATTGAGTTGTTTAAATCCTAGGCAAAGCTGCGTTAAATGCTGGTTTTTGGAAAGGGGACAGTTTAGCTGGAGATGTGGTAGACACTTTAGCAGCACTTGAGCTTAAATACTTTAATCCTGCAAACTTAAGCGCTACGTCCTCAGTTCGATGCACGAGCGACTTTATTGTCATTAGGAAGAGTAGAAAAGTACATCTTAAGAGACTGTATTCCCGATTGAGGGAAGCATATAGTGTAATTAGTAATAATGCTCTTCATAATAATCAGGCAATAATGTCTAGAGCATTTGTATCGATATTTACAGAAATTTACTGTCAGGGTGTCAGAATTTTGAGGAGCTAATATTTACCCGTATTCTTCTTAAGAAAAGCTATGAGTGAGATACCTACAGATGGTCAAATGACCTGGAAATTAGAAGGAGCAACAGATACCGCCTTACATTTACGGCATCACCCGTCAGAGCCTTGGCGGCCATATGAAGAGTTTCCAGAGTACTTTCTGCCCGATCCGCGTGAGTTTTCTAAAGGGTATGCAACCTTCCTAGCATTACTGAAAAAGGGCTGGAAGGCTATTTGAATCAAATTTCAAATCGCACTTGCGAGCAGTCTTCGTGGCGATCGCTCAGCCTTGTCACAATCCTGACATCAGGTAGATACACTACCATAAATTAATATGAGAAAATGTAAAAATATCTTGAATAGAACTTGACACAAATACCTTGTTGTAGGTGTGCATATCAAAGAGGTTTAATTGCTTATGAAGTTTCAGCCTCCAATTGTCCAGTTATCCCCAGAATCCTTGGTGGAAGAGTTTTTCCGGCAATCGGAAGGCAACTGGCGATCGCAACGTCGCTACTACACCCTCAAAGATGGTGAAACGCAGGAAGTAGTCAGTGCGATCGCCGTGTATTTTCTGGAACAGGGAAATAAGGAACTGATTCAGTTAGCGCGTCTGCATGAAATGGCAGATGAAACGATGCTGAAATGCGGGGTTTTGACAACTTGGGAAAGCAACTATATCGGCCCCAGCCCTAAGCAAACCACAGGTTCAACTGTATTTGGAGTTTTGGGAACAGCATTATATCGCGATCGCGGATTTTCCACCTCCAAACCGATCGTTGCTCAATTCTCCATGCGCGACCCTAAAACCATGTGTTTGCGAACCGAGTACAGCGGGAACGTATTTGAGGAAGAACTGAAACTAATCGGCACGCAATACCGCACCCGGCAAACGATAATTTCCCGCGCTGGAGAAGAACAGATGATTGGACAATACTTAGAAAAGCGAATGTAGGCATACACGGGGACGCGGGAACGCAGGGATAAATAGAATAACTCTTACCTTCTGCCTCCTGCCTTCTGCCATCTGCCCTAATTCCAATCTTGTTCTTCTTTTTTGCCACGACTTTTGTAAATTCCGCCAACATCGTGGATTTGGCGCGTTTTTTCAAGTAATTGGGCTTCTGTCAGTCCCCACTGCTGTAAGACTTTATCTAGGTCTTTTTGGATATCTCTTGCGCCTGGAAAGCCTTGATAACGAATTCGCAGCCTAGCTAATTCGGCTAGATTATAGTCTGTTGCCTCTTGAGAGAGTAAAATATCAATTAGGGGGCGATCGCGATTGTAAAGTGGATGTTGTTGATCTTTGCCTCCGGTTGCTTCAGTCATCGTGAGTCGTGAGTTTTGAGTTCTGCGTTTTTAGTGTAGTCTACAGCCAAGGAAAAATATTCAACACTGAACACTTACTCGTCAATTTTACTACTCTTAACTCACTCAGCATCCGGCAGTGTGGGCGCAAGACCTGGCACTTCTCCGCACTCAGGACTCGTTGCAGACGGCAACTACACCTGAGCTAATACGGCTCTCACCACTGCCACTCAACTTTAAATAAAGATACATTAGCTCTAAGAAAATACAAGAAAGTTTAAATGAGGGTGAATTTTAGCTCACCCAAAGTCCAAGCAGCAAGGGAGCAATAACCCATTATGTTTGAACACTTCACTTCCGAAGCCATTAAAGTAATTATGCTAGCTCAGGAGGAAGCACGTCGCCTGGGACACAACTTCGTAGGGACTGAACAAATTCTCCTGGGTTTAATTGGAGAAGGAACTGGGGTTGCTACCAAAGTGCTGACCGAATTGGGCGTTACTCTCAAAGAAGCACGTAGCGAAGTAGAAAAAATTATTGGTAGAGGTTCTGGTTTTGTACCACCAGAAATTCCTTTTACTCCTAAGGTTAAAAGCCTCTTCGAGCAATCGTTTAAAGAAGCTCATAGTCTGGGAAACAACTACATCAACACCGAACACTTACTCTTGGGATTGACCGAAGCTGGTGAAGGTGTCGCCGCCAAAGTGCTGCAAAATTTAGGGGTTGACCTCAAGAGTGTTCGCACCGCTGTAGTTCGTCGTTTAGGTGAAAATCCATCTGTGCTGGTAGGTGGTAGTGGACCGAGACGCACCCAAGCACTAACTACAGAGGAGTTTGGCAGAAATCTCACTAAGTTAGCACAAGAAGGCAAAATCGACCCCGTAGTTGGTCGTCAAAAAGAAATCGAGCGTGCCATTCAAATTCTTGGTCGCCGGACGAAGAATAACCCTGTATTGATTGGAGAACCAGGGGTTGGTAAAACTGCGATCGCAGAAGGTCTAGCTCAACGCATTGTTAACCAAGATGTCCCGGATATGTTACTGAACAAGCAAGTTATCAGTCTTGATATGGGCTTGTTGGTGTCTGGGACTCGCTTCCGTGGCGACTTTGAAGAACGTATCAAGAAAATCGTCGATGAAGTCCGTTCTGTGGGCAACATCATTCTGGTGATTGATGAAGTACATACCCTAGTTGGTGCTGGTGGTACAGAAGGCGGCTTAGATGCAGCCAACATTCTCAAACCTGCCTTGGCACGGGGAGAACTCCAGTGCATCGGTGCGACCACCCTTAACGAGTATCGTCAACACATTGAGCGTGACGCAGCCTTAGAGCGCCGTTTCCAATCAATTCTGGTAGGCGAACCCTCTGTAGAGGAAACCATTGATATTCTCTATGGCTTGCGTGGAGCCTACGAACAACACCACAAAGTACAAATTTCTGATGACGCTGTGGTAGCAGCAGCGCAGTTGTCAGACCGTTATATTAGCGATCGCTTCTTGCCAGACAAAGCAATAGACTTAATTGACGAAGCTGGTTCTCGTGTGCGTCTGCGGAACTCTTATGGTTCTAATAACAAAGAACTGAAACGTCAACTAGCTGGCGTAACTAAAGCCAAACAAGAAGCAGTCAGACTCCAAGATTTTGACAAAGCTGGAGAACTGCGCGACAAGGAATTAGAACTCGAAGCAGAAATACAAGCTGCGTCACAAACTGAGCAAGCCATCAAAACCCCCGTAGTTGACGAGGAAGACATTGCTCAAATCGTGGCTTCTTGGACTGGCGTACCAGTTAACAAACTCACTGAATCTGAGTCAGAGTTGCTCCTGCATCTAGAAGACACGCTTCACCAGCGGTTAATTGGTCAAGAGCAAGCAGTTACTGCCGTATCTCGTGCTATCCGTCGCGCCAGAGTTGGGTTAAAGAGTCCCAACCGTCCGATTGCCAGCTTTATCTTCTCTGGCCCTACCGGAGTCGGTAAAACAGAATTGGCGAAAGCATTAGCAGCATATTTCTTCGGTTCCGAAGAAGCCATGATTCGCCTCGACATGTCCGAATACATGGAAAGCCACACCGTCTCCAAGCTAATTGGTTCGCCTCCTGGTTACGTCGGATACGACGAAGGTGGACAACTTACCGAAGCTGTGCGGCGCAGACCATACACAGTGTTGCTGTTCGACGAAATCGAAAAAGCACACCCTGATGTATTCAACATGCTGCTGCAAATTTTGGATGACGGACACCTCACCGATGCCAAAGGTCGCAAAGTAGACTTCAAGAATACCTTGATTATTTTGACTTCCAACATCGGTTCTAAGGTGATTGAAAAAGGTGGTGGTGGTTTAGGCTTTGAGTTTGATAATCAAGCCGAAGCCAGTTACAACCGCATCCGCACCTTAGTAAATGAGGAACTGAAGACCTATTTCCGTCCGGAATTCCTCAACCGTGTCGATGAGATTATCGTCTTCACCCAGCTTTCTAAAGATGAAGTCAAGCAAATCGCTGATATCATGCTTCGTGATGTTGCTAGCCGCTTGACCGAAAAAGGAATCATCCTAGAAGTTACAGAACGCTTCAAAGAGCTTGTGGTACAAGAAGGCTATAATCCCAGCTACGGTGCAAGACCGTTACGTCGGGCAATTATGCGCTTATTGGAAGATTCTCTGGCCGAAGCAATGCTCTCTGGCGAAATCAGCGATGGAGATACAGCCATTGTTGATGTTGATGATGACAATCAAGTGAAAGTCAGAAAATCAGAAAAACGAGAGTTACTCTTAGCAAGCGCTGGCTAATATCAGTATCCACTCAGTTTTGCTCTCAAATTATCGCCCCTGGCATCAAGACCAGGGGTTTTTTAGCACAAAAATAAAAAATTATTTTTTAGTTATTGACTTTTTAAAACCCCCGGTTCTCGTTGAATGGGCAAGATATCTAAAATATCAGTGCTGGCACAATACTTTAAGTCTTCATGACATTCAAGACGCAACAATCTTTTGCCATGACTAGCTTGGTGAAATAATCCCAATAAATTATCTTGCCACTGTGAATAAAGAGCGATCGCACTAATTACCTCATCATTGCCAGCCAAATCATCTTGTGACAACTGGGATTTTTCTACAAGACTATGAGCGATCGCACCTGCACAAGCTGTATCCTCTAAAGAAAAACTGCCTTCCCAGCCCGAACCGACAATCCACACTGTCTCTGGTTGCTTTTCTAAAAGATATTGTACTACCGCTGCTCGGTTGATAAAAGCTGCTGCTAGTACCGCTGGCGAGTCTTGTACTCTTTGTAAAGCACGGGTGCCATTGGTAGTACTGATGAACAAGCGTCGCCCTTCCACCAGTTCTGGCGTGCAGTCAAGGGGAGAGTTACCCAGTTCAAAACCAGCTACCTTAGCGCCACCGCGTTCTCCTGCTCGCAGCCGTTTTTGGGCGGGCCATTGTTCGCTAACTTCCATGAGTTGGTCTAAATCGCTGAAGACTTGCACAGCTTCGCCGCCAGCTGCCAAGACAGTCGCCATTGTACTAGTGGCTCGCAAGACATCGACTGCGATCGCGCAGTCAGGAACTTGACCATTGGGAGTCAATTCCGGAGTATGGTATACAAATAGCTTCACGCGCTGGATACACCTGCTCTAAATACTATTGCTGAGATTACATTTTAATTGGTGTTATTAACCATAATCCCAGTTAAACCAAGATATTTCTTATCCCTATGCAAGAGTATTTATTATCCTAGGTCGGGAGATTTATGCCAATGAACACAAACAACGGTAATCTAAAAAAAGAAGCAGGGGAGATGAGGGAACCAGGGGACGCGGGACATAAAGACGCGGGGAATAATTACTGCCTTCTGCCCCTGCTTTCTCACTCCTGCCTTCTGCCTCCTCATTCCTAACTTCTAACTTCTGACTTTATGGCACCTTTACCCGACTATCGCCCGAAACAACTGTCTGTAGGCCCGTTGGAAGCAGAAATTTTGAATATCATCTGGGAACTGGGTTCTGTTACAGTCAAAGATGTACACGATCGCATTCTGTCTGACCCCAACCGAGAATTAGCTTACACTTCTGTCACCACAGTTTTACGTCGCCTCACTGATAAGGGTTGGCTAGCCTGCGATAAACAAGGGCGGGCATTCTATTGGCGACCATTACTCACACAGCAGCAAGCACAGGTAATCAAAGCACACGAGCAGTTACAGCGATTTCTGGCTGTGGGCAATCCTGATGTGATCGCTGCTTTTGCAGATAGTTTGGATGAAGCTAGCAGCCAACAAATAGAAGCGATCGCTAAACGCATTCAAGCTGCAAGGCAAGCCAGGGAGGAACAATAATGCATCTAATCATGATTTTGACTGCTTTGGCAGTTTCTTGGATTTTGCGATGCTCTTTTAATAATTCCCAAGGTAGTTGGAATGTCCGGTGGCGGCGATCGCTATTTTTGTTTCTCTTCCCGCCATTGCTTATTTTCATGACTGCGATCGCCCTAATATTCATGGGGCCACAAGGAAAAATGGGCGGGGTATATACTGGCTGGTTCAGCTATGTACTAGCATTACTTTTTCTTTCTTTTTTCGCTGTTTTATGCGTTAAACTAGCTTTCCAAGGTTGGCAGTCTGTGAAATCTGCCCGTGACTGTCCTTTGGTTAACCTTGAAGGTACACAAGTTAGGTTACTCAACACCGGGGCGCTATTTGCCGGACAAATTGGTTTTTGGCAGCCAGAACTAGTCGTGAGCCAAGGATTATTGCAAACTCTCTCACTAGACCATGTAGGCAGTGTCTTGGCCCACGAACAAGGACATTACAATTATCGGGACACATTTTGGTTTTTCTGGCTAGGTTGGGTGCGTTCCTGCACCGCTTGGTTGCCCAATACAGAACCTTTGTGGCAAGAATTGTTAGTTTTGCGAGAATTACGCGCTGACAATTATGCTGCATCACAGGTAGATCCGCTGCTGCTTGCAGAATCACTTCTGTTATTAGTTAGTAGTGCAAATGTAGTATTAAAACCAGAAATTTGCTGTGCTGGGTTGGGTGTTCCTGGCGTAGGCGATCGCTTAGAACAGAGAATAGAAGCGTTATTAGCACCACCACAACCAGACCCTGACCTCAATTGGCAGTGTTGGAATGCTTTTCTATTGGCTTTTCTGCCATTGGTAACTGTGATATTCCACACTTAATGGTGAGTGAGGAGTGGTGTAATACTTTTGGCACCGCAATAACAACATCTCTTGTAGTTTGAGAAAAGATTAAGTTCAATCAATATAAAAATACCGTAAAAATTAAGAGTTAGGAGCGACTTGAGTCAATACTCCTAACTCTTAAAACTGTATAGCAACTGGTTAATTTGTCTATTAACGCACAGATCAAATAACCTCTGATAACTGCCTTTCTGGTGTTGGTGCTTCTAGTACTTGAGAGTAGAAGAATCCTGCAAATGCACCTCCCAAGATTGGTGCTAACCAGAACAGCCACAACTGCTGTAATGCCCAACCACCAACAAAAACTGCTGGGCCTAAGCTACGGGCTGGATTCACTGATGTATTAGTTACAGGAATACTAATAAGGTGAATCAATGTTAACGTTAAACCGATCGCAATTGGAGCAAAACCTTGGGGCGCACGGCGATCTGTTGCACCTAGGATAACCGTTAAAAAGATGAAGGTTAGCACCAATTCAGCAATGAAACAAGCTGTCAGCGAATAACCTCCAGGAGAGTGTGCGCCAAAACCATTAGCTGCAAAACCACTTTTAACAAGGTCAAATCCAGGTTTTCCGGTGGCAATCAAAGCGAGAACCCCTGCGGCTGCTACAGCCCCAAATATCTGCGAACCAATGTAGACAAATAACTCGGAACTGGGAAAGCGCTTGGCAGCCCATAAACCAATAGAAACGGCTGGGTTAAGGTGACACCCAGAGATGTGACCGATTGCGTAAGCCATCGTCAATACTGTCAAACCAAACGCTAGAGAAACACCAACCAACCCGATACCTAGAGGGAATGCTGTACTTTGACCAAGCTTTGCGCCATCTGCTGTAAACGCAGCTGCCAGTACCGCACTGCCACATCCACCAAAAACTAGCCAAAAAGTTCCGATGAACTCGGCTATACAACGCTTAGTTAGTGACATTCTTATTCAGCTAAAGAAGATAAATTCACGGATGAGCGAATATTATCAGTTAACTATTCTGAGCTAATAATTTATTCCACTTTTCTTTATTTTATGATTTTGCTTTCTTAAAGTATTAATTTCTCGTAATATTGTTTGTTCAGTAGATGGTTATATTACTACCTAAGTCTGTAAGTTATAACTATTATGTGAAGGGAAAGACATATTTTTAAATATCATGAAACATTTGCCCTCTAGTCTATAATTATAGCTTTAAGACGGCTTATGTAAGTCCTAAAAATAGCAACAGTTAAGGTGAAAATACTTTTACTCTTCTTCTAACAACTGTTCTACAAATTTTTGCACTAAAGGCACTTGAAAAGCAATACCTTCTTGAGTCAAAATCTCTTTTCTTGCTAGTTTTCGCATAATCCCTTTGTCTTGCTGTGTAGGAGTTTCGCCTTGAATTATCCGCCTGAGTAAATTGCGATCGCTATCTGCAATACTTGTCCATAATTCCCGAAAATACTGATCGCCTCGCTCCAGCACAATCGGAATAATCTTTTGCACATCCTGCGCGGTGGCTGTTGTTGTATCTGCTTCTCGCCGATTTGCTCTAATATCTCTGTTTAGCAACTCCACCAACTCGTAGCACACCAACTGCACGAGATAAGGTTGACAGTGAGTTAGTTGGATAATCATATCTACAGCACTTGATTCATAAATGTTAGGAAAATCTTCAATAGGCTGTAAAATCAACTCGCGGGCTTCAGACTCTTGCAAATAACTCATTCGCAAAGCACGAGTGTTAATTAGATAGTCACTCCAATAAGCATCAAGTTCAGATAACTGGTGAGAACCACTAAACAGCAAAATCCACTTTTGTTGGTGTTGCGATAGGTTACGAATAAAATTGAGTGGCGCACGGCTGTTTGTGGCTTCTACTACTTCGCTGAGGCGCTCAAATTCATCTAAACACAGAAGAAATCGCTTGCCAAAGTTGCTGCGTTCTATTTCTGTTAACCAAGTTTGCAATGCAGGAAATGGATCTTCAGCTAGTCTATAAGTATCTGGATTCGGCAAATGTAGTTTTCTGGGTAATCGCCGTGCAGCTTCGATAATTTGTTGGGCGATATTTTCTGCTAATCCCTTCAGTGTTGTAGCTGAAGCTGCACCTTGCAAATCTAAAAGCAAAGGAATAATATTAGCTCCAATTCTGTAAGGTAAATATTTCAGTGCAGAGGTTTTTCCAGTTCTTCGCCCACCGTAAAGTAACAAGACTGGTGGTTGGTCGGAAAGTGTCAAAGTTTCGATTTCCCGAAAGATATCAATTCGCCCTTTGAAGCGATTTTTTGCTGTTGCGGGGTCTAGTGAATTACCAGCAATATAAACTTGCTTAATTTCTTGTGATTGTCTTGTCGTATCTTCTAAAGTGCGCTGTGCTGTTTCCAAAGTCGTTAGCCACCGTTCTGCTATACTACCAAACTTAGTAGCTAGCGGAGCATTTTGCACAAAAGCTAGAGTTTTTTTCAGTTCCTGCAATGCACTAATGGGAGACTTTAATAACTCATGCTGATGATAGAGTGAAGTTGCTTCTTGTGACGAGCGTACATCTTGGCTAATATCTAAAAATTGGAGTAAAACCGTGCCGAGTTCTTTTGGTGGTGGTGAAGGAATCCAATTAAGTTGATAGGCGATATCGGCAATATCTCCCAATCTTCGACATTGACTGAGGCTATCTATAGTAATTTTGATAATTGCCTGTATTGCAACTTGTTGTTGATTTGTGGATTTAGTAATCAGATAATCAATAGTTTCACAAGCGGTATCTGGGTTTTCTTGATAAGCCTCTATAATCATCCTATCTATGAAAGGTAGAGGTAAAATAATCAATTCATCAAAGTAAGGGGGTAGATATTGTAAATAACTTACTTGTTTTTGAAAACGAGAAATGAAGAAAAGGATGAACGTCCATAGCAATTCTGACAACCAAAAGCAAGCCCGTAGCACACTAAACACAAACATCACGCCTACCGCTGTGAACATCCCTATTCCGAATGCCATAAGAACTGCCATTTCTATCTTTACCCCTACCTCTACACCTCCCAAGATGGCGAACAGCATTCCTCCCGTCACGCTTAACAACACGCCTAACACCACGCCTCCCGCCACCGATTGTGCTAGGCCTTCCTCCAAGCTCACCGTCAATAGGCCTACCGCTACGCCGAACGCCAAGACTAGCACCAGGTCTTGCACCACGCCTGATAAAAATCTAATTGCCAATAGTACAATCCAGCCGACTATAGATATAGTGTATATATTGTGAATGGATGTATTGTTTTCAGATATATTTCTATTAGCACTAAGGTTTAGAACCTTTCCTATTAACCAGCCCAACCAAAAAATCGAGCCTGGGAACCACCAGTTAAACAACTCTCCACTAACCGATGTATAAACTGGCGCAATGAGTAATAAAGGAAATGTTGACGCTAATACAGTTAACCACCAAACTTGTCCAGCATAGCGGCGCAAGCGGGGATTTGTATGAAACTCAGCTTGTTTATCAAAGGGGTTATCTTTTAGCTTCAGTTCTGGATGAATATTACACAGCCAGCGTTCAAAGGTAAAAGGCTTAAAATAAGCCCAATACAAAAGGCGCACACATTCAGCTACATAGTTACAAAAGGGTGATGTTAGTGAGGTTTTACTCATCGCTACTTATTCCCAACTGGTCGCGCACAAAATCCCAAACTTGGCTCCAGTCCAGCACACGCATCAAAACCAGGACAAACATTACTACAATGGCTGTCCCAATAATCCAGCTACTCACATCATCTACAGTTACACCTATCAATTTGGTGAAGTTACCCAAGCGCTTCGGGACAGCCACAAATATAAAATACAGCCACGATCGCCACTTCCATTGCTGTTTTTCCGATGGAGGAACATCAATCTGTTGGTCAAATTGCTGTTTTGCCCATTTGATTGGCTTACCTGTTTGACGTGCTTCCCACAAACAAGAACCAGCTAGTTGGAGCTTATAAGGATGACGCTGACCCCATTGCTGGACATAATTTTGCTCATCTGGACTCAAAGCTGCACCATGAGTAGAGCCAGTTGGCAAGCGTGTCAGTTGAATAGCTTCATCTGTAGTTAGTTCTGCCAAAGAAATACAGTGAGCAATATTGAAAAAACTAGAGACAAACCGATATTCACCACCATAAACCTTGAGTGATTTGCGGGAAGCTACTACCAACATCAAGGCGTTGTCTTCTATGAGCGATCGCAAATTATCATAAAATCCGTCATTAAATTCCTGCGGATAGTCGAAAAGACTTTCAAAATCATCGAAACAGACAACAGGTAAAACTTGCTGCTGTTTCCATTGCCTGATAGCCTCTGAAAATGTTTGACGATTCCACGATCTAGGATTCAAAGGATTGTTCAAAGGAAATTGCCATTTGCTAACGCGACTGCGCCAACAGTTAGCAACTTCTTGATAAAATCCTGTCTCAGTTTGACAATTCGCCTTCCTGAGTGAGAGGTAAATAACAATGTAGCGGCTAGGTTCTTGGACTCGCTGTTCCCAAGTCAAAAAGAAGTGATACAACAGCGAAGATTTACCAATGCGCTTGTCACCTACAATATTGATACTTGTAGGTTGTACGCCCTGCATCCGAGATGCGATCGCATGTAATTCATCTTTACGACCGACAAACAACCTGGGGTCTTCAATCATCCCCGCGGCCACAAAAGGATTAGCAGGCAGCGCTCCGGAGGTCATGTAAAGGGTTTATCCTAGTTTTGATCATTTAAGTGCAATTACCTAAAAGAATAGCATTAGACCCTTAATGCCTTTGCGAACTGTTTTTTATATTATGTAAAGCTGCTTGACTGCCAAAAGTGCAGAGTTAATTATTGATGCGATGCGATCGCCAGTTTTCTCAACTTTAAGATTATCTACTCAACTAACTAGCTTCGGTAGTTAATTCCTATGAATCAGATTTATCAATATCACTCGGTAAGACTTGAGGCTTTTCCAATGGTGCTAGCTGTTCTTGAAGTTGCTGCTGTTCAGGACTAATTTTCAGCGGTGTATCTGGAGAAGAACGTCTTATGATGAGCAAAAGTTGAATTTCTTTCTCAAATTGCTCTCTTCCCCGTGTAAAAAAGTTTGGCTCTCTGGGGTAAATTGCGTTAAGTGAATCGTTAAATGTTGGCGCAGTTTCAACAGCAAAAACTGGTACAGTTACCGATAAAGCTGTCACAACCAGCGTTGTAGCTATAGTCACACTGGAAAATGTACTGTAAAAAATTCTTTTCATGTTAGCCGTCCTCTGAACAGGGCAAACAATTAGTATAAATCAACAGCAATTTCTGCTCAGAAAGCCAAATTCATTCACCTGATTATATGAATTTTTTGGAGTATTGCTTTTATCTTTCTTGAGCCTAGATTGCAGATGTTTCCGTGGCAATATATATTGTTTTTCTATTATTTAGTATTGTCAATACAATGAAAATCGTTTTTAAAATACCTTGACCTCAATCAACTTTTCTGCAATTCTTTCAGTACTTTTGCCAAATACTCATACTGCGATCGCGTATTATAAATTTGTGCGGAAATTCGCACTAATAACCGAGGTGATTCCTGCCACGGCATTACCTGCACTTGAATGCCAAATCTATCAAACAACTCATCGTGTAAAGACATAAAATCACTATTTTCCAAAGTTGTAGGCATTGGTACAACTGCCATTGAACCAATCATCTCTTCTGGACAAGGCGGTTGCACTTCTAATGCTTCACAAAGGAGCTGTCTAGCCTGTAAAACTAGCTGATGATTGCGCTGCATTAATTCCGTCCATCCACCAGGTAGAAGTGAACCCATAAAGGCGATCGCTTCCGGTACGCACATATAAGCTGTAGGATCGTTTGTACCCATCCAGTCAAATTCCAACTGAAAGAGTGTTTTATCAGTGCGTGGGGAATTTGCACCATGACTAATTGTTAGAGGACGAATTTCTGACTGTTTATCTCGTCGCACATACAAAAATGCTGCACCCTTTGGCGCACAAAGCCATTTATGGCAATTTCCTGTGTAATAGGTTGCACCAATTTCTCCCAAGTTGAGGGGAATCATTCCTGGCGCGTGGGCACCATCTACAAGTGTGTCTACACCCCGTTCCTGTAATTCCTGAACTAACTGCTGGATCGGAAAGATTAATCCTGTTTGGCTAGTAACATGATCCAACAGTGCTAATCGTGTTTTTGGTGAGACTTGCTCGATTACTGCTGCTATAACTTGCTGCGGTGACTCAATAGGGAAAGGAATTTTTGCCACTACTATCCGCACTCCAGTGCGACTAGCTAAAAAGTCCAACGCATTGCGGCAGGCATTATACTCGTGGTTGGTTGTGAGTATTTCATCATCTGCTGAGAAAGTTAGCGAACGCAACACTGAATTGACACCAGTCGTTGCATTCGGGACAAACACCACATCTTTGGCATCAGCACCTATAAATATCGCCAGTTTGCTTTTCGCATCATCTAGTAGTGATTCCCACTCCCTGCCAAAAAAGCGTAGGGGTTCCTGTTCGAGTTGCGATCGCAAACTCTGTTGAACAGCTAGTACTGCTTTAGGACAAGCACCAAATGACCCATGATTCAGAAACGTCACAGTCGGGTCAAGCGACCATAGCTTCTGAAATGCGGAAGTTTGAAGCCTGAAATCTCCTACTTCATGCTCCATCCTTCACCCTTCATAATTTTTTAACTCCCCAGACTGGATTCGAACCAGTGACCAATCGATTAACAGTCGATCGCTCTACCGCTGAGCTACTGAGGAACGCTCACGATTTATCATTTTAAGCCTAACATATAGTATTTGACAAGTACTTTCGCCAAATTTTTTTATAGGCGCTTAATTATAAGATTATTGCAGCCAAACCCCTCTCATACCAATTTGGGATTTTCGATTCAAAGTCCCGACCACAAGGCTATTCTGTGGAATTTCCAACCAAATTATATATTCCAATGTGGTGGCAGAAGTCTGCTTTTAGACTTGTGGTAGTTCATATCTATGGTAATCCCATTCGCAATTCAGCCAGACGCTGCCGAGCTTTGGCATCAATAGCGCTAGCCAGAAATCTACTCTTAGATTGTTTGCGTGGTTGATACTTTTGCCGCATCCGACAAACAGTGGCTTCCACTTCACCACAAAGTTGTTGTGCCGACAACCATTCAGCCCCATATCCCTGCACCGTTAACTGTTGCGCCCGATCTGATGTGGCTACAATCACGCGAGAAACTTGAGATGGCGTTATGTGAGGGCGTAAAGATGCACAGACTTTTTCTATATAGGTGTCTGCTGTTTGCCCAAAATCAGTGAAATGAATTGATAAAAGCTCTGTAATAATTTCTTTATTACTAGAAGCATTGTGGTATTGGGCATCAAAAACTATTTGAGTTTCATAACCTCGAAACGCACTGTAATTTGTCATTGCTTCAACTAGTTCCCAGCGCGCTGCTTCTAATCCGTCACGATCGCGGGTTTTTTTCAGGCAAGGCCAAGCACCAATTATGTTGTAGCCGTCCACTAATAAAACGGCTGAGAGTATAGAAGGGGGCATGGTTTTTAATCACAATTTTCTAGAGTTAACAAAATTCATTCATGATTTTTATAGTAATTGAAGCATTGCTTGTAACGATATGCTACAAAAACCTAAAAAATTCGATAGTATTGCAAAATGTGCCTTGAAAAGCTTGTATTAATAGCAAACGCGCCCTTGAGAGGCGCGTCGCAGTTGTTATTAATTACTGATTAATTAGCTTGAGAAAAAGGTGCTTTAGGAGTGAAGAGTCATTAGTAGAGACGCGATTAATCGCGTCTGTTGTTAGAAGGCAATAGTCAGTGGTTATTCACTGCGTCACCCTTCGGGTGATGCTCCTGCGTCGCTAACGCTACGCTAACGGCAGTGACGCTCGTTCGCTTTTAGCGTCGCCCCTTAGGCGAGGACTCGCTAACGCAACCGACGAGAAGCGGAGCCACTGCGTTGGGCGGCTCTGCCGACTTGTAGACGCGCTCTGCGCGGCTTCCCGCAGGGTAGCAAGTGGCATCCAGGACTGCGACTGCCTCACCGCATCACCGCGTCTTTGCCTCCCCTTCATCCACCTTGTTCCCTCATTTCCCTCATCTCCCCCACCTTTTTCTTCCCCCGACAATTTTGGGTTGCCAGATTACTAAGAGGCTTGGTTGTGTACTTCCGTCAGACGTTGTTTGAGACGCTGAGGTTCACCTCGATCCACTAAAGAGCCTTTTTCTAGTAGGAAAGCGCCATCACAGTAATTTAATTCGTCTAGGCGATGCGTTACCCACAGGGCTGTAATACCCCGACTCTTGACTAGGCGGCGGACACTAGCCACTAAGTCCAGTTGGCTGTCTGGATCGAGTAAAGCTGTGGGTTCATCTAATAATAGGATTTCACAGCGACGAGCGATCGCACCAGCAATAGCCACCCGCTGTTTTTGCCCTCCACTGAGGGCGTAAATCGGGCGTAACTGTAGGGCACGCAAATTTACTGCCCCTAGTGCCTCGTCAACTCTTGCTCTCACAGCAGCAGGTGGCAATTTTTCTTCCACCAACCCAAAAGCTACATCAGCACCAACGGTTGGCATCACTAATTGATGATCGGGATTTTGGAAGACAAAGCCGACAGGATGCAAAACCCGGATTTCACCAGTTTGCGGAGCTAATAGTCCTGCGAGTAGTCGGAGTAATGTTGATTTACCACTGCCATTTGTACCCAAAAGCATCCAAAATTCACCTCTAGGTACTTCTAGAGAGCAAGATTTAATTGCTGTCTCGCCATTAGGCCAACTGAAGTTTAAATCTTTGACCTCAATGCCCACATCCGCCATTTGTACACCTTGGTTATTCAGCAGCTAGAGCAAAAAAGCCAGGTGCTTTACCGCTACCAGTGGTTACACCATCTTTTTGAATAATCTGTACCCCAGAAATTTCACTAGCACGAACAGCAATTTTTTTGTCTGCCTTGCCCTCGCACTTAAGTTCCACAATATCTGGATTGCCAGAACGCATAGCTGCCAAAAGTAGCTGATAGACAGCTTCAGCATCCTCTGCTGACTTACGTTGTACTGATATAGGGAAAGCAGTGTTTTTGAGAGTTAAGTCAATGGTAAACATTTAGCATCAATCATATATAACTGTAGGACTCATTTTAGCGTCAGCTGACTAATTCCAGGAGATTGTACATAAGGCATTGGGGATCGGGAATTACTACTTCTTTATATCTGCTGCTTCCTTATTCCTGAACTTTCTACTTATCGCTCCCACTCTCTATTCCCAGCCTTGCGTACTTTTGTATTTAAAAATTAAATGCATCTAAGAATCCACTGGAAAAATTAGCGATTTACACTTAGAATTATTAGAGTCGGTAAAAAATTGTAAACTAGATTGACAATCTAGTTAACTTTCTGCCTAAGAGCGGCAGTAAAATGCACCTCTGTAGGCAACCATGTACTTATAAACTTTTGGAGATTTGTTCTAATGACCATCGCAGTTGGACGCGCCCCCAGTAGTAGAGGGTGGTTTGACGTTCTAGACGACTGGTTGAAGCGCGATCGCTTCGTGTTCGTAGGTTGGTCAGGGATATTATTATTTCCCTGCGCGTTCCTGGCACTAGGCGGTTGGCTGACCGGTACAACGTTCGTCACCTCATGGTACACCCACGGGTTAGCGTCATCCTACTTGGAAGGCTGTAACTTTTTAACAGTAGCAGTATCATCACCAGCCGACAGCATGGGGCATTCCCTGTTGTTGCTGTGGGGGCCAGAAGCCCAAGGCGA
>LXQD01000016.1 GCA_003326215.1 Nostoc minutum NIES-26 | reverse complement strand
GACCAATGATGAATAACGCAGATTCTTTACCACCAATTAAATTAATTTCCCTTGATTATGAAGCTTTACATATTACACAACGAGGAGAAACTAGAAGACCACCAACTGATATTCGGTGGATAAAGGTACTGGAATTTTTACGCAGCAACAACCTTGCCCCTAACAGTCGCAAGCTTTATGAACGCGAACTCAAGCGGTTTTTGAGCTGGACAGAACTGCACTATCACGAATTACGTCCTCGCCATTTCGGGCAGTACAAAGAGTACCTGATGTCAGAAGTCCGTACAGATGCAGGTAAACCCTTGTCTAAAAGCAGCATTAATGCTGGAATTGCTGCCCTCAAAAGCTTTTTCAAATGGATGTGCTGTACCTATCCTGATATAATTGCAACCAATCCCACACTAGGAGTAAAGCTCGAAAAAATTCCCTTGCCACCTGCTCAAAGTTTAACAGCCRAACAGATGGAACGGGTGTGGGAGGCTTTGGAATATTTAGGAGAAACAAAGCAACGGGATACTGCACTTATCCATATCCTCTGTCATGGACTCCGTGCTGGGGAAGTTGTCAATTTAAATGTCGGTTCGTTTGATGGCAAGTTGCTGTTTTTACCTGACACGAAAACGGATGAACCGCGCTTAGTGCCGTTACGTAAAGAAAGTCGAGAAGTGGTAGCAGAGTATTTGCGATCGCGCATTGAATCTGGGGAAGAGTTGAACAGCGACTCCCCAYTRATGATTTCACACCATGCCTCATATAAAGGCTCACGCCTTAGCTATCACGGCATTTACTTTGCTGTGGAGAAAATTGGCGAAATAGCAGAAATTGAAGATTTGCATCCCCACCAATTCCGCCATACCTATGCGACTGACTTGTTACTGTTAGGTGTTGACCCAACTCATGCTCGGAAATTGACAGGACACACCAGCGAAAGAGCTTTTCGGCGATATACACTCAGGAGCGAACAACAAGCAGCGATCGCTGCCTACTATCGTGCCATAGGTGAGGAAGAAGTGGAGTAGTCTATGCCGAAGCCACTAGACCCCAAATGTCAGCTATGCTCCAAGTTACCAACTGCAAAAGCAAAGGTACTGCATGGAGCCGAAGGGGATGGATGTTGGAATCCGCACATTTGCCATAATCGTCGCTCATTCTACCGCCGACGTAAGTCAGCTAATACGGGCATTGAAACCATTATAGTAGAACCTCCAAGAACATATTTTGCTGTGCTGTATTTATACAAGGAACTGGGAGATAAACCATTACACGCCTTAGCAGCCGAACTGTGGCTTGGACAACAACCAGTTTGTCGCTTAGAACCGATTCACTGTTTTGGACTGACTGCTGGCAAAATTCGTAGCTATACTGACCAAGTGTTGCAGRCATTTGCATCTCAATATAGTGTCTCACTATATCAGTATAAAGATATGTTTGAGATTAACCCTGCTCATTGCCCAGTGCGTCCCTGTCCGCTGCATCCTCCTTTATAACAATGACTGCATATTGGCAATTAACAATTTGGGACGTATTAGATGAGATTTCAGAAGCACCACCGACTTCTCCACTTGCTCCGGTGTGGGAATGTTTGGACGCAGAATTAGAGAATTTACCAATAGAAGCACAGTTATCAACCGCCGCCACCGCCTTTTATCAAATTGCAGATATTCTCAAATCCCGTGCTGAGTTACTGTTAGAAGATGTACGCGCTCACAACSATATGGATGGGCCAGTTATTAGTACTGATATCTTTGCTGGTTTGGTAAGAACAACCATGCAGCTAGATTTGGATGACTTAATCGAAGAATCCCCACCGCAGACTTTTAGACCGCATGGCCCGCACCAGTTTTTCAGTACTCCCCAAAATAATGATTCAGTRGCAGCACCTGTTGAAAAGGCGAACGTCTTAGCAATGCTAGAAGAAGTGACGACTTTAGAAGATGTTCACAACTTAGCAAGCGATGAAGATGTGCAAAAGTGGAAAGATGCGATCGCACAATATCTGACACAAGTTCAACAGACTATTTCTCTTGTCGAACTGGTGCGTGCGCTGGATATGCCATTGATTGAGGTCTGGCTAGGATTGTTGTTGGGGGGTTTTGTCATAGAACAACGCGGTGAATTTTATTCCAAAGGTGACATTTGGATAATTGCTTAAATCAGTCACTATCAATGGAATGTCACTAAGAAAACGTGAAACTCTTGCTATGGCTGGGTGTAGGGGTATAGGGGTGTGGGGTGTAGGGGAAGAGTGTTGCTTTGCGAGTCTGATTACTTGGTTTTAATTCTTTTCCTTACACCCCTACACCCCTACACCCAAAAGCCAACCAAATTAAGGATTTGCGCTTTTCTTAGTGCCATTCCACTATCAATGCTTTCCATCATTTGATGGGGTGGAATAGTCCGTCGCTACCATAGCGCCAGCCAACAGAACCAGGATCTCTGGATCGACACCAGTTTTCAAAATCTTTAGAATTCTGATTCTTCAGTTCCTGCTCCAGAGTTGCCAGTGAGACACCTAATCTTTTAGCTAAATTTTCCCCTTTATAGGCTTGTAGTTCTAGCTGCGGCGGGTGGTAGTTGTATGACTGCCGACGCGAACCTCCTGAAGAACGTTTGGAAAGTATTGCTAGTGCTCCTTCTAGTTGTGCTAATCTTTGGGAAATCGCTTCAGTTTTCTGCTCCAATTGTAAAAGTCTCTGTTTTGAGCCATCGTCTGTACCGCTTTCTACAGGTTGATTGGCGATAATGGTCAATTGAGTTTCCAGTTCTTGTAGACGACTTTCTACACTCCTAACTGTACCTTCTACTTGCCCAAGGATATGATGCAAGCCCTGGATAACTAAATCAGTAGCCGTGGTGTTACGTTCTCGTGCAGCAGTGCGGAGTGCTTTAGTCAGGGTTTTGGGGAGTTTGAAGTTAATTGATTCACGTTCTGTGTTCGCCATTTCTACACGAGGTATATACCATAGTACAGACAGTTTACTGCTTCGTGTGGGTTCGCGGACAAGCTTGAAAATTATGTTTGTGTAACCCTGATTTTTTCGTAGTAATGAGCGATCGCGCAATTCCTGAACACGCGAATCCTTCAATGCACTATCCTATCTATTGCTTGCGCTTCGGTGATATTTGGTACTTCTAAACGATTCTTCATTTTATAGAGTACCTTTTCTTGAATTCTAGCGATGCGATCGCGGTTTCTTTTGAGTAATTCCTCCCAAGGCGCTTCTAAGTAAACAATGCGAATCCTAGCTGGATAATTTGCAAATTGACGTATCAGTAAGCTTCGCAGTTGGTGGCTAATGTCACAGTACTTCACTAACATGACCAGCGACGACTTGCCAGTTTTCTTGTGGCTGTGATGCCCAAACCCTTGTGTATCGGTATATGCCTGCGAAAGCTTTGCCTTCAAGAGTACCAGCAACCTCCATTTTTACTGTGACTACAGCTGTATTACCGTAGAGTTGCACTCGCTGTTGTTGGGCTTGGAGTAGGACTAGTTTTTGGATAGGAGAGCGATGTGCCTCTAAGTCAGTCTGCTTATCAATTAACTCACCAGTGTGGGTGGTGAAAACTAAATCATTGGCAATCAGCTCTTCTAAGGTTGAGACATCATTTTTGAGCATAGCCTGCCGCAACCTTTCTTCCAATTGTTCAATCAAAGTGATTTCCATCTTGCTTGGACAGTTAAAACTTAACAACTTGATATTACCCTTACAGATCAAAATCAAGGGTGAATGTGACGCTATCAGAATCTTCTTGTTTTTGTGATATAGATGGGATTTGGGTCGGTTGGGATTGTTTGTTTTGCTCAGTATTAGTCGGAGTGAAAGTTGCCTGTTGTGCAACCAGTTGTTGTATAGGGAATGCACCTTTTTTGAAAGCAAAATAGCAATCAATGATAAAGTAAAGCGTCTCCAGGTAACTTTTATCTAGTTGTTGTGATTCTGCAAATATACGTTCTCGGTAGCTGTCTTTGATCCGAACCTTTTCCGGTGCCAAGTCTTGTTTGTCTGCCATTATCACCTCATTTATCCAATGTGCTTGTAGTAAAATTCTTTTTTAGAATGGCTTTTGCCATTTCTAGAAGTCCATTCGCATTAGCTTCCACTGGATTATCCAGAATTTTGAAACCATTCTTCTCTAATAGCTTCTTAAATCCAGGTAACAGGCAGCCTCCACCAATTGCCCAAATCTCATCCCCTTGGTGTTTGGCATCTAGTGTCAAATTCACAATTTTCTTTAAATATCTTTCGTACCAATCTTTTAAACAACTGGTGTAGACATCTTTTATATCAATGTCGCGGCTGTACTTGGTATGTCCCATTTCTAAACAAAATCGAATCTTTGATGCATCCCCAATTTTCCCGCCATTGAGGTGTTTCATCTTTTGAGAAATGTCATCGATGAGAACTTCTACGCCTGTGGGATAGGGGGTGTGAACTTCTCGCTTGCCTTGATAGTAACGAGAATACAGTGTTGTACCGTTGCCAAAGTCTAGAACCGTTAACTTTGCTGGGAGTTGATGCCCAAACAATGCACCCATGCCCTCTGGTATCACCTTCAGGACTTCTACTTTGACCTCTGATTGATTGCCAGCAAGTATTGGCTGATATTCTCCATTCAGCACTCTCTCCAGCTTTGAGGTCAAACTCACATCATGTAAGCTGACAACTAACTTGAGATGCCAAGCCTTACGGTGTGGCAGATGTGCTAATGCACCCAGTAATGTCAACAGCGCATTGTTGACTTTGTTTTCGTTATCATCTGTGTTGCGCTCAAAATGATAACCTGCACGGAAAGCTGATTCTCCAACAGTGTAAGCATTACCGTTAAAAACTACTCTTCCTGGTACATCTGACATTTCCATAATGGAAATATAACTGGGGACGCGAACTACTTCAAAGCCATCGACTAGAAGTTTTACGCTACCGTAACCGTTATCAAAGCCAGCAGCAAAAATTTTTTGCAAGGTGTGAATATTCGACATAGGGGTCAAGTGGGGTACAAAGTGTTAAGCAGTCAAAAATACCCTAAGCATCACCTATATATACCCTATATAGGTGTTAAATTGTCATTAAAATTCTGATTGCTTTTTGGGGTATATGTAACACCCATGTATACCCCAATAAGATTTTTTGAAGAACCAAAAAAAATGGGTTTCTACATTTCAACTTTGGCATTATCAATCGTTAGGATCGCTCACCAATCACTTGTAATCTGGGCATGTGCCATCATTGCCGCCAAGGCGAAGGAATTGCCGTTATCGAAAGCACCTCTCCCGTATTCAGTTTGATAGCCGTTTGCTCACAGTTTGGGCATCGGATTTTCACTTGAATCACTGAAGGGCGACCTTTATACTCACCCATTACAGGCTCTCCGGTGTATTCGCTGATTATTCCCTGCTGGCAGTGGTAGCACTCGAAGATAATACGTCCCACCTCTTTGTTGCAATCCAAAAACTGTACGTGTTGACAGCATTCTGGCGGTAGCTCTGGTTCTTCGGGACGGTCTGGGACGCGTTGCTCCCGTTTGGTTACTGGTAGTGAATCTATTTTTTTCTTGTTATGCTTAACGCTCGACTTTGGCTCACTTTGAGGTAGCTCTGTAGGTTTTTCATTGACAGGGGCTTGGTCAGCCTGTTGCTCAGTCGGGAGTTGTTCTATTGATTCGTCACTGGAGACTGGTTCAAATTGAGAAATTAGGTCGTTAGACTTCGGTTCTTGTGGTTTCGGTGGTTTAGATGGACGTTGGATAGATTTCATCGACACCTTTGCTTAAATTTAGCTGGACTGGGGAACTTCCGTATTTTACACACCAACTCACTTGTACAACAATTTCTGCTGAACCATAAATAATAAATAGGCTTGTGGTATCAAGTTTGTGTCTAGGGCGTGTTTTAAAACTCGATAAAATGGTTGAGAAGACTAAAAATTAACGAATTCAGCATTGACCTATGATTCTTCCACCGCCAAGTCGGGGCGACTTGACCCAGCGACAATGGAAGCGCTTGATGCCACTGCTTCGAGCTCAAAAACCAAAAACAGGCCGACCAAGCAAAGATCACCGTACAATGATTAACGGTATGTTGTGGATTTTACGAACCGGAGCGCCGTGGCGCGACCTGCCAGAACGTTATGGAGAGTGGGAAACAGTCGCAGGTAGATTTTACCGTTGGCGTAGAAGTGGCATCTGGCAGAAGATTTTACAGTCCTTGCAACAACAAGCTGATGCGTCGGGACAACTGGACTGGGAAGTACATTATGTAGATGGTAGCGTTGTCCGTGCCCACCAACATTCGGCCGGAGCAAAAAAGGGGAGTTAAACCCCCAAAGTGAGTTATCTGCAATTGAACAGGCACAACAAACAGAGGCTTTAGGACGTTCTAAAGGTGGCTTTAGCACCAAGATCCATCTGCGTTGCGGTGGCAATGGCTTACCGATTACATTCTTGCTGACCGTTGGTGAACGCCATGAAGCAGTTGTGTTTGAGCAATTAATGGCGCAAGGAGCCGTAAAACGTTTTAAAGTTGGTCGCCCTCGCCTACGCCCCAACAGAGTAGTCGGCGATAAAGGTTATAGCAGTTTCAATATTCGTCGATATTTGCACAGGCGTGGTATTCGCTTCACCATTCCACGTAGGTCGAACGAACGCAGACGCGGTAAGGCGCGATAAATCCATTTATCGCCAAAGAAATCGGGTCGAGCGATGTTTCAACCGTTTGAAACAATTTCGTCGGATTGCTACACGCTATGAGAAGAAAGCTGATAACTACCTTGCAATGCTGACACTCGCTTCTATTATTCTGTGGCTATAGTTTTAAAACACGCCCTAGTACTATTCATCAATTTTTCCTACTAGCTCTTCCAATTGAGAGAGTAGCTTATCTAACTTTTCTCGTTTGCTTGCATCATTCCAAACAGATGTTTTTTTCAGTTGTTTTCCAATTTTGGAATATCTTTGAACATAGCTGGCGCTAGGTGGTAGTTCTTCTATAATGTTGATTTCCTGAATTTTTTGTTTAATTTCCCTAAAGCTCAAGTTTTTGGCTAATGCTAGTTTGAGCAAGGTTTTTCGCTGTTCTTCATTTTTAACTTGTGCGATCGCTCTTGCCTTCGTAAACTCTATTTTCCCTTCACGCAGCGCTGACAATATCTCAGCCGGGAGATTAAGCAATGGTAAACGACTGGTACGAAAGGATTCTGCCGAAAATTTACCAAGTCCACTTAAAACTGATTCGATGGTTTGAAATTGGAGGAAAACGTTTTCCTCCAGTTGTTGATGACGATTTCTTGCATGGTTAGCACGATTTAAGATAGAAGCAATTTCATCAGTATTCATGTTGAGTTTGAGTGATAGCAGTTCAAGAATTGCCTCTGTTTCTTCAAGTGGGTTTAGATCCTCTCGCTCTAAGTTTTCTATAAGTGCAACTTGGAGAGCTTGTTGGTCATCTAATTCTCTAAAAACTACAGGAATTTCACTTAATCCAATTGACTGTGCTGCTCGATAACGCCTTTCGCCAGCAACTAACTCGTAATTACCGTTTTCTAATGGGCGGACTAGTAAAGGTTCTAAAATACCCTGTTCTCTAATTGATTTAACTAACTGGGCTTGTTTGTCTGGATCAAAGTAACGGCGGGGTTGCTTGGCAGGAAGTTGAATTTGTTGAAGAGATAATGTTTGAGACGATTCGACACTTTTAGGATCGGTAATAAATTTTTGGGCAATAGAAGCAGAAAGCCCTTGAGTAAGTGATTGTCTCTGTTTAGTCATTTAAAACCTCTAAGGATTTCTTAAATAATTGCTCAATTTCACGCCTGGCAATTCCAGCATTCGATCCAGATAAATCAAAGATGGTAGTATTTTGTCCGTAGCAGTCAGCAATGATCTGTCGCTGATGAAGTACATTTTCTAAAACAGTTACATTGGGCATTAGTTGAAGTACCTCTACTGCTTCATCTTTTAACTTAGTTCCTTTGACGGCACGATTAACAAACATTACGGCTTTAGGTTCTCCCCGCCGAATTCTCTGCGCCTGCTGAATCAGATGCACGGTGTCTGAAGCGCTTTCAAGGTCAATACCCGCAGGCTGGCATGGAATAATTGCTAAGTCAGCAGTTAAAACTAATGCTCTAGTCGTTTCAGATAGAGCCGCAGGTCCATCAGCAATGACCCAAGTGTAAGATTCACTCAGTTGAGGTAACTCATCCAATAATGCATCAGGTGCTTGAAGGATCTTACAAGGAATCTCTTTTTCTAATCGCGCTAACCATTTAGAAGATGAGCATTGAGCATCAGCATCTACAACTAGCACAGATTCCCCTTGTTTTTGTAGCCATCGTGCAAGATGCACAGAAATTGTTGACTTACCTGCTCCTCCTTTTTGATTGATAACAGCAATGAGCGACATGATCGGTATCTAAATTACAAAGTATAGTGTATGGTAAATTTTTAGTTTGTAAAGGCTTCCAGAAAAAAGCCAAGCATCTAACCCCAGATTTATCTATCAATACCAGTCTTATCCAACAGAATTTCTGAAACTCACTTTTTATCCCAAATGAGCTTAAAAATTTATATCAAGTTAACACGATATGGGAATTCCCATTGACTTTAAAAGTGCTTGCAGATTATTCACAGCTTAAAAAATACACGTTCAGAGCATATTCTTGACAGTTATTTTCCAACTCCCTATATCTATTAATTGGTTAAGTTTTATGTCTACCGACACTTCAGATCTCGTTCGCATCTACCTACAAGAAATCGGTCGCTACCCCCTGTTAACGCCAGAGCAAGAAGTTGCCTACGCACGGCAGTTACAGCAGATGGTAGCTATTGAGCAACGAAAATATGAACTCACTCAACAACTTAAGCGAGAACCGAGTCTAACTGAATTAGCAGATGATGTTAACAAAACTGAAACCGAAGTCAATCAAATCCTCTGCCAAGGACAACAATCTAAGCAGAAGATGGTCACAGCTAACCTGCGACTAGTAGTTTCAGTTGCTAAGAAATACCAGAACCGCAACATGGAATTTCTTGACTTACTGCAAGAAGGGGCACTGGGATTACAACGAGGTATTGAAAAGTTTGACCCAAATCGTGGCTACAAACTCTCAACCTACGTATATTGGTGGATTACTCAGTCTATTACACGAGCGATCGCAGAAAAGTCTCGCACAATTCGCATCCCCATTCACATTAACGAAAAACTCAATCAAATAAAGAAGCAAGAGCGAGAACTGTCTGTGACACTGGGACGAAGACCAACTACCACAGAGATTGCCGAAGCATTAAATTTAGAACCAAGTAAGATTCGGGAATATATCAACGCATCTCGTCAACCAGTTTCTCTTGATTTGCGAGTGGGAGATAACAGAGATACAGAACTGGGCGAAATCTTACCTTCGGAAAATATTTCGTCAGAAGAGTACATTACTCAAGAACTTTTACGCCAAGATTTGAAAAACATGTTGGCATTACTGACACCAATACAACAAGAAGTACTGATTCTGCGTTATGGACTTCTAGATGGACAGCAACTTAACTTGAGAGAGGTTGGAGAACGGCTAAACCTGAGTCGAGAAAGGATTCGTCAAATTGAGGTCAAAGCGATGAAGATTCTACGCCGCTGTCAAGACAACATAATTGATTATTTCGCATCATGACCAAGTATTCACAAATCACAGATAGTCGAAGTTGAACCAACTAACTACCAGCTATTAAATAAATTCTTTGCCAGTGCCAGTATGGGAACCTCACGCTACTTTTCCTTAAAAAATCTACCTGAAATTTCGTCGGATATTGAACAACGGTACACCAGAGTACAAAAGTTATATCAACAACTTTTAGACGGAACTCCACAGGTTTATGTACTCACTGTGACAACATTTCATTGTCTGCAAAACTTACACAAGTACGAGATAGATGTCACCGTGCCAATGTTTGAAAGGGGACTTGACTCACTCAAAAAGAGTGTACGAATCACACAAGTGCAACATCAAGAAATCAACACAGCCAAAGCACTCCTTGCTGATTATCAAAAACTTGTCAAGAAACTCATTCCGCTCCTTGCTCAAGCCTACGAGGAGACTACAGAAAAACTGTTACAAAAAACTCAGTATGACACTGAGCTTGATCAACTCAGTTGGGCAACACCTCTGCCAGATTCAGTACAAAAGGCGCTTGCAACTCGCATTAATGATACACAAGCACTTAAGTTAGCTAAAACCACTGATCAAGAGTAGGGTGTTTAGCTCTTTGTTCGTAAATTGGTATATATGTACTATAATAAACCAACTTTCGGTACTATAATCATGAGCGGCATTTTTGAATAAGCAATGTCCACTTCCCCAATCCATCAAGCGCAACAAGTAAACGCCTCACCTCACCACGAAACCATTACCGGAGTAGTGGAACGCCTAACCTTTTGTTCAGAGGAATCAGGTTACACTGTAGCGCGACTAGTGCGCCCTGGTGCAAAAGATTTGACCACAATTACTGGTAGTTTCGCCAACATTCAGCCAGGGCAAACACTTCAACTTACGGGTTTCTGGCGCGACCATCCCCAGTACGGGCCACAGTTCCAAGTAATCAATTACCGAGAAACTAAACCCGCTACTCTCACAGGAATTGAGAAATACTTGGGTAGTGGACTTATTAAAGGGGTAGGACCAGTCACAGCTAAACGCATTGTCGCTCACTTCGGTTTAGAAACCTTGGACATCATCGAAAACCAGATTGAGCGACTTATCGAAGTTCAGGGCATCGCCAAAAAACGCATCAAGTTAATCAAAAACGCCTGGGAAACACAAAAGGCTATCAAAGAAGTAATGGTGTTTCTGCAAGGGCATGGCGTTTCTACTACCTATGCAGTCAAGATTTACAAGCAATACCAAGATAAAGCGATCGCCACGGTTACAGAAAACCCGTATCAGCTAGCAGCCGACATCTACGGAATTGGTTTTTTGACTGCTGATAAGATTGCTCGAAATATAGGAATTGCTCCTGAGAGTGAATTTAGGTACTGCGCGGGGATTATTCATGCATTGAGCGAAGCCGCAGAAGATGGACATTGCTATCTGCCACAGGTCGAACTAATTGAATCGGTAATCAAGCTGCTGACAACTGACACTCATCAGCCAACAGAGGAAGCGATCGCCGGAATTATTAAAGATATGGCATCAAAAGAGGAGTTAATCAGGGAAAGTGTTAGAGAAAGTTACGGTGAAAAGTTACTGCTGTGCTACAAGCCAACATTCTTCCACACAGAGATGAATTTGGCGCAGATGATATCTCGACGGTTAAGCCAGCCGATTGTACAGGATATACCTCGCGTTCGTGCTTGGATAGAAAGATTTACAACCAGTCGTAAAATCCAGCTATCGCCACAACAGCAGCAAGCAGTTGAAATGGCTGCGTACTCACCCATAATGGTACTTACAGGAGGCCCTGGCGTTGGCAAGACTTTCACCACGCACACTATAGTTAGCCTGTGGAAGGCGATGGGCAAATCAATAGCTCTGGCTGCACCAACAGGCAGAGCAGCACAGCGCTTGGCAGAAATGACGGGATTAGAAGCGAAAACGATACACCGATTGCTAGAGTTTGACCCGCGCTCAATGGGCTTCAAGCGCGACCATGAAAATCCGTTGCCACACAACGCAATGATCGCTGATGAAGCCAGTATGCTGGATATGTTCTTGGCGTATTCTTTGGTCAAAGCAGTAGCTGGTGGTTCGCAATTGCTACTAGTAGGCGATATCGATCAGCTGCCATCGGTAGGGCCAGGAAAAGTACTAGCTGACTTAATCAACTCTCTTCGAGTACCAGTGGTGCGGTTGACCCAGGTATTTCGCCAAGCCCAGCAGAGTGCTATCGTCACCGCTGCACACCAAATTAACCAAGGTGACTATCCCACACTGGAGCCAATCAGTGATAATCCGGTGTCTGATTGCCTGTGGCATGGTGGAGGACATCAGCCAGAGCATGGAGTACAGGCAATTTGTGAGTTAATTACTGATTTTATTCCCAGGCTGAACTTCAATCCGGCATGTGATGTGCAGGTGCTGTGTCCGATGTCACGAGGTTTAGTTGGAACTCGCAACCTGAATGCTGTATTGCAACAGCTGATAAATCCGCCTAGTCCCGATAAACCAGAAATTGTCAGAGGTGGAATGACATTGCGAGTCGGCGATCGCATCATCCAACAAACCAATGACTACAACCGCGAAGTATTTAATGGTGACTTGGGAACCATCCTGAGTATCGATACAGAGGAACAGGAAGTTGTTGTAGATTATGCTGGACGACCTGTGGTGTATGACTATGCTGACTTGAATGAGATTACGTTGGCGTTCGCTGTCTCAATTCATAAAAGTCAAGGCTCAGAGTACCCTGTGGTAATTATGCCGTTATATATGCAGCATTATGTAATGCTTTCACGTAATTTATTTTACACTGCGTTAACCCGCGCTAGGAAGTTGGCGATCGTGATTGGCTCAAACAAAGCGATATCTTTGGCTGTACGGACTACTAATGACCAGCAGCGTTACACAAGGTTGTGGCAAAGGTTAGTTCAACAGGGGGTGACCTCATCTGCTGCAATCTAAAGCTCTAGGTTCTCTTGGGCCGAATGCCAAAACCTAGCAATACTGATTCGCTTATTATCTTCGTCAACTCTATAAACAATGCGGTATGGCTTAAGAATAAGCTGACGGATATTTGGATCGTCAAACTCAGGAACTTTCTGACCAATGAATGGAAATTTACTCAACTCCTTTGCCTTGGCAAGAAGTTGCTGACCCAGCGTTCTGGCGGCTTCAGGATTACTTAAAGCAATGTACCTAACAATTGCTTCGCTCATCACCCACAGCTAAAGGAGAGAGAACTACTTGGTAGTCCATGCTTCAATCATCTGCTCAACAGATTCAATCGACACTCCTTTTCCTCGATCAATCTCTTCTAAACCCTCTTTTACAGCCGCAACAAACTCAATTTCTCTCACAATCTCGCGCAAAGACACATTTGGCGGCAAGCGCTTGATAAGTTCAAGAACTGTTTCTCTATCGCTCATAGTAATTTTCGCTTCCACACAAGGACAATCACGATCTTAACTCAGGAGACTGAACCGATCTTAGCTCACGAGTAACAAAGCCGCGATCGCAGTGCAGTATACAGCTAATTGGGTGGAATGACGATGGTAGATTTCACCAGCTACTTTATTTTCGCATTTTATTTTGACCGAAGTTTACATTGGAGAAAAATCAGGGCAATTATCATCCTCCCACCCCTGCGCGTGAATTGCACATACTAGCACATTGCCTCCATACTCAACTCCATGATAGTTAGCGCAACCGATGCAAGCAATTGGTCTAGTCAATTGGTCATCAAAATCGAAATCTTCATCCTCCGATTCATCTATGCGAACCAATGAGATATTACAATTCGGGCAACGTTCGATTTCTCTACCATTATCTTCTAATAGACAAGTGAGAGGTTGCCAGAATTCAATAGCCTCACCACTAGTATTATGAGCAACCAGTGACGAAAAGTATGGATAACTGCAATCACAAATAATTATTTCACCATCGATATTATCGTCATAGCTAGCTATCTGATATTCTTCAGTAATCTTCCAGTCTTGTTGCTTGGAAATACTTTGAGGCAAGCCCTGCCAATCGACATTCCAAAGCTTTCCATCATGAAAAACTCTTAATCCAAATGATGAATAATCATGAGCGAGATTTTTTAGTTCACAGCTACTTGTTGCTTGTTGATAGTCAAAACTACGATGCTCAACGATTAGTCTTTTCTCACGAGGATAAGTTTGAATTATGAGATATTCATTCTCGTAAAAGGGATTATATTTGGTAGCAATTCTTTCATTACAAAATAAGAAATCTTGTCCGGTATCCATATTAATTTTTTGCTAATACCAATTTTGATTCTTGAGGCTGATTAGCTCTAGATTCTCTTAGTCTCGCTCCAAGCAACAAATCCAATACCTGAAACTACGCTCATCCCTATTATAAACTCTGAAGGACGACCTCCAGTTAGCAACAGCATGACTAAAAAGCCAAGCCCAACTTGAGCAGTTTGTTTGATTAATAAACTGAGCCGARTTTTAGTAATATAAATCATTACAAATCAACCTCTGATAATGTATACCATTTGTAATGAATCATCAAAACTGAACTTTTTATACTCGTTATACATTGTCCACATCATTAATTAAGCCAAAGTATTCTGCCGAAATTTCCATCAAGTAGGTGAAAGCCAAACAATTGCCGTAATCAGTATAGATTTGAGCAATCACCTTGAAAACTTCCAAGATATTTTCAGGCGTTACCTCCAAAAAACGAGAAGCCAGATTATATGCCGAGTTTTCACTTTGCGGCTCCATAACTGGCATATCTTTTGCCCAGACTATGAGGTTGCGTCTGTCTAACTCGGCTAAAGAATGAATATTGATAGCATCAAGAATTGAGTTAGGTAGACACCGAATGAGTAGTTTAATCATCAGATAATATCTCTACAAAATAATTGAAAACTAAACTATAAGTTCCTACAGAGCGAAAGTACATAATTTCTGAAACTCATGCYGAATAAGGAGCCTGACGGAAAATAGGTTAAATTATAAAATGTCCAAACTCCTGCTATTAAAGAGTTTTTTCTCCTTGAGATGCGTTTGCCTTGTAATTTACTAAGAGTAGGAACTTTAGTCCACCTTCTGATAGTCTTGAAGGAAACGATTCAAGTTATTTAAAATCTGACAGTACATACTTTTATTTTCGTAAGTACCATTAACATTTTCCCAGTCATTACATATTTTAGGGTTAGCTATTGAGAAAAGTAAAATATAAACTACTGCTAATAATGGTGCAAGCAGTAAAATATTTCGTAGATCATAAATCAAAATTCCAATTTCGCTAAGGATTGGAATCTCATAACGATGTTCGTATTTGACTACTGTGTCTTTATTCTTATTAAATTTATTACTTTTTTGATGTTGTGAGTCTTGATTGGATTGAAGCTCAAACTCAATAACATTTTTTCTAACAATCTTAATCGCTGCAACTAAATCATCTATGGGTTTACCATCTCTGGCACGAGCAACAAGTATTGATTCTAGAACTACTAACCTTGACTTTGAAGTTAACAAGATTGGCATTTGATGGTTAGCTTCATTAATAAACTCTTGTTTTGATTGCAGAAGCTTGCTATTTTTCATGTTCTCTAACCATTGTTTCTGAACTTGCGCTTCTCGTTCTGATAGCTGGAAATTTTGAGAGAGGCTGTTAAAAAAATTAGCGATACTAGCCGCTATCGTTCCATTTAGGGTTGAGGCTGAAGCTTGAGATTTGTCTTGATTTTTGTCTGGCATAGTTTTTATCCCGAAAATATTAATTTTGATTGCGATTCCAGCGGTCGAACTTATATTTAAGGTGAGAACTCTGGAGTAATCTTTCGATGCCTAAGCGGATTAGCTCTGGTGGAACTCCGTCTAATTTCAATTCGTTCTGGATAAACTCATCGATTGAGTTGGCTTTAGTTCTCTCCAAAAGTGCCAACATCTGTTGAGATTGAGTAAGGGGTGTGCCTGACTCCTTAGTTTCACGGTCGTAGCCAGAGAAATTCTTTAACAGAGGCATCGGTATCCATTCGTTGATGCCACCGTAGTACACGGCTCGACCGACTGGCGATCGCTCGGCAATCTCCATCACTTGGGTTGAAGTAATCTTGCGATCGCTCGGAATTAGCTGAGTGGCAATCATGGCACTGTAGGCAGGGACGTTATCAGGATGAACTAACGCCACTGAAGTTAACTGCGATCGCAGTCCGCCAGAGATACCCAAGTCGTCAGTGTGAGGGTTTTGAACGACAATCCAAAAATGCCAACCGGAGCTATCACCACAAGAACAGTAAGAAATGATTTTGTCCTTGAGCCAACCAATCTCACCTTTGGCATTTTTGAACTTGGAACAAACAGCCGTACCTTCATCCAATACGATCAGCTTGCGGCCAGAGATTGATTGAAACTCAGTAAAGCATTCTTTGACCCATTTGACCGCTTCGACTGGCGACATTTCAACAATCTTGGCGCGTTTGAGGGTATCAACACGACCTTTGAAGTAGCCAGTTTCTTTCTCGTCACCTTTGGGGTCAATATAAAAGATGTGTACGCCAGGATGTAGCCGCTTGATGGCGTCTATTGCATTGCTAATGGTGATGCCCTTGCCAGAACCAGGGACACCAACCCACAGCATATTAGTGATTTTTTTGGCGATGTGACCAATTAAGTCATAGTTGGTATTAGGAGTAGAAATATGGGTGGAGATTTCAGTATTAGTAATAAGAGCATCAACAGATGAGGGCTGTGAGGTAGAAAGCACAGGATAAACCTCATCTTGATTAATCTGTGTTGTTGATGGCTCTATGGTTGGTGAGGGAGTTGGTAAAGAAGCAAACCGCGCCGGAGGAATCCCCCTATTCTGCGGCTGGACTGCTTGCTGAATAGCCGTAACTTGCTGATAGTTCACTCTGGGGTCGATGGTAACTTGCGCCAAATGTCCAGATAGTTGTTCAGGAGTGGGGAACTGCCCTTTAAGCTGAATAAACCAATCGAGTAGCCAACGGTAAGCATAAAATCTTTTCCCAGGCTCAACGGCATTTAGGTATTCACACACAACATGAGAACATTGCTTGAGCATGGCGAATTCGTATTTCTCCATTGGCTCTAAGTGCAGCATTAACTCGGCAAGCTCGTTCTGATTAGCAAAATATTCCTCCCTGGCAACACTATCACCCATTGCCGAAAGAAAACTGAAGAAGTCGCCACGAATGAATGGGATTGGTGCAAATTGATGAGTATCGTTTAAGTCTTGCACCACTGACCAAAGATAACCAACTGAGGCAACAACCGCACCGATGGGAGCAAGGGGAGAGGTGGCATAACAAAGCGCACCAACCGCAGATGTGGCCAAAGTGATGAACTTAGCGAGATTCATACCGTTGCGTTCATCTTTTGCACGAACTAACAACTGGTCTTGGCGTTCTTGCAACCAAGAGGCGATGTTACCAGCTTCTAAATACTCAATGCCAGGATAATCGCCACGTAACTGTGCCGTTTCTTTTGTGCCTAGCATTGGTATTTGTTCCATTTTCTTTCTCCGTTATTTAGTCAATTTCCAAATGCTGAAACCAATCTCTCCAGCCATCATTGAAACGATGTTGTAAGCAAAACAAGCTATGATTGTGCCTGGATTAGTGTAGCGGAAGGGATTGCGCCCGACGAAGGTGGTAGTCAAATCCACAACCCAGAAAAATAATGCGATCGCTCCCCCTGTATGACGTTCTTTCATCCCGGCACGCTTGTAATCGCCCCAAAGTGCGACGGTCAAATCAATGTTTCCTGTGGGTTTTGTACCTAAAGTATACTGTCGAGCATCTTCAAATTCGTGCTTGGCTTGCTGGGGGTCTTTACCGCGCAATGTCCGAGCTTCCATAACTTGTACGAGTGCAGAGATCCCAAAACTAATCCAAAATAAAACATTAAATGGCAGTTGTAACCAACCAATCCAACCTATCCATTCGGTTTCAAACCAGGGCAGTAAAGGTTTTCCTTGGAATAAAACTTGCCAAATGCTATCAGTCGAAAGCAGTGTACCAATCCAAAAACCAATTGCACCCACCAGTTTGTAACCTGATGTACCAGGAGTAACGAATTGAGCAACGATGTGCGAAATAAAGATGACTGGCAGTGATATCAGGGCCACAATCCATCTGGCCAATAATTCTAGGTTATCGCTCGGTGCTTTTTTGGGCTGGCTTTGTGGCGATGATTCTGGGTTTGGTTTTGAGTTAGCTCCCTTTGGAGTGAGATACTTCATAATTAACCTTGAGAACTTTGATAAAGCGGCGAATTGAAGCAGGCATTTTTAAATCGATACTTCCATAGCCATTGCCTAGCTTCAATTCGCCCAACGCACTTACCAGTTGAGTCATAAACAAAAATTGTTTCATCTTCGAGATAACCTGTAGTATCTGGTCTAGGGTTATGCCTAAATGAGTCCAAATAATCACGAAGTCGCAATTTCCTAAACGAAGGCATAACTCCCAAAGAATTAATTTTGTCGGCAGTCGCTGCCCTTTGTTCGGCTTTAATACGCTCTAGTTCTTCTGACTCTCGGATCGTAATGCCACTGTTGTAAGTCTTGAATTGGGCTGGCAGTTTTGATAACCAAGGACTTATGATTAATCCTAACCCTAATAACCCTAACAGTGCTTGCTTTTGGTACTTCATCAGTAGCAATTAGCTTGAAACTGGCTCGTATTGCTCTAAAATTTTGCCGAAGTTATCAATAGTATTTGCAATCGGCTCATCCTCAACAACTTCTTCGACTTGAGTGGTCGTCTGTTCAGGCTCTAGTTGTGGAGTTTCAAAGCCGATACTATTGAGTATTTCGCGTTCTAGACACATCATTACCTCCAGATAAAAACAGCAATGAATGTTTTATTGCTGCAATTGAATTTGGTTTATATCTGTTTGAACTGACGTTGCGTGAGTAAGACGAATGTACACAGACAACCCAATGCAAAACAGAAGAAAAATAATTGAGAATCCTATTTGGTTCTGTTCCAAAAACTTGCACCATTTTAAGTTGGAGATTGGATTTATTTTTGGAATAAAGAGCGTGTCAAATTTTTCAAGTCCTGGATTGTCGTCGGTTGGGTGGACTTTTTTTCTGGTGTTGGTACTCCTAATTCTTGCAAGAATGCTTCGGGATCAAACCCAGGGGTGGAAGTTTCAGTTAAGTTTTGAACTTCTTGTTTGATTTCTATCCCAGTCTTTAACCCATAGTCTTTAGTAATTTGTTGCCTAATTTCAGGATTTTTAGCTAATTGATAAATAAAAGCTATTTCCTCGAACCCATTTTGCGTCCGTTGCTGCAAACTTTCAACATCAAGCTCACTCTTGATCTCATCGAATAGCTCTTGTTCAAACTGATGAACTGCGAAAGCTTGGGCTACAACCTTACCTGCAACAATGTCAAGGAATGCTTTAAATGTTTCTTGGCTCACTCCTTCAATTCTCAACTGTTCGCTCACACTTTCTATGGCTTGAGTTTGTATATTCACCAAACTACTCCCACCTCCTAACAGCTTCGATTGGTCGAGGGTTGTTTGCGCTAGATTGAACAGCCTCTCTAAGCGATCGACAACATTAATACTGAATTGTTCAGCTTCCGGATCGATACTTGAGTCAAACTTAGCTAACTCCTGTAAACCAGCAATGATTTTTTCTGTTGAGTATTTTTCACTGAGCAATTCAAACAAATCTTTGCGACTGAATTTATCTTGAGTTTCAGACATTTCGTAATTCTCCTGTGATGCCATTTCACTAAAATTCTGATACAGATCCAAACTCAGAAACCTCTGCAAAGTCTAGATTTCTTAATTTGGAATTTGGAATTTGGAATTTGGAATTGGTATGAGTGGTTGAGTGAATCTGATTTGTTCAGCTTCAAATTTTGATTCTGTGTATTCTGATTTATTCGCTTCAACAATTGACTTAACTATTTCAATCTTGGCTGTACCTTGGTCTAAATCCCCAAACACTTCACCAACCTTACCTAACACCCACACTTGATACGGACGAATTAATGGCGCTCTGAGTCTTTTTTCCTTTGCCATCTTCTGCATTTGAATCTGTGCTAATTTATACTGTGGAATGGTTTCAGCCACCTCTGCCCAACGTAACCATGTACGATAGCAAATGTCCAAAATTCGCCGCATTTTGGCATTAGTTATGGGTAAAACCAGGGGGTTTAACCCTGAAAAGGTGGGTTTTTGGCTAAAAAGTTCTTCTCTCCATGCCGGGTTCATCAATAGATGGTCAATAAGTAGTCAATAGTATAAAAAACATGGTCAATACCCGTGTCAATTCCGTGTTAATTTGACATCACATTCACCGTCACTTGATGGTGTATTGACTGTCTATTGACCTTGTTCTTTAACAATAAAAAAGCCAATTATTGAATGCAAGGACTTTTTCGGATTTTGCAAAGTTTTAGGATTTCGCGTAATTCAGCATTTTGGCGAAAGTTTTTGAAAAATTTTTTCTTTCTCATTCACTAATAAAGCGATCGCCCACTTCGGCGGTGAATTATAGAACCATCTCGATATTGTCGCGGTGGACGGTGGATCTAATTCCGCCTTGCGATACCATGCACTAATAAATGGCTCAAGCAATCTAACTGCTGTTGACACGAATTCATATTCACCAATTCTGACAGTCAACCCAGCTAACTTAATCGCTTCTGCTGCAATCTCTTCAAGCTTGTTTTTGGGTTTATCCTCGCTTTCATCCCAAGGACAAAAATCAACAGCTTGATTCTTACTCTCTAATGCTCGTACCATGTCTTTAACCTCTTATCGGTTCAAGTCTGTAGGAGTGGACAGCGATCGCGCTTTTTATAGCCAATCGCTTTGTCAATCCTCATTACCGCTACTCAAGCACCCACCTAACAAAGCACTGCCAAGAAAGACCGAAAATGTCACTGTCATCATGCCCAAGCAAATGTTCTTTTGCGATCGCCAATCGTGCTTATTAAGTATCGTTGGTCTGGAGTTGTCCGCAATAATCTCGAATCCCCAAAAGCCCATTGCAGTCACTCCCATGAACGCGGTGATTATCAAAGAGCTAATCGTGATTGGGTACAAAACACGATTGACGAAATCCTGTGTTTGAAATCGTTTCATAGTGCGTCGTTTACGAATAATTATTGTATTGATTTGAAAGCCTTGCTGTTGCTGTTGCTTGGTTTGATGAAGAGTGATGCGTTTGTCTTGAGTCATAAGAATTTCCTCGATACGCTGTGTAATTGAAAAAAGAAAAAAATAAGACAGCCTCTCGCTGCCTTAAGAAAAGTTTGATTAAGAGCGAGAACTTACAGCAGTCCTCTGCCCGGCTACATAATTCATCCACACCCGAATCGCTGCTGTTTCATCAGTACGACTCTTCGTCGCGCTTAATACCTGCTGCTGATAGGAAGCCCAAGCATGATTGGGATTTTCAAGCTTGTCAGCTGCCCAAGCCAAGCACATGGTTTTCACTAGTTCATCAACTTTGTTAA
>LXQD01000015.1 GCA_003326215.1 Nostoc minutum NIES-26 | reverse complement strand
TTATCGATAAGCCAGAGTTGCTTTGGGAATCCCCACAGTTAGAAAACTTATATCTGCGCTTGGAGGATGAATACGAAATTCGTGAGCGTCATAATGCCTTGGAACGCAAACTAGAGCTAATTACCCAAACCGCACAAACGGTACTGGAGTTCATGCAGCATAGTAGTAGCCAGCGAGTAGAGTGGTATGTCGTGATTTTGATTGTGGTGGAAATTCTGCTGTCACTGTACGACATAATATTTAAACGTTGAAAACTTACTTAATACAGCTTTACGTTTTCCAAGCGTGCGATTCGGTTCTGGATTCTGTACTCTGGATCAATATGCACTGCACTCCTGGGCTAAGAAAACTATGCCAAAAAATTGGGCTTTGAAAGTAGACCAGTTTTTCAATGCGAATCCCAACTGTATTATCGCTACCGTTCACGTTGACAGTTTCCCCTCCGACCTGCCTTTAGAACCCAATATTCGGGAACCGAACAAGAAAAGTGCGACATACAGACAAATATTTGACTCGGTGACGACTCAACCAGAAAAATTTTTTGAGCGTCATAGTGGAATCGTACTGTGTGCCAACAAGGTCAAGCCCAATAGTAAAAAGACACAGCTAGAGTTAGAAATACTTGAAGCACAGGAAGGCGGTAGCGACGGCATTATCAATGGGGGGCATACGGTTTTAGCTTTTCAACAGGCCAGAGAATACAAGTACGACCTCACCCAAGCCAGAGTCAAAGTCACAATTCACATTGGGCTAAGTGAGGACGAGGCAAAAGACATCGCCTTGGCTTCCAATACATCTGCCCCAGTGGATGCGCGTTCTAAAGTGAACGCTAGGGGTGACTACAAATTCATCAAGCAGTTTTTAGCAAAATTGGAGATGGAGGAAGAAACGAAATTCCGCATTGCTTACTATCAAAACCAAAGTGGTACGCCCAAAAGCCCCCAATGCAACGTCAACCATCTGATTAAGTTGATCAACTGCCTGGACAGGAACAAATACAACCCAGACTCTAAAAGCAGAACCAAGCACCCGCCAGTGAGCAACACGCCGTCCTTGAGTGAGGCTGAAAGACAAAGACTGTCGAAACTATTACCGCTACTGCCGAAAGCGTTGTGGATTGAGCAACGATTGTTTGGGACTATCGAGTCACATATCACCAAGCCTAGAAGAAAGGGTGTTGTTGATTTAGCCTCAATCGACCCACGCAAGAACACGCTTCTGCCGGATAGCCGATACTCGTTTGGCTTTGCTGCGCCTGCTGATATCGCCATGCCAATTGTTGCTGCTTATCGAGTGTTTTTGGATGAACAGTACAATTGGATCATTCCTTTTGATGAGTTTGCAGAGGATTTTCTGCAACACCTGTGGAATAACTATTACAAGAAATACTTGGTGTCGGAGAAACTCGCTGGTAATACAGTTGGGAGTAAAATCTGCCGTAACCCTGTGATTTGGGATAATCTCTACGTTTGCGCCCAGAGTTACCTGAATCAACAGTTGATGAAAATGGTTAGCTCAAAAAATAATAAGCGCGAAGAATTGAAGCTGGTCAATTAGCTTTAAAAACCAATAGTTAATTAATGCCTAAAAACCCTCTGTCAAATGAGTTAAATATTTAGTATTTATTATTGTACTTAAGACCGAGGGAATTACAGAATTAGGTTTCTAAACTGATATTTGTATTTTTGTTAAGTTACAGAAATCGCATTCTCTTATGGCAACCAAAACAGAAAATCAAAGCAATCAAGAAGCTACCAATAAAGTATCTCAAACAATCAATGATGATTGGCAGCAAAAGCTAGAAGAATTACAATCTACGTTCAGTGAAGATTTATCTACTTTATCAAGTGAAGATGCTACCAGCTTAATTGATAAATGGTATAACTTCTTGCACAAGGCTAAAGAACCAGAAGTCAAAGAAATTGCTAATCAATTAAAACAACTTAAACAGCACCTCAAGAGTAGTAAAGCTACCGGACATGAAATTAGCGAAGTTCTGATAGAAATTGGTGAGCAAACAGCTAACTTTGCATCTGATGCAGAAAAAGATATCAGAACTCCTGTACGGAGATTGGGCAAACAATTAACTAAAGTCGGCAACTCTTTAGGTAAAGCCGAAGAGCATGAAGAGATTGAAGAAATTGACTCGGCGATCGAAATCTTTGAAGAAGATTTAACTCAAATTGAGACTGATGTAGCATTAGGCTCTGTCGATAAATGGTACAATTTGCTGCACAAATCAGATAACGAAAGTTTGCAAGAGATTGCTAATGGGTTGAAACAACTCAAGCAGGTCTTAAAGCACAAAAATCCCAAGCCATCCGACATTAGCCCTATTTTAGAACAACTAGGGGAACAAACAACTACTGTAGGGCAAGAAGCAAAAAGAGGCTTTAAAGGCCCACTTCAAAGACTAGGTAAGTTATTATCTAGAACTGGGAAATCTTTAGCCGAATAACAGCTTTAACATTCATATTGGGAACGTAATTAAATGATAGTGTTAAAGTTGTAGTTTGCTTTACTAGCTATTCAATTTTTGGCTCTTCAGTACTTGTTATGCTAATTTAACAATTAAAATGCCAGTTTAACAAGCATCTAATTCGGAAGTTTTCAAAACTTCTAAATCCATAAGCTGAGCGTTTAATTAGCTTGAGTTTGTTATTGATACCTTCAACAGCACCACTAGTTGTCCCATTATCAAAGTAAGCAATAATTTCATCAAACCAACGAATAATAGTATTGTTGCTATTTGGAAAATACTTTTTAGCTCTCGATAGCCACATACCTAGTTTAAAGACCCCCGTATACCAATCATTAGTCTTATTAAAAATCGCTCTAATTTTCTCTTTTAATTCATGCATTACTTTCAGAATAGTCGAGGTATTTTTCACCTGAATGAGTTTATTCAACTGCTCTTCATTTAAATTATCTTCATTTTTTAGCAAGGAATATTTACTATTTTTCAATCCTGATAATATTAGTTCATACTTAGCTTTCTCTGCTGCTAAATTTTCTTTCTTAATTAACTCTTCTAGATTTCGCTTTTCTTTTTTCCTTTGTGTATCTAGTTCTTTATTTATCTGTGTCATTACATGAAATCTATCTGCTACTACTTGAGCATTCGGCATTAATTCTAGTACTAAATTTTTATAGCCCTGCCACAAATCTATACTGACTTCTTCTATTTGTTCTAACACTTCTATTCCCCATTCTGTCAGGGTTTCCTTGATTACTTCTTGTGTGCGTCCGTTAGAGAGAGCAATTAGTTTAGATGTATCTAAATCTATTAATACCGCACAGTAATTACCATGACCTTTAATCAAAGCTATTTCATCAAGTCCAAGTCTTTTTAGATTCAAAGGTTTAAAATTGGGTAATTTTTTGGATACGTCTTTTAACATCCTTTCTATTTCTTCTGTCGTCACTATACCTTTCGACGCTACACTATGAATATCCGAGTCTAAAACCTCTTGTATTATCTGCTGTGCAAGTCGTTTTGTATAAGTTCTTTTTTTGCTAACAAAATCTAGGTCTTCACTAAACGGTTTTTTACATATTTCACATTTGAATTGTCGTCTATTAATTTCTAAAAATACTTGTTTCTCTCCCCAGGGTAAGTCTTTAACAATATGTCGATGATTTTGATGTAATTTATGGCTTGAGGTACCACACTTGGGGCAAGTACTATATGATTGTTTTGATTCGGTTTGTAAAATCATTCCAATCCCAGGATGAAGGCGATGTGAGATGACCTTTATCTCGTCTAAATCAAGAAGCTCTGTTAAAATTTTAATATCTCTTTTGTTAGTCATAACTGTAAATTTATATAAAAATAATCTGTTTGGATTTACAGCTAACAATAAATACTCTTTAGATGTCAATCCCTATAAGACTTTTGGCAAAAAAAGATACGTTTTTTAATGTTTCTCTGGATCTATAACTAATAGTTTGGCATAGCAGCTACTGAATAACCATGAAATCAAGGTTTATCACATAGACACAATCAGTATTGATGTATATATTATTGGTAAAATTTTAGATGAAAACTTAGCAGGTATCTCAACAAAGGTTATTGAAACTTAAGTCTGTCCACATAATATTATATAGACAGACTTTCTTGTTTTTGAAATTGTCGAAACTTCTATTACAAATTATCGATTTGCGCTTCGATTACAGACTGAATAGATGTTGAGACAAGTGATAGGAAATCGAATCCGGTCAGAGATTCAAGTGAATCAACACTAACTCGGTAGTCTCTCCAGTCAGCAGTCCGAACTCCTTGGGTGTTGGGGATATTAACAACAATGACCCTTGTAGATGTTGTAACACCAGAAACTCCAGACCCAGGAGTATCAAGAACAACAATAATTTTCCAAGTACGATTGGGAACTGTCACCTTACCACTAGCAATAGTGTTGAAAGTTCCATTGCTCCCTGTGCCGCCCATTCCATATCCACCGGATATGATATAAAGTTCTTTACCCTGTCCTACTAGAGTTCTGGCATAATCCTCTAAATTTGCCCAAATCCCTTGATTGTTGTCTGGAGCTTGAGCAATCATGTTGGACATCAAGAAGGTGCTAGAGTTAACCGCAACTGTGCTAGTCCGATCGCCGGAAGGGGTCATGTGTCCTCTATCAAATCCGCTACCACTAAAATCAGTAGCCTGAACTTGATAGCAACCTGCTGCTAAGGTAGTATCAGCACGAAAGTCATCTTGTCTTGGCGTTGAGCCTAACCAACTACTATTCAACTGCCAAGATACCCAATTGGGTCTTCCCAAAGAGCAATTGTATCCCACTGCATATTGTGGTTTATCAAGCAGATAATTATTCAGATTGGAAGTTGCAGCACCACTGGGATTACCCATTGTTAGATGTACACTTGTACTACCACCGCCACCAGAAGTACCGTAATCGCTGATTGTAATATCATCAATGTTAATTCTGTTACTAATGCCATCTGTTTTTTGAACTTGACACCGAACTGTCCCAGAAATATTTGGTGTGAAGGTTGCTGTAGCCAGTGTTGTAGAACTGGTAGTAACTGATGAACCTATTGTTGTCCATGAAGCACCGCTATTGGTTGAACATTGTAAATTCCAAGTACTGCTACTATCAGAACCAAACTTTGCGTGTTTAATGCTAACTGTGCCAACACCAGTGATGCGGTCAAATTTCATCGAGACTTTACCACTGTTGCGGATACGTGCAGATTGTGTGCCGTTTTTAGCATCACTGGCCAAATTGCCAATCAAGGCATCATCCAAATTCCAAATGCCTGTAGCGAGGGTGACATCAGCAGCAGCATAACTGCCTTTTGAGCCAGTTTCAAAACCCTCAACACTCGTTGCACCTTTTACACTAAATAGTGTGTTGAAGGTAATTAGTAAAATTATTACTACTCCTGTCAACCACCCATTACGATAAACTTTGCGCGAAAAATTAAATAACATTATTGTTGATTTAACCTCGTAATTTCACTAGTCAGTTTGCATTCTGAGCTAAAAACACAACAGGATGATAACTAAGTGTGGTGATAGGTTAGGTTAAATTCTTATTACTCTTAGGTTATGTTTATTGTTTGTGCGAACGAGCTGCAAAAGGTGTTGACAGGTTTTAGCTACTTCCCCGTTATCAAGTTTCCTCGCTTGAATTTTAGAGGGGCGATCGCTCCCAGCACCGCTTGTCTATTTTGGGAATTATATTTATCTGAGCTAACCAGAATTCCTTTACTTTGGTTCCACTCTCAGATAGAATTGCGTACCCACAAACTTAGTACCTCTGTTTGTTGGATCTACGTTTTCTATTACCTCCGTTGTACCTACAGCAATCAAACCTTTACCAAAAATTTCGCTTGTTGCTGCGTCAAGTTGTTTTTGCGTTGCACCCGTTTGACTCAAATCGATTGACGAGATTTGAGAAATCCTCGGTTTATTCAAAACCAGTTGATTTGTGGAGAAGCAAGGAGTTGTGATGCAACGAATGCCATTGTCTTTTAGTCCCACAAAAGTACCTTTAGGAGGAGCATTTGTCGCGGCATAGAAGGCTTCTTTTACTCTCAAATTTCCAAATTCACCGAATCCGGGAAATGTCACTGGAACGATGTTACCTCTAACGAGTATACGACTACCATCATCACTCTGGATTCTTGCTATTTCTGATGCTGGGGCTTTCAGGGAACTCCAATCAATTGCAGACACATAACATTCGGAGCGAAAAACGCCATCAATGCAAGGAGTAGCTTTCAAGTTGACTTGCTTGATGAAATATCCACCGCATATCGGAGAAACACATTTGCGAAAATCTCTTCGCACCGTGTAATATCCCCATTGGGGAAACTCTTGGTTTTTGACAGTGACGGCAACAGAATCCGTAGTGTCTGGAGCAGAAATATTTTGCGCCGATACTTTGGCGAAAAATCCGTTGCTAACAATTAAAACACCTAATAGGGGAATAATTGAAAATTTGTCGTTAAATAATTGTTTGAGCATGGTAACTTTCGATTTCATTTGCGGGTTTGACACTTTAGATTAAGAGTAGAGTTGACACGGTAGTTTGGAACACGAGAACTTTTATACTACTGACTATAGGTTAAAAACCTTACGGTAAATTTTAAAGGAGTTTTAAGAACTCATTATGTTTGCCAAACTTGTCCCAGAATCGCCTGACTGCACATCAATCTCTGCGTTTAGTCAAAACTGCGATCGCACAAGAACAACAAAAGCCAACTCAATATTCTGCTTGCAGGCGATCGCAGTAGGGATGATCGCACTAGGTCAGAAATCTTGTGCTACAGTCCGTAAAAGCGGATACTCAAGTTGTATCCAGCGTCAACCTCGTTTTCGCTAGCCCTGCCATGCCCGAAGACTTCTCCTACCAAAATCTCAGAGGTCGTTCATTCAAGGGTCAAGACCTTGAGGGTGCGAACTTTAGTTATGCAGATATCCGTTCTTGCGATTTTGGTGGGGCTAATTTAACAGATGCATCCTTCAGTTATGCAAAAGCTGGATTGCAAAAGCGGTGGGTGGTTTTATTAATGCTTGTTTCGTGGTTATTATCTGGACTGTCAGGATTTCTATGGTTTTTTAATGGGCTATTGGTATCGCTAATATTTCAAACTTCCAACTTAGAAAACCAGATTGCAGGCTGGGCTGCTTTAATTGTAGTAATTGCCTTTTTTATCCTTACTATTCGCCAAGGGTTAGGAATCGGAATTGCAGCTTTAGCTTTCCTCGTAGCTTTAACTGGAGCCTTTGCTGTAGCTGGATTTATAGCAAGGATTTTCACCACATCTATAGTTTTTGCTTTTACTATACCTGGAGCCTTTGCTGGCTCTGGTGCTGGTGCTGGTGCTGGTGCCTTTGCTGGCTCTGTAGCTGTAGCTATAGCGGGAACCGTAGGGGATGGAACTAAAACATTAGCCAGATTTGTAGCTGAAGCCTTTGTTGTATCTGGAGCTTTGATCGTAGCCGTAATCGTTTCTATAGCTGTAGGTAGCTCTGTATTCGCAACTACAATTGTAGCTCTACCTGGAGTCTTGTTTAGCATTTATATAGCTTCACAAGCAATGCAAGCAGGAGAAAAGTATTCCTTAATTCGTAATCTTACTATTACCTTTGCGGCAACAAAAGGTACGAGTTTTAGCGGTGCTGATTTGTCTAATGCCAATTTCAGTCAAGCTACAGTTAAAAGTACAGATTTTAGAAAAGCTATTTTAACGCGTACTTGTTTCAAAAAAACCAAAAAGCTTGACCGTATTCGCCCTGGAGAAACTTACCTGCACAACTCACAACTGTGTCTAATGCTAATGACTGGTCAGGGACAAGCTCAAAACTTTGATCGTCAAAATCTACAAGGTGTAAATTTACAAGGAGCAAACCTAACAGATGCCAGCTTCATTAGTGCAGACTTGAGCCATGCCAACTTGCAAGACACAGATTTAACCAGAGTTAAGCTAGTGCAAACTCAACTCAACGGCGCTGACTTTACAGGCGCAACTCTCACAGGCGCATTTATTGAAGACTGGAACATCACCACTGATACTAAGTTCGACGGAGTGCGCTGTGAGTACGTTTATATGCGCCTGCCCACGCCTGACAACCCAGACCCTCACCGCAAACCTGACAACAGGCAAGAAGTATTTGCAGACGGAGAATTTGGTGATTTTATCAAGCCAATCTTCGACACCCTCGACCTGTACCATAACCAAGGCGTTGACCCCAGAGCGATCGCTATCTCGTTCAAGCAGTTAGCCGAAAATCACCCCGAAGCAGATTTGCGGATTGTGGGTATGGAAGTACGGGGTGAGGACAAGTTTTTGCTTCGTGCCAAAACAGCGATCGCAGCAGATAATTCCGAACTAAGTGCAGAGTATTTTGCTACTTATAATCAACTCAAAAATTTACCAGACAGAGAAATTAAATTATTACTGGCAGAAAAAGAAAATCAAATCCGTAGGCTAGAAAATATGGTGATGACTGCCTTGGAGCGCCCCAGCTTTTATTCAAATGTTGAGCAGGTAGATTTTATGACTAATAATCCTGGTGGTTTTTCAGTTGGTGGTTCAGTTGCTGGCGACATCAACAATGTCCAGGGTGACAACAATCAACAACGGGTAAGTAACAAAACCTCCAACTTCAACCTGCAAAACGCTCAATTCGGTGGCGGTCTAGTCAATGCCGACACCGTAACCGCAAATCAAATCGGCGGCAACATCATTAACTACAATCCTGAGCAAAAGCAAAACCTCGCCCAAGCCGCAGCCGACATTCAGCAGCTTCTCAACCAATTAAGTCAGTCATACCCCACTGCAACTATTTCAGAGAGAATGATCGTTGTGGCTAAGGCTGTGGATGAGATTGAGAATAACCCAACACTGAAAGCACGGGTGATAGGTGCGTTGAAGGCTGGGGGGACTGAGGCATTTAAAGAGTTAATCGACCATCCTTTAGTGAATATACTGCTGGCATCAATCGATGGATGGCAGGAGGCTGAGTAGTTTGTTGGCAACAGGAGAGCAGAGAGGTTAGCTGAAGATGGCCAATGAAAAGCATCTGGCAATACTACGGCAAGGGGTAGAGGTTTGGAATGAGTGGAGGAAGAATAACCCTAATATTATCCCTGTCTTAACTGAAGCTGAACTTAATAATTTAAATCTTTCTGGAGTAAATCTTTGCTGGGCCAACTTGAGAGCAACAAATCTAAGTGCAGCAAATCTTAACCATGCAAACTTAACTAATGCAATTTTAGTTAATGCAAACTTAAATGTAACAAATCTTAGTTATGCAAATTTAACTAATGCAAATTTATCTGAATCAAATTTGAGCCAAGCAATTTTGAATAATGCAAATTTGAGTGGAGCAGTTTTAAATGGAGTAAATTTTAAGACATCTCAAATTAATCAAAAAACATTAATTTCTCAGAAATGGTATTTGGTTTGGCAAATTGTTAACTCAGATAAGTTAAGTGATTTAAATTTAAAGAGCTTGAGTGGTATCGATCTTAGCAACGCAAATTTTAGTGGCTTAAATTTTAATAATATTGATTTTAGTGGTGGAGACTTCAGCTATGCAAATTTTACTGATACAAAACTTCAGAGTGCGAATTTTAGCGGCGCAAAATTATGTGGTATAAATTTTACTACTTCAGATCTCAGCAATGCTGATTTTAGTGGTGCAACGCTCTGGGATGCTGTTTTTATTCAAGCAAATCTTACCTATGCTAATCTAAGTGGTGCTAAACTTGCTGGGGCTAAATTTAAGAGAGCAAATCTCCGACGTGCAAATCTTCGAGGAATTGACTCTTCTTTTATGACTCAAATAAATTATTATGATAATTATTCTGAAAGGCATAACAAACTTGAATTCACAGAAGCTGATCTAACTGATGCAGATCTCACAGGTGCAGATATTATTGGAGCTAACTTGAGTAAATCAAAACTTACTGGTACTCAACTAATTGCTACCCAGGCAATAGCAACAAATTTTACAAATTCAAATTTTACAGGAGCATTTATTCAAGATTGGAATATAAACCATCAAACGAAGTTAGATGAAGTAGAATGTGAGTTTATTTATTTGAAAAGTCATGGAGAGCGCTATCCTTATAACTCTAAAAATAAATTTGCATCAGGAGAGTTCACCAAACTATTTCAAAAAGCTCAAGAAACAGTCGAGCTAATTTTTAGTGATAGTATTGATTGGCAAGCATTTCTAACTTCCTTTCAAAAATTACAGGTTGAATGCCGTGGTGAAGAGTTAACAATTCAAGCTATTGAAAATAAAAATAATGGTGCTTTCGTAATTCGAGTGAATGTTCCTGCCAATGCTAATAAAGCTGAAATTGAGAAATATTTAAAACGAGAGTATGAATTAGCACTTGTAGCCTTAGAAGAGAAATACCAAGCTCAGTTACAAGGTAAAGATAAGCAGATAGACATTTACCGTAAGCAAAGTGCTGATCTAACTGAGATTGTAAAACTCTTGGCAGGTAGAGCTACTTATGACCTAAGAAATTCTCAAATTGGTGGAAGTCTAATTAACGCTGAGACAGTTAATACAGATGAAATAGGTGGTAATATTCATAACAACAATGCTTAAGCTTGTCTAAATGAACCCATGTCAGAGTCCCAAGACCCGAAGCAAGTCAATAACAATGACTTACGCAATGCCCAGTTTGGCGGCGGGTTGATTAATGCTGAGAATGTTAATGCTGGCAGAATTGGCGGAGATATCTGGAATATTTTCTTTGGGCAGCAGACAACACCAATGGGCAACCCTGCTCGACCAAAGAATGAGCGTTTGCTACTAGCCGCAGTCAAGGAAGAAGTGACTGCACGGTTAAGGCAATCTCTACACAATGCCGTGTTGATCAATTTGGGTAAGGATTTGCAACCACAGCAGGTCAAGCGCCCTTGGGATGTTGAAGTAAAAATTGGTTTAAAACCTCCCGAACACCTTTCAGACAATACAACAATTTTGGAAGTTTTTGATTCCCCGGAAATTGCAGGGAAGCTTTTAATTTTAGGTGCGCCTGGGTCAGGTAAGACCACCACACAATTAGAATTAGCTCAAGCTTTAATTAGCCGTGCGGAAGAACAGCCTGATTATCCCGTTCCAGTGTTGTTTAACTTATCCTCTTGGAAGGATGACCGACAATCCATTACTGATTGGTTAGTGATAGAACTTAAATCGAAATATGGGGTTTCAAAAAAGCTTGGTCAAGAGTGGTTAAATAATTATCAATTACTACCATTACTTGATGGTTTGGATGAACTTGAACCACAACGTCAAGAACTCTGCGTTCATGCAATCAATCAGTTTTTAGCAAGTGAAGCTAGACCTGTTTATCTAGTTGTTTGTAGTCGAATTGAGGAGTATAATAACTACCTTACTCAACTACAACTTAATGGGGCTATTTACTTACAGCCTTTGACTAACAACCAACTTTGTGATTATCTAACATCTATAAATTATATCGAACTTTGGTCAACCATTAGTCACGACTTTAACTTGCTAGAGTTAGTTAAAACTCCCTTACTACTCAGTATTATTGTTTTATCGTCTCAAGAACTACCCATTGAAAAATGGCAACATTTGAATTTTAAAACAGACAGACTTCAATATTTGCTAGATGCCTATATAGGGAGGATGTTAACACGGAATATTAAGAGTAAGGCCTATTTACAAAGAAAAACTCCTAATGCTAGATATACAAGATTAAGGCTAGTTTGGTTGTCTCAAAAATTGCAGAGAGAATCTAGAAGTGAACTTTTAATTGAAGAAATGCAGCCTAGTTGGTTAACAACTACTCAAAGATTTCTTTATTTTTTAAATGTATCCTTAATTCTTTGGCTACTAATTTTATTTTTTATAATAGTATCAATTTTATTTTATTTTGAACTATTTCTGAAGATTATAAGTAATAATGAGTCTAACAATTTTATTCTAAATGGACAAGACACCCGTAGTTGGTTTTTTATAGTTGTTTCTCCATTGTTGGGTTTGTCAACATCATTTTTTTACGGATTATTTTTAGGAATAAATTATGGAATTAGTAAAAGAATAAAACCAATAGAAATAATTGATTTTTCCTGTAATAAAGCCAAAAATAAGATATTAAGTAGTTTATCATTATTTATAATGATACTTTGGATTATTATAATATTGATTGGTAACTTAATTGGTGGTTTTCTTGGCGGAATAACCTTGGGAATCACTTTTATGTTGTTTTTTTTGCTTATATCAGGATTAAATATTTCTGAAATTAATACAAAAAAAACTCCGAATCAAGGAATTAAGAAATCAGCAATAAATGCTGTGTTCTCTGGAATTTGTAGTGTATTAATTAGCCTACTAGTTATTGGCTTGAGTGGTGGACAAAGTGCTGGTTGGTCTATTGGATTGATGTTTTTACCAAATGTTCCGTTTATTTTTTGTTTTAGTGGTGGAAAAAGTCTAATTCAACACTTCTCCTTACGCCTTATCCTCTACTTCAACGGCTACATCCCCTGGAACTATGCGCGTTTCCTCGACTACTGCACCGAGCGTATGCTGCTCCAGCGTGTCGGCGGTCGCTATCGCTTCATCCACAAGCTGCTGCAAGACCACTTCGCCCAAATGGAGTTTAGGCGTGATTAAGAAAGAATTTGCATCTGTTGACCTAAAAAACAATGGTGATATTATTTACAACAATGTCGCTTAAATCTGCTCAAGCCTAATCCATGCCAGACTCACAAGACCCAAAGCAAGTCAACAACGACTTACGCAATGCCCAATTTGGCGGTGGGTTGATTAATGCTGAGTCTGTAAATGCTGGACGAATTGGCGGCGATATTTACAACATTCACATCGGACAGCAGATAGTAGCATCAAGTGACTCAGCCCAGTCACAGAATCAACAACAGCGATCGCTCTTTGAAAAAGATTCACTCGAAAAAGCATACACCCTGCAAAGCCAGAAAGTAGCAAGTATAAGAAACGCATGGGTGATTGAGACAGATCCATCCCGCAAGTTTCAATACGAACAGCAGCTTCAGACAGAGGAATGCACACTCAAAGAGCTTGCTAACAAGTTGGATGCAGTTGAACGGCAGTTGCAAGCTGATGAGGATTCTGAACTGGAGGTAGACACGGGCATATATACAACAAATTCCCGTAACACAGTCCAAAACATTAGTTTCCAACAAAGTGGGTTAAGCAGTGCCCAAGCACTCACATCTCAATTTAAAAAAGAACTTCCACCTTTGTTACCTTACTTAGCCAACCGTCGAGAGCAAGAAGCGCAATTATGCGAAGTATTTCTAAAATTTTTGAAACAAGCTTCAGCTTCCCATCTTGTTTGTATTATTCATGGTGATGAGGCTCAATGCCATTACAATTTTCTAGAGCGAATGAGAAAGTTTTCTCTTCCTAAATTGTTAGATGTAGACCCACAACAACCAATAATTCCTACATATCATCTGGAATGGCCTGCAAAATTAAAAAACTTGCATGAGCTATCTAATCAGTTGTACAAAAACCTAGCAGATAGTGTTTTAGGTCATAGTTTATATTCTTCAGAAAAAATCAACGTTTTCCTTAGTAACTATCCTTATCCAGTCATAATTCATACACATTTACTAACTGAAGATTTGCAGAGGCAAGGGCTGAATAGTTTAGATAAACTGTTGGAGTTTTGCTATTACTTACATCAATCTATCACTACTCAAAGATTAATTATTTATATTTGCATTAAATATAAATCTAAGCGGAAAAAGAATAAAAATACTGCTTGGATAAAGTGGCTGTTCAGTTTTGGACGTTATTTTTTCAAGCAATACCAGTATCAAAAAATTAATAAAAAAATTCGCCAATATCTGCAAAATCTGTCAAACTCAAACCTTAGTCATTCTCAGCCTATACCAGTAGTTGTGCTGCCAGAATTAGAAGGAATTAATAAAGCAGAAGCTGAAAATTGGGTGAGGAGTGAGCATACTAAACAGTTGGTAGGAGAAGACATGATTGAACCATTAATTCAAAAGGTTGGAGAGATATTTGAATTTTGGGAAGAACAAACATCTTCTGATACAATTCCTATGTCTTGTTTAGCGGAAGAATTATCCAAACTAATAAAATCATTGATGTCTAAGCAAGGTGAATCTGTATGAAGTACCCATTTTATTCGGGGGATGGAAACCGGAAACAGTACGATTTATCACTAAATTTACCAACATCAGCGCGTTCTCAACTACTTAAGCCAGGGAATTACATTGCAGATTCAGGATTAAAGGATGCGTGTAACGTAGCGCTATTATTAGGACAACCACTACTTGTTACCGGAGAACCAGGGACAGGTAAAACTCAACTAGCTTACAGTCTTGCATGGGAGCTTGGACTTGACGAGCCGTTGAAATTTGAAACTAAGTCTACCAGTATAGCCCGCGAATTATTTTACACTTACGATGCTTTAAAACGTTTTCAAGATGTGCAGAGTGGTGCTGTCTCAACTAAACTTTTAGATTACATTAATTACCAAGCTTTAGGACTAGCAATTTTACGCACTAGAAATCCAGAAGAAGTCAAGGATATATTACCAACAGAAGCTCTCCATACTAAAAAAGTACGTTCTGTAGTTTTAATTGATGAAATCGATAAAGCTCCCCGTGACTTTTCTAATGATTTACTTAATGAATTGGAGTTAATGTACTTTCGGATTCTAGAGTTAGGCAATGCAAAAATTGCAGCAGATCAAACATTACAACCGATTGTAATTATTACTAGTAACTCTGAAAAAGATTTACCAGATGCTTTTCTTCGACGTTGTATTTATTACAATATTCCCTTTCCCAAACCAGAGAGATTGGCGGAGATTGTGGCTAATCGCTTAGGGATTAATGCTGGTAACAGTAGTCCTTTTTTGCAAGCCGCACTCAATCTATTTTACAGTTTACGTTCCCCTCAAAGTGGGTTGAGGAAAAAACCTGCAACGGCTGAATTATTGGGCTGGTTGATAATTTTACGAAAATTTAACTCTGAATCAGAAAATCCTTTAACTAAACCGGAAGTGGTTTTAATTACTCTGAGTAGCCTAATCAAAACTGCGGAAGATCAAGAAAAAGCTAAAAAAATTGTAGAGCAATGGATACAGGAACGAACAAAAACAACCTAGATTGGTTAAGCCCTGATGTATTGATTGAGTTCATTGATGAACTAAGAAAAGCAGGTTACAAAATTGGGATACCTCAATATATAGCAGCTCAGGATTTAATCTTGATTTTGATTGCTCAAGGAGAAGCCTTAGATAGTCCAGATAGTTTAAGAAGTTTGCTGGGGCCAATTTTTTGTAGTTCACCTATTGAGCAAGAAGAATTTCAACAGCGTTTTGATAGATGGTTTGAATCATTCTACCGATGTAATATCTCCAAGGAAGAAATAGATGTAAAAGCTAAAGCATTGTCAGATGAACTAGAAACAGAACGCATTCTCTCTTATTGGATGCAGTATCTAATATTTTTTATTTCCATATTTATTTTTCTATCTATTCTTTTATTCCCATCTTACACAGAAAAGAAAGCTTTTATAGAGCCAAAATCAACTTTAACAGAACCACTTCCAGCGCCAACAGAACCACTTCCAGCGCCAACAGAACCACTTCCAGCACCAACAGAACCAATTCCAACACCAATAGAATTACCTTCAAAAGTACCTCAAAGAAAACCGTTGATATTTAATTGGCAAATACTGGTATTATTAGCAACTGCCTGCTGTATTATATTTTTAATTTGGCGGCTGTGGTGGTTGTGGCGTGCTGAACTATTTCTGCAACGTCATAGTACGACGCAGCAGCCTGAATTACAAAAAATTTCTATTACTGGATTTGAAGAAAACTTAGTTCCAAGCATTGTGTTGTTACAAATTGCTAGGAGTTTAAGGTATCGAATTTCTATTTCTTCTAACGAACTTGATATATATAAAACGATTAATTTAACTCTCAGGCAGGGTGGATGGCTAACCCCTGTTTATCGCACTTACCAAGTTCTTCCTGAATATCTTTTTCTTGTAAATCGCGCCAGCTATCGAGATCATCAAGCTAAGTTTGTAGAAGAGATAATTGAGCGGCTGAAAAACGAGGGCGTATTTGCCACTATCTATTTTTTTGATGATGATCCCCGAATGTGTTTTCCTCATGAGCGGGAAAAATCCCCATTAATACTAAGAGAAATTAGATCAAAATATAGCCAACATTGTCTTGTTATTATCTCAGATATAGAAAACTTCTTTAGCCCTATTACTGGGGAAATAGAACCTTGGTTAAATCAATTAATAATCTGGGAAAAACGTGCTATTTTAACACCAACAACTATTAAAAACTGGGGTGATCGGACATTAGAACTTACACAAAAGTTTATTATTTTGCCTGCAACATTTGAAGGATTATTGGTACTAAATCAAAGAATAAACCAAGAATCTGCAACTTATTTTATTTCAGAAGAACCACGAATATCTTTACCAGATACTTTGCGTATACAACCTTATCTTTGGGTAGAACGTAATCCGCCACCAATTGAGCAATTTAATATCATGTTGGAATTGCTAGATAAATATCTTGGTAAGGATGGTTTTTATTGGTTAAGTGCTTGTGCAATTTTTCCAAAATTAGACTGGAACATCACTATTTATCTGGGTAATGTTCTTAAAACAGAGTCAGGAGCATCGCTAATAGAGGCATGTTCATTAACTGATTTGTCTCGTTTACCTTGGTTGCGTTATGCTTATATGCCGGACTGGTTGCGTATTTACCTAATTACAATACTTACTGAAGAACAAAAGCAAACCATTCGGGGTGTATTTCAAGATTTACTGATTACATCTGTTCAAGGTTCTACCAGTAAATTACAACTAGAAATAGCTAAACAATATCATAGTTTAATATCCAAATTGTCTAATTCAATACTTTATTTAATATCTAAAAAAGCACCTATTGATAGTCCATTCCAGGACTATATTTTTTTAAGCTTTATGAGAGGAAAATCTACACTGTCTATGCAGGTATCAGATGAATTTATTCGCTCAATTCAAAGACAGAAAAGAAATTTTTGGTCGATACAAATAGACACAATTCTATCTATAATCAATTTTTCTAAAATTATGAAGGCTGTAACCTGGACAGGTTACGGTGTTGCAGGAGTCAGTGCCCTTTTTGCATTGGTGATTGGTGTCGAATGGCTGAAATTTTCCGTTAGACCTTTACCGACAGCTACTCGCGCCCCAGTAATTGTTTACGCCCGTGATGGAGCCACCCCTTTAAGAGAGCCTAAGACTATCTCTCACGTAGACATGAAGCGATTAGAGGAATTTGGCCCTTACTTACCTGCTGCCATAGTAGCTTCAGAGGATAGCGGTTATTATTGGCATTTTGGAGTTGATCCACTGGCAATTTTACGAGATATGTTGATAAATAACCGCAGCAAAGATGTGCAGCAAAAAGCTAGCACGGTTACTCAGCAAGTGGCCCGCACTTTGTTCGGTGATTATATAGGTATACAAGACTCCTTAGGGCGCAAATTGCGAGAGGCAATTGTCTCTTTGAAGTTAGAAACGTTTTACAGCAAAGATGAAATTTTACTGACGTATTTAAATCGGGTTTTTTTGGGAGGAAATACCTCTGGTTTTGAGGATGCAGCACGCTATTACTTTGAGAAGTCGGCAAGAGAATTAACTCTCTCTGAAGCAGCAACTCTAGTGGGAATTTTACCTGCCCCTAATGCCTTCGATTTTTGTGGGGACGACCCAAATAAGCTAGAAGCAGTTGAATATCGCAATCACGTTATTAAGCGGATGTTGGAGTCGGGTAAAATTAAACCAGAGGATGCCAATCGAGCCACACGCTCCACTGTTCAAATTAGCCCTAAAGTCTGTGAACAGCAAGCTAAAACGATCGCTCCTCATTTTTATAATTATGTCTTGCAAGAACTCGAATCAATTTTGGGAGAAGGAGCGGCAAAAGAAGGGAATTACATTATTGAAACCCAGCTTGACCCAGCAATCCAGAGCCAAGCAGAATCAGCGTTGCGTAATTATGTCAACAACGCTGGCTCAACTTTTGGTTTTTCTCAAGGAGCAGTGGTCACTCTTGACTCTAGTACTGGCAGTATCTTGGCGATGGTAGGCGGCACTGACTATAGAAAAAGTCAGTTAAATCGTGCTGTCCAAGCTAAAAGACAACCAGGTACAACTTTCAAAATCTTTACCTATACCGCCGCTATCCAGCAGGGGATTTCAGCATCAAAAAGTTATTCTTGCGCTCCTCTAACTTGGCAAGGTTTTGCTTATAAACCTTGTGATGCTGGTGCGGATACTAGTTTAGATATTGCTACTGGACTTGCTCTTTCAGAAAATCCCATTGCTCTGCGAGTTGCTAGAGAAATCGGGCTAGATAAAGTAGTGTCAATGGCACAGCGTTTAGGAATTAAATCATCTCTTGATCCGGTTCCTGGTTTGGTACTGGGTCAAAGTGCAGTCGATGTTTTTGAAATGACTGGTGCTTTTGGCGCTATTGGTAATCGCGGCGTATGGAATCCTCCCCATGCCATTAGTAGGATTCTAGACAGTAGTGATTGCAGAGATCGCAACGATTTTAAAACCTGCCGTGTAATTTACTCTTTTGACCAAGATCCAGATGCAAATAAGCGAGTTATATCAAGCGAAGTGGCTGATGAAATGATCTCTTTAATGCGCGGAGTAATAACAAAGGGTACTGGTCGCAGTGCGGCTCTGGGGCTAGGAGAAGCTGGGGAAACGGGTACAACTGACAAGAATGTCGATTTGTGGTTCATTGGTTTTATTCCCAGCCGGCGACTCGTAACTGGTGTTTGGCTAGGAAACGATAATAATTCTCCCACCTCTGGTAGTAGCGATCAAGCGGCTCAGTTATGGGGAAACTATATGGGGAGAATTACAAAGTAAATAAAATTGACTTGCTATCCATTTCAATCTACCAATACACCCTTAATACAAGCAATTCTTCACTGTGAAAATTTAGCCATCAGTTTTTTAATTACAACCTATAAGCGGGGTCATCTTCCCAGCATTCTTGTAAGAAGTCTAAGCCTAAATTTTCACTCAATGTCTGTGCCATCTTCAATTTCTCCATACGTCAGGGTCACGCCTTACTTGTAGTGTCATTACCCTACCGGATACCGCCGCATCATTTCCGCAACCGCAACCGCTTCACCCTCCGGTGTGTACACGACCTCACCCGACATCGCAATCACAATCGGCTTCTGCCTCGTCCATTCAAAGAGAGCAACCACCACAGCAGATTTAACCTGCGCGGACTCCGGTTTACGTTCCTCCTTACAAGCAGCGACAAATATAGCTTCAGGTGACTTGACCCCTTTTTAAGGGGTCGCCGCAGGTGGGGTATCTTAAATGAACCGTATTCATGTATAACTATTTTCTATAACAAAGAAGTTGCTGCACTAGTTGTTCCCGAAGCTTTTTATCTTGAATAACTTGAGTCACAACCAAAGCTTGATTATAATCACCAGTTTTTGCTTTTAATAAAGCAATTTTTTCTAAAGAACTGGCTCTATCACCATCATCATCTACTACTGTAATATCTGGTGGGTTGCCAAAAGTTAAAACCCGTGATTCTGGGTTAGGGATAGTTTTAGCTGCGGCAAAAGCTAAGTTTGAAACTTGTTTTGCTGACTGGATTTTTTGAGCGCGAAGATATGTTTCCGCTATACTTATTAACCCTCTAGTTTTATTTTCAGGGTTTTTGGTATTTTTAGACAGTATATTAACAATCTCACTAGCATCATTACCATTTTCGATAATTAATTTAGCTAACTCTGGCAGCCTATAATCTCGTGTTGTTGTAGGTATATCTTGTATAATCTGCAAAGCAGCATTATATTGTTTAGCTGCAATAAAAGGCTCTGACATTCTTTGTAAAAGATTATCGCGCACTGAAGAGTCTTTCTCTGTTTGAACTGCCTGTATTGCTTCGGCTAACAATTTCTTGGCTTGCGGTTGATTACCAATTTTAAGAAATGCCTGTGCAACACTCGTCAAAGCAAAAGCACGCTGTTGTGGTGCTAATTTCCTCGCCTCAGCAGTTGCTTGATCTAACAGTTTATCTGTTTGTGCAGTTTTACCAAATGCAATTGCAACTAAGGCTAGTGTTTGCACTTTATAAGGTGAATTACCAGAGTTGTTAATCTGCTGAACTATAGACAAAGCGCGTTCTAGTTGTTTGTTTTGGGCATAACCTTCAGCGACTTTTTGCAATAAGCGATTATGCTGGTCAATATCGGCTTTATCCAAATTTTGAGCAATCTGCAAGGGTAATTCAATATTTCTGGCTTTAATTGCTGCATCGGCAATTCGTGACAGCCAATCTTCTCTACCCATGAAATCATTTCTTTTTGTTTTACTTACTAAGTCAAAAGCGAGTTTGTATTGTTTTTCAGCTAGGGAATTTGCCAAAATATTTTGTAAAAAACCGACATTATCTATAGCCTCTGTTGTTTGAATTAAAGGAGTCAGTTCAGTGATAATTTGCTCAACTTTTTGTAACTGTCCTGCTTTACTATATTCGTTTGCAATGATTCCCAAAGTTAGGGCTTTTTGTTCTACATTTTGTAATTGTTGTGCTGCTTTATAAGCTGCATCTCTCTGTCCACCTTTAGCATATGTTTGAATCAGTGGTGCTTGAAGGTAAACTGCATTACTATCATTACCAGTTGCTTGCATGGCTGCGGCAAAATTTTGGTCAGCTAGCTGCTGTTGGTCTTTACCAGCGGCGAGAGCAATTTCTACGAAGCTTCTACCTTTAAACTCTGGTGTTTCTATATTTTGTGCTAATTTTTGGGCTGCTTCTAGTTGGTTTGTCTGAGTTAATTGCTTAACAACTTCAAATCTAATTCTAGAACGGTAGTAAGGATCGGATATTGAAGTAACTAGTTGTAAAGCACGTTCAGTTTTACCTAATTGAGCGTAAGTAACAGCAATGGGTTCTAATACCAAAACTCGACGAATTGGTTCTTGAGGTTGAATTTGTTGGGCCAACTGAAGCGACTGCGCCAAAATTTGTTCTGCTTGCACTGTTTGTTTAAGTGCTAAATATTCTTGAGCAATAGGAGTTAAAGCTTTAGTTTGAAATTCTGCACCTTTAATAGACTGACTAGTGGTTAATGC
>LXQD01000014.1 GCA_003326215.1 Nostoc minutum NIES-26 | reverse complement strand
TGTAAAGAAGTTATTCAATTATGGTCAAAGTGGGAAGACATGGGTTTGTACATCTTCTTTCTACCCAAATATTGCTCAGAAATGAACCCGATTGAATTGGAATGGCAACATCTCAAAAAAGATGAACTAGCCGCGAAAACTTTTGAGGATGAGTTAGACCTTGCCTATGCCGTCATTGATGGAGTCCAAACGAGAGGAGAAAAAGGAAATTACAGTACGCAACGTGTAAGATTTAACTCTAGTTCTTCTGCTTAACTCTTTGTTACATACTTGTAAATTTTCTCCACGACTTACTTAATGTCATAATTAAAGCTACTGATTCGGTTTTATTTGATGAGAAAAGTTATGCGGCTAGCAGTGTAGGTTTAGAAGGATATGGCGAAGGACAAGGCAACGGAGGAATAATAAAAATCTCTACAGGTTCGCTTCAGCTTGCCAACCAAGCCAAATTAACAGCAGAAAGCTATAGCAAAGAAGGAAATGCAGGTAATATCATTATTAATGCCGACAATACCGTCTCTCTATCAGATGAAAGTGTGATAACCAGCTTGTTAGGAGGAGGAATAAAGGGTCAAGCAGGTAATATCAACATCACCACAGGTTCACTCTCAATTGCTAGCCGTTGCTCGCTTAATGCTGATACTTATGGACAGGGAAACGGGGGTAATATTAGTATTGAAGCCCAAGACAATGTATCTTTTGTAACTGAGGGAGGGGCTTATACTAGAGTACAACTAGATGCCAATGGTAAGGGAGGTGATATAGATATCAAAGCGGATTCTTTGACCCTCAGTGATGGTTCTTTTATAGCAACTAGCACTCTAGGGCAAGGAAATTCTGGTAGTGTAACTATTAACGTTGCTGATTCCGTTAATTTAAGTGGAGTCAACCAAGAAAGTTTTCCAGGAGGCATTTACAGCGAAGTTGCGACCATTCAACCAAATAGTGATGGAGGCAATGTAAATATCACTGCCAGGTCGCTGAAAGTCAATGATGGTGCCCTCTTGGCTACTCGTACAAATGGTAATGGAAATGCTGGTAGTGTCAATATCAATGCGACTGATTTTGTTTTATTCGACGGTGTAGGCAGTAACAATAATAGAAGTGGCGCTTACAGTCTTGCGTTTACTCTAGGAACAGGTGCGGCAAACGATATTAATATTAATACAGACTCGCTTTTTTTGCGAAATGGTGCGAACTTGCGCGCAGGCACAGAGGGAGTAGGCAATGCAGGAAATATAAAAATTATTGCCCAAGATTTGGTATCTATTGACGGAGCAAGCAGCGATAGATTTCCAAGTACGATTGAGACTGAGGTAGCAAAAAATGCTCTGGGCAATGGAGGTGATGTTGATATTACAACTATGTCACTTTTTATTACCAATGCTGGCGAATTATCTAGCAGCAGTCAGGGAAATGGAGCAGCAGGCGATTTAATGGTAAATGCTAATTTGATTCGTCTTGACAACCGAGGCAAAATTTCAGCTGACACCATTGCAGGACAAGGCAATATAAATCTAAATCCAAGAGATTTATTAATAATGCGTCGCAACAGTGAAATCACTACTCAAGCTTTTGGCACAAATATTACTGGTGGTAATATTACAATCGATGGTGAAAATAGCTTTATTATTGCAGTTCCCAATGAAAATAGTAATACTCGTGCTGATTCTGAAGACTTTCGTGGTGGAAATATCACAATTAATGTAGCTAACATATTTGGTTTTGAATTGCAAACAACATCGTTTCCGCCAAAAAGTAGCATTACCGCAACAGGAGCAAGTCCTGATTTGAGCGGAAATATTCAAATCAATACCCCTGATGTAGACCCTAGTAAAGGATTAGTTTCTTTAACAATAGATGTGGTGGATGTCGCTCGTTTAGTAGACGATAATGTCTGCGCGAGAACTGCTAACAGTATTTTCATTTATACGGGACATGGTGGTTTACCTCCCTCTCCTAACAACACACTTAATACTGATGCTGGATGGGAAGATTGGCGAGTTACTGCTGTGCCAAGAGAAACAGAGGAACAAAAAGATAGGAAGACAGTGAGACAGAATAATTTCTTAAGTCCTACTCAAATTGTGGAAGCGCAGGGGTGGATAATTAATAAGAATGGAGAAGTAACACTCACTTCTTATCCTTCCACAGCAACACCACGCAAAGTAGCAAACTCATCATTGGGATGTCAGGCGCCAATTGCCAATCAATAGGCACGCGGTATCAGGCAATGATGATTGTTTAGGAGGGGACTGGAATGGCAAGACCTAATTTTCTGGGCACAGCTAGAAAAAAAGGTGTATTTCACAAATTGCAAATTATCCTGTTGGCTTTACTGGGGTTGGCTTTCAGCTTTGGCGTTCATCTGCTATCGGCTGCTTCTGTTGTCCCGGTTATTGAGATTCCCATCCGTGCAAGTCAGCCAATTAGTAATGCTTCTGTGTTCCATACCCAAGCCTCTGAAAACATAGAACAACTGATGCAAAAAGGCAGGACTTTATACCAATCAGGACAATTTGCCTCTGCGGCGCAAAGTTTTCAGCAGGCTGCACAGGTTTATCAATCCCAGAATGACGCGTTGAACCAAGCTTTGGCTTTAAATTTTCTGTCGTTGACTGAGCAAAAACTGGGACATTGGAATCAAGCAAGTGAAGCAATTACAACTAGTCTTAATTTATTAAATCAATCAAAGTTAAGTACTACTAATGCAAAACACATTTTAGCCCTGGTTCTCAACACTCAAGGCAATTTACAATTAGCACTTGGACAAGCTGAAAATGCTTTGCAATCATGGCAAAAGGCAGCTAAAACCTATAGAGAAATTGGTGATAGTGTCGGTAATATTGGTAGTTTAATTAACCAGGCTACAGCCTTCCAATCTTTGGGGTTTTACCGCCGCACTATGAAAATATTGGAGCAGGTAGAAAAAAATCTCCTTTCCATGCCAAACTCGCTTTTAAAAGCTGCGGGATTGCGAAGTTTGGGCAATGCACTGCTAGCCAGTGGAAATATAGAAAAGTCTCAGAAAATGCTGGAGCAAAGTTTGGCACTAGCGCAACAGTTGCGATCGCCACAAGAAGAAAGTGCAGCTTTACTTAGTTTAGGCAATGCCGCATTCGCCAGGGGTAAGAGAAATATCATTCAAGAAAGCACTACCGAAGATAATTTTCTCCCGTCGCGGTGCGAACATGGGATTGTCCAAACAGAGGATGCGAAATCTTACTTCAAAAAAGCATCTAACTATTATCATGAAATTCCTGAAAAGTCAAGCTACCCGATTACTGCTGTACAAGCACAACTCAATCGCTTGAGCGTATTGCAGTTTCTTGGGCAACAACCGACGAGCGCAGAACTCGAATCAATTCAATCTGCGCTCTCCAATTTAACTCCTAGTCGAGCCGCAGTCTATGCCAGAATAAATTTTGTCCAGAGTTTGGTTTGTCTTGAAAAGGGGAAAGATTTCAAGCCTCCAATCCAAAATCCCGAAAATATCGTCCAGCTATTAAACACGGCTCTTGCACAAGCCAAAGACCTCAAAGACCAACGAGCTGAGTCTTATAGTCTGGGTTATCTTGGTCAATTTTACGAGTTGAAAAACCAACTTTCAAAGGCACAGCAATATACTGAATCAGCTTTAAACCTTGCTCAACTCATCAATGCAGCCGATATTGCCTATCAGTGGGAATGGCAACTCGGACGCCTGCTTTTAGCACAGGGAGATTCAGAAAGAGCAGTAGCAGCTTACACTACAGCAGTGGAAACTCTTCAGACTTTACGCGTTGATTTGGTAGCTCTTAATCCCGACATTCAATTTGACTTTCGAGATGAAGTAGAACCGGTATATCGTCAGTTGGTAGGATTACTTTTACAATCTGAGCGAGCCTCGATTGACAAAGCATTAACCAAACAAGTCAGCCAGAAAAACTTAAAGCAAGCTCGCAATGTGATTGAAGCTTTACAATTGGCTGAATTAGACAACTTTTTCCAAGATACTTGCATTACCATCCAGCCAACGCAGATTGACGAAGTGGTGGACAATGCTAATCCAGTGACAGCAGTTTTTTACTCAATTATCTTAACAGACCGCATCGAAATAATTGTCAAATTACCGCATTCTCAAGAATTACGGCATTACACGACTTACAAACCCAAAGTTGAAATAGAAAACACTTTAGAAGCACTGCGACAAAAACTAGAACAACGCTATACATTTCGCGATCGCGAAGAGCTTTCCCAAGAAGTATATAACTGGCTTATCAGACCTGCCATTGCAGACTTGGAGCAAAATAATGTCAAAAATCTAGTCTTTGTAATGGATGGTTCGTTGCGGAATATTCCTATGGCTGCGCTTTACGACGGCAAACAGTATTTAATAGAAAAATATAGCGTCGCCCTCTCGCCCGGTTTACAACTGCTAGCACTCAAACAAAAACCAAGACGATTTGAAGCATTAGTCGCCGGATTAACAGAATCTCGCCTCGGCTTTAGTCCCTTACCAAATGTCGCCACCGAATTGCAGCAGATAGAGTCTATTATTCCTTCTAAACAACTCATCAACCAAGCTTTTACTGATACCAACATTAAGCAGCAAGTCAGTTCAGTTTCCTTCCCTGTGGTTCATTTAGCAACTCACGGCAAATTCAGTTCCGAAGTTGAAGATACATATATTCTTACTTGGAATGACAAGATTAAAATTAAACAGTTGCGTGAAATACTGCAAACCAGAGAACAAGTGATAGGGCGCTCTAATCGCGTACCTCCTTCAATTGAATTACTTGTCCTCAGTGCTTGTGAAACAGCAACTGGAGATAAGCGTGCCGCTTTGGGACTTGCTGGTGTCGCTGTGCGTTCCGGCGCACGTAGTACTCTGGCTTCACTGTGGCAAGTAGACGATAAATCTACCTCTGTTCTGATGAGTGAATTCTATCAACAGTTAACACAAGATGCCAATTTAAGTAAAGCAGAAGCCCTACGTCGCGCTCAAGAGTTTGTTTTGAAGGATAAAGGACATCCATTTTATTGGGCACCCTATGTTTTAGTCGGGAATTGGCTTTAATTGTTTGCATCAGTTCATCGGGTTCTACTGGCTTGGATAAGTGCTTTTGAAACCCTGCTGCCAGTGCTTGTTGTTCATTGAACTCGCCAGCCAATCACACAAGGGAAGCTAACACTTGAAGTGAATCCCAAAAATATTTGGCTCCAGAATCTGCTTTTTCTCAGCATATAGACTTTCGGTTGATAGAATTTCTACGAGCGCCAGATATCCTAAACTTTATACCTGAATCTCACTAACAAAACGTGAAACTTTTGCTATGACTGGGTGTGGCGCAACAGGTGTTGGGCTTATCTTAGTGCTATTCCGTTCGCGTTGAAAGGACTAGTACCGCGAAGCGGAAGTCAAAAGTCAAAAAGCTTTTATTTTGGGCTTTTGAACTTTTGAAAGGGTATCTATATTTATGCCGTATTTTACTAGTTTTAAAGGAATATTTTTGCATGAAATACAAAGATGCTACTGCTAAAATTGTATCCGTTCATTCGTTTCGGGGCGGAACTGGCAAATCAAATACAACTAGCAACTTAGCAACAACAATTGCTTGCTATGGGAATCGAGTGGGTATTATTGATACTGACATTCAGTCCCCAGGGGTACATGCCCTTTTTGGCTTGGATGAGGAAAAGATAGACTACGCCTTGAATGACTACTTGTGGGGGAACTGCGTAATCGAGGAGGCTGCCTATGATGTCAGCCAATTTCTACAGCTAGAACAAGGTCGGGTAGTTGCACCAAACAGCGCTGTTTACCTAGTTCCTTCCAGCATTAAGGCGACTAAAATTGCCCGAATCTTGAATGAAGGGTATGATGTTGAGCTACTCAATAATGGCTTCCAGAAGCTGATCCATAGCTTGAAACTGGACTACTTATTCATTGACACTCATCCCGGCATTAACGAAGAGACTCTTCTCTCAATTGCTATGTCTGATATTCTGGTGCTAATCCTGCGCCCAGATACTCAAGATTATCAAGGTACGGCTGTGGCTATCGACATTGCTTGTGAACTAGAGGTTCCCAAGATGCTATTAGTGGTTAATAAAGTCCTAACGAAATTTGATTTTGAAGCTTTACAGCAAAAAGTACAAACAGCCTACAATGTTCCGGTTGCTGGTGTCTTTCCCCTGTGCGAAGAGATGGTTGAACTCGCTAGTAACAGTATTTTTTGCCTGCGATACCCAGAGCATCCTTGGACTCAAGAGATTGATAAAGTTGCGCGGCAAATCCTGAGCTAAACCACGAAGCGTAAGATACCTCAAGAGCCTGCCTAATCTGCAATGCTAGAAAATAGACCCACAATCTAATTATGTTTGCAAAAACTCCAGAAATAAAAATGCACACGCTCAGGTGGCTACTAACTTGTGGCTGGCTGCTCCTAATTTTTTCTCTGTTTTATGACCCTATTTCACCTTGGCTAACTGACCCCAACAATACATTAAGTCCATTACGCATTCATCCAGAGGCCTGCGTCAAGGTGCAGAGTATTTGCCTGAAACAAACACCTTATGCTCTAGGAGCGCGACTATTCTGGACAATCATCGTTCCTGCCGCAATTTTTATTCTTTTAGTTTTTGGGCATGAACTTTGGCGACGCATTTGTCCTTTGTCATTTCTGTCTCAAATTCCTCGCGCCCTAGGATGGCAGCGACATCATCGGCGAGTCGATCCCAAAAGCGGAAGAACTTCTTATGAGTTAGCCAAAGTCAAAAAAGATTCCTGGCTCGGTCGCAACTATTTATATCTACAGTTTGGTTTATTTTATCTTGGTCTGTGCATTCGGTTACTCTTTGTCAACTCTGAGCGTTGGGCCTTGGGTGTTTTTTTAATCTTCACAATTGTGTCAGCGATCGCCGTAGGCTACCTCTATGGTGGTAAATCCTGGTGTCAATATTTCTGTCCAATGGCACCAGTGCAGAAAATTTATGGCGAACCAGGGGGACTACTGACCAGCAAAGCTCATGAGGGCGAGCGACAAACCATCACCCAATCCATGTGCCGTATTATTAACACCGAAGGTAAAGAACAGAGTGCCTGTGTTGCTTGTCAAAGCCCCTGCATGGACATTGATGCTGAACGCTCTTACTGGGATGGCATCACCAACTCTGACCAAAAGTTGCTCTATTACGGCTACATTGGGCTAGTCATCAGCTTCTACCTTTACTACTACCTCTACGCCGGAAATTGGGATTACTACTTCTCTGGCTTTTGGACTCACGAGGCAAATCAACTCACTACCCTTCTAAGTCCTGGGTTTTACCTGTTTAACAAACCCATTCCAATTCCAAAGTTAGTAGCAGTACCCTTAACTTTAGGCTTTTTTGGCGGAGGTAGTTATTTTCTCGGACGGAAGCTAGAGAAAAGTTACAAGAACTACCATGCACGAACAAACCAATCTTTAAGTAAAGAGCAGATTCAGCACCAGATTTTTACCCTTTGCACCTTCGTCGTCTTCAATCTCTTCTATGCGTTTGGAGCCCGTCCAAATATTAATTTGCTATTCCCACCGTTACTATACTTTTACGACGTTTTGTTGGTGGTGGTAAGTACTCTTTGGTTTTACCAAACCTGGAAACGCAGCCCAGATTTGTACTCACGGGAAAGCCTTGCCAGCCGCCTTCGCAAGCAGCTCGTTAAGCTCAAACTCGATGTCTCTCAATTTTTGGAGGGTCGGTCTTTGGAATCTCTCAACCCCGATGAAGTCTATGTGCTAGCGAAAATCCTTCCCGGATTCACGGGACAAAAGCGGCTCGATGCTTACAAAGGAGTGCTAAAGGAAGCTTTAGAAGAAGGCTACGCGAACTCCTCCAACAGCTTGGAAGTACTACAGCAGATGCGCCAAGAGCTAGATATTAGCGACAAGGAACATGTGACAGTCTTGATAGAACTGGGGATTGAAGACCCAGATTTGCTCGACCCCAACAAGCAGCGAACCCGAGAAAATCAAGTGCGCTTGCAAAGCTACCGCGACCAGATCGCAAGCATGGTGGGCAGTAAGCGACGGCGGACTGCTAAGGGACTGGGGCGAGATTTGTTAAAAGTGGTGCAAAAGGAAAAGTCCATTCAGGACGTATTCCCGAAAGATCCTCAGACTATGCGATCGCTAAGACGAGAGTATGCTATCACTTTGGAAGAGGAAGAAAGAATCCAGGCGAGCCTTGACGAAGATACAAACTTGCTCAACAGAGCTGATATTCTCTTGAACCAGCTACAGGAGTTGTTTGAACGCTACCAAGCTTTGAGACAACCCTTATTACCAGATAAAGTAGCAGCTTGGACTTTACTGCAATCAACTGTGCAGCAAAAACAACAACTAATTGTTAAGGGTTTACTAAAAATTCTCAAAAGCTTAGAGTACCATACCGAAGCTACCCGCATTGCTCTTACTTTGGGTTGTTTAGCGTCGAATGTGTTGCCAAACTTGCTTGAGGATGAGACATTTCGATGGCACAAGCGCTTCAGTCCAAAAATAATTTCACAGTTGATTCAACAGAGCAACAGGGCAACTGATACCATACCTCAGATAGAGGCAGATGTAATTGTAAGTCATTTGGAAGTGCTGCTCCAAGAGCCAGACTCACTTACCCAGACAGTTAGTCTCTATATGATTTCTCAACTAGATATTCAACGCAGCCAGGAGTTGGCACAGCAATTGCTCGACTCTAAGCTAACGCTGAAGGCTCTGGTGGGAGAAACTGCCCAAATGCTACTGAAGCAGGAAGTCCAACCCAACACTGCCCCTGCTGCCCTTAGCACTATTGAAAAACTGCTGTACCTATTCGGTAGCGACTTGTTCAGCAGCCTGAAGACTGAAAACCTAGTAGAGCTTGCTTACCAGGCTCAAGTCAAAGCCTACAATGCTGATGAAGTTGTGATTGAGCAGGGTAAAAAAGGTAAACAGCTTTTGTTACTCATCGAAGGAGAAGCTCAACTTCAGGTCAACCTCGATGACGGGGAGGTAATTGTTGAAAGCTTACTACCTGGTCAAATACTGAATGAAATGGAGATTTTGGCTCGTACTGAGCAAGATGCCACAATTGTGGTCACAGCCCCAGAAACACGCATCTTGGCTATTGATGTAGATACATTTGAAGCCCTCTTGTGCCGGGTTACGAACTTTGCTCGCAAGGTTTTGGAACGAAAGAGTCTTCTCCTGCAACAGTTAGTTCAGCAGAACCGAGGAAGTTCTAATGTTTCGGGATCAAGTATCCATGTTAAAGGAGCTTTCAAAGAATAATGATTTTGAAAAATAAGTTAATTAAACGATTCTACCTGATTTCTACACTCCTTTTTTGCGGGCTAGTATTTATCTTTTTGTGGCAGGATTTTTGGCAAACACAGCAACTATTAATTGCATCTAGTGAATCAAAAGAAAAGATTGCACTTGATGAACTAATTCAGCCAATTACGCTTCAGTTAGAACTTAATCAAAGCAAAGTAAAATTGGGAGATAAACTGTTCCATGAGCCTCGGTTATCTGATGATAATAAGGTTTCTTGTGCTAGCTGCCACAACTTGAATATAGGTGGTGCAGATCGATTAGTGCGTTCTATGGGAATTCAAAAGCAATTGAGTTTTGTTAATTCGCCAACGGTATTTAATAGTGGGTTTAATTTTAAGCAGTTTTGGGATGGACGAGCTGAAACATTAGAAGCTCAAATCGAGGAAGTAATATTGTCTGAGCGTGTCATGGGTGGAGGAAGTTGGTTAAAAGTTATTAATAAGCTCAAGCAATCTGAATATGACTCCTGGTTTAGAAAATTATACCGAGATGGGATTACCGGCGATAATATTAAGGATGCGATCGCTACATTTGAACGCTCTCTATATACTCCTAATTCGCGCTTTGACAAATTTCTACACGGCAATCAAAATGCCATCACTGAAGAAGAAAAACAAGGGTATCGTTACTTTAAATCTTATGGCTGTATTAGCTGCCATCAAGGTATGCTGCTTGGTGGTAATATGTTCCAAACCTTTGGGCTGCTTGAGGATTATTTTGGCGATCGCGGTAAAGTAACCAAAGCTGATCTAGGACGATTCAATGTCACAAATAATGAGTACGATCGCTACGTTTTTAAGGTTCCTAGTTTGCGAAACGTTGTTTTGACATCTCCTTACTTTCACGATGGTTCAGCAGAAACACTCGAAGAAGCAATTAAGGTTATGGCTAAGTATCAGTTAGGTCGCCAGCTTCCCCAAACAGACATTAATCTTATTATTAAATTCCTTAGAACCCTAACAGGAGAGTACCAGGGAAAGCCATTATGAAATATGTCCAATTGCAAAGAGTCTTCGTTGCATTGGCTGCCATTCTCATTTTGGTTGTTCTGATAAGTAAAAGCCTATCGATTAATTTTTACCAACATCAGAAATACCGTAGCGCTATAGTAGAATTGCAGGAAAAAGATGCCACTTTCAATCAACACATCCTGAAATTTAGATATGAACTGTTTAATTCATACGATTCATTAGTTGATAGTATAAGCAGCCAAAAAACGATTCAAAAACAAATGCAAAAATTCCCTAGCTTCATAGATGCAAAGGATAAGAGACGAATCAATCAAATCCTTGCAAATCAAGCAGAATTACTTGAGCAAAAAGAAAATTTGAGCGAGCAATTCAAATCTCAAAATGCTATATTGAAAAATTCTCTACGTTACCTGCCAACACTAATAGCTGAAATCAAGGGAACAAACTCTGATCAAAAATGGTTTGTCCCTTTAAAAACTACTCTTAACAACCTATTGTATGATGTTTTGCTTTACAATCTCACAGCTAATGAAGATGTAAAACCACTTATCAAGATACAGATAAACAAGCTATCCCAGATTAAAGACCAGTATAAAATTAGTGAAAACCAATTCTCAATTAACCTGATAATTTCTCACACTATGGTTATTCTCAATAACAAACCGCAAGTGGACGAATTGACCAATCAAATTCTCAATATTCCCATAGCACAGCAGGCCAAAACTCTCGAAACTGTTTACGATGATTCCTATCAAAAAGCAATTAAAACTGCCAATATTTATCGCCTGTTTACCTACGGTTGGTCTTTAGTCCTTTTTAGTGGGATTTCCTATTTGTTCATTAAGAAGTTTTCTGAAGCTAACTACAAAATAACAGTCCTAAATCAACGTCTCAAAGCTGAAAATCTGCGCATGAGTGCAGAGCTAGAAATTACGAGTCAGTTGCAAAGAATGCTCTTGCCCAACGAGCGCGAACTCAGTCAGATTCCAGGATTGGAAATTGCTGGGTTTATGGAACCTGCTGATAAGGTTGGTGGTGATTACTACGACGTGCTTGCTAACAATGGCGCAGCCAAAATTGGTATTGGCGATGTCACCGGACATGGATTAGAAAGTGTGGTGCTGATGCTAATGGTACAAACTGCTATTAGAACACTTCAGGAAAGTAATGAGACCGATCCCGTGAAATTTATAGATGTACTCAACCGCACGATTTACAAGAATGTCGAGCGCATAAATACCGATAAAAATCTCACGCTGGCGTTACTCGACTACTACCAAGGTCAACTCAACATCAGCGGACAGCATGAAGAGATGGTGATAGTGCGAGCGTCAGGGGAAGTAGAACGAGTAGACACAATGGATCTCGGTTTTCCAATTGGGCTGGACTCGGAAATTGCTGACTTCATTGCCCAAAAGCAGGTGCAGTTACACTCTGGAGATGTGGCAGTGCTTTACACCGATGGGATTACAGAGGCGGAAGACATCAATGGAGTGCAATACGGCATGGAGCGGTTGTGTAACATGGTCAAGTACTACCGACAAAGCAGCGCCATTGAGATTAATGAAGCAGTGATTCGGGATTTACGGCAATATATTGGCGCACAAAAAGTATTTGATGACATCACTTTATTAATACTTAAACAAAAATAGACGAACAGAGCAGATGGGAAACTGTGTTTTAAAATATATCATTGCCAAAACAGCCAATATTTACATCAAAAAGTAGGAGGTAATATGATGTCCGGGTATGAACCATAATATTAAAAGACCTATAAATTGCTTTATTTTTAAGTAAATATATTAGTAGTAAAATATGCAAAAATTAAAAATGAAAAATAAATCAATAGAGCAATTGTTAGGGGAAATAGAAGGTCTTAAGCAAGAACTCTTCGAGCAGAAAAATGAAAATTTAGATTTAGAAATATTGCTTGAGACTACTACCGAACACTTTACTAATATTGAAGCTGAGCTACATGAGAAAAATGAACAGATGAGTAGATACTTACAGCAAGTTTATTGTATTACTAACGCTGCTGCTGCGGTGGAAGCAGGAACATTTGAATCTCATACACTAAATGAAGTAGCACAGCGCAGTGACGAGTTAGGACGGCTAGCACGCGTATTTCAACGAATGACTGAACAAATAAAAGCTCGTGAGGAAAAATTAAAGCAGCAGGTTGAACAACTCAGAATTGAGATCGAATTAAACCAACGTCTTAATGATGAGAACAACTGTATGGCAGCAAAACTGGAAGTTACCCGTGAACTGCAACAGATGCTTTTGCCTAAAGAGCAAGAACTTTGCCAAATTACTGGTTTAGAAATTTCAGGGTTTATGGAACCCGCTGATGAGATGGGTGGGGACTACTATGACGTATTGAACCACAAGGATCTGATCAAGATTGGTATTGGTGATGTTAGCGGACACGGTCTAGAGAGCGGCGTGTTAATGCTGATGGTGCAAACTGCAGTACGTACTTTATTGACGAGTAATGAAACTGACCCTACTAAATTCTTAAACGTACTCAACCGGACAATTTATGACAATATGCAACGAATGAGGTCTGATAAAAACGTCACCCTAGCTTTGTTAGATTATCAACAAGGCAGACTGCGTTTATCAGGGCAACATGAAGAGATGATTGTGGTGCGCTCTGGCGGACACCTAGAGCAGATCGATACGATAGATTTAGGATTTCCTCTTGGGTTGGAAGCAGACATTTCTGCCTTCGTAGATCAAACGGAAGTCCAATTACATCCAGGAGATGTAGTAGTACTTTACACTGATGGCATCATCGAAGCAGAAGACATACTCGGCAGACTGTATGGGTTAGAGCGGCTGTGTGAGTTAGTCAAACTCAATTGGCATCGTTCAGCTGATGAAATCAACCAGACTGTGATTGATGATGTCAAACGACATATTGGCGAGCAGAAAGTCTACGATGACATCACGATGCTTGTATTGAAGCAAAAATAGCTAGCGAATAAGGATTTGTTGACTATGACAAAAATATTTGGAGACTTCATTGAGGAGTTACTTGACAGTAAGGAATACTTAGAAATTGTATTCTCGCCTGCCTCGGTTCCACTCAAGCAGCGTTGGCGAACCAATGGGTTATCGGCTGATTTTATGGCTGATTACTTTGCAGTCTTCTTTACTTCAAGTGACGTCAAAACAGAGGTTAAGAGTGCTGTTAGCTTTATTGCCAACGAGTTGTTAGAGAATGCGATGAAGTTTAAAGATGAGACATCAGACTATGTTATTAGCGTTTCGCTCAAACTATATGAGGATAAACTTGTATTAGTTACAACTAATAGTGTCAATTTCCAAAGGCTCAGAAAACTTCAAACGTTCATTCAGCAGTTAACGACCTGTGACCCAAGTGAGTTGTATATCCGTCAGTTAGAAAATAATGCAAACGATAACACGCATAGCGCTTCTGGATTGGGCTTTTTGACAATGATGAATGATTATATGACCAAAATAGGTTGGAAGTTTGAGACCGTCCAACAGACAACAGAAGTCATCATTGTAAGCACAATGGTGCAGTTAATAATATAAACTACCTGGCGATCGCAAACATTTAAGAGGCTTTAGGTTAATGGAGATTAAAACCGAAGATTACAACATCTGGTACGACGCAACGGATAAATCTGTGATTTGTCAAGGTTCATTACGGCTAGGTGGAATGGAAGAATATGCAGCTATTGTGCAGTTGCTAGATGATGTGGTTGTTCAACAACCTTCAATTTTAATACTGAACCTACGAGACTTGAAATTTCTTAATAGTTCGGGAATTAATATGCTATCGAAGTTTGTAATTAAGGTGCGACAGCAAAAAAATATGCAGCTAATGGTACAAGGCTCTAGAAATATTCCTTGGCAAGGCAAGTCATTGAAGAACTTGCAACGTTTAATGCCCAGTATAGAAGTGGAATGGGAATAAAGAAATATCCTCAAAAGATATCGCGAATTAAGGATTCCGGTAATATTAAAATCTCCACAATCATTTTCTGATAATGGTTTCGGGGGATTAGTCACGAATTATCTTCTCAATAAGAATTACGTAACGACTGTATTTTCATGCCTTATTGCGACTAAAGGTGTGTTAATAAGCAAAAGTAAATTTTGAAACTGGCTCGGTGAGTAGGTTTTAAATACCTGAATCCTGACATCGCGAACAAACATTTATACATAAATTTTAAGTAAAAATGCTAGAGGAAAACTATGCAAAAAGTACAAATAATGAATGAATTAATAAAGCAACTCCTGGTAGAAATAGAAGGTCTCAAGCAAAAACTCCTCGAGCAGGAAAATGAAATTTCAGATTTAGAAATATTGCTTGAGACTACTACCGAACATTCTACTAATATTGAAGCTGAGCTACATGAGAAAAATGAACAGATGAGTAGATACTTGCAGCAAGTTTATTGTATTACTAACGCTGCTGCTGCGGTGGAAGCAGGAACATTTGAATCTCATACACTAAATGAAGTAGCACAGCGCAGTGACGAGTTAGGACGGCTAGCACGCGTATTTCAACGAATGACTGAACAAATAAAAGCTCGTGAGGAGAAATTAAAGCAGCAGGTTGAACAACTTAAAATTGAGATCGATCAGTTTAAGCGAGTACAGCAGGTGTCTGAGATTACCAAAACCGATTCTTTCCAGCAATTGAAACAGAAAGTAAAACAGCTTAAAGGATAGGACTGTTTCATCCTATTATCACCACAGCAGTAGAGTTGTAATGAACTGCCAGAGAAGAAATTATTCCTAAAAAACAATAGATTGGTAGATCGAAAAGTTCTGCAATCGCTCTTTTATGAATACCTGTCTAAATGGTTTTTTATCTAAAATTTGTGCTTTTAAATATCAATATTAAATGGCTTATTGGAAGTCTCTGGAACATCGATTCAGTAATTCGGATGGAGTAGCAAATTGCTCAGTAGTGTAAGTAAAAATTTTGGCTCTTGACATGAAGATTATGAACAACAGCAGTTATGAGTCCAGGTATTAACTTTTTATCTTAAAGTGTCTGGAACCAGTGTCCATAATTTCTAATTAACGGCAAAGGCGAACAATGCGCCTGTGATTGGCTTACGTTGCAACTTGATTGCTGGGCTTCTCAATTATGAACTTGCTTTGTTTTCTTGATTCATGCAGAGGTTTATTAGACAGAAGTCTGATCTCTTCTGATTTAAACTTCCGTTATATAGAGTTATATAGTCTATATCTCAGTAGTTGCTTAAAAGTATGACTGTTTTTTGTGTTTTTTCCTCTGTCCCGATTTGGGATTATCTTTTTTTAGCGTTGTCCTAATTAATTTTGCACTCACAAGAGTGCAAAACTAACCAATATTTTCTAGACGATAAGTCTAGACAATAAATGTTTATTGATGTCTTAACCTATACACTCAATGATTTATGAAACAGCCCTCTATGCAGAATCCATCCAACGATCTTGACGCTTCAGAGCAAAAGTTTCGGGAAGCACTTGAACAGGTAGAAGTGAGCGATGCCTATGGCGGGCTACGCCTACGCATATTGCCCCAGCCTGAATCGATTGGGACTCACTCAGTCAATCCTCCATCGGTTAGATCTTCTCAGATTGCAATAAACACCAATATTAACGCAGAATCATTGTCAGCACAAATCTCTGAAAATATAACCATCATGCAAGTTGCAAGTCCTCTTTCAAAAGCAGAAGCAGGAAATGACAAAACCATTTTGCAAATACTACCGAACCCAAAACCCCAAAATTCTCCCTCGGTAGTATTGGCTAATCATGTATCTCTCTCGCTGCAAGAACCTGGAGTTATAGAACGGATCGACTCTTCATCCCAACCTACTCAAACCGTTGAGACTGTAAGCCTTACATCAAATCCTATAGCTCAATTTTCCTTAGAGGATGATTCTAAAAATCTTCATACTGCTGGGGTTACTGTAGTTCAAAAACAGAACAACTGCATTATCCAACACTCAGATCCGGTGATTCAAAACCTCATAGATCGGACTGTTATCCAATACTCGGATTCAGCCATTCATAATCCAGCAGAGCGAACGATTCTTCAAGCAATGCCGCCATTGTCTACCAATCTGGATCGAACATTTCTTCAATTAGGGATGCCAAAATCTCCGCAGTCATCAACACAAACGACTGTGCCAAAAAATCAAGCGGATGTTCAATTATTTCATCCAAGTATTTTTCGGGAGATGTTTCGGACATCAGGCTCGTTTACTTCGCGCTTTATAACTATTACAGAGCAATTTTTTGATTCAATCTGGAAGAAGATTGACCTAAAGCAACTACAATCTCGTTTTCATCTAGGTAGACAACTAGCTGTAGGGAAGACTTTAGAACAGCCATCTTCAGGTTCCGTCAATCGTTCTACTCATAATGTGATGGTTTCAGAAGAACAGCCTAGCTCAGAGCAGTATCAGAAAAAACTACGAGAGTTGGATCATTGTAGACTTTCTTTTGCTAAAGAATTGGCTAGAAATGGTAAATATCGCAATGCGATCGCTATGGCTGAACAAATTTCTGAAACAAGCCACTTTTTTAAGGATGCGCAGATGCTGATTCAAAGTTGGAAGTAATTTTCAGAAACTGCCTTTTAGGATTTGAAATACGACATTCGTCTATTTTCATGCTTCATTGCCCACCTTAATATGGCCTTAGCCAAGGAAATACGCACGTTAAGTGTAGTGGCCGTCTTTTGCTTATCCTTGTGAAGTTAACGCCTATCAATGATTCGGTGATGTCTATGTCCCAAAATTCAAGCCATACAAACTTAACCTACACAGATTTTGAGTATAACCGTCTGGCAAAGTTAGCTCAACAATATCTCAACAATCCGGTGCTAATGCATCAATTATGCGATCGCGTTTACGAACGACTCCACGCAGATCTCAAAATTCAACAACAGAGAATCGGTAACTCTAATAAAGGAAGACAATAAAATGGCTACACAACAATCTAATTCTCAAGTTGAGAACTACGTCACAACCAACCGATTCTATGTAGAAATTGGCAAAAATATAGTTGCCTCATTTTCAGAATGTTCGGGCATCAGTATTGAAGTGGAAAAGGAGGTATATCACGAGGGTGGAGTAAACGAGCAGCAGAGAATTAGTTTAGGACAAACTCGTTTTTCAGATATCACACTCAAGCGGGGGGTAACTGACGACCATACCTTTTCCCAGTGGTTAGGCGAATTATTTGAACGAAAAACACAGCGACGCAACGTTAATATTCTGACATACAATCAAGCTGGTGAAATCATGAAAAGCTGGTGTCTGATTGGTGCCATTCCAGTAGGGTGGAAACTCCCTAGTTTAGAGGCCGATGGCAATACGGTTGCAGTTGAAGAATTAACTTTAGCCTTTGAGGGTTTGAAAATTAGCAAGCAGTCTGCTGGTGGCGATGCAGTCTCTAGGGATGCTAAGGGATATTTTGCTGAAAGTACCTGGAAATGAATTTAAGTTGGAAGTTTAATCATGAGTGAGTTTCAACGCCCTATCGAGTCCACGCTAACCCAAGACTTGACACAGCAGCAAGGCGAGCTGCCACCGGGTACTTTTGCACCCCAAAACCCCATACTTGAAGAAGTCCTAACTCCAGCCGTTAATACTGTTCAGCAAGCAGCAGAAAATTTAGAATTGCTTGCACACATAATTTGCGATCGCATCAGTCCGCGTCTAAATCTTGAAATGGAACGTAGAGGCTACCATCAAAGCAGTCGCATCTTTTCGCGGCAAACGATTGCAATCTATCAGACTTCCTCAAAATCTGAACAGTCAATAGATGTACTAGAACAGCTAACTCAAGAAATTGAGCAGCTTCTGCACCACCGTCTAATCGATGAACGCGAGCGACGGGGACGATTTATAGGCTGTTTACCCTGGTAATTTTAATGCATTCAAAAGGTTGAGGAAAACCCAATGAAACTTGAAAAAGCAAAGCTGATAGTTCATAGTGACCCCAGCGGACAAGCCAAAGATATTGAGTTCATGTTTAATCCGTCAGAACTTGATTTTACTAGGCGAGTAAATTGGGATTATGACGTAGGCGGTCGAGGAACCACTTTGTTACCAAAGGTTAATTTTTCTGGGGTAGAACCCTATTCGTTTACATTACAGAATTTGTTATTTGATACTTACGAAAAAAAGACATCTGTTCTTAAGGAATATATTGACAACATTAAAAAGGGTGCAACGGCTCGTAGCAATACTCTTACTCGTCCACCAGTCTATATCTTGACCTGGCACGATAAGTATTTTCACTGTGTGATGACGAGTTTGAACTATCGACTTACCCTATTTTTGGCTGATGGCACCCCGGTTAAAGCGATCGTTAATATTGGACTCCAAGAAGTCGATCCTGAAAATATAGCGGGAGGAAAGTCACCTACGCCAAAAAATCCACCCACGTCGAAAAATCCACCCACGTCGAAACCCATTGATAAGAGAATCGGTAAAGTCTAAAACCTGCTGGAGTTTATCTCTTTTCAAGAACTTAGCCCACTTGTCAAGGGAATAATCTCTAAATTTTTGCCTAACAACACTGAGAGTATTTTCCAATGCCTACTAAAAATAGTCAAACCCTTTATTTAGTCAAGCCTATACTCAAACTAAATGGCGCAAAAGCACCAGAAGAACTAATGAAGGACATTCTGGAAATTGTTGTGGATGAAAGCTTGCATATGCCAAGTATGTTCATTATTAAAATCCATAATGTCTATGTCGCGGCGAGTGAGAACAGCGAGCCTTGGAAAAATGAAGAGTACTTTAATATTGGCGATAAGATTTCGATAGGATTTGAGGCTAGTACGACAGAAGATCTTGACTTTCAGGTGGCTGAAAAAGAGGATCGGTTAATTGAGGGCGAAATTACGGGTATTGAAGTCAAATTTACCAATACATCTGAAGCCCATATTATCGTGCGTGGCTATGATGTTTCCTATCGACTGCATCGGGGCCGTTACAACCGATCTTTTACTAACTGTACAGATACCGAGATTGTGCGACGTGTTGCTCAAGAAGCCGGTATTAAAATCGGCCAAATGGATGTGAGTGGTGCTACCCATGAATATGTTTTCCAAGAGAATCAAACCAATATGGAGTTTCTACGGGAACGCGCCGCAAAAATAGGTTTTGAACTCTATGTGCAGGACAATAAGATTCACTTTTGTAAGCCCAAAAGTGGAGGTTCTCTCAAGCTGGAGTGGCTTGAGGATATTACAAGCTTTGATGTCAGAGTTACTAGTGCCGAACAAGTAAGTTCAGTCCAGGTTAATACCTGGGATTATGGTAAGAAAAAGTTAATCTCAGAAACTATATCAAAAGAACAGTTGGTCACGCAGACAGGGAATGGCAACGGGAGCAGCATCAGTCAGAAGTTTAAAATGAAACAACCTCCTAAAATGATTGTGGTTGACCAACCTGTAGATACTGCAAAAGAAGCGAAACAGATGGCTCAGGCTCTTTGTAATGAGCTAGGCGGAGAGTTTGTGACTGCTGAAGCCAAAGCTGTGGGAAACCCTATAATTCGACCGGGCAAAGTTGTTACACTTCAAAATATGGGAACTCGCTATAGTGGCAAATACTACATAACAGGAACCTGTCACCGTTACATCCATAGGGATTACACAACTAATTTTACAGTTCGAGGGCTGAGAGAAGGGAGCTTACTTTCTACATTGCCGCCCAAGACCCATCTTCAGCCTGGTCAAACTCTCTTAGTGGGTCTAGTGACTAATAATAAAGATCCAAAAGGTTGGGGTCGGGTTAAAGTAAAATTCCCCACTTTGACAACACAGCATGACAGTCATTGGGCCAGAGTGGTGGGTTTAGGCGCATCCGATAAAAGAGGATTTTATTGTTTACCAGAAATTAATGATGAAGTGCTTGTCGGTTTTGAACACGGAGATATTCATCGGCCCTACATAGTGGGTGGTGTGTGGAATGGCAAGGACAAAACGGTTGAACCTGTTAATGATACCATTAATAAAAATAAGCAAGTAAGACTACGCACCATTAAAACCCGTACAGGACATTCAATTCAATTTGTCGAGGATGATCTTAAGAAGTCTAAAGCAGGAATCTATATAAAAACTAGCGGCGGACATCGCATCGACCTCAATGATAGTCAGAAGTTTATAGAAATTAAAACTGCTGGTGGGCATACCATCCGTATGGACGACAAACCTAACTCAAAAAAGATCGAGATTAAAACCTCAGGTAGAAATAAAGTAATCTTAAATGATAGGTACTCTATTGTTAAGGTTGAAACTAAAGGGAGACAACACCTAACCTTTAACGATCTTACAAGGACTGTTACCCTTCAAACCACAGGGACGATTAATGTAAATGGAGCGGCAGCCATTAATGTTGGTAGTGGTGGTGCTGTCAATGTCAATACTGGTGGTGCTGTCAATGTCAATGCTGGTGGTCTTGTCAGTGTCAAGGCAGGTGGGCCAATTTCAGTATTATCACCCGCTCCAATCGATTTAACGTCAGCTTCCGCAATCACTATCAAGGCTCCGGCGGTTTCAATGCTAGGGGCGGTCACTGCTAACGGTATTCCACAGCTCATGTAAGAAAACGGTGTTGTTGCATGAATAGGGAAAAAGGCTATGATAAATTTGACTGTTACGACGCGAGCGCACAACGTAGGGCGAAAGGGGAGCAATGCGATTTTGTGAGGTCGGCTAAAAAAGGTGCGAACGCTAAAAATTATATTTAGGTACAGGGTGATTTTATTTGCAAATAAAATACTGACTTACACAAAAATTCATCTTGATGAAATATTTCAAAAAGATTGCTAGCAAGTCATTTGACGATTATTTATAAAAATATCTGCGATCAGTCTTTTATACTTAGTATGAATTATGTCAAAAAGTAAATTAAAGACAGGATTAAAGTATAAAATTTATCAAGCAGTTTGGGGTTTGATAAAGGAATTAAAGATAGAACCACAAAAATTATCCCAACTTCCAGCTATCCATTGGCAACGCAGATGTAACATAATTTCTGCATTTTCTTTCAACCAGAATTTACTGTTCCCTTTGATTCTTAAATTTACAACTTGGCGGATTAAACTCTCAATTGCACCACTGCCAATAGCAGTAAACCAAAAAGTTTCCTCAAAAGGGCGAACCATTAGGGATACAGCAGATATCACCAATGAAGAATACTGAGAAACAGGTATCTAATAATACGTAAACTATAAAAAATAATTATCATATTTTGCAGTAGTTCAAAATGTGAAATGATCAAAGTAGTGTGTCGTATATTGGCTCTTGAAATTGACTGTTTCATCTCACCGAATTGCCAAGAAGAGCGAGTCTCCAGAAGAACCGATTTTAACAGACTCAAAAACTCTTGATGAAGTGATTGAGTGTTTAGTAGAAAATTTTTCGA
>LXQD01000013.1 GCA_003326215.1 Nostoc minutum NIES-26 | reverse complement strand
TAATTTTCTTAATTGCTTTGGCAATGACTAGTGCTTGGTTATATGGACAAAGAACTAAATTTCAAAAACAAGAATCTTATATTTGTCGCACACAAGAAAAAAGTAGAGCCTCTAAACGACACAGTAATTTCTGGATAGGTTTATATGGTCAAAATTGGATAGTCGCTTGGAATGAGTGTCAAGCATGGGTTGAGGAACTGGTCAGTTCCATTCGCAATAAGCAGAGCTTTTATCTAAGGGGTTTAAGGGCTATGAAGCTTATACAGCAAGCACTTTAGCTCGCTTGTCGCCCCTTGAAGTGTTCTCTACACGACAGTTGCTTCAAGTCGGCAAAGCCGCCCAACGCACTGCCTCGCCTCTGTGGTTTATTAATGCATTTTTTTAGTCCGGTTACGCCACTACACCCAGAGATTCAAATCACTGGGTGTAGTTGCAAAGCTTTAAATTATGAACTTGTCAGACTAATTTCTAAACAAGCTGGATGTCTGAACTAACAGCGAAACCAGTAGGTTTATTCTCAAGGGTAGCAAATTGAGCGCCTTGGAAGAACAAGCCACCAGTAGCATCGTTGTAGCTGAAACTACTGAGGTCAGTAATACCAAATCCAACTTTAGAAATCTGAATCTTGTCACTTTCCTGGCGGTTGAAGTCTTTGATAACGTCTAAGCCTTCTAGCTTAGAGTTGAACCCAAATTTATCTGCACCAACACCACCAGTAAGGATATCATTACCAGTACCACCAACAAGAACATCATTACCAGCACCACCATTGAGTTCATCATAGCCAGCACCGCCTTTGAAGTTGTCATTGCCAGCGCCACCCTCGAAAACATCAGTATATTGTGTGCCTGTGATGTCAAGCTGCTCAATATTGCTGTAGTTGAGTAAAGCGCTACCATTTACGCGGCTGAAGATGGCATTTTGTCCTTGGTATCCGACGTGAATACCAGCACCATTATTGAACAAACTGTAGTCTGCTATGAGGGTGTCAGTACCTACACCACCGTCAACATTACCATCTATATCAGTCAAAGTATCATTGCCATCTCCACCAGAGAGCGTGTCATAACCAGCCCCGCCAATGAGAGCATCATTACCAGCACCGCCATTGACAATATCATTACCAGCACCACCTTTGAGGATGTCATTGCCAGCGTTACCACGCAGTACATCGGCGTATTGCGTACCTGTAATATCTAACCGCTCAATATTGCTGTAGGTGAGTAGTTTAGCACCAGTTTGCAGGTTGAAAATTGTATTTTGTCCCTGGTACTCCATGTCAACAACAGCACTACTGTTGAACTGACTGTAGTCTGCTACTAAAGTGTCAATACCTGTACCACCGTCAACACTACCATCTATATCAGTTAAAGTATCATTGCCATCTCCACCAGAGAGCGTGTCATAGCCTGTCCCACCACTGACAATATCATCACCAGCTCCACCTTTAAGGATGTCGTCGCCAGCACCACCACGCAGCACATCAGCATACTGTGTACCTGTGATGTCAAATCGTTCAATATTGACATGACTGAGTAAAGTATTACCAGTTTGGCGGCTGAGAATAGCATTTTGTTGCACATCAATACCAGCACCATTTAACGTGCTGTAGTCTGCCACTAGAGTATCAGTGCCTATACCACCATCAACACTACCATCTGTATCAATCACAGTATCATTACCTGCTCCGGCAGCGTAAGTATCGTTACCAGCAGCACCTTTAAGGATGTCATCACCAGCGCCACCTCGCAGCACATCAGCATATTGTGTACCCGTGATGTTCAAGCGCTCAATATTGCTGTAATTGAGTACAGAATTTCCAGTAAGGCGGCTGAAGATGGTATTTTGTCCGTTGTATCCCACATCGATACCAGCACCATTATTCAATTGGCTGTAGTCTGCTACTAACGTGTCAGTACCTGTACCACCATCGACAGAACCATCTGTGTCAATTAAAGTATCATCGCCATCGCCACCATACAGATAGTCAAAGCCAGCATCACCACTGAGGGTATCATTACCAGACTCACCATAGAGATAATCGTTACTAGCACCGCCACTGAGTGCATCATTGCCAGCACTACCTTTTAGGATGTCATTACCAGCACCACCACGCAGTACATCGGCATACTGTGTGCCTGCTATGTCTAACCGTTCAATATTGCTGTAGTTGACTAACACACTACCAGTTTGGCGACTGAGAATAGCATTTTGTTGGACATCAATACCAGCGCCATTGTTGAACTGGTTGTAGCTTATTAGTAGCGTGTCAGTGCCTGCACCACCATCAAGATAACCATCTGCATCTATGAGAGTGTCGTTACCATCTCCACCATAAAGATAATCGTAGCCAGCACCACCTTCAACGATGTCATCACCAACCCCACCATCGAGGCTGTCATCACCAACCCCACCATCGATATAGTCATTGTCTTGACCGCCGAAAATCGTATCATTGCCGTTGCCACCATAAACAGTGTCTTTTGCGGAGCCGGAGAAAACAACATTCGGCGAGTCGCCATAAATCACATCGTTGCCATCATTACCTTCGATGCTGTCATCGCCAGCCTCACCATAGAGGCTATCATTACCAGCACCGCCACTGACGAAATCATTGCCAGCGCCTCCTTTGAGAATGTCATTGCTAGCACCACCACGCAACACATCTGCATATTGCGTGCCTGTGATTTCAAACCGCTCAACATTGCTGTAACCAAGTATGCCAGTACCAGTGAGGCGACTGAAGATGACATTTTGTCCGTTATATCCTACATCCACACCAGCACCATTATTCAATTGGCTGTAGTCTGCTACTAAAGTGTCGATGCCTGCACCACCATCAACAGTGCCATCTGTATCATTTAAATTATCATTACCATCGCCACCAGAGAGCGTGTCATAACCAGCACCACCAACTAGTGTGTCATCGCCAGCCTCACCATAGAGATTATCATTACCAGTACCGCCGCTGACGAAATCATTGCCAGCACCACCTTTGAGAATATCGTTACCAACAGCACCACGCAGTACATCAGCATACTGTGTCCCTGTGATTTCAAACCGCTCAATATTGCTGAAACCAAGTACGCCAGTACCAGTGAGGCGGCTGAAGATGACATTTTGTCCCGAATATCCTACGTCAATACCAGCACCATTATTCAATTGGCTGTAGTTTGCTATTAAAGTGTCACTGCCAGCACCACCATCGACATTGCCATCTGTGTCTATTAAAGTATCATCGCCAATGCCACCGTATATACTGTCGCTGCCTGTTCCACCAACTACTGTGTCGTTGCCAGCACCTCCTTGAAGTACGTCGTTACCTTCATCACCATAAATTGTGTCGTTCTGAGATGCACCAGATAAGTTATCATCGCCTGCTTTGCCGGAGAGTAGCCAAGGTTGACCATCTTCGACGACTATGAATAAGTTGTTAGAATTGTCACCTGTGTATGTAGGCATTTCAATTTATCCTTAACGAGTAAAGTTTTTGTGTAGTGGAGTTTGGCGTTAGCTTTTGAACTCCTTGCTGAGTTACACGTTGAGGTTTTGGAATTTATGCAGGGGTTTGGAAAATAAAAAAGAAAAAATTTGCTGAGTTAATAAAAAGCTAGCTGTGGCGTTGAAGAAGACGCGGGGACGCGGTGGTACTCCATGTCTAAAGCCTTTTGATTTAAGCCTGTTCCGTGTTCCTTGGTATATTATGGCGATCGCATCCCAAGCACGCACTAAAGCCAATTTCCTAGTAAGATGTAAGGTGCCCAATGCACAGGATGTCGGTAATCTGGGTCTTTTAACAGTGAGAGTTGAGCTTGGCGCAGTGCTTCTGCCTTCGTTACTTTCTTAGTCGCTAACTCCTGGTAAAATTTACTAATCAGCTGAGTACCAGATGCATCATCTACACTCCAAAGAGAAGCCAAGGTACTGCGTGCGCCTGCTTGTATTGCCACTCCAGCTAATCCTAGAGCTGCTCGTTTGTCTCCCTCAGCAGTTTCACAGGCACTGAGGACAAGTAATTCAATCGGCTCAGGTTTAGTTTGGTTTCTGCTGCGAAGCAAATCTTTCAATTCGTTGACTTTTACTGGCTTATCCCAAGCCAAGACAAAGGTTTCATCCGCATTGGAACTAAATTGACCGTGAGTTGCCAAATGCACCACAGAAAAGGGGAGTGAGTCGATTTGTTTTCGTAATGCTGAACTGGTAAATGTCTGATTTAGGAGAATTTCACTAGGTACTTCCGACTCAATTGCCTTTAATTCATCACTAACATTTGGTAGCGGGCTATATCCATGCCGTGCTTCTGTCAGTCCAGCCACCAAGGTTTTCAGCTTGCTTTTATTTAATGGTTTAGGGCCTAATAATTCCAGTCCTGGTGTGAGGGCGATGCTATATTTTTCTACTAGATACTGTTTGCCATCATATAGGGCTGCGATCGCTATATTCCGCAGATAACCATCCAACACAAACACCAATGTTTTTACTTGGCTTTGAGACAGTCCCACTTCCATTGGGCGAATTAACCAGTTATAAACTTTTGTAGATAAAGCTTTGCCCTCCGGTGTTGTGTAAGGCTTTTCCAAATTTTGCCGTAGTTGCTCCAATACTTCTTCTACTTCCTGTTGGGCTACTTTAGTACTGTAGTGATGTAATGGTTGCTGAGGCAAACTCACAATTACTTCTAGTCGGTCTTTGAGGATGATAGGATAAATCACAGCTGCTGCTGACTGTTCAATTTGCTCAATTGGTACAATCTGTCCTTGCAGACATGCCGAGCGAAAAAAGTTATCTAGTTCTGCCAACTGTAGCGATTCAATTACTTGGCGGGCTTGTTTAATATTACTCTGGCTTGGTTCTGTATTTTCTCCTGGGTTTAAGAGCAGTTCCACATATTCGCGGTACACTGGCTCGACACTCTCACGAAAAGAAAACTGGATATCAGAATTAATCGCTACCAAATCGGTACGCAAAGATTTGAGCGTTGTGAAAGCAACTTCATAAGCAGCGGTTGCTGGCTTAATTGCCCCTTGTGCTTTTAAGATACGTCCTAGCTGCCACTGCCATTGATAAGCAATATCTGGGGCATTAATGGCTTGTGCCAACTGCAAAGCCTGTTGCGTCAACTCTTGAGCGTTTGACCATTGCTGATGTTCATACAGTCCACCTAGATAACCTAAGGCATAAGATTCAGCTTGTTGGTCACCTAAGCTTTTAGCTTGTTGAACTGCGCTGGCCAGTAGTTTAGCAGATTCACCTTGTCCTTTTTCCAGTTTTGCCAAACTTTTGCCAAAGTTAATTTGTGCATAAATTGTAGAGCGACTGGGAGGCAGGTTGTTCAACTTAGGCTGGAGTTGATTTCGCAAATTTTCAGCTTTTTGTAATTGTTTAGTTGCTATCAATAGATTAAGTTGATTAATTTCCGCCTGAATCTGCGTAATTCTTGTAGAAGCGTTTGTCGCAGCTTGTTGATAATATACCAATGCAGCTTCTGTATCTCCCTGGGTACGAGCAGTGTTACCTAAGCTCAGGAGAGTAGCGCTGAGATCCTGTTTTGATACATGACCTGCACCTTGTATAACTGCCAAGCTTTGCTGTAAAACTCTACGGGCATCATCTAAATCCCCTACTAATCTCAAAATATTCCCCAGGCTACGCAATCCTGTAATCTTTAGTTGCTGGTCTGGCTGATTTTCTAGAGCTTGTTCTACCTGAGCTAAGGTTTTACGAGCCTGGAGGTAAAGCCCTAAAGCCTGTTGAGCCTGAGCCTGATTTACTAAGCTGCCAATTCTGCCAGATGCATAACCTACCTCGGTGTAGGCGGCAGTAGCTTGTTGCCAAGTATTTAGAGCCTGTTCTGCTTGACCTTGCGCTAATTGCAGACTTCCTTGAGTGTTGAGAGCTTGGGCAAATATCAGTTTTGCTTGCTGGGTGGTGCTTTTGGAGTTTTGAGTCAGCTTGAGACTGGAGGTAATTGCTTGTGTTGCCTGTTGCCACTGTCCCAATTGCTGATAAGCTAGGGAGAGATAATTCAGTACCATCGCCTCTACAAGTGGATTTTCTTGAGGCGCTTTGAGTGCTTGTTGCCAAATAGTTGCGGCTTCAGCAAATCGCTCTGCTTGGTACAATTCTTTACCTTGCTGAATTAAATCTGAGTTTGATATGTGTGATGTTGACTCCCTCAACTGTTCGCCTATAAGCAGAGGGGAGTAAAAACCTGATTTTTCTGTTAAGCTGTCGCCTTTGTACAGAGATAAGCTTTCAAGGTGAGATTGAGAAAAGGCTGTAACTTTACTCCATCCAAGCAACAGAGACAGACTGACACCTAGTAGCGCACAAAGGAGCAAAGTCAGAATTTTACAGAAAAATCTAGGCTGTTTTTTGGCCATGTGAGAATTACAATATGTCAGTTTTGAGCAACTGGGCAACTAACAGGTGTTAGTGAGGAGTTGTTTGGGGTTGCAGTAGGTGCTTGAGCTACGAGGGTGATATCTCCATCAGCATCAATTACCCAGCCTTGAGCCTCTACAATAACTGTAGGTGGTTGAGATATTCTTGCCCTTTGTTGGGAACTACTCAATTTTTCATTCAATAAAGCATGAGGTTGCAAGTCTTGCCAGATGGCATCACTAGTAAGCGGTTCACTGGGGTTAGGTGGCAAACCACCTCGTCCGGTAACTACAAATTCGCTTTGTTGACGAGCAGTTGTAGCCTCACCTACTGAACAGTTTTGGGCAATTAGTCCGGATGCATCTACTAAATTTGTGGGTAAAGTGACAAGTCCCCGACTAGGGTCTGTATCGGGTGTATTGACAATTATTTGCCCGTTTAATGAGGGATTAGCTTGAGAAATCGCGGTAATATCACTTGTGGGGAGCGATCGCGGATTGAATTGGCTGGGGTCGTTAGTTGATAATAGTCTCTCTAGGTCTGCACGAGTGCGTGTTGTTAACCCAAAGATGCTTTGAGCAGTAATATCTATCTTCCCACCACTGCCAGTAAAAGCATTGGCAGTAATATCGTTATTTTCATCAGAAACGGTGATGATAAATGGAGTATTGATGGTGATGTTGCCGCCATTGCCACCTGCTTTAATAGTTCCGGCATTAGTTGAGATGATACTATTTCGCCTCAGCAATAGTTGGTCTTGCAACTGGAGTTGAATGTTGCCGCCGGTGTTACTTGCTGTGTCAGCAGATATAACAGCACCGTTATCGAGAGTTAACAATCCTGCTTGGATGTAAACATCACCACCCGTTCCAGTACCTTGGTTGTCCACAACTACTTTGGCACCATCACGCAGAAGCATGATTTTGGGGTCGATGACAATACTGCCACTATTGCCACTAGCGCCAAAACTTGTATTAGCAAAAAGTCCGCTATTAGTACCTATTATGGTAAGGCGATCGCGCACTCTTAAATTAATATCTCCTGCATCTACCTGTCCATCTGTGCGGGTATCCAATTGGGCATTATTAGTTAGAGATAAGAACCTGCTAGTAATATTGATGTTTCCTGCTTGACCAACACCGACATCTGCCACTGCGCTAGATGCCCCACTAGGGGATATGCTGCCTTTGCCGTTAAAAGAGACTGTATCATCAGCAGTAATTATGACATTACCTGCATTTCCTTGTCCAAATAAGTTGGTAGATACTTGACCGCCATTGGTGGCGAAAAGAGAATTAGTTGTAATGTTAATGTTTCCGCCATTGCCTATTGCCCCACGTCTGACTTGGCTACTTATGTTACTAGGACTGCCGCTACTATCCTCGCCATCTAAGGAGAGAATATCGCGTGCAGTAATCATGACATTACCTGCATTGCCTTCTCCTGATACTTGACTGACTATCCTAGCGCCTTTGGTCAATGTCAAAGCACGAGTTGTAATGTTGACGTTCCCGGCGTTTCCTATGGCTCCACGGAAAATTGAATTACCTACTGCTGTGGGTAAACCATCTGCACCTTCCCCATCTAAGGAGATGTTATCGTCGGCAGTAATCGTGATATTTCCAGCATCACCTTTGCCAAGGGTAATACTGTTGATTGCAGCTCCATTAGTTGCAAAAAAGGATTGAGTTGTAATTTTTATATCTCCTGCTTTACCTACGGCTCTTGGGAAGAGGTATTGCAAAATGGCACTAATGCCATCTATTTTTATTTCTTCCGCTGCATCCAGGGTGATATCTCCTGCCTGACTAGCAGTTGACCCCAAACCAGTTCCGATACCAGCAAAAATAATACTATCGGAAATAATTGCTATATTACGAGCATTCAGTGCTACACTGCCGCCATTACCAGCAATAACGTTAATTCTTGTACCATTCAATAAAATATCTGCCTTAGCTAAACTCTCAGGAAAACTCAGGCTCAAATTGTCGTTATTACGGCTAAATTCTACGGTTCCTTCTATTACTCCTCCTAACTCGACTCGACCTGCGGGAACTCTCAAGGTTGCGCCATCTAAGCTGACATTACCACCTACAAGGGCTATGGTTTTACCATTGGGTTTTAAAAGATTGGTACCTTGTACTTGAATACTTCCTGTATTACCCTGATATTGCAAACCTAGTGGCACATTAATATTTAGTAAAGGTGCAACTTGAGGATTCCTCGTACTAAATGCAAAGCCATTATCAAACACCAAACTATTCGCTGTACTCGCTACAAATGACCCATTAATATCTAACTGGGCATTTTGTCCAAATAGAATGCCATTAGGATTAATTAAAAATAGATTGGCATTACCCAAAACTCCCAGTTTTCCTAAAATCTGGGAACGGTTATTCCCTATAACTCTTGTAAAGATATTTTCTACTCCTGTAGGATTAGAAAAGTAAACCAGTTGCCTATCTGCAACGTTAAATTCCAAAAAGCTGTGGAAGAGGTTTTCTCCTCGCACTGCACCACCATTAATCAGCTCGCCTGTTGCACCATTAATATCAACCCCTTGTTTTAACTGGGATGCTTCATTACCCAATGTACTATCGGGTTGAATATCAGCAAGGACAAGACTCTCCCCCCTAATTCCGGTCGAAAGTTGTACTAGTGTCAGACCAAACACTAAAAATCCCTGGCTACACCAGCTACAACTTTTTTTATTCAGCATAATTACAGGCGCGATCGCATTTAGGGGTATTAATCAACATATCCCACAGACCGCATTTAAAGTTTTAAATTTGAGTATCTTTTCTGTAAATTTACTTATGGCAATTCGCCTGCAATTATGTACCGCAGAAAGCTACGCGTAGTGTCTCCCCTAGGAGAAGGCTAGCCGCCCAACGGACTGCTCACCGCAGGCGACTCAGAGTGGCTCCGGTTCCCGTCGTTAGCGCAGCGAAGCGCGAGTCCTCTCCCAAGGGGAGAAGATATCTCTAAAATTTCAAGTCACCTAAACGTTACTTTGCAAAAATATCTCGGAGCATCGTGGTTGCCTGGGCGATCGCAGCTCGTGTCGCAGGAGTCTCGGCGATCGCATTCAACATTACGAAATCATGAATCGTGCCAAGATAGCGTGTTGCTGTGACTGTAACGCCTGCTTCCATGAGCTTGCGAGCGTATGCCTCGCCTTCGTCGCGCAGTACGTCAAACTCGTCGGTAACGATCAGTGCAGGCGGTAAACCTCGCAGCTGCTCGATTGATGCTTGCAACGGAGAAGCGGTTGGTTCTGCCCGTACTGATTCATCCGGCGCATATTGGTTCCAAAACCACTTCATCGCTTCTCGCGTCAGCCAGATACCTTCTGCAAATTGCGTGTAGGACTGAGTATCAAAATTTGCATCTGTGACTGGATAAAACAGCACTTGAAAAGCGATCGCTGGAGTTTGCCGTTCCTTCGCCAGTAGGGTAACTGCCGCCGCTACGTTGCCACCTACACTATCTCCGGCAACCACAAGGTGCGAACTATCGACGTTAATTGCTGTGCTATTTTCAGCAACCCATTTGGTAGCTGCATATCCCTGTTCAATTGCAACTGGATAACGAGCCTCTGGTGAAGGTGTGTAGTTAACGAAAACAACTGCCGCCTCTGCACCATTGGCAATTTCACGAATCAGGCGATCGTGCGTATCTTTGTCGCCCAGTACCCAACCGCCGCCGTGGAAATACACCACAACTGGAAGGGTATCTGTGTTGCCTTGAGGGCGAACAATGCGGATTGAAATCTCATCATTTGAACTACCTGGAATCACTCGGTCTTCAATATCTACAGGCAGCTTATCTACTACTACACCCGCTTGTGCGCCACGCAGAACGTTTCGGGCATCTTCAGGTGACAGCGTATAGATTGGCGGCCCTCCCTGAGCAGCGAGGGCTTGCAAAAAGTTCTGGGTATTTTGTTCAATGCCTAAAATGGGGGCGGCATCTGTACTTGATGAACTCATAATTATCTCCTTGTACTTAGTGAATTGTTGCAGAGAATGGAATGGCAGGAAACGGTCTGTCCTTCAGCATTAGTCACGGCTGTTTGGCTGGTGGTCATAAAATCCTCCAACCCCAAAACTACTTGGTATCACGGAAATTAAACTCGATTTGGAAACCTTATTAATGACAATGCAAAAAATTAGCCCTATCTCTTCATTCTCTTTTTTTGGCGAAGGTATTGTATAACTGTCAGATTGAATCCAAGCAATCACAAAGGTGCAGAGTATTATTTTTGTTTGCGATCGCGTCAAGAGATTAATAATTTATTATTATCTGTGACCATTAAGTCAAACTTGACTCTTAAACTCAAGAAAGAAAACCCTACCCTACGGGAACTTACGGTTTAGTATTTTATTCCCATGATTTCTAATATCAATCTTTACCTGTTCTTAGAAAATCTGATTTTTTTCTTGCTTGCTACATCTTTTTTAGTTGTAGTGGGTTGGGCATGGAGACATGCGAAGCCATTCAGTCTACCAGAACCACTTCCAGGGTGGTTTAAAATCTGGTTTGGTACGGTGCAAGTGCTGGGAGTATTACTGCCACTACCGATAATGGTTTTGTCGGGTGTATGGGGCTACACTTCTGTGCTAATTGTACTTGGCTGGTACTTTGTGATGTTAGCGTTGCAGATTCTTTCGGAGATTATAACGCTAAGGCAGTTTCACAACGTAGTGTGGGTGATGGTTCCTTATTTATACCTTCCTTATCGCCTCTGGCAGTTGTATGAGGGGTTGATACTCTTGGGTTCCGCAAGCGAACTGCTATGGATACGCTATTTGTTGGTTCTGGAAATTGTCTTGTGGACTGGTAACTACGCTTTAGATTTATCACAACTACCAAGGCTATTTCGCTGGGAAGTAAGAGAAACTAATTAAATTGGGACTGGGTATTAGAAACTGGGTACTATAGGACTCATATTTGATTTTTGAAATATACGTAGGGTGCGTTAGCCAAAGGCATAACGCACCATCCAAAGGCTTTGGTGCGTTACGCTACGCGATAACACACCCTACAGATACTTAGATTTTTTCATAAATCAAATCGGATTCCTATAGAGACTGGGGATGAGGGAAATGAGGGAGTGTTGTAGAGGGAAGTTTAGCCTTTGAGGTTGGAGTTTGCACCTTTGAAGTTGAAGTTTGCGGCTTTGAACTTGAAGCTTGAGGTTCTGAGGCTGAAACTTGCGCCTTTGAGGCTGAAACTTGCGCCTTTGAGGCTGAAACTTGCACCTTTGAGCCTAAAGTTTCAAGTTTTAACTCTCCTCTACCACACTCCCTCATCCCCAGTCCCCAATATATATGTAGAGAAACTACGCAAAAGCTGATAGCGTCAAACAAAGGAAAATATTTTTGTGGACATTACAGCTTGAAAACCCGTTCTAATTACTGGCAACTGCTACCTTATATTCGACCCCAGTGGTCAAACATCACTAAGGGATGTGTTGGCATCTTGGGATATGTGCTGGCGACGTTAACCTTGATTAATCTCGCGGGAAAATTGGCAACTCCCTTCGGACAAGGTAATGTAGTAGCGATCGCTCAACTGGCTGGAATTTTAGCTTTGGTGTTTCTTGTGCGCGGCTTTTTTCAGTCTGTACAAGATATTTATATGGCGAAAGCTGCTTTGAGAGTTGCTTTTAATCTCCGCAAGCAGGTATATACCCACCTGCAAAAGCTGGATCTGAGCTATTTTGAAACGGCAAAGGCAGGTGATTTATCTTACCGTCTCACAGAAGATGTTGACCGGGTTGGGGAAGTGGTAAATAAAGTGTTTCACGACTTTATCCCCTGCGTTTTGCAGCTGGTAGCAATTCCCATCTACATGATTTACCTGAATTGGCAACTGACACTAGCCACAGTCATTGTTGCACCACTCATGGGAATTTTAATTGGCTGGTTTGGGGAACGCTTACGCAAGTATTCCCTTAAAAGTCAAAATCGCGTGTCTGGTTTATCGGCAATCCTCACGGAAGTTTTCAGCGGTATCCGTCTTGTACAAGCTTTTGCAGCGGAAATGTATGAAATCGCTCGGTTTAGCTTCGAGGCAGAACGTAGTTTTCAAGCGAAATACTCAGCAGAAAGGCTCAAAGCAATTCAAATTCCCATAGTAGGATTTTTGGAAGCCTTGAGTGCGTTATCGTTACTCATGGTCGGAGCGTGGCAAATTGCTCAACGCAACATGACGGTAGGAGAGTTTTTTAGCTACCTGGCCGCCGCCGGATTGTTAATTGACCCCATTGGTCACACTACTAACAATTACAACGAGTTTAAGCAGGGTGAAGCATCAGTCGATCGCGTTTTTGAATTGATGGCAATTCAACCAACTGTCATAGAAAAGCCCAACGCGATCGCCTTACCGCAAGTCTTGGGCAAAGTAGAATATCATCATGTATCCTTTGCCTACAAACCAGGTGAACCCGTTTTAAAAGATATCAGTTTGTCGGCATTACCAGGTGAAGCGATCGCTCTTGTGGGTGCGTCTGGTGCTGGTAAAACCACATTTGTAAATCTTTTGCCCCGCTTCTATGATGCGGCATCTGGTCAAATCTTAGTTGATGGCGTGGATATTCGGGATGTCACCCTTCATAGTCTGCGGCGACAAATTGGGATTGTTCCTCAAGAAACTATCATGTTTTCTGGAACTATTGCCCAAAATATCGCTTTTGGACAAGATAATTTTGATATGCAAGCAGTTGCAGCAGCGGCGAAAATTGCTAACGCCCACCAGTTTATTACCCAACTTCCCGAAGGATATCAGACTTGGGTAGGCGAGCGGGGAGTCAATTTATCGGGTGGACAACGCCAAAGAATTGCGATCGCTCGTGCTGTTCTACTTAACCCGCAAATCTTGATTTTGGATGAGGCGACATCTGCATTAGATTCCGAGTCAGAAGCACTAGTACAAGAAGCACTGGAAAGACTGATGCAGAAACGGACAGTATTTATTATTGCCCATCGTTTAAGTACAGTGCGCCGATGCGATCGCATTTTAGTACTGGAACAGGGACAAGTTGTTGAATCGGGAACACATGAGGAATTATTAACACTTGAGCGTCGCTATGCACGGTTTTATGCTCAGCAGTTTAGTTAGTTGGGGACTGAGGACTGTCTATTAACTTGCAACTTGGTTTATATCCGATTCAGTTGGCAAAGGCGCGATTTGCTTTCTTTGTTCCTGTAGCCAAGTTTCAAATAGTTCATTCATCAGGCGCACTTTCATGGGTTCGTCTAGTTGTGCGGGGATAAATTTCTCCAATCGCAAAATCACAAACCACTCAGCGATACGAGTCGGGGGTAAAACTTGATTTGGTTGACTGCTAGAAAGCAGTTGCACCATTGCTGGATGCAGTGAATTCAATTCAATTGGCCCGACTAACCCACCTGTTTGGGCTTCCGGCCCTTGGGAATATTCCCGTGCGACATCTGCGAAAGACTGTTCTTTTGCCTGAATGCGGAAGTAAAGTTCTTGAGCAATGCCTATATCTTGGGTTCGCAACAGTGAATAAATCACTTTGTCGAGTTTTGCCTTGGACTGAAAAAAATAGGATTCCAGTTTGTTACCCCAAGTAGCTTGCTTGAATTTTTCCAGTTTCAACTTACGAAGAGTCAGAGTTTCTAATTGACTGGCACTCAGACCATGATATGCCATCCATGCTTGAATGTCGGCTTCTTGTGTCAACTGTTTTTCGGCGTAAAACTGCTTTTGAGCGTAGGCTACTTCTTCAGAGGTACACTCTATTGGTGCGATCGCTTCGTCAATAATTAACTCCCGCAGCAATTGCGGCAGCATTTGGTAACTGGCTAATAAAGGAATCAGTTCACTAGCGTTGATTGTCCGGTTGCCGATTTGGAGTACTTCAGTCATTATCTCTTAGGCAGGGTATCTGCTTGGTTTTGCGCTCTTTGCTGGCAGATGCTAAGTTAGCAGCCTGCAAACAGCTATGGAACAACTTGTTATAGCCTTAGAATTTTAATTTTAAAAATATACACTTTATGTGAAATTTTAACGCAGATTATACTTAGTTAGCCCAAAGCTAAAAATAGGTAAAAAATGCCTTAAGGCGAGTCATAAGAAATCGCCTCAAGCAAATAGCATCAGCGAACAAACTTAGAACACAAAGTTATTGGTGTTATCCATCTGTTGTGGAGTCACGTTGTCTAACTGAATGAATGGTCTGAAGACAGCATTACCAAATGTGCCATCACGGTCAATTTGCACAATAGTGTTATTAGCAGTACTACCTTGTACCAGTTGCACATAACCATCGGATATAGCATCGCTACCGTTGTAACCACTAGCCACAAGGCTATCAAGCAGCCGGGTCAGTACAATTTTGTCTTCACCAACAGAAAAATCAGTGATGCGATGACCGACTTCTTTGATGCTGGTGTAAACAAACTCGTCATCCCCAGCACCGCCTGTAATCGTTTTGCTACCAGTACCACCCGTAATCCGGTCATTGCCAGTAGTGCCAGTTAGCGGCTCGCGAGTACCATCTCCGTTGATAATATTGAAGTCATTAGTGTTCAATGCCCATAATTCTTTGCCGTTGATACCATCATCAGCGTTGAAATAGAGGATGTCGCCTACATTTGTCAACTCGGAGATACTGGAACTAGTAGTCCCAAAATTGATGTCTTTGACTAAGACAGTGCCAGCAGTAGTACCATCGCTTCTCCACAACTCATCCCCGTGGACACCATCGTTAGCTGTGAAATAAAGAATACCGTTGACGTTTTTGAAGTTGGATGCCAGAGAACTAAACGACCCTGGATTGATGTCTTTGATTAGGACAGTGCCACTTTCTGTACCATCACTTTTCCACAACTCTATACCGTTAGTGCCGTCATCAGCTGTGAAATAGAGAATGTTGTTGACCTCAATCAACGGAAAGCTATAGTATATGTCGTCAAGAGAACTACCAGGCCCTGGTTTAATATCTTTAACCAAAACAGTACCAGCAGTAGTGCCATCACTTTTCCACAACTCTTCACCGTGGACACCATCCTCAGCAGTAAAATAAAGGATGCCATTGACGATTGCCACATTTTTGTCGTAGTTGTAATCACGGCTAAAGCTTTTAACTACTACAGTGCCAGTCTCTGTACCATCACTTTTCCACAACTCACTGTTACCATCGTCGTCGGTTTCATTATCAACAAAGAAATAGAGCGTGCCGTTGAGATTTGTGAGATTGTAGAACCTAATGCTGTTAAATCCTGTAATTGGGACTGTACCTGCTGTAGTACCATCGCTTTTCCATAACGTATACCCATAAGGGTCAAAGTTAACACTGAAGTAGAGTGTATCGTTGACGCTTACCGATGATGTGATGTGATAGTACCTGGTGTCGGGGTAAAGTTCTTTGAGTCGCAGAGTGCCTGCTTCTGTACCGTCACTCTTCCACAATTCATCATGGCGATCGCCATTATAAATAGAGAAATAGAAGTTACTGTTAGTCTTTATCAATAATATGGGAGGAATATAATCAGAGATAGCCTCAATTGGTACTGTGCCAGCAGCAGTACCATCACTTTTCCATAAATTAATAACATCTAAGTAGCCTTCCTCAGTAGAACGGACAGGAGCGAAGAAGTAGAGGACACCGTCAAAGTTTATCAGTCCGTAGGGACCATAATCTGGGGTAAACTCTGGGTCACTATAAGGGTAAATGTTTTTGACTAGGACAGTTCCTGCTTCTGTACCATCGCTCCTCCATAACTCATTACCAAAGCCATCGTTAGCAATGAAATAGACAATCCCATCAATATTTGTCAGATAGGAAGGAAGCACATAGGGATAGAAATCTTGACGGGGAGTGGAGCTACCAGACCCTGGGTTGATGTCCTTCACCAGATATGGTTGAGCTAGCACTGCCCCATACACCTCCAAGGTCGTGGGTGTAAAGGCAAGGGTAGCAGTGCTACTTTTGGTTGTTACTTTCAGTTCCCAGTCTCCCCCTTTTGCCGCACTGCCTGTCTTATTGGCTGATGCGAACACAATAGCCCCAGTCAGTTCACTCAGGCACTGCACAAATGCCCTGCCTAAATCGGTTTTGGCAACATCACAACCATACAGTAATATTTGAGCATTATCACTGAAAGCAAAAGCCCAGTTCATCAATTGCCCAGCATAATTATTCAGGGCTTGTTGCCCTAATTCTGCGTTGCCCAGATACACCCGTCCTGGTGCGCCGTGGGATACGATATGCAGGCTGTTGATTCCCACCCGTTGTGCTAACACTTGGCTAATTTGTTCTACACCATCTTGGTTAGTGTCTAAGATGATGACTTCTGTATTAGGTAACACGCCTAAGACTAAGCTTTGGTAGTCCTCGACTGTGGAGTCGATGAAGACGATGCGACTTTGAGGGATTTTCGCCGTCAGCAATTGTGACTGGTGAGTATTTTCCATGAGGTATTTTTATGCTGTGTTGATGACTAGAACAGGGTGTAGGGGGAAAGAAAAGACTATAAACAAACTCAGAAGATAAAATTATTGAGGTTGTCCATCTGTTGGGGAGTTACGTTGTCTAACTGAATGAACGGTCTGAAAACGGCATTACCAAATGTGCGATCGCGGTCAATTTGCAAAATGGTACTATTAGCAGTGCTACCTTGTACCAGTCGCACATAACCATCAGATATCGCATCGTTGCCGTTATAGCCACCATCCACGAGGCTATCGAGCAACTGAGTTAGTACAATTTTGTCTTCACCAACAGTAAAATCACTGATGCGCTGACCGACTTCTTTGATGCTGGTGTAAACAAATTCGTCATACCCAGCACCGCCTGTGATGGTTTTGCTACCAACACCACCTGTAATGCGATCGCTACCATCAGTCCCAGTTAAGGGGTCACGGCTACCACTACCGTTGATTACATTGAATTGGTCAATAATTGTGACAGTTACAGGAACTTGAGATGTATATATGCTATAGTCATCCCCTGTATTAAGGGTGAGAGTCACAGTCTCACTGCCCTCAGCTAACCCATCATCTACTGGGTTTATAGTGATATCAACAAAGGATTCACCTGCGACGATGCCAGCAATACCCGTGAGTTGGGTGTAGTCACTACCATTATTTGCACTCCCGCTAATAGTGTATTTAACAGCAAGGGCAGTACTAATATCACCAGTGCGGCTGATACGGAAGGTGCCTAGGTTATTGCCAGCTTCAACGGCGTTGGTATCGGTGGCGGTGATGCTAACTGTAGGCACGACTGCGGTTGGATTTGTGTTCAATGCCCACAACTCAAAACTGTGGATACCATCGTCAGCATTAAAAAAGAGGGTGCCGTTGACAAGGGTCAGGTCGGAGGGAGCAGAGCTACCAGGGCCAGGATTGATATCTTGAACCAGTACGGTACCTTCTGCTGTACCATCACTCCTCCACAATTCAATACCGCGGGTGCCGTCATTAGCCGTGAAATAGAGGGTGCCGCCAACATCAATCAACTCATTGCTATAAGAGGAAAAGGAGGAATCAGGGATGTAATCATTAGTGGAACTCCCGGAACCTGGGTTGATATCTTTAACCAACACAGTGCCTTGTGCTGTACCATCGCTTTTCCACAACTCGTTACCATGAGTGCTGTCGTAAGCAAAGAAATAGAGAGTACCGTTGACTTGAGTCAGGTTGTTAGAGATGTCAGTAATATTAATGTCTTTGACGACGACAGTACCTGCTTCTGTACCATCGCTTTTCCACAATTGTATACCGGAAGTGGCATCGCCAGCAAAGAAATAGAGGGTATCGTTGAGGTTAGTTAGTAGACGACCATAAATATCTTTGACTAAGACAGTACCAGCTTCTGTACCATCGCTCTTCCACAACTTGTCGCCAACATTGAAATAGAGAATGCCGTTGACATTGGTAAAGTAGGAAAGATTGAAGTAATAATTTTCAGTGAAGTCCTTAACCAGGACAGTGCCTTGTTCTGTGCCATCACTTTTCCACAGTTGTTTATTGTAATCACCGTCGTCAGCAACGAAATAAAGAGTGCCGTTGACATTGGTCAGGTTGTAAGGACTGATGCCTTTTTTAACTAGGATAGTACCAGCAGCAGTACCATCGCTTTTCCACAAGCCTCCAAAGTCGTAGGTGCTGTTAAAAGCCTGGAAGTAGAAGATACCATTAACGTTGGTCGGATTGAAGTCATAGGAGCCAACAGAAAGATAATCACCAGACACTGGAATAACAAAGGTTCCATCTGCTGTACCATCGCTCTGCCACAATTGACCAGAAATGTAAACACCATCGTCACCTTTAACGTCAGCTGCAAAAAAGAGAACGCCGTTAACGTTGTTCGGCGAACCAGAGTAATTGTATACAAAGCTACCATCATACCCTGGGTTAATGTCTTTGACCAACACAGTACCAGCTTTAGTACCATCGCTCTTCCACACTTCTCTACCGTGAGTGCCGTCATTAACAGTGAAGTAGAGGATACCGCCGACGTTGGTCAGACCGGAAGGCTCAGGGGAGTCAGCAGGGATATAACTATTACCAGGCAGAATATCCTTCACCAGGTATGGTTGAGCTACTACTGCGGTGCTGGCATCGTCGGCAATAATGGCACTAGCGGCAACGTTAGATGTATCTACAGCATAGTCAGGCTGGGTAAACAGAGTCAGAGTTACTGTTTCGCTGCCTTCCCTGTAAATATCATCTTTTGGGGTAACGGTAAGGTCTACAAACGATTCACCAGCGGCAATGGTAATACTTTCAGTGAGTTGGTTGTAATCGCTACCATTGTTAGCAGTGCCGCTAATAGTATATTTGACAGTCAACGCAGTACTGGTATCGCCAGTGCGGCTGATACGGAAGATGGCTGGGTCACTGTCAGCTTCAGCAGCATCAGCATCGATCGCGGTAATACTGATGATGGGGCTGACTACAGGAGGGATAATGTCCAATGCCCACAACTCATTACCTTTGATGCCGTTATCAGCACTGAAGTAAAGTTTGCCGTTGACGTAAGTCAAATTGTCAGGACTGGAATTACCAGACCCAGGATTGATATCTTCGACTAAGACAGTGCCAGCAGTAGTGCCATCGCTTTTCCACAATTCTCTACCGTGAGTGCCATCATCAGCAGCAAAATAAAAGATACCATTAACGTTGAAAAAGTTGGAAATATTGTTGCTATAGTTACTACCACCAATTCCTGGGTTGATGTCTTTGACTAAGACAGTGCCAGCAGTGGTGCCATCGCTTTTCCACAACTCAAGACCGTGGATGCCGTCATTAGCAAAGAAATAGAAAGTGCCGTTGATGTTGGTCAGAGTAAAAGCAAGATCATTGTACTCAGAATTGGAACTACTGGAGCCTGTGTTGATGTCTTTGACTAGAACTGTGCCAGTCTCTGTGCCATCGCTTTTCCACAATTCTCTACCGTGAGTGCCATCATCAGCAAAGAAATAGAGAGTGCCGTTAACGTAGGTCTGATAGTTTGGATAGGAACTATTAGATCCTGGATTGATGTCCTTTATTTGAACGGTGCCTTGGGTCGTGCCATCACTTTTCCACAATTCAATACCACTTACGCTGTCATAATCGCCAGCATTAAAATATACTGTATCGTTAACATTTATCAGGGACGACAAGTATGTCCCATACTCAACATAGCTTGGTATGTTATCGACCAGCAGGACTGTGCCATCTGGAGTACCATCGGTCTTCCACAAATCAGACGGGCCTCCAGCGAGGTTGATAACTCTCAAATAGAGGACGCCGTTGGAGTTTATAGAGGATGTGACCGTAGATAAACGAGCATCAGTGCCACCCTCTTCAAGTTCAGGGTAGAGGTTTTTGACTAAGACTGTGCCTGCTTGTGTGCCATTGCTTTTCCACAAACTTCTGTTGAATCTGTCGTAACTAACAATGAAATAAAGGGTGTCGTTGATTGTAAGTAGCGATCCGACAGGGTTAGAATTGCCACGATCGTAGCCGAAACCCTCAACTTGGACAGTGCCAAAAGTAGTGCCATCGCTTTTCCATAACCCATAATCAATACCATTACTATCATCGGCAGTAAAATAGAGAGTGCCGTTGAAATTGGTCAAACTACTGGGCTGATTGTAGTAATATCCACCAGTGTTAATGTCCTTGACCAAAACAGTGCCAGTGGCGGTGCCATCGCTTTTCCACAACTCTCTGCCGTGGATGCCGTCGTCAGCAATGAAATAGAGAGTACCGTTGACGTTGATTAGGGTGGAAGGATCGGAATTACCAGACCCAAGGTAAATATCCTTTACTAAGTAGGGTTTAGCCAGCACTGCCTCATACGCTTCCAAAGTTGCCGACTCAAAGGCAAGCACAGCAGTGGCATTTTTGGATGTTACTTCTAGTTCCCAGTTTCCCCCTAGTGCGGCACTACCTGTCTTGTTATTAGATGCCAATACTGTCGCCCCAGTTAACTCAGCCAAGCGCTGCACAAATGTTTTGCCTAACTCGGTTTGAGCAACATCGCAACCATACAGTAATATTTGAGCATCATTACTTAAGGCTTTTGCCCAGTTAATTAATTGCCCAGCATAGCTGTTGAGAGTGTGTTGCCCTAGTTGGGTGTTGCCCAGATACACTAGACCTGGTGCGCCGTGGGAAACAATATGCACGCTAGCGATCCTTGACTTTGTTGCCAAGACTGCGCTAATTTGTTCCACCCCATCCTCGTGGGTGTTTAATACAATAACTTCTGTATCTGTTAGAACACCATGCACTAAACTTTGATAGTCCTCGACTGTGGGGTCGATAAAGACGATGCGATTTTGAGGAATTTTTGCCGTCAGCAATTGTGATTGGTGAGTATTTTCCATGAGTTAATTTTTTAGTATGGTGATTTTAATACTGTGTTGGTGTCAGTGTAAGTGTGTTGCGGAGCTGGCAAAATCTATCTGTAGGAAGATGGAAGCTATAAAGATTTATTGAGGCGATCGCCTTCATCGCCAAATTAAACACATGTTAAAAAATACCAGAGGCGATATCTCTGACAAGCACCTGTGCGTCTACGTACTTGCTGATTGGCGATCGCGTAGACGCGCAGTGTTAAACCAGCCCAGTCTTGAGGGTCTCCTTCATGAGTGACTGGCGCACCCGGAGACATCGCCTCATGCTGGTAATATTCAGTACTATGGTCGAGAATTCAAACTTGCATGTGCCAACTTTGATAATTTTGAATTCACATCCCACTTACCAGTGATGCCACCTTTAAGGGGACTTCCAAATAAAAAAATAATCAATCGCTTGGGGGAGCAGGGGAGGCAGGGGAGGCAGGGGAGGCAGGGGGAGCAGGGGGAGCAGGGGGAGCAGGGGGAGCAGGTAGGGCTAATTCATTGTAAGGAGAGAAAAAAGTTGTTCCAGATCATGACACAGAAATCTCTGTGCTTTGGTCAATGAGCGATAACCCTTTGCACGGAGCAGATTAATCACAAAAGTCCGAATAATAGACCAGTTAGTAGCAGCATTATAGGCACAAAAAGGTGCAGTGTCTTCACCAAACACAACATCTTTGATCCAATGCAGTCCGTTTTCAATGTCCCGGTGTCCACGAATAGCATGAGCAAAGTTGATAGCAGATGTCTTGAGACTACTGAGGTAGTAACTG